>JAWLCA010000005.1:0-180690 GCA_041687395.1 Paracoccaceae bacterium | reverse complement strand
CCAGTTCGTCGTGCGATCGCGGGCGGGCGATGGCTTGCTCATGCCGCGCGTCTGACGGCATGGATTCGCGAAGTGAATCCTCTGTCGTCAGAGATGTGCAACAACGCCCACAATCACCCTAATGTCCTGCGAGTTTGGTATTTTTGACAACCGCGCAACCGCAGCGAATGACCGTTCTGGTGAAACTGGGCAGCAGCGACCAACAAAGGCACGAAGCTCGGTTTTGGGCCGTACCGCCACGTAACATGCCGGTCGGGGCAGTCCGTCACAGCTCGATTCCCTCCGACAGCGAAAGCGCATCTTCGATGTCGACGCCGAGGTGGCGCACCCTCGACCCCGACAAGATGGAGGTCACCGAGATTTCCCTGCCCGAGGCCGGCACTACAGTGCGGCGCTTCGATATCGACGCGGACGGAATCATCTGGTGGGTCAACTCGGGCCTCGGGCGGCTGGGGCGCTACGACCCGGTGTCGGGCGACATCCGCGAATGGGATTCGCCAAGCGGTCCGACCTCGCACCCCTACGCCATCGCGGTCTTCGACGGGGCGGTGTGGTATAATAAAAGTGGTGTGCGCCCCGACATGCTGGTGCGCTTCGACCCCGAGGACGAAAGCTTCCAGAGCTGGCCAATCTCCTCGGGCGAGGTCTACGCCGGCATCCTGCGCCACATGCGCACCACGCAGGACGGCGATACGCTGCTGATCCATGGGACCAACCACATCGCCCGCGTAACCGTCGACCGCAGCAGGCCGACCCGATAGCGGGGCTGTTCACGAGAAGTCGAACCCCGTCCATATACGGCGAGGGCGGGCATTTGATTGCGACGCCAGCGCAGTTGGTACTGCCGCCCGGTCGGCGTCAACAGACGACTTTGTCGGCTCCTCTCAAATGCAAGGCTGTAAATCACCATGCAGGAGCGGCGCAGTGCCAGGTGATATTTTCGCATTCCCGAGAATAGCTGATACCACAACGCGGCTGCTCTGCACCGATCGTTCGCGCCTGCTGGCTCGTTCCCATTCGGTCCGGGAGAATGTGCGGCTCGATTGAGCTGCGTTGCAGCATGCCAGACACGCTTAACGGCGGATGTGGGCCGGGGTGTCGATCTGGCAGCCATCTCGGCGTCGGGCGGATCGCGGATGGACGCGGCGCTTGTCCGGGAGGTCGGCAATAACCTTGACCTCGTACCACACGGTGACCTCCAGCTGACTTGGCGGAAGTTCGCGCGCCAGCTGGAGAAAGTTCCTCATCTCAGTTCGGCATGACGTTCCGGTTCATGCCCGTTCCTGCCAACTCTCCTATAAGATCACCTCTAACTGACCATGACGCAATGACGAAAGTTTAACGTCTCCACTTCTTCGACGATGCCGCGCCTGTTATACTTTTTAAAGTGCCGGCCAAACGATGCCGCAGTCCCGGCGCAGTCCCGGCCAGAAACCAGTACAGGAGGATACGGTTCGGCCTCGCGCATCGCCTTAATTCATTGAAGAACCGTGGTAGCGGAGGAGGGACTTGAACCCCCGACACGCGGATTATGATTCCGCTGCTCTAACCAACTGAGCTACTCCGCCACGGTGGCGCGTCACTAAGACAGTGCGGTGCAGGCGTCAAGACCGATCGTCAGGCAAGACCGGCCTCGGCGGCCACCTCGGCCCGGCTCTTGCGGGTGCGCTCGGTGGCCGATTTCAACTGCCCACAGGCCGCCATTATATCCTCGCCGCGGGGGGTCCTGATCGGGCTGGCGTAGCCGGCCTTGTGGACGATGTCGGCAAAGGCTTCGATGCGCTGCCAGTCCGAACGCTGATATGGGGCGCTTGGCCATTCGTTGAAGGGGATCAGGTTGATTTTTGCCGGGATGCCCGCGATCAGCTTGACCAGACGGCGCGCATCGGCATCTGAATCGTTCACGTCCTTCAGCATCACATACTCGAAGGTGATCCGCTCGGAATTCGACAGCCGCGGATAGTCGCGCAGCGCGTCCAGCAGGGTGCTAATGTTCCATTTCCTGTTGATCGGTACCAGCCTGTCGCGCACCTCGTCGGTGGTGGCGTGGAAGCTGACGGCCAGAAGGCAGCCGATCTCTTCGGCGGTGCGGGCGATTTCGGGTACGACGCCAGAGGTCGACAGGGTGATCCGGCGTCGGGAAAGGGAAATGCCTTCCCCGTCCATCGCGATCCGCATCGCGTCGCGTACCGCATCGAAGTTGTAGAGCGGCTCGCCCATGCCCATCAGCACGATGTTGGTGATCGCGCGCTCCTCGCGCTTCGGCGCTCCGGGGATGGGCCATTCGCCCAGATCGTCGCGCGCCAGCATGACCTGGCCGATGATCTCACCCGCCGTCAGGTTGCGCACGAGCTTCTGGGTTCCAGTGTGGCAGAATGAGCAGGTGAGGGTACAGCCCACCTGGGACGAGATGCAGAGTGTCCCGCGCCCCTCCTCGGGGATGTAGACGGTCTCGACCTCGTGCCCGCCGGCGATGCGGACCAGATACTTGCGTGTCCCATCGGCGCTAACTTGGCGGCTGACCAGTTCGGGAACCGCGATCTCAAAGTGCTCGGCCAACAGGGCGCGGTAGTCCTTGGACAGGTTCGTCATTTCTGCGAAGTCACGGACGCCCCAGTGATAGACCCATTGCCAGACCTGGCCCACGCGCATCTTCGCCTGATGCTCGGCCGTGCCGGCCGCGATCAGCGCGTCGCGCAGACCGTCGCGGGTCAGGCCGACTATATTGATGCGCCCCCCCTCGGGCAGCTTGCGCGGGATGGTCAGGACGTCCTGGGTGATCGGGGCATTGGCGGTCATCGGGCAACTCTTTCGTGGATCGCCGTCATATAAGGGCAGGGAGGCGTTCCGACAAACGAAAAGCCCCGGCGCCGGGCCGGGGCGTTCCGCCAAGTCTGCACCGCGTCAGTTGCTGCAGCGGCTTTCGGCTTCCGCCATCGCGGCGGTGAAACCCATCAGCGAGAAGGTGTCACGCGTATCGGTCCCGCGCGATGACCGTCCGGTCACGATCGCCTCGGACCCGCGGCGCATGGCGGCAAGCAGGCGTGCATCGTCTTCGGCGTTCTGCGGCCAGGCCCATTGCCCGTCAACGAAAAGCTGAAAGGTGTCGCTGCCGATCTGAACGTCGACGGTCGAAGACGGCGCGAAAGGATAGCCGCCGGTGAACGACACCTCGCCGCGGGAACCCGCGCCGGGACGGAAGGTGACGAACAGCAGGATGTCGCCCCGGTTCACGCTGACAGTCTGGCCACCGCGGGTATTCACCGTCTCTTTCGGGGCCGAAACGCCCCAGCATTCCTTTTGCGGGTTTTCCTCGACGAAGACGCTCCAATCCGTCTCGGTCGCCACGCGATTGGTCGATTGCTGCGCGCTGGCCGGTGCGGCCAGCGCCCCGGCTGCCGCTGCCGCGATGATCACGCTGCCGAAGCCGCGCCGCATCCATGATGTCATGATTTTCACAGCCTCCGCCGTTCCTTGCCCCATGCGCCGCCGCCTGCTGGCCGTGTACGACCTTTTCCTGTGGCAGCGCGTTGTTCAACTCGATATTCGGTCCTTACCGTAAAAGCGCGGATTTATGAAAGCCCGCTGGGCAAAAAATCGCGCAAGCGTGAGGGGACGATTGATGGCATCTGCACAGCAGATGGTGGGGCTTTGGCGTGGCGGCATGGTGGAGAGCAGCCACCTTGGCCATGCAGCGATCTGCACGCCCGCGGGCGACGTTGTCGAGGGTTGGGGGAATCCCGCCGAAATCATCTTTCCACGCTCGTCCTGCAAGATGCTTCAGGCGCTGCCGTTGCTGGAAAGCGGGGCAGGGGAGGGGCTGAGTGACGAGCAGCTGGCGCTGGCGTGCGCGAGCCATCAGGGGGCGGCGATGCATGTGTCCGGCGTGTCGCACTGGCTGGACGATCTGGGGCTGGGCGAGTCTGACCTGCGCTGTGGCGCGCATGAGCCGAAGGACCGGGAAGAGCGGGACCGGCTGATCCGCGCGTATGAGGCGCCCTGCCAGATCCACAACAACTGCTCGGGCAAGCACGCGGGGTTCCTGATGCTGAACCGGCACCTGAAGGCGGGGCCGGAGTATGTGGAGCCGGATCATCCGGTGCAGCGGGCGGTGAAGGCCGCGTTCGAGGAGGTGACGGGCGAGACCTCACCCCGCTACGGGATCGACGGCTGTTCGGCGCCGAACTTCGCCTGCTCGGTCGCGGGGCTGGCGCGGGCCATGGCGGCTTTCGCGGCGGCCGAGGAGACGGACGCGCGGGGGCGGGCGATGGTGCGGCTGCGGTCGGCGATGGCGGCGCATCCCGAACTGGTCGCGGGTGAGGGGCGGGCGTGTACGGAACTGATGCGGGCGATGGGGGGGCGGGTCGCGATCAAGACCGGGGCCGAGGCGGTGTTCGTGGCGATCGTGCCCGAGAAGAAGCTGGGTATCGCGCTGAAGATCGTCGATGGCGGGACGCGGGCTGCCGAGGCGGCGGTGGCGGCGCTGCTGGTGCGGCTGGGGGTGCTGGAAGCCGACCATCCGGCGACGCGGAAGCGGCTGCACACGGTGGAGCGGAACTGGCGCGGGCTGGAAGTGGGGTCGATCCGGACAGCCCCCGGATTTCCGGGCTGAAGGGGCGTTGTGCACGCGTGCACAAAATCTCAAGCCATTGAAAATGCTATATTCCGCAGTTTCTGTTAACCTGCCCGTAACCGTTTCGCGCCCGGCTCAGCCCGCCGAGAACTCGCCCGCCGCATAGCCCTGCAGGTACAGCAGCGCGGTCAGATCGCCGTGGTTCACCCGGATCTCGCACTGTTCCGCCACCGCCGGTTTCGCGTGCAGCGCCACACCGGTGCCCGCGCGGTGCAGCATGCCCAGATCGTTCGCGCCGTCGCCCACGGCGAGCGCATCGGCGGGCGTCAGCCCCAGCCGGGCGGTGATCTCTTCCAGCGCATCGACCTTGGCCTGCCGGCCCAGGATCGGCTCGATCACGCGGCCGGTCAGCTTGCCCCCCTCGATCTCCAGCCGGTTGGCGCGGTGTTCGTGAAAGCCAAGGCCCTCCGCCACCGACTCGGTGAACGCGGTGAAGCCGCCAGACACCAGCACAGCCTGCGCGCCCGCCGCCTTCATCGTGGCGACCAATACGCGCCCGCCGGGGGCGTAGCTGATCCGCTCCATCAGGACCTGGCCGATCACCTCGGCATTCAGGCCCGCCAGCAGCGCCACGCGCTCGCGCAGGGCATCCTCGAACTCCAGCTCTCCGTTCATCGCGCGGGCGGTGATCGCGGCCACATGCGCGCCGATGCCCGCTACGTCGGCCAGTTCGTCGATGCATTCCTGTCCGATCATGGTGCTGTCCATGTCGGCGATCAGCAGGCGCTTCTTGCGCCCCTGATCCGGCTGCACCGCCATGTCGATGCCCAGACCCTGCAGGCCCTGCCACACCCCCCACCGGTTACCGGGGACGGTGTCCACCGGAAACTCGGCCGCGATGCCGGGGTTCAGCCACTCGGCCACGCCGCCGCCCCAGGCGTCGCGCAGGGATTCGACGGTGGCACGGTCCAGCCCGCCGCGCGCGGGATTGGTCAGCAGCGTGACGATGTGCATGGGCACCCCCCTTTGGACTGGCCCCGCGATAGACCAGCCAAAGGGGGATTGACCAGACCCCTTCAGCCCGCGTCGGGCAGGGGCGGCAAGCTGCGCAGGTAAAGGATGATCGCCGCCAGATCGTCGTCGGTCATCCTTGCCAGATAGCCGTAGGGCATTGGCGGCATCATCGGCGTGCCGTCGGGGTGCACGCCTTCGGTGATCATCGCCGCGAGTTTGTCATCGCTGTAGCCCGCCAGACCGTCCTCATGGCTGGTCAGGTTCGACGCGACCGAGATGCCCCAGGGCCCGTGAAACTCGAACCCGCCGCGGCCAAGGTCGGTGTCCAGCATCGGCCCCTGCGGCCCCATCGGCGTGTGGCATTCAAGGCAATGGGCGACAGGGCCGGCAAGGTAGGCGCCATAGTCCGCCGTCACCCCGCGCGGGATCGCGGCGACGCTTTCCACCGGTGGGCCGTAGGCCGGGGGCAGGGGGATGTTGTAGACCGACTCCGGCACCGCGTTCTCCACAACAGGCACGGTGCGCAGATAGGCGACGATGGCCCCAAGATCCTCGTCCGACAGGCCGCGATACATGGGAAACGGCATCGGCGGGCCGATGATCGTGCCATCCGGGCGCAGACCTTCGCGAATCGCGCGGGCGAGTTCCGCATCGGACCAGTCGGCGATGCGGCTGCCGGGGGTGATGTTCGGCGCATAGGCGGTGAACATCTGGTTCTCTTCCACCAGCCGGCCACCAAGATCCTGGTCCCAGACGAAGCCCTCCGGCCCCAACGGGGTGTGGCAGTTGCCGCATCCCGCCGGCCCCTGTACCAGATATTCGCCGCGTTCGACCGGAGTTTCCGCCTGCACCACTGCAGGCAAGGTGGCGGCCAAGGCCGCCAGTGCAAGTCTTTTCATTCTGTCCCCTCCCAAGGTCGCGGCCGGTGTTCGCACCGGTTCGCTCCGGAAAAGGTTAACACTGTCGAGATAGGGCCGGATCGGCCATTTTCGTCCTCGGTGCGACGTTTTTCGCCAGTCCAGACTTATTCGTTGCGCGCCGCGCCGAACGGGAGTAATCGCGGCGGTGGGACACCCTTCCCCAACGAAGGGCATATATCTGGAAGGATACCATGACTGATCTCACCAAACCGGCCGCGCGGCCGGCCAATCCGCGCTTCTCTTCCGGCCCCTGCGCCAAGCCCCCCACCTGGACGCTTGATGCCCTGCGCGACGCCCCCTTGGGCCGGTCGCACCGCGCCGCCGTGGGCAAGGCAAAGCTGAAAGCCGCCATCGACAAGACCCGCGCGATCCTGGGCGTGCCGGATGACTACCGCATCGGCATCGTGCCCGCCTCCGACACCGGCGCGGTGGAAATGGCGATGTGGTCGCTGCTGGGTGCGCGCCCGGTCGAGATGATCGCGTGGGAGTCGTTCGGCGAGGGTTGGGTGACCGATGCGGTCAAGCAGCTGAAGCTGGACGCCGTGGTGCGCAAGGCGCCCTATGGCGAGATCGTGGACATGGCGCAGGTGAATTTCGACGCCGATGTCGTCTTTACCTGGAATGGCACCACCAGCGGCGTGCGGCTGCCGAACGGCGACGCGATTCCTGCCGACCGTGCGGGCCTGACGATCTGCGATGCGACCAGCGCGGCCTTTGCGATGGACCTGCCCTGGGACAAGCTGGATGTGGTCACCTTCTCCTGGCAGAAGGTGCTGGGCGGCGAGGCGGCGCACGGCATGCTGATCCTGAGCCCCCGCGCGGTGGAGCGGCTGGAAAGCTACACGCCCGCCTGGCCGCTGCCGAAGATCTTTCGCCTGACCAAGGGTGGCAAGCTGATCGAGGGCATCTTTCAGGGCGAGACGATCAACACGCCGTCAATGCTGGCGGTCGAGGATTATCTCGTGGCGCTCGACTGGGCCGAAAGCGTGGGCGGTCTGCCGGGCCTGATCGCGCGGGCGAAGGCCAACGCGCAGGTGATCGCCGATTTCGTCGCCGCGCGCGACTGGATCGAAAACCTCGCCGTCGATCCGGCGACGGCATCGACCACCAGCGTCTGCCTGAAGTTCACCGACCCCCGCATCACCGACGGCGCGGCCTTTGCCAAGGCCGTGGCGAAGCGGCTGGAGGGTGAGGGCGTGGCGCTGGACGTGGGCGCCTATCGCGACGCGCCGCCGGGCCTGCGGATCTGGTGCGGATCGACGGTCGAGGCGGCGGACGTGGCAGCCCTCATGCCGTGGGTCGACTGGGCCTTCCAGGCCGAGATCGCGGCGCTGCAGGCCGCGGCCTGACGCTGTCGGCGCGGGCCGACACATCCCCACCGCGCGCACCGTATTCACGGCATGCGCGCGGATCCTCTTCAGATGCACATATAGATGGAGGCCGACATGGCACCCAAGGTTCTCGTCTCCGACGAACTGTCCGAAACAGCCGTCCAGATCTTCCGCGATCGCGGGGTCGAGGTCGACTACATGCCGAAACTTGGCAAGGACAAGGAAAAGCTGGCCGAGATCATCGGCGATTATGACGGCCTGGCGATACGCTCGGCCACCAAGGTGACGGCAAAGCTGCTCGACGGCGCCGACCGCCTGAAGGTGATCGGCCGCGCCGGCATCGGGGTCGACAACGTCGATATCCCGGCGGCGTCAAAGAAGGGCGTGATCGTGATGAACACCCCCTTCGGCAACTCGATCACCACCGCCGAACACGCCATCGCGCTGATGTTCGCCGTGGCCCGCCAGATCCCCGAGGCGAACGCCTCAACCCATTCCGGGAAATGGGAAAAATCCCGGTTCATGGGGGTGGAGCTGTTCAACAAGACCCTCGGCCTGATTGGTTGCGGCAACATCGGGTCGATCGTGGCCGAGCGCGCGCTGGCGCTGAAGATGAAGGTGCTGGCCTACGATCCCTTCCTGTCCGAGGAACGCGCGGTGAAGCTGGGCGTGCACAAGGTCGAACTGGAGGATCTGCTGGAAAAGGCCGATTTCATCACGCTCCACGTGCCGCTGACCGACAAGACCCGCAACATCCTGTCGGCCGAGGCGCTGGCAAAGACGAAACCCGGCGTGCGGATCGTCAACTGCGCCCGTGGCGGCCTGATCGACGAGGCCGCGCTGGCCGAGGCGCTGAAGTCGGGCCACGTCGCCGGCGCCGGGCTGGACGTCTTTGCGGTGGAGCCCGCGACCGACAGCCCGCTGTTCGGCTTGCCGAACGTGGTGGTGACGCCGCACCTGGGCGCATCGACCACCGAGGCGCAGGAGAACGTGGCGATCCAGGTGGCCGAGCAAATGTCGGATTACCTGCTGACCGGGGCGGTGCAGAACGCGCTGAACATGCCGTCCGTCACCGCCGAGGAAGCCGCCGTCATGGGGCCGTGGCTGCAACTGGCGGGCCACATCGGCGCCTTCGTGGGCCAGATGACGGACGAGCCGATCAAGGCGATCAACGTGCTTTACGACGGAGTCGCCGCCGGCATGAACCTGCAGGCGCTGAACTGCGCCACCATCGCGGGGATCATGAAGGCGTCGAACCCGGACGTGAACATGGTCTCGGCCCCGATCATCGCCAAGGAACGCGGCATCCAGATCTCGACCACCCGGCAAGAGAAATCGGGCGTGTTCGACGGCTATATCAAGGTGACGGTGGTGACCGAAACGCGCGAACGCTCCATCGCGGGCACCGTGTTCTCGGATGGCAAGCCGCGGTTCATCCAGATCAAGGGCATCAACATCGACGCCGAGATCGGGCAGCACATGCTTTACACGACCAACCGCGACGTGCCCGGCATCATCGGCACGCTGGGGATGATCCTGGGCAAGAACGGGGTCAACATCGCCAACTTCACCCTGGGCCGGTCGGGCGTGGGCAATGAGGCGATCGCGATCCTGTATCTGGATGAACACATCCCCGATGCCGTGGTGGCCGAACTGGAGGAGACCGGTCTTTTCCAGCAGGTGCGCCCGCTGGAATTCGACATCGCCTGAAAGGACCGCTGCGAGGGGGCGGTACGCCCCCTCGCATCCCGCAGCCGGCGGTATGGCGTGACATTTCGCGATTTGGCCCCTAGATGCGAGCCTAGGCAAGCGAAGGGTCTGGAAATGCAAAGCTACGCGATCGGCGATATCCACGGACATATCGACCTGCTGCGGGCCGCGCATGACTGGATCGAGGCCGATCGCGCCCGCGAGGGCGCCCGCGATGCGCCTGTGGTGCATGTGGGAGATCTGGTTGATCGCGGTCCCGACAGCGCCGGGGTGATTGCACATCTGCGCGCCGGTCAACAGGCGGGCGCGAACTGGGTCGTGCTCAAGGGAAATCATGACCGGATGTTCGCCCGCTTCCTGCGCGACCCGGAGGTGCCCGAGCCCGGACTGCGCTCTGCCCTGTCGTGGCTGCACCCGCGGATCGGAGGCGGCGAGACGCTCGCCTCGTACGGGGTCCGCAACGCCTCCGATCGTCCGCTGGCAAAGGTGCACGACGATGCAGCGGCGGCAGTGCCCGAGGCGGATATCGCCTTCATCGAGGACTTGCCGACCTGGCATAAACGGGGCGACGTGGTCTTCGTGCACGCGGGTATTCGCCCGGGCATTCCGCTCGACCGGCAGGACGAGAGCGATCTGGTCTGGATCCGCGAGGGGTTCCTCGAGGACACGCGGGATCACGGCTTTCTTGTCGTCCACGGCCACACGGCGCTTCCCGCGCCAGAGCATTACGGCAATCGTGTGAACATCGACAGCAGCGCCGCCTACGGCGGCCCGTTGACCGCTGTCGTGATTGAGGGGGATGATGTCTGGACCCTTGGACCCGAAGGGCGAAGCCCCCTTGCGCCCGCGGCGCGGCCTGGTCTTCTGGGGCGGTTTTTACCCGGTGTGGCACGGCGGTAACGGCGGAGATCCGCAGATGTGTAAATATTTGGTATAGACCAAGATATTGGGGCGCGAATCGGAAAGTCATGGCACATAGGGCACTGATGGGGCATCTGAATGGCGAGTTAAGGCTTTTTCGCGACTTTTCCGCGGAAAATTATCCAAGCGTTTACCCTGTCTGGTCCAATTAGGGGTGCACAACGAGTACACCCCCCGCTTGCAAGGAGCATGAAAGATGGGATGGATTGCCGACGTCGAATTCCGAAAGAGCCCAATTCACGGAATGGGGGCTTTTGCGAGGTCCCGCATTCCCGCGGGCACCAAGGTCTGGATTTTCGACGATACGATGAAAGTGTGTGGCCTGCCGGAGCTCGCTGCGTTGTCGCCCGAGGAGTTGGAGTTCGCCCTGCACGGGGGGTACCTGCACCATCCGTCCGGCCGCTTCGTCTGGTATGATGATGGTATGCAGTACGTGAACCACGCAGACAGCCCGCACGCCAACATCGGCATCACCGAGTGGACGCCGCTGCAAGAGGACAACTGCACCGCGCTGCGCGATATCGAACCTGGCGAAGAGCTTCTGGAAGATTATGCGTTCTGGTCCATCTTTTCGCTGGACCACGAGCACTGGCTGCGCAAGCTGTACCGCGATTTCTGCCCTGGACACTATTCCTTCCTGACCAGCCTGGAACAGCGCCGCCGTGCGGCCTGACAGTCTGACGGACGGGCGCGCGCTTGGCGCGCGCCGCGATCTGCCCGTGGCGGCTGGTCAGCCGGTATAGCGCGTCACTATCTCTGACAGAGCTGAAAAGTTTATCGGTTTCGCGATCACCTCCGCGAAGCCGGTCTCGGCACATTCCGCCTGTTGTTCCGGGGTGATCGTTGCGGTCACGGCAACCAGAACCGGCGAGTCCGCGCCCAAGATCTCCCGTATCTCGGCGGCCGCGCTTATACCGTCCATTTCGGGCATGCGCAGGTCCATCAAGACCAATCGCGGCCGATGCAAGAGCGCCAATTCAACACCGATCCGCCCGTTCGGGGCCTCGATTACCTCATGACCCAGTTTGCGCAGCATGAGCCGTACGACGAGAAGGTTGGCACCGTTGTCTTCGACGACGAGGATCGGTGGCACGCCGCTCACTGCCTGCCCCCGCGCACCCTTAGCGGTTGTGCATTTCGTGCTGCGGTCATGCCGCGCCTTTGAGGATGGCCTCTTGCGGGGCGCGCTCCAGCCGAACGGACAGGGTGAACACCGATCCCTTGCCAAGCGTGCTGTTCAGGGCGATCCGTCCGCCCATCATGTCGGCCAACGATTGGCTGATTGCCAGACCAAGCCCAATGCCATCGGCGCTGCGCCGGAGGCTGGAATCGACCTGAGCGAACCGCTCGAATATGAGCGCCTGATGCTCTGGCGCAATGCCCGGGCCGGTGTCTTCGACGGCAATCCGAAGCTCCACATCGTTCGCGCCGGGGGTCGCTTCCAGACGCAGGCGCACCTGCCCCTGGCTTGTGAATTTCACCGCGTTACCCGCGAGATTGGTGAGGATCTGCTTCAGCGCACGGCTGTCGCCGATGACCCTGCCGAAATCGCCTTCCCTGACATCGGCAGTGATCGTGACCCCCTTCTTCATTGCCTCGGGGCGCAGCAGATCAGCGACCTGTGTGACGATCGCCGCAGGATCGAAGGGTTCGCTTGCCAGTCGCCGTGCGCCGCTCTCGATCTGCATGATTTCCAGCAGGTCGGAAATCAGGGACATCTGGGTCTCGGCAGAGCCGGACAGGACGCCCAGGAGCTCCCGCTGCTCATCGTCCAGATCCGTCATTTCCAGAAGCTGCGTGACGCCCAGAATCCCGTTCATCGGTGTGCGCAACTCATGGCTGACGTTCGACAGGAATTCCGTCTTGGCCCGATCCGCGACCTGCGCATCCGCAAGCGCCTTTTCCAGCCGTCGCGCGGAGACGATGGAGTACCCGGACGAAAACAGCGCAAATGCAACTGCGAGCAGCAGGCCGACTCCTACGGGCAGGGCGATCTGACGCAGGATGCTTTCGCCCGGCGCGGGGGGCGTCCACGTCACATAGCCGATCGGGTTCCGATCGGTGCCCAGCAGCGGGATGCCATCGCGGCCTGCAGGGATTGCGTCTTCGATGTGCAGGTCGTCCATTAGAATTGTCGATCCGATACCGGCCAGCCGGTCATCGGTCATGCGAAGCCCGTGGATCTGGCGCGGATAGGTCGCCTCGTCCACTGATGGATCAAGTTCACCGATCGGCACCACGCGCGAAATGGCAAAGCTCCAGACCTCGTCCCGCCATTGAACGAAAGCCGTGCGCACGGGGTGGTTGGCCGGGTCCGTCCCTTCAAGCAGCGCGTTCATCTGCCTGAACAAGTCATCGGAAATTGGATCGCTTGTCCCCTCGGGTGGGCTACCTGCCAGCCAACCGATGCTCCAGCCCGATGTGCTTTCACGAAGGTACGCGAAGTCCAGCGTACCGATGTCGGCTGCCGCGCTACCCAGGCTGCTGAACAGCCAGTCCGCATCCCGGGCTGCGAGCGCGTCGATCACCTCGTCCCAGATGGAGTAGTCGCGAACCACCGTTTCCATCTTCTGCTGGAACGACACCAGCGCGCCGCGCACCATGCGTTCGGCGGAAACCTGCGCGAGGTCGTTGTGACGTGCCGATATCCAGAGCATACTGGAAATCACCAGACCGATCATCATCAGAAGGCCGACCATGTGAAACAGAACCAGCCTTCGCGAGAAGCGCACAGCACCTGTGTGGGGTTGTTCGTTCAGCGCCATTCTCTCCCGCGCCCTTCCCGTTCCGTCGGCTCCGAAGCGCTCTGTTTCAAACAGAGCCTTTCCATCCGCAGCTTTCGACACACTTGACATCAGTATGCAGGGTGTCGCCACGCCAGCACAACCCGCGGTGGAAGCAACTTCAAAAAAAAGGGATAATCTGACGACTGCCAATGATCTGTTAACGTAAGATGGCCCATAGGTGCGGTGGGTGACTCCGGGACGCAACATCCCGGTGAAGGTGGTATGGGGTGCGGAATGAACAATCCGACAGACGATGGGAATTTGCCTGCGTGCGGGGATAATTTCGTCCTTGCGGGGCCATGGCGGATAACGACCGGCGTGGCGTGGCACGACTGGCAAGCCGCTGCAATTGAAGCAGAAATAAACGCCGCACGCGCCAATGGGGACGCCTTTGGCACGCATCGAAGCATGGCGCGGCTTCGACGCTTCAAGAGCGGGCAGGACCAGTCAGGCGCGACTGTTCTCAGGGGCTAGTCACGAAATCGAATAGGGCGCTCTCCGCCCTATTCCTCTTGCGCGCAGTCGTGTGCGAGAGGTGAAGATGGTGTGGTGAAGCTGTCACAGGACAGCCCTGCCGAATCACCCATGGGTCCCCTGCTCAAGCGCTGCGCGCAAGGTCGACTGCCTTCGCCGCGTCGACCAGTCCGGCGCCAAAAAATCGGCTGGCCGCGGCGGCCTCTTCGCCCTGTCCGTTCATTCGGTCGGGTGAAAGCGGGCGAAATCCGGGCGCGACGACGGCAGATGTATTCGCTGCGCTGATCAGGATCGACTTCACGGAAGCACCGCCCAGACGTGCGGCTTTTCCGTGATCGCGTTTTCGCGCCCTCTGGACAAGTGCGACGACCCCTCCGACCAGGCCGGCCGCGCCCGACGTCCCGCCGAAATCGGTGTAGTTGCCGCCCCCGAGTCCCGGACCGTCTGCGTCAGGCAGCCGCTTTGACCAAGGCGGGGTTCCCGCATCGTAGCCAAAGATACCGGGCAGATCTGTCGTCGTCAGGCCGAGATGGCAATAGGCGGGCTCATCGCGCCCGCCGGCTGCGGGTTCGGGGCCGTCGAAACCAGGTATCTGGCGGTCGAATCTTTGCTGATGGCGGTTGAAAACCTCGCTGTCGTCTGACGGCGCCACGACGGTCAGGCCGGGGCCATAGCTGGAATAGCCAGACCGGAAGCCCTGGGCCGTGACGGCGCCGACCGCGATCACGCCATTATCGGGCGCGGCCAGGTTTGCCGGATAGATCAACTGGCTTTCGCCATCGTTGCCTGCCGCGCAGACCACCGGAATTTTACGGCTGAGTGCGACGATCAGATGTTCGAGGATCGTCCACAGGCGGGCGTCGGTGAACCGCGGCTCTGGCCGATGTGTGGGCCGCCGATCTTCGCCCGTCACACTCAGCCGATGAAACAGGTCGGCTATCTCGCGGTTTTCCCAGGTTTCAAGGTCGGCTGTCAGATCTTCCTTCGGGCAAAGCGCGCCGCGCACCGGATCGGGAAGTCCGCGGGGCAGGACGATCACGTCCGCACCGGAATGCCAGGCATAAAGGAAGGCGGCGATGAACTGGTGCGGATCATCCTCGAACGACGTGCGTATCGGGATCAGGGTCGAAAAGGGGTCGACGCCGAAATAGGGCAGAAGATCAGGACGGGACCGGTCGTTCGATGGACGCTGTGGATCAGCCTCGATCCCGTCCTCCCAATCGGCCGGCGCCCCGACCATCAGGCCGGCAACTGCCGTTCCGTGGCTGGCCAGTGACTCGTGCAGATCAAGGATATGGCGCGTGACGCCGGTGGAGGCGCAAAGTTCAATGACCAGCTCGTCGAACAGGGCCTGGGCATCTGCGGCCAACCCAAGCGGACCGAGGGCAGAGACATCAAGACCGTCGAAGAACGGTTGCGGGGTTTCGGGCCGATGTGCGCCTGTGCTTGCGCCCGGTGTTAGGCAGCGGGCGCCGTAGCGATGGGTAGCAAGGTCAATGGCGCTGTCCGGGACGATCCGGTGGTGCAGGTTCGGGTGTGTCAGACTGACCCCGGTGTCGATCAGCGCGATGCGGGCCGCGGGGCCCGGCCGGCACTTCGGGTCCAGCAGCTTGTCCCACAGCGTCGCCGTGACCTTGGCCGAGGTGCTGTCGCGCAGCGCGCTTTCGTGGCGCGCGGGCAGCGGACCCGGCGGGACCGGTCCGAAATCCACGCTCAGCACGTTCAGCGCGGCCAGATGCCAGAGGTAGTAATATGGTGCTGGGTCCTTGCGGTGGGCGGCGAGTGGCGAGGAAGCGGTGGGGCTCATGGCGGGATCCTTTGGCGGTCGTCTCACAGCCATTCGCGCTGGGCTGCCAGAAACTCCGGCAGGAAGGCATTGGCGAGATAGGGAAGAAAGCGGCGAGCAAGCTCGCGCCCCGCGATCGTGTCGGACGGATAGTGCAGGCCCGCCCATTCCCGGTTTTCGGCAACGTTTCGGGCGATCAGCGACAGCGTCTCGGTGGCAGGATGCTCGGGCAGGATGGCGTTGAAGCCGAAGGCGATCGAAAAACACTGGAAGGCGTGATTGCTCGGATAGGCCTCGTGCGCCGGGTTCGGCAGCAGAAGCCGAAGGCGCGGTTCCAGCTGGTTGGGGCGCAGCCGGTTGAAGCGCGCCTTGTAGAGCAGCCCGACATATTCACAGGCGGTCAGGATGTTCAGGAACAACCCCTCTGTCGCCTCGAACCCCGCAAGGCCTTCGATCCCGAGCGGCCGGGTGAATTCGGCCACCGACATGCTGGACTCCCTTTCGATATCCGACAGGCGACGGCGGCGTTCGTCGTCGCGGGCCTGCATCGCCAGAAGCACGGCCGTCTCAAGGCGCGCCACGTCGGGTCCGGGGGGCGGCGGCAGATCGAGCGCTTCCCAGGTGAACCGGGCCAGCGCATCAAAGGGTGCGCGAGGTGATGCCGAATGCAGGCGGCGCAAGGCCGCGGCGGGGATCAGGCCGGCATCGTACCCCTTGCCCCCGTCATTGCTTGCCTTGTTCTTATTCTTGTTTTTGTTCTTGTTCAGCACCCGCTTGTTCTTGTTGAGCGAGGATTTGTTTGCCGATCGCTGCACCGATGCGGCCATCGCAAAAGGCGGCTCTTCGCCAAGCCCCGGAGTGGCACCCGCTGGGATCTGCCCGAGGGTTTCTTGCTGCGGGTCGTCGATTGGCGGCAACGGGACGATGCCCGTCGGCTCGACGGCAAAACGATTGGCGTTCAGAAAGGCGACAAGCGAGGAAAGAGGTTGTGGTTCGGGCATTCTGAAAAGCAACTCCGGTTATCAGGAGGGATTCATCATCGGCTGGGTTCTCAGCGCATTCGCACCCCGGCCTTCAGCAGGCCCTCGGTGAACAGACGCCCACCGGCGGTGTCGAGACCGGGATAGCCCGATGCGGTCAGGCTTTGGATCGTGAAGGTCGGCTCGATGGCATAAAGGCGGCGAAGGCGGTCATGCGCTTCGTCCATTCGGCCCGCGTGGGCATAGGCAGAAACCAGATATCGCAGGATCGAATTGAACGCCGGCCTGTCTGCCAAGGCTGACTCGCCCGCCGCGATTGCGGTCTCCGGATCGCCGGACAGGGCCGCGGCGATGCAACGGGTGGTTTCGAAATAGAACCGGTTCGGGCTACCCTCGGCCAAGTGCACGGCCCAGCGGGACATCGCCAGCCCCTTCCGGGGCTGCCCGGCGTAGGAATGCAGCATTGCATAGAGATCCCAACCGAGGGTCTGGCCGGGGTTCAGCCGCAACGCGTGCTCGAACAGACCGGCTGCGAAATCGTACTCGCCGAATAGATAGGAGTGGATATGCCCGACCAGCGCCGAGGTCAGCGCATTGTCGCGGTCCAGTTCGAGGGACCGGCGCGCGTAGAACTGCGCTTCCTCGATCACCGGCGCATCATCGGCGCTATGGCGCTGGCCGACCTGAAAGGTACGCAGGAACGCAAGCCAGCCATAGGCCTGGGCGGACGGACGGGTGCCCAACTCCTCTTGCAGCAACACCTCTGAGGCCGCAAGGTCTTGGCGCGCAAGGCCGAACATCCGGCTGGCTGCCGTGTAAAGCCGGGCCGCGCGCATCTGCCGTTCGTCTTGCGGCGCCCGCGCCGCCCAGTCGAGCGCAGCCTCCACCAGCGCCGAAACCATCCGGTAAAGGGGGGACATGTCGCCGCTCGCCAGCGCTGACGGGTTGCAGCGCTGGGTCTCGTACCGGACGGTCCCGTGGTCGCCTGCGCGCATCAGGTGCAGCGTGACCTCCGCCGTGTCGCCGCGCAGGATGATCCGGGGCCGCAGGACAAGGTGAAGGACCGCCGCCTCGGGGAAGCGGGGTGCGGCATCGACGGGCGCAGCCGTCTCCTCGGCGAAATTGGTCAAATGCAGATCGCCGCATTCGCGCATTGCAGTGGCCAACATCGCGCAGAGCCGCCGCGCCGTGCCGGGAAGCGGCCGCACTGCATCCGGTGCGACCGCGCCGGCCGCCTGATGCATGCAGGGCAGAAGCGCCAATCCAGCCCGCGCAAGGCGGGGCGCCGGCATGACCAGCGTCGCCTGGGCGGGCACGCGGGCATCCGTGCGCGGGATCGCGAGGTTGCGGTGCCGGCCGTCCGCGGTGAGCTCCTGCTTGGGCTCCAGACCGCGCGCAAGGCGGGTCTCCAGCTTCTGCTGCCAGACCTGACGCTCCATCATCAGCCAGTCCTCGAATTCCGGGTCGCGCACGTCGAGCCCTTCGAGGAAATGCTCGGTCGCCGCCTCTTCATCCGTCTCGCGGCCCAGCGGCAGGGGGATGCGATCGGCCAGAACCTCGAGCGCGTCGATGCTCACACGAGAGAGATTGAGCGACACGGTATGGTTGTCGGCCACCAGGATCAGATCGGCCAGCGGGCCGAGCGAGCGGCGTATGTCAAGCAGCGCCTGGCGCAGGCTGGCCGATGCCTGATCCTCTGCCCGGTCGGACCAGAGCTTGTCGCGCAGCCACACGCGGGAGCGCGACCCCCGCGGCGACAGCGCGAGCATCGCCAGAATGGCACGGGATTTCTGTGCCCGCGGTGTCAACACCTGACCATCAGCACCGGTCAGCGCGAAGGGTCCGATCAGGTACAGGCGCGCAAGGATCGCCCCACCGGGCAGCGCCACAGGCGCTAGCCGGGGCATGACAACCGCATTGTCCCGATCCGGCCTCACACTCTTGATCTCCGCTCCCGCCACCAAAAGTTGTGCGGGATCGCTTCCCTTAAGTAAAGTAAAACCGGGTCCTTTGCCAACCCGGTCGCATCCATTGCGCCACACGAACATGCCGAGCCCCTGTTGCTGTCGCCGACTGTCGATCCTCTCGCGTCGGAGAACTTTCCCATGAGTCACGTGAATGCTGCGTGAAACGGCGCGGCGATTGCCGGAAGCGACCGTCGGGCGTAGGCTGATCGTACGGCCTCAAGGCCGACAATGAGGGAGGGAGGCCATGCTTACCATCACAGCCCCGACCGAGGCGCAGACCGTCATCACCACCTTCGAGATGACGCCCGGCACCGCACAGGACCTGTTGGACGAATTGCGCGACGCCTACGAGCAGTTCATCCGCCGCCAGCCGGGCTTCATCTCGGCTGCGCTGCACATGAACGATGCTCAGACCCGGATCGCTAGCTACTCACAGTGGCGGAGGCGCGAGGATTTCCAGGCGATGTTGCGCAGCGACGAGATGCGCAAGCGCAACCGCCGGATCGCGGACCTGTGCTCGCGGTTCGAGCCGGTGATGTATGATGTGATGCAGACCTTCCGCGCCGAGGGTTGACGCCCCCCGCCTACGCACCTATCGCCGGGCGGAAACGCAACCCGGAGCCACCATGCCGACCTTCACCGCCCTGACGACGCTGTCAAGCGAAGATCGCGCCCGCGCCTTGGGCGAGGCGATGGAGGCGATGAGCCCTGAGCCGACCGGCGTCGGGGTGTTCGAGATCGAGGACGGAACGGGGCGCTGGGAGGTCGGCGCCTATTTCACCGAAGGCCCGGACGAGGCAGAACTTGCGTTGCTGGCGGCGGCGTTTGGCGCGCAACCTTTTGCGGTGTCGGAACTGCCTGAGATCGACTGGGTCGCCAAGGTGCGCCGTGAACTGAGCCCGGTGGAGGCAGGGCGTTTCTTTGTCTACGGCAGCCATGACGCCGACAAGGTGCCCGAAGGATCCGTCGCGTTGCTGATCGAAGCGGCGATGGCCTTTGGCACGGGCCATCATGGAACGACGCAGGGGTGCCTGCGGGCACTGGACCGACTCGATGCCGAGGGGTTCGTTGGGCATAACGTGGTGGACATCGGCTGTGGCACCGCCGTTCTGGCGATGGCCGCCGCCCGGATCTGGCCGGGCAAGGTTCTGGCAAGCGACGTCGATGCCGTGGCGGTGGATGTGGCCCGCGCGAATGTCATGGCCAACGGGCTGGACGGCCGGGTGGAGTGCGTAGAGGCTGCGGGTTTCGATCATCCGCGGCTGGCTGCCGCGGCGCCCTTCGATCTGGTCTTCGCAAACATCCTGAAGGGACCGTTGATCGAGCTGGCACCCGCGATTTTCCGGCACATGTGCGCGGGCCACGCGATCCTTTCGGGCCTTCTGGTGGAGCAGGCGGACGATGTTCTGGCCGCCTATGAGGCGCAGGGCTTCACCCTGCACCGGCGCGAGGATATCGGAGACTGGGCAACCCTGACGCTGAGCGCGCCGGGCTGACCGGATTGGCATGGCTGGAAATGAGAGCGGCCGCCCCCGTTGGGGCGGCCGTTCTTTCCTTCGGTGCCGTGTCTGCTGTCAGTCGCGCTGCGCCAGATCAAGCCGTTCCAGATCGGCACGGCACAGACCGATATCGTCCAGTTCGCGATCCGTCAGTTTCGACAGCGCATTGCGCGTCACGCGGGCGTCGTTCCATGTCGAAATCCGATGAAGTGCAGTCTCGAAAGCCTGCACGATCTTCAGGGTGGTGATGGCGCCGAAGGGCGCAGTCCGGGTCGTCTCGAAAGCGGCCATTTCAGCTGTCCTTGAAAAAGTGTCCGATTGCGATGCATTCCACATCTGCATTGCGAATTAATCGGGCGGTTCTGAAACGACAAGCTGCGACAGGCGCAACCCTATCATGCAAATGGTGCATGGCAGATTCACCTGTTAATAAAGTGTTTCGGGTGACCCAGAGGCGTCGTGATCGCCCCGCGGAACGTCGCTTTTCCGCGGTGTCTTGGCGGGCGACACTCCATTGCGTCAGAATTCGTGCTTGGCGGATGTTCGCGCTTCGTGCTAGTGCTGCCAAAAGGCCACACAGAAATGGCATCAAGGGGGCAGGATGACGGAAGCGCGGCGTGTTCTGGGGCTGGATCCCGGTCTGCGCAACCTCGGTTGGGGCGTTATCGACGTGCGGGGCGCACGACTCACACATGTGGCCAACGGCATCTGCCATTCGTCCGGTGATGACCTGGCGGCGCGGCTGCTCAGCCTCCACGACCAGTTGACGACGATCCTGATGCTGCACCAGCCCGATGCGGCGGCCGTGGAGCAGACTTTCGTCAACAAGGATGCCGTGGCAACCCTGAAGCTGGGGCAGGCGCGCGGCATTGCGCTGCTGGTGCCGGCGCAGGCCGGGCTGACGGTGGGTGAATACGCCCCCAATGCGGTGAAGAAGGCAGTCGTCGGGGTCGGTCACGCGGCCAAGGCACAGGTGGACCACATGGTTCGGCTGCACCTTCCGGGGGTAACTCTTGCCGGGCCGGATGCCGCGGATGCACTGGCGGTTGCGATCTGCCATGCACATCACCTTCAATCGTCGGGTCGATTGGCGGCCGCTCTGGCGCGGGCCGACCGATGATCGGGCGGATCGCCGGCCGGCTTGTCTTTCGCAGCACGGATCATGTGCTGATTGATGTACGTGGCGTAGGCTACGTCGTTTACGTTTCCGATCGGACGCTGGCGCGGATGCCGGGGCCGGGCGAAGCGGTCGAACTGTTCACCGACCTGCTGGTGCGCGAGGATCTTTTGCAGCTTTTCGGCTTCCCGTCGCTTCTGGAGAAGGAGTGGCATCGGTTGCTGATTTCGGTGCAGGGCGTGGGTGCCAAGGCTTCGATGGCGATCCTTGGGACGCTGGGGGCTGAAGGGCTGGCACGGGCGATTGCGCTGGGTGATTGGTCCGCAATCAAGGCGGCCCCTGGCGTCGGCCCCAAGATCGCCCAGCGTGTGGTGATGGAGCTCAAATCAAAGGCGCCATCGGTCATGGCGATGGGCGCAGTCGCCGGAATGTCGGAGGCCGGACCGGAGGGGGAGGAGGTGATCGAACTGTCGAAACCAGCCCCCCGCATTCAGAACCCGTCCTCTTCCAGCGCCGCCGCGACGGCCGAGGCGATGTCCGCGCTGGGGAACCTTGGTTATGCGCCGTCCGACGCGGCCGCGGCCGTATCCGAAGCGGCGGCGAACGCGCCCGACGCCGACACGCCTGCCCTGATCCGCACCGCCCTGCGGCTTCTGGCGCCGAAAGGATAGGCGATGACCACGCCTGACCCTGCGCTACGCCCCGAGCCCCGACCCGAGGATGCCGACCGCGCGCTGCGACCGCAGAAGCTCGAGGAGTTCATCGGCCAGGCCGAGGCGCGGGCGAACCTGCGTGTCTTCATCGAAAGCGCCCGGCGGCGGGGCGAGGCGATGGATCACACGCTCTTCCACGGTCCGCCGGGTCTGGGAAAGACGACTCTGGCGCAGATCATGGCACGCGAGCTTGGCGTAGGGTTCCGCATGACCTCTGGTCCCGTTCTTGCCAAGGCGGGGGATCTGGCGGCCATCCTGACCAATCTGGAGCCGCGGGATGTTTTGTTCATCGACGAGATTCACCGCCTGTCCCCGGTGGTCGAGGAAGTGCTCTATCCTGCGCTTGAGGATTTCGCGCTCGATCTCGTGATCGGTGAGGGGCCGGCTGCGCGCACCGTTCGCATTGATCTGCCTCCGTTCACTCTGGTCGGGGCGACCACGCGGCTGGGCCTCTTGACGACGCCGCTGCGGGATCGGTTCGGCATTCCGACTAGGCTAGAATACTACACCGAGAATGAACTGAACGAGATCGTGACGCGCGGAGCGCGGCTTCTGAACATCCCGGCCGATCCGGACGGCCCGCGCGAGATTGCGCGGCGCGCGCGCGGCACCCCGCGGATCGCCGGGCGGTTGCTGCGCCGCGTGGTGGATTTTGCGCTGGTCGAGGGCGACGGACGGCTGACACGCGCGGTTGCCGATGGAGCCTTGACGCGGTTGGGTGTCGATCATCTGGGACTTGACAGTGCCGACCGGCGCTACCTGACCTTGATTGCCGACAACTACGGCGGCGGGCCCGTCGGGGTCGAGACGATCGCGGCGGCCCTGTCAGAGGCGCGGGATGCGATTGAAGAGGTTATCGAGCCGTTTCTGTTGCAGCAGGGCCTGATCGCCAGGACGCTGCGGGGGCGGATGCTGGCGGCGAAGGGGTGGCGGCATCTGGGGCTGGACGCGCCAAGGGCGCCCGGGCAGGCGGATCTGTTTGAGGGTTGATTCCCGCAAAACTTTGATAAATCTGAAAATCTTGAAGTGCGCTGCGGCACGTCGGGCCTTGACACACGGCGCTATCGCCAGCCTTGATTTCGGCGTGACGGGCGAGCTGAAACTCGATCATGCCGCGCCAGAAACGCGCCAGCCATGCGCAAGCAACCTGCCAGCATCTGTAAGGCATCGGTGGTCGCGTGGTTTAACACGCGCCTCACCCTTGCCCCGATGGTGAGCACGCGCGTCCACGACGCCAGCCTGGCGACTTTCACCCCCTGGCCGAATTAGCCTTGGATTGAAGCCGCGCCTCGGCTTAACTTTGGAACCTGGAAACCTGTTGCGATGAGGATCAATGCTGCGCGTGGCAGTCAGGCAGGCATGGGGGACGGGTTTATGCGACGTGAAGCCGGCAGAGGGGCCGCAGCATCCGGCCTGCTTCGCGCCGCATCAGGGGCGACACTGGTCTGCCTTTTGCTGCTTGGGATGCTAGGTTTTGCCGCGGCCAGTCCCGGCACAAGCCCACGGTTCCTGGGTGCGGGCGCGCCGATTGCGGCACCCGCTGGTGCCTTTGGCCTTTGCGCGCGTTACGACTGGGCGTGCCAGAAAGGCGGGGCCGGTCCATCGAGTGGCACCACCACACTGGAAATGGCGCAGCAGGTCAATCGCAGCGTCAACCGTCAGATCCGGCCGATATCGGACAGGCGGCAATACGGCACCAGCGAACACTGGACGCTGCCGTCGACCAGCCGTGGCGACTGCGAAGACATTGCGCTGCTGAAAAAGAGGGAACTGATCCGGCGGGGCGTCCCGGCAGAGCATCTTCTGCTCGCCACCGTCTTTTCCCGGCGAACCGGCGCGCATGCCATTCTGATCCTGCGGCTGCAGGACGGAGACTATGTCCTCGACAACGTCGAACCCAGGATCAAGCATTGGCGCCAGACCGGTTACAACTTCATGCGGATGCAGAACCCGCGCGCGCCGAGTTCGTGGATCCTGGTATCGACGCACTGATTTCGAGGACCGAAGGCCCCCTGAGGGATTGGTTCCATATTCCTGCGGGCCATAGGCCGGCCCGCAGGCAGGCTTGGAAGGAGGGCCTCAACTGGGACGTGCATCATTTAGTTCGGACTCGGCAGTTTCATCCGGAGCACCGGGTTCAGTCCCACCATCGCCTGCCTCATCGTTCTCGGTCTCGCCCACATCCGTGTCGCCGTTGCCGCCGGGCCCGTTGCCACCTCTATCGCTTCTTCTCCTGTCGCCTTCGCCGCCGCCGCCTTCATTCGGGGCAGGGGTGAAACTGGCTACAGGGAAATCCGTCAGTGCGCGGGCAAAGCGCGGGCATTCCTGCGAGGTCTCTTCCAGGATCACCGAGAAGTCGGAACGACCAAGAATGTGCTTCAGCATTCCCGGCGTGACGATGTCACAGTCGCAGAGATCGGTGACGGAGGACATGGTCTGCACCGTCTCGATCTTGCAGTAAGTCTGGGCCGCCGCCGGCTGGGTGCCCGCGACGGCAGCAGCAGCTGCCATGATGAGCGCAGGCAGCGCTCTTCCGAAGCCATTTGGTGTGCACTCGTTACTCATTTTCCAACCTCCGTTCTCTCGAAGATCATCCGGACAAAACTGGTCTCCGAATGCTCAATTCCTCGTCTGTAAAGAGAAATTAAAATTTGATTGTGTTTTTACTTTGACTTGAATCGAACTCAAATCTGGCAACGTGGGCTTGCGTTGGCATTCCGGAGGTGAGGCCGGCTTCGCGCCCTTCGCTCGCTCCATTGGAAACAGGAAGATACCCTTGCCCGCCGCCCACTGCGGGTGCAGGTTGCAGGAAAGGCAGGGGCGGGCAATGTGCTGGGGGCTCGAGGCGACGGTGGTGATGACGGCGGCCGGGGCTGTCGGAACGGTCGTGACCTGGCGGCGGGGCGATGCTGTGGCGATACCGCTGGCGCTGGGGTACTTCACGCTGATGGAATTGCTGCAGTTCGCCGGCTACATGGTGATCGACCAATGCGGTACGGGGGCAAACCAGACGGTGACCCTGCTCTCGGTCCTCCACATCATCTTTCAGCCGCTGATCATCAATGCCTTTGCGATGGAACTGGTCCCCGGCCCGGTGCGGGCGCGGATGCGGGGCTGGATATTTGGCATCACAGCGCTGTGTTCCCTGGTGATGCTGGTGCAGCTCTACCCGATGAGCTGGGCGGGGATCTGCGATCCCCGGTCGCCGCTGTGCGGGCCGGCGCTGTGCACGGTATCCGGGGTCTGGCACCTGGCATGGGACGTGCCGTTCAACGGCATGATGTTGCCCGTGGAATCCGCGCTGGGACTGCACGCGATGGGCGTCTACTGGGGCTTTCCGACCTATGTGCTGGCCGTTTTCGTGCTGCCGGTGGTCTACGGCGCGTGGCGCTTCGCGTTGATGCACATGCTGGCGGGGCCGATGCTGGCCAGCGTGCTGACCGACAATCCGAACGAGGTGCCGGCGATCTGGTGCCTGTTCTCGATCCTGCTTCTGGCGATCGCCCTCAGCCCGGCGATTCGGCGGCAGGTTTCAGCGCAGCCGCGCCCGGTGGGCGCATAGCCTCCTAGCGCAGCGAGCCCAGCGTCTGCCGCACCACCTGGATGCGCTGGGCGTTGGGGGGATGGGTGGACAGGAAGCTGTTGCCCGGATCGGGGATGCGCGAGAAGAAGGCGGCGCCCCGCTCGGGGTCGAAGCCCGCGTAATTGGCGACGACGGTGCCCAGCATGTCGGCCTCAAGCTCGAAGTCGCGCGAATAGGTCCGCGCCCCCACCGAGGCGCCCAGGCGGCTGGCGGCATCGACCTCCGACTGGCCTGCGCCGCCGAGGCTGGCGAGCGTGCCGAGGATCAGCGCGCCCGCCATCGCCGACTGCTGCACCCGCGGCAGGTGGCCGGCGATGTGATGGCCCGCCTCATGCCCCAGGATGAAGGCCAGTTCGTCCTGGTTGCGGGCATCGGCGATCAGCGCCAGCGTGAAGCCGATCACCGGGCGGCCGTCGCGCTGGACGGTCTGGAACGCGTTCGGCGGCTGGTTCGGGCGGTCGTCGATCACGATCACGAAGTCGCAATTCGCCTGCGGGTTGCGCAGGCGGCATTCCTGCACCGCGACGGGTCGCGTCCGGTCCACCACCGCCACGAAGTTTCGCGCCGCCGTCTGACTGTCCAGTCGCGCGCCGGGCTCGAAAGCGGCGGGCTGCGGGCGCTGGACCGGGGCGGGATCAAGCGGTGCACAGGCGGCGACCGCCAGAACGAGGACCAACCATAGCTGCGCGAGAAACCTGAACCGACCCAAGGTGCTGCCCTTCCGTTTGCGGCAGAGTAGCCAGACACGACGCTGCGGGAAAGGCGGCAGGGGGCGCTGTTCACGCTCCTGTGCAGTGGTTGGTCGCTGCGTCCGGCGCGCTAGATGCTTGCCTATGGAACCCACCGTGATCTTCAATGGCGCCTGCCCGATCTGCCGCCGCGAGGTTGCGGCCTATGCCCGTTATTGCGCCGCGCAGGAGGTCCCGATCAGGTTCCGGGACCTGAACGAGATGGATCTGGCGGCACACGGCATTGACCCGGACGCTGCCCGGCGCCGGTTGCATGTGCTGCACGAGGGACGTGTGATCGCGGGGCTACCTGCGTTTCTGATCCTGTGGGAGGCAATGCCGCGCTTTCGCCCCCTTGCCCGCGTGGTCCGGTTGCCCGTCGTTCGGCCCTTGGCCACTGTCGTCTATGACCGGATCCTGGCGCCGGCGCTTTATGCGCTTGACCGGCGGCGAAGGCGAATTGCATGCGGCGATGTAGCGCGCTAGGCTGCCCCCATGTTCACAATCGAGCACGAATTCGACGCGACCGTGATTACCCTTGTCGATGAGGGCAGCGTGAACCTGCAGGAAGACGTGATCCTGCAGGCGTTCGAGGATTGCGTTGCGGTGGAACAGTATGATGCGCGCACGGACAGCGTGTGTCGGATCACGCTGTCGCTGGCTCAGGTTCGCGATCTGGCTGCGGCGCTCAACCTGCCCGAGGGCGTGTATCGTGTGACGCCGCCCAAGGCTGCAGGCTGAACGCCGCGAAGGCTCAGAGCAGTTTCAGATCGCCGGCGGATTCGCGGCCGTCGCGGCCGGACTGCAACTCATAGGCGACCTTCTGATTGTCGTTCAATCCGGTCAGGCCGGCGCGTTCGACGGCCGAGATATGAACGAACACATCCTTGCCGCCGCCATCAGGTGCAATGAACCCGAAGCCCTTGGTGGCGTTGAACCATTTCACGGTGCCGGTCGGCATTCCGTCTCTCCTTACTCAAGTCCACCCCCGGCGGAATTGCCAAGGGCCGTGCAGCCAGGTCTTCCAAGGTCCGGCAGCCTGAGAGCAGGAGGCGGCGTAGAAAGTCCGTTGTCACAGGGCAAAGAATGTCCGAATCGGGCGAAAAATCAAGCGTGCTATCGGCCGGCCGGGACCGGGGGCTATCGGGCGCGCGATCATTCGCCTATATGGCGGGGAACGTGCAAAACCGGGGGCAGGCATGCGCAACGCTGCACTCATTCTGGGGATCATCGGCGGGCTTTGGGGCATGCTGATCGGCTTTTTCAGCTACGGCTACACCGAGGTCGCCAATCAGTACCGCGAGGTTGCGGAGATGTTCGGCATGCCTGAGAATCCGGCGCTGATCCGTACCGTCAGCTTCCTTGCGCCGGTTCTGGCGATTGCCGGGGGCGCGATGGCCCGGTCGCAGAATGTCGCGGCGGGCGTTCTGCTGCTGGTTGCGACAGCCGGCATGTACGTGGCCTTCGGCTTCGGCGTCTTCACCATGTTCCCGCTGGCAATGTGCGGGCTGGGCGGCCTGCTGGCGCTGGCCGCCCGGCGCCCTGACACTTACTGATCGGGTGCGCGGGCCTCCTTGGCGAGCGTTGTGACGATCTGATCCAGTGCAACGGTCTCGGTCCGCGTGTCGCCCAGGCGGCGCACCGAGACGGTGCGTTCTGCCACTTCCCTCTGGCCGAGGGCCAGGATCACCGGCACCTTGGCCATGGAGTGTTCCCGCACCTTGTAGTTGATCTTCTCGTTGCGGATGTCCGCCCCCACCCGGACACCGGCGGCGGTCAGGGCGGCCACCACTTCAGCGACGTAGTCGTCGGCGTCCGACACGATCGAGGCCACGACCACCTGCCGCGGCGCAAGCCAGAACGGCAGCTTGCCGGCATAGTTCTCGATCAGGATGCCGATGAAGCGCTCGAAACTGCCCAGGATCGCACGGTGGAGCATGACCGGGCGATGCTTCTGCCCATCCTCACCCACGTATTCGGCGTCCAGGCGTTGCGGCAGGTTGAAATCGACCTGGAAGGTGCCGCATTGCCACTCGCGCCCGATGGCGTCGGTCAGTTTGAAGTCCAGCTTGGGGCCGTAGAACGCCCCTTCGCCCGGATCGATCTCGTAATCATTGCGCACCTTCAGAATCGCGCGTTCGAGAGCGGATTCCGCCTTGTCCCAGATTTCGTCGGACCCCACCCGCACCTCGGGCCGGGTCGAGAGCTTGATGTCGAACTTGCGGAAGCCGAGATCGGCATAGACGGAAGACAGCAGGTCTAGGAAACCGGCGCATTCCTCTTCGATCTGGTCCTCTGTGCAGAAGATGTGGGCATCATCCTGGGTGAATCCGCGCACGCGCATCAGGCCGTGCATCGATCCCGAAGGCTCATAGCGGTGGCAGGATCCGAATTCTGCCAGGCGCAGCGGCAGATCGCGGTAACTTTTGAGGCCGTGGTTGTAGATCTGGACATGGCAGGGGCAGTTCATCGGCTTCAGCGCGTTGATGCGCTTTTCCTTGGCCCCTTCCTCGTCCACCTCGACCAGGAACATGTGCTCGCGGTAGGCTTCCCAATGGCCTGATTTCTCCCACAGAACGCGGTCGACGACCTGCGGCGTGCGGATTTCCCTGTAGCCTGCCGCGTTCAGGCGCCGGCGCATGTAGTCTTCAAGCGCGCGATAGACGGTCCATCCGTCGGGGTGCCAGAAGACCATTCCGGGTGCTTCTTCCTGCAGATGGAAAAGCTCCATCTCGCGGCCCAGCTTGCGGTGGTCGCGCTTGGCCGCCTCCTCCAGCATGGTCAGGTGTGCCTTCAGATCCTCGCGGTTGCGAAAGGCGACGCCGTAGATCCGTTGCAACTGCTTGTTCCGGCTGTCGCCGCGCCAGTAGGCGCCGGCCACGCTCATCAGCTTGAAGGCATCGGCGGGAACCTGACCCGTGTGTTGCAGGTGCGGGCCGCGGCATAGATCCTGCCAGTGGCCGTGCCAATACATCCGGATCGGTTGATCGCCCGGGATCGCCTCGATCAACTCCACCTTGAAAGGCTCGCCGGATTGTTCGTAATGTGCAATCGCTCGCGTGCGGTCCCAAACCTCGGTCTTCACCTCGTCCTGCAGATTTATGATTTCGCGCATCTTTTTCTCGATGGTGCCAAGGTCCTCGGGGGTAAACGGTTCGTCACGGTCGAAATCGTAATACCACCCATCCTTGATGACGGGGCCGATGGTGACCTTCACATCGGGCCAGATCTCCTGCACAGCGCGGGCCATGATGTGGGCCAGATCATGGCGGATCAGTTCCAGAGCCTGCGACTCGTCCTGCATGGTGTGGATGCGAATCTGGGCGTCGCCCTCGATCGGCCACTGCAGGTCCCAGTGCGCGCCATCGACACTGGCCGAAATCGCCCTTTTGGCAAGTCCCGGCGCGATGGACACCGCCACCTCTGCGGGGGTCACGCCAGCCTGGTAGCTGCGGCTGTTGCCATCGGGGAAGGTCAGGGAAATCTGGGCCATGATAGGCTCTCCTCGTCGGTTTGGCGCCCACGGAACGCCCGGTTGCGGGTATGTGGGCGTCTCCGTGCTCCGTGCGACGGCCGGAGTCAAGCCCCACCGCTTGCCCACCGCGCAGGGCTGTGGAAGGGTGTCGGCCATGAGCCGAACAACCACCGAAATCGTTTTCGAGGCGCTGACGTCGGACGACGAGGGGCGGCTCTGCGCCGATATTTCCGAAACCGCCTGCCGCGAACAGGCAGGCAGCTTCCTGCGCCACGTTGCTAGCCTGTCGCTGACGAAGGCGGCGGATGGTCTGTCCGATCCGAAGCTCGTCCTCAGCTGGTTGATGTCGGCGCTGGGCGCCCCGGCCTTTCTGATCGGCTTCCTCGTCCCGATCCGAGAGGCCGGGGCGCTGCTGCCGCAACTGTTCACCGCATCACGCATCCGCGCGATGGCGCGGCGCAAGTGGGCATGGGCCGGCGCGAGTGCAGCGCAGGGTGTGGCCGTGATCGCCATCGCCGCTGCGGCCCTGACGCTTCAGGGCGTGGCCGCCGGCGTTGCCATCCTCGCTGCTCTCACCGTGCTGGCGGTTGCGCGCTCCGTTGCCTCGGTCAGCTACAAGGACGTTCTGGGAAAGACGGTCGCCAAGGGCCGGCGCGGGACGGCGACGGGGCTTGCCACATCGGCCGGGTCTGCTGCGGTGATCGTCTTCGCGCTTGTGCTGATGCTGGGGTGGGCAGACCGCATGGTGCTAGTGATCGGGGCGCTTCTGATTGCGGGGGCCGCATGGATCGGCGCGGCCGTGATTTTTTCCGGCCTGGCCGAGGAGGCTGGCGCGACCGAGGGCGGGGCAAACGGGTTCGCTGCCGCCATCGCGAACGTGAAATACCTGCGAGAGGATCCGCAGTTACAGCGCTTCATCCTGTCGCGTGGATTGCTGACGGCGACGGCGCTGGCACCCCCCTATATGGTCCTGCTGTCTACTGGCGCGGCCGAGCAGGCGCTGACCGGCCTCGGCGCGCTGGTGCTGGCCTCGGCTCTGGCTGCATTGGCGTCGGGTTATATCTGGGGGCGATTGGCCGACCGATCGAGCCGACAGGTGCTGATGGTGACAGGAACGCTTGGGGCCGCAGCCCTCGTCGGCGCGCTTGTTCTGCCTGGCTGGACACTTGCGGGGGCGCTGTTCGTCCTGATGCTGGCGCATCAGGGAGTACGGGTCGGTCGGTCTACCCATCTGGTCGACATGGCGCCGGCCGATCTGCGGGCGGTCTATACTGCCCTGTCGAACACGTTGATCGGCGTCGTCCTTCTGGCAGGCGGCGTGTTCGGCGGCATCGCCTCGCTCTTTGGTCCTGAAGTGACGATTGCACTTTTTGCCGTCATGGCGGTGGGCGGGGCCCTCGTCGCCACCGGCTTGAACGAAACAAGGGAACAGGCATGAGCGCACCGCAGGTTCTGACCACGCCACAGGGGCGCAGGCTGGCGTATCACCGTGCCGCCGGGCTGGGGCCGGGGGTGATGTTTCTGGGTGGCTTTCGGTCGGACATGACCGGGACGAAGGCGCTTCATCTGGAGGAATGGGCCGTCCGGTCGGGCCGTGCTTTCACGCGTTTCGACTATTCCGGTCACGGCCAATCGTCAGGCGATTTCCTGAAGGGGTGCGTCGGCGACTGGGCTGAGGATGCGGCCGACGTGCTGGCGGCGATCGACGGGCCGCAAGTGCTGGTCGGCTCCAGCATGGGCGGCTGGATCGCGCTGTTGTTGGCGCGCGCGTTTCCGGACCGGGTTGCCGGGATGATCACGATCGCCGCAGCGCCTGATTTCACCGAGGACAGCATGTGGGCCGGATTTTCAGAGGCTCAGCGTGCACAATTGCAAACCGAAGGGCAGGTCGCGCTGCCGTCGGAATACTCCGACGAGCCCTACATCATCACCCGGCGCCTGATAGAGGACGGACGCAAGCACCTCTTGCTGCGCTCCCCCCTGAAACTTCCCTTCCCGGTTCGAATGTTGCAGGGAACTACAGATGCGGACGTGTCGCCAGCCGTTGCGCTGAGGCTGTTGGATCATGCAACCGGACCGGACATCCGCCTCACGCTGATGAAGGAGGCAGATCACCGGTTCTCCACCGACGATTGTCTGTCGCTCATTACCGCATCGGTCGAGGATGTGCTGGCCCGCGTCAGGCCAGCTTGATCGACCGTGCCACCGGGCGGGGACTTGCGGAATTCGCGTCGATGAAGTCCAGCACCAGAGGCCGGATGTTGGTCCGCCAGCTTTTTCCTGCGAAGATGCCATAATGGCCTGCGCCGGGTTCCAGATGGCTCGCCTTCTTGCTGTCGGGCAGTCCGGTCAGCAGGTCGAGCGCCGCAATGCACTGGCCGGGGGCGCTGATGTCGTCCTTTTCGCCCTCGACGATCTTCACTGCGACGTTCGTGATCTTCGAGATGTCGACCTGCTTTTCACCGACCGTGAAGACGTTGCGCGCGATCACGCGGCGCTTGAATATCCGCTCGACGGTGGAGAGATAGAATTCCGCCGTCATGTCCATGCACGACAGGTACTCGTCGTAGAACCTGTTATGCTTGTCGTGCTCGGACGCCTCTCCCTTGGCGGCGCGCATGATCTGATCGCTGAAGGCCTGGGTGTGACGATCCATGTTCATCGAGATGAACGAGGCGAGTTGCAACAGGCCCGGATAGACCAGACGGCCCACGCCCGCGTATTTGAAACCCACCCGCTGGATGGCCAGATGCTCGAGTTGCCCCATCGTGACGCGGCGGCCGAAGTCGGTCACCTCGGTCGGTGCCGCATCGGGGTCGACCGGCCCGCCGATTAGCGTCAGCGTCCGCGGCTGCGCCTCTGGATCTTCCTCGGCCAGGTAGGCGGTCGCGGCGAGCGCCAGCGGTACCGGCTGGCAAACGGCGATCACGTGGGTATCCGGGCCAAGATACCGCATGAAATCGACAAGATAGAGGGTGTAGTCCTCGATATCGAACTTGCCCTCCGACACCGGGATATCGCGCGCATTGTGCCAGTCGGTGACATAGACGTCGCAGTCCGGCAGCAGGCTGATCACCGTCGATTTGAGAAGCGTCGCGTAGTGTCCGGACATCGGCGCAACCAGCAGCACCTTGCGCGCCATCGGTTCACGACCCTGAACCTGAAAGTGGAGCAGATCACCGAACGGGCGGCGAACCATGCGCTCCACGTGGACCAGGTGATCGCGCCCGTCCTGACCCACGACCGACTTGATCCCCCAGTCCGGCTTGATCACCATCCGGGCAAAGGAGCGTTCCGTCACGCGGCCCCAGGCCGACATCACCTTGAACATGGGATGGGGAATCATGCCCCAGACCGGGTACGAAGCCATTGCGCGCGCGCTTGCCCCCAACCATTCGTTGGTGTTGCGCATCGTTTCCATCAGGTCGTAGGTGGCCATATGCTTCATGTCATCTCCATCTCCGGAAGGTCCCCGGTCACATCGTCGCTTTCCCCCCGGTCGTGGCGACGTTATGCTGCAGGGCGGAAACATAAGGGGGATCGATTAATATGACAACTAACGAAGAGGACGCAGCCGCGAAGCTGGAGCGTCTGAACGCCAACCTCGCCAAGGTCGAGGAGTTGTCTCAGAGGCTCGTTTCCGCCATTTCGCGTCGCAAATCCGCTGATCCGGGGCTTCAGGGGCCCTCGCATGATGTCTTCATGAAGGCGGCGGCCGCCTATGTTGCAGAAATGATGCAGAACCCTTCGAAGATCATCGAGCATCAGGTCTCCTACTGGGGCAAATCATTGAAGCACTACGTCGAGGCACAGCAGGAGCTAGCCAAGGGCCGACTCGCGCCGCCGGCCGACAACACCCCCAAGGATCGCCGATTCTCGGATCCCTTGTGGGAGAGCCACCCGTATTTCAACTATCTCAAGCAGCAATACCTCATGTCGGCGGAGGCGATGGAGAAAGCTGTCGCGGATCTCGAGCACATCGATCCGAAGGACAAGAAACGCGTGGAGTACTTCACGCGTCAGATCATCGACATGTTCGCGCCGTCGAACTTCCTCGGAACGAATCCGGAGGCGCTGGCGAGGGCGGTCGAGACCGATGGCGAAAGCCTGGTCCGCGGCCTCGAGAACCTTGTGCGCGACATCGAGGCGAACGAGGGCGATCTGTTGGTGACGCTCGCCAACCGTGACGCGTTCAAGATCGGCGAGAACATTGCCACAACCGAAGGCGCGGTTGTGTACCGCAACCGGATGTTCGAATTGATACAGTACGCCGCCAGCACCGAAAAGGTGTACCGGACCCCGCTGATCATCTTTCCGCCCTGGATCAACAAATTCTACGTTCTCGACCTCAAGGCGCAGAACAGCCTGATCAAATGGATCGTGGATCAGGGCTACACGCTGTTCGTGGTCAGCTGGGTGAACCCGGACGCAAGCTACCGAGATGTCGGACTCGATACCTATGTCGAAGAAGGATTCCTGACCGCGATCGAGCAAGCCAAGCAGATCACCGGAGAGGACAAGGTGAATGTCGTCGGCTACTGCATCGCCGGCACGACCCTTGCGCTGACGCTTGCACTGATGGCGAAGCGAGGTGACAAGTCTGTGCGCTCGGCCACGTTCCTGACCACGTTGACCGATTTTTCCGACCAGGGCGAGATGACTGTCTTCCTCGACGACGATTTCGTGGACGGGATCGAGCGCGAGGTGACCGACAAGGGCTTTTTGCACAAGTTTTTCATGTCCCGGACGTTTTCGTTCCTGCGATCGAACGATCTCGTCTATCAGCCCGCGATCCGCAGCTACATGCTTGGCGAAACGCCGCCCGCTTTCGATCTGCTCTATTGGAACGGCGACGGCACCAATCTTCCGGCGCGCATGGCGGTCGAATATCTCCGCGGGCTTTGTCAGAACAACGAGTTCGTCGATGATACCTTCCCGCTCTGCGGAGAGGACGTCTCGATCAAGGATGTGAAGGTTCCGCTCTGCGCCATTGCCTGCGAGACCGACCACATCGCCGCATGGAAGGCCAGCTTCGACGGCATCGCGAAGATGGGAGCCCGGGACAAGACGTTCATCCTGTCCGAGTCGGGGCATATCGCGGGGATCGTGAATCCGCCGTCGAAGAAGAAGTACGGGCACTATACGAACGATGCCGTGACCGGCACCGCAGACGACTGGAAGGCCGCGGCGACCTACAACGAAGGCTCCTGGTGGCCGCGCTGGTCCGACTGGTTGGCACGGCGGTCGGGCGCAAAGGTTGAGGCGCGACAGCCCGGCGATTCGGAGCACCCGGTTCTGTGCCCGGCGCCGGGCACATATGTGGTGGCCGACCCAAACCATTGATTTGGGTGCCTTCCGCAGGGTCACGCTGCACTGCAGAAATATTCCTTGAAATGCTGCACTGCAGCGCGTATATCTCCCTCAGACGCAAAAGGGATGGACCCGAGCGCAAGGAGATATGACATGGCCAAGACCAACGACTTCACCAAGACGATGCAGGACATGATGGCTGCATTCCCGGTCGACAACAAAGCAATGCAGGAAAGCTTCAAGACCTCGGCTCTGCTGGGCGAGAAGATGACCAAAGTTGCTCTGGAAGCGGCTGACAAGAGCGCCGAGATCTCGTCGAAGTGGACGAAGGATTCGATCGCGAAGATGGGTGAACTGGCGAAAGCCAAGACCGAACCCACCGACTACACCAAAGCATTCAGCGACTTTGCTTCGGCTGCGGCTGAAATGGCTGCCGAGAACATGGCTGCCTACGCCGAAGTTGCCAAGAAAGTGCAGATGGAAACCGTCGAGCTGATGCTGGCTGCTGGCAAGGACTTTTCGGAAGACGCCACGGCTGCAGTGAAGAAAGCCACTTCGGAAGTGACGACGGCCGCGAAAAAAGTCTCGGCTGCCGCTTAACGAGTGAGAACGCCGCGTCGACACCTCCTCCCTGTCGCACGTGACGCTGGGCGGGCCTTGTGCCCGCCCTTTTCTTTTGCCGGACCGTCGCCTAAGCTGACGCTGCAGTGCAACAAGGGGAGAGGGCAGATGGCCGCTACAGACAAGCCACTGCTGATCAAGCGATACGCCAGCCGCCGTCTCTACAACACGGAAACCAGCGACTATGTCACGCTGGAGGATATAGCCGGCTTCATTCGTGACGGACGAGAGGTGAAGATCGTTGATCTGAAATCGGGTGACGACCTGACCCGCCAGTATCTTCTGCAGATCATCGCCGAGCATGAGAGCCGTGGCGAAAATGTCTTGCCGCTGAACGTGCTGACGGACCTTGTCCGCAGCTATACGACCCAGGCCCAAAGCGTGGTGCCGCAATTCCTGGCAATGTCCTTTGACATGCTGCGCGAGGGGCAGTCGAAGATGGTCGAGAACCTGACGACGCTGAAGCACCCGATGGCACAGATGCCGGGATTCGAGGCGCTGCAACGGCAACAACAGGCTTTTCTCAAGTCGATGATGGCCGGATGGACACCCCCCGCCGACGAGATTGGCGAAAGCGCACCCGCAGAGGAACCGACTCCCGCCGAGGAATTGGCCGAAATCAAGAAGCAACTCGCGAGCCTTCAGACGAAGTTGTCGCGACTTGGTGAGTGACTGCGATCGACCAGGCTGGTTGGCAGAATCCCCGTCGCCGCTTATAACCGCACCATGTTTGCAGATCTGATACGTCGCCTGACGGCGCCGGCGCCCGCACCTCTGCCAGACCCCGAAGCGCGACTGGCGCTTGCGGCCCTGATGGTGCGGGTTGCCAGGGCGGATGGCCACTACGCCGGGAAAGAGGCGGCCTGCATCGACAGCCTGCTGGCGCAGCGCCACGGGTTGAGCCGGAGGGAGGCCGAGAGCCTTCGCGAGGATGCGGAACTCCTCGAGGCCGAAGCCCCCGACACAGTGCGGTTCACGCGCGCGATCAAGGATGCGGTGGCGCTGGAAGACCGGGGACACGTGGTCGAGGCGCTTTGGGCGGTCGCCTTGGCCGACGGTGAGCGTGATTCGCACGAGGATGGTGTCCTGCGTCTGGTCGCCAATCTGCTCGGGATCAACGACCGCGATTCCGCCCTTGCCCGACAGCGGGCGGCGGCGCGGCACACAGATCGATAGCTTTCGGTTGCCGACGTGCTGCGGCTGCCGGTTCAGATGGCAATCTGACCGGAAGTGGGCACCATTGGACGTCGTAGCCGCATCAATGTCGACGACCGTTGCAATCAGGCTGAATCTGCGCCCTATTGCGGTATCCGGAACAATCTTGCCCGTGCCACAGTGACCCAATTCGAACCGCCCGTCATCGAGATCCGTGACCTGCACAAGAGCTACGGCGAACTTGAGGTGCTCAAGGGCGTCGATCTGATCGCGCCCCGCGGCAAGGTCGTGTCGCTCATCGGGTCTTCGGGTTCGGGGAAATCCACGCTCCTGCGGTGCTGCAATCTGCTGGAGGAAAGCCAGCAGGGCGAAGTTATCTTCGAGGGCGAGCCCGTGCGCTGGCGGGGAAGTGGGTCAAACCGGCACCCTGCCGACAAGGCGCAGGTAATCCGGATCCGGACCAACCTCAGCATGGTCTTCCAGCAGTTCAATCTGTGGGCGCACATGACGGTGCTGCAGAACGTGATGGAAGCGCCCCTGACGGTGCTGAAACAGGATCGCGCCACGGTAGAGGCACGGGCGCGTGCCCTGCTTGAAAAGGTGGGCATCGGCGACAAGGCGGATGTCTATCCCGCGATGATGTCGGGCGGCCAGCAGCAGCGCGCGGCAATCGCGCGCGCGCTCTGCATGGAGCCGCGGGCATTGCTGTTCGATGAACCCACCTCGGCCCTTGATCCGGAACTGGAGCAGGAGGTGGTGCGGGTCATCAAGGCGCTGGCCGAAGAGGGGCGCACGATGATCCTTGTGACCCACGACATGCGGCTTGCAGCCGACGTCTCGGATCATGTCATTTTCCTCCACCTTGGCCGGATCGAGGAAGAAGGACCGCCGGACCGACTCTTCGGCCAACCGAAGAGCGAACGTCTCAGGCAGTTCCTTTCGGCCTCGGTTGCAGCCTGATCAACCACCACCAGGGAGACTGAAATGAAAAGACTTACGCTCGCCGTCGCAGCCCTTGCGCTCAGCGCCGGATCGGCGCTGTCACAGGACGTTGTGCGCATGGGCACCGAGGGTGCCTACCCTCCGTTCAACTTCATCAACGACAACAATGAACTGGACGGGTTCGAACGCGAGTTGGGCGACGAGCTCTGCGCCCGCGCCGAACTGACCTGCGAATGGGTGATCACCGACTGGGATTCGATCATTCCGAACCTGACAGCGGGGAACTACGACACCATCATCGCCGGCATGTCGATCACGCCCGAGCGGGCCGAGATGATCGCCTTCACACAGAACTACATCCCGCCGGCTGCTTCCTCCTATGTCGCGCTGTCCGAGGACGCCGATCTGGAGGGCGGCATCATCGCTGCGCAAACCAACACGATCCAGGCAAGCCACGTCGCATCGACAGGTGCCACGCTGGTTGAATTCCCGTCGCCGGAAGACACGATCGCGGCCGTGCGAAACGGTGAGGCCGATGCGGTTCTGGCCGACAGGGACTACCTCGTGCCCATCGTGGCGGAATCCGGCGGTCAGCTTGTATTCGTGGGCGACGACGTGCCCTTGGGCGGCGGCGTCGGCATGGGCCTGCGCCAGTCGGATGTCGAACTGCGCGAGCGGTTCGACGCGGTGATCGGCGAGATGAAGGCGGAGGGCACGCTCAACGAGCTGATCTTGAAGTGGTTCGGTGAAGAAGCCGAGATCTTTCCGGCGGAAGGGGAAGAGGGCGGTCGCTGATCCCTTTGGTGCGCCACCCTCGGTGGCGCGCCCTCGGCCTGGTGCCCTCTGTTGTTGTGAATCTTGCAGGGGGAAGATGGGGCGCGGGTCCAGCCTCGTGGTGAAACGGCATGTTCTCCTTCTGCGCTGATCCCAGTGCTCTCCCGACGTGGCAGTGGTTTGCCTGCTATCTGACGTCGGGCACGCACCTCGCCTTCTACTGGTCCTTCGGAACAGTCCTGCTGCTGATGGCGCTTGCTGCGCCATCGGCGCTCTTGTTCGGCTTCGGTGGCGCCTTGGCCGCTCGCTCGCATATCCTTCCGGTCAGCTGGATTGGCAAGACCTATGTCGCGATGGTTCGCGGCGTGCCGGACATCATCTTCTTCCTCTTCGTTCCGATCGCGGTTGATCAGGCGGTGGAATACCTGATGCACCAGGTCCGCTGCCCGGATTGGGCAGAGCCGATCCGTCGTGGCAGCGATTTCGTCGTCTGCGCCGCGGCGAAGGTGCCGTTGTCATCGGCACCGCGCTGGGTGCATGACGTTTACGCCTTTGCCCTGGCGCTTCTGGCATTCTCGCTCGTCTTCGGGGCCTTTGCGGCAAACACGCTCTATGGCGCGATGCAGGCCGTGCCCAAGGCGCAATTGGAGACTGGCGAAAGTTACGGCATGTCCAGGGCGCAGGTATTCCGCCGCATTCTTCTGCCGCAGATGTGGGTCTTTGCCCTGCCCGGACTGTCGAACCTCTGGCAGATCCTGATCAAGGCGACGCCGCTCCTTTTCCTGCTGGGGATTCAGGATGCCGTCTACTGGGCGCGCGAACTCGGCGGGGCGAAGACATCGCTCTTTACCTACCCGCATCCCGACTGGCGGCTGTGGTATTTTCTTGCGTTGCTGGTCTTTTATCTGTTGCTGACTTGGGCGTCTGGTCTGGTGTTCGAACGGCTGATGCACCGGGTGAACCACGGGCAGGCCACCGCCGCCGGGGAACGGCAGCGTCGAGGGGGCAGGGGATGAGTAGCCGGACGTGCTTCGAATCCCTGCAGCAATACGGATTGCGGGCGCTGGGCCGCGAATTTGGTGCCCCGCTGCTGCCACGCGGGGCCGACATCTCCCTCTGCGATCAGATTGTCCTGATCGGGTCGGGGCTTCTGTGGAACGTCTATTTCGCCGTTGTCGCCGTTGCGCTTGCGTTTTTCTTCGCCACCGCGCTCGCGCTGGGCAAGAACAGCCATAATCCGCTGTTTCAGCGCCCGTCGGCGGCCTTCATCTTCCTTTTTCGCGGTTCTCCGCTCTTCATCCAGTTCTTCTTGGCCTACGAGACCTTCACGCTCCTGCCGCGCGTGGGCATAGATGTGAACCTTGGCTTGGTGACACTGGCGGCAGACACCGGGTGGCTGACGCGCGCCTGGGCGGGGGCGTTGTTCGTGCTATTTCTCAACACAGCCGCCTACACGGCCGAGATCTTCTATGGTGCCCTCCGTTCGATCCCTCGGGGCGATCTTGAAGCCGCAGATGCCTACGGCATGACCGGGCTCACCCGCTTCCGCCGTGTAGTCTGGCCGACGATGCTGCGCCTTGCGTGGCCCAGTTACACGAACGAGGCGATCTTTCTCTTCCATGCCACAACGCTTGTCTTCTTCTCCGGTTTTCCGGCCTGGCAGCAGTCGGGCGATGCGCTCTACTATGCCCGGTATTTCGCGGACCAGACGTTCAACCCCTTTGTCTCCTATCCCATCGTGGCGGCGTATTTCGTCGCCTTGACACTCGTCATCATCATGGGCTTCGGGCTTGTGAATCGTCGCCTGAACCGTCATCTGCCAAGGGCCGTGCGTTCGCGGCTGAAGATCCGGCCGCAATTCATCAGGTGAATCATGAAAAACTGGCTTCGAAAGCACCCAGAGGTGCGGACCATTCGGGTAGCGGCGGCAGACCTGAACGGTCAGGCGCGGGGCAAGCGCATCCCGGCCCGCTTTGCCGACCGTGTGCTGACGGACGGCACGCGCTTCCCGATGTCGGTGCTGAACCTCGACATCTGGGGCGAGGATATCGACGACAGCCCGCTCGTCTTTGATTCCGGCGATGCCGACGGCGTGCTGCGTCCGACGGAACGGGGCTTCCTGCCCATGCCCTGGCTTGAGGCACCTACTGCCCTGCTGCCGATCTGGATGTTCCACGAGGATGGCCGCCCGTATGACGGCGATCCGCGCCAGGCACTGGCGGCGGTGCTGCGCCGGTTTGCCGCCCGCGGTCTGACGCCTGTGGTGGCGATGGAACTGGAATTCTTCCTGATAGACGACAGCGGGCGCAAGCTGCAGGTGCCGGTCAGCCCGCGGTCGGGCAAGCGGCGCAAGGCGGCCGAGACCCTGTCGATCCGCGCGCTGGACCAGTTCGACAGTTTCTTCACCGATCTCTATGACGCCTGCGAGTCGATGGACATTCCCGCGGACACCGCGATCTCGGAAACCGGACTGGGCCAGTTCGAGATCAACATGATGCACTGCGACGATGCCTTGCGCGCTGCCGATGACGCCTGGCTGTTCAAGATGCTGGTCAAGGGGCTGGCGCGACGCCACGGCTTTGCCGCGAGCTTCATGGCCAAGCCCTATCCCGAGTATTCCGGCAACGGGCTGCACACCCACTTTTCGCTGATCGACCCAGAGGGCAACAATGTCTTTGACAATGGTGGACCCGAGGGATCGGAGCTGCTGAAGCAGGCGATTGCAGGGTGCCTGGCCGCAATGCCGGATTCGACGCTGATCTTTGCCCCCCATGCCAACAGCTACGACCGCATGGTGCCAGGCGCCCACGCCCCGACCGGCGTCTGCTGGGCCTATGAAAACCGGACGGCGGCCATCCGCGTCCCGGCCGGCAGTCAGAAGGCGCGCCGGGTCGAACACCGTGTCGCGGGTGGTGATGTGAACCCCTACCTGATGCTCACGGCGATCCTTGGCGCGGCCCTGATCGGGATTGAGGATGGGATGACCCCACCGCCACCGATCAGCGGCAATGCCTATGCGCTCGACTTGCCGCAGGTGCCTGCGTCCTGGGTCGAAGCCATCGATGCGTTCGAGCACAGCCGGATTGTTCCCCGGATCTTTCCGGCGGAACTGATCCGGAACCTGCTTCTGACCAAGCGGCAGGAAGTGCACTACATGGCAGAGCTTTCGCCGGAAGAGCAGGTGGAGGTTTACCTGGATACGGTCTGACCCCTTGCGGCCGTGCGGCGCGGGACGTAGATTTGATCAAACCAATCTATGGACAATCCATGCTTATCGGCATCTTGCAGACCGGCCAGGCGCCCGCGGAACTTCGCGAGCGGACCGGCGACTACCCCGCCATGTTCGAACAGCTGCTGGCGGGCCAGGGGTTCGACTTTCGAACCTGGCATGTCGAGGCGATGGAGTTTCCCGAAAGCGTGCATGACGCGGACGGCTGGCTGATCACCGGCGCCCGCCATGGTGTCTACGAGGATCATCCTTTCATTCCGAAACTGGAATCGTTCATTCGCAAGGCGCGCGACGCCCATGTTCCGATGGTGGGCATCTGCTTCGGCCATCAGATCATAGCGCAGGCGCTGGGCGGCAAGGTCGAGAAGTTTGGGGGAGGCTGGGCCGTCGGCCCACAAGAGTATGATTTTCAGGGCGAACCTGTCACCTTGAATGCTTGGCATCAGGATCAGGTGGTCCGGCCGCCGGAAAGCGCGGACGTGGTCGCCACCGATGACTTCTGCCGCTACGCCGCCCTTGCCTATGACGATTGGGCGCTGACCGTTCAGGCGCACCCCGAATATGACGAGGGCTTCATTGACGGCCTGATGCAGACGCGCGGCAAGGGGCTGGTGCCGGAACCCCTGATGGATCAGGCGCGCGCGCGTTTTGGCAAGCCGAATTCCTCTGCAGAGATGGCGACCCGGATCGCCCGTTTCTTCAAACAACCCAGATAGGTGTTTCATGTCAGACTGGCTAAGCCAGCTTCCCGAGCATGCCCGCGATTACATCGCCGGGCGCAAGCCCGATGAGGTCGAATGCATCGTGCCCGACCTTGCCGGCGTTGCGCGCGGCAAGGCGATGCCCGCGTCCAAGTTCGCCAAGCAGGCGCATTTTTACCTGCCCAACTCAATTTTCCTACAGACGATAACGGGCGACTGGGCTGAAAGTCCCGCCGACGCGTTTACCGAACCCGACATGATCCTGAAGCCGGATTTCCGCACCGCGCGGGCCGCCCCCTGGACGGCCGACGTGACGCTTCAGGTGATCCACGACGTCTTCGATCAACGGGGAAAGCCGGTGCCGACCGCGCCGCGCAACGTGTTGAAGCGCGTGATAGAACTCTACCAGGCCGAGGGCTGGACGCCCATCGTGGCGCCGGAGATGGAATTCTATCTCGTCGCCCGCAACACCGATCCGAACACGCCGATCATCCCGCCGATGGGCCGGTCGGGACGACGCGCCGCCGGCAAACAGGCTTATTCCATGTCGGCGGTGGACGAATACGGCCCCGTGATCGACGACATCTATGACTTCGCCGAGGCGCAGGGGTTCGAGATCGACGGCATTCTGCAGGAGGGCGGGGCCGGTCAGGTGGAAATCAACCTGCAGCACGGCGACCCGGTCGATCTGGCTGACGAGATCTTCTTCTTCAAGCGCCTGATCCGCGAGGCGGCGTTGCGTCACGACTGCTTCGGCACATTCATGGCCAAGCCGATCGAGGGCGAGCCGGGTAGTGCCATGCACATCCACCACTCGGTGATCGACACCGCTACCGGCCGAAACATCTTTTCGGACTCGCAGGGCGGCGAGACAACGGCATTCCACCACTTCATCGGTGGCATGCAGAACCATCTGCCCGCGGTGATTGCCATCCTTGCGCCCTACGTGAACAGCTATCGCCGCTACGTTCCCGATTTTGCGGCGCCGATCAACCTGGAGTGGGGGCGCGACAACCGGACCACCGGCATCCGCGTGCCGATCTCGGAGCCCGAAGCGCGGCGGATCGAGAACCGGCTGGCAGGGATGGACTGCAACCCCTATCTCGGGCTCGCGGCAAGCCTTGCCTGCGGGTATCTGGGCCTGAAGGACAAGCAGATGCCCCGGCCCGAGTATCTGGGCGACGCCTACATGGGCGAGGATGAACTGCCCCTGAACCTGGGCGACGCGCTGGATGTCTTTTCTGAAAGCGCACCCATCCGCGAGGTGCTGGGCAAGGAATTCTGCGGCATCTACGAGGCGGTGAAGCGGCTGGAGTACAAGGAGTTCCTGCAGGTCATCAGCCCATGGGAACGTGAGCATCTGCTGCTGAACGTATGAATCTGCTGTTCGCGAACGACCGGCGCGCGGCCTATCCCGAAAGCTGGTATGCGGCCACATCCACGCCGCTGCCGCCGTTTCCGGTGGCCAAGGGGGAGATGCGCGCGGATGTCTGCATCATCGGAGGCGGTTATACCGGGCTTTCGGCTGCTCTACATCTGGCGCAACGGGGCCTCGACGTGGTGCTGCTCGAGGCGCATCGCGTGGGCTTCGGTGCCTCTGGGCGGAACGGCGGGCAGGTGGGATCGGGCCAGCGGGTCGATCAGGTCACGCTGGAAAAGCTCGTTGGCCGCGACGATGCGCGCAAGCTGTGGGATATCGGCGAAGAGGCGAAGGGGCTGGTGCGCGGGCTGATCGACCGGCACGGGATGGATGCCGGCTGGCGGTCAGGGATCGTGCATGCCTGCTGGCAAGAGGGCGAGGTGCGCGAGGCGCATGTCTATGCCGAGAAGCTGGCGCGCGACTACAGCTACGATCAGGTCGAGCCGCTGGACCGCGCCGCGTTGCGCGCCATCGTGCCGTCGCCGGCCTATCAGGGGGGCGAGATCGATCATGGAGCGGGGCATGTCCATCCGTTGCGCTTCGCCCTTGGGCTGGCGCGGGCGGCGGCGGAGGCGGGGGCGCGGCTGTTCGAGCGGAGCCTGGCGCTGGAGATCACGCGCGGGGCGGTCGTGCGCGTGAAGACGGACACAGGCGCGGTGGTGACGGCGGATCATCTGGTGCTGGCCTGCAACGGGTATCTGGGTCAGTTGATGCCGCAGGTCGCCGCGCGGGTCATGCCGATCAACAATTTCATCGTCGCGACCGAGCCGTTGGGGGACCGGGTGGGCGAGGTACTGACCCGCGACGTGGCGGTGGCGGATAGCAAGTTCGTGGTCAATTATTTCCGCCTGTCCGAGGATGGGCGGCTGCTGTTCGGGGGTGGGGAGAGCTATGGCTACCGGTTTCCGGCCGACATCGCGGCGGTGGTTTGCAAGCCGATGCTGGAGGTCTATCCGCACCTGAAGGACGTGCGGATCGACTATGCTTGGGGCGGCACGCTGGCGATCACGATGAACCGGTTGCCCGCGTTCTTGCGGCCCGCGCCGAACATCCTGTCGGCCTCGGGCTATTCCGGTCATGGGGTGGCGATGGCGACGCTGGCGGGCAAGGTGCTGGCCGAGGCGGTGGCGGGGCAGGCGGAGAAATTCGAGCTGCTGGCGCGGCTGCCGATCCGGCGGTTTCCGGGCGGGGCGGCGCTGAGGAATCCGCTGCTGGTGCTGGCAATGACCTGGTATGCGATGCGGGACCGGTTGGGAATCTGAGGGCTTGTGCACGCGTGCACGAAATCTCAAGGCATTGAAAACAAGAGAAATCGCGTTTTTTCTTTACCGAATTTTAACCGTGCACACGGCCTTCACGCCCGGATCAGGGCAAAGGCGGCGACGGCCAGCGCCAGCAGGCTGCCGATGCCGATGAAGCCCACCGTACGCCGCCGATCCTGACGCGATGCACCGCCGCCGGCATAGTCGAAGCGTTCGTAGATCACCCGGGCCATCGGCATGCCCACATCCACCAGCGCGTCGGACACGGCAGTGACCATGCCGCCGGGGCCGCACATCAGGGCGACCGCGCGCGCAGGATCGAGACCGTCCAGAAGCTGGCGCAGGCGGTCGTGGTTGAGCCGCCCGACCTCGCCCTCCCAGCCGTCCTTGTCCTCTTCGCTGAGCAGCATGACGCGCAGGTCGAGCACGTCCTGCGCGGCGCGGATGTCGTCCATGCAGGCGAAGTTGTCGGGATGGCCCGCGGCATAGGCCAGCCGCACCGGGCGCGGATCGCGACGCGCGACCATGTCGCGCAGGATGCCGATGATCGGGGCGATGCCGACCCCGCCCGCGATCAGCAGGACCGCATCGGCCGGGTGCTGTTCCAGCGCGAATTCGCCATAGGGGCCGTCGATGCCGATGGGGGTGCCGGGTTTCAGGCTGCCGATCTGGCCGGTGAAGTCGCCCGCTTCCTTGATGATCAGGCTGAGGCCGGGGCGCTGCGGGCTGTCGGCGATGGAAAAGGGGTGGTCCATGATCGGGATGCGGCGCGCCCCCTCGGTCATCCAGACGAATTGCCCGGCGTGATAGGGCAGGGGGGCGGTGCCTGCCTCGGGCTGGATGTCCAGTTCCCACATCCGGTCAGCACGTTTGGTGACCGAGGCGAGCCGCCAGCGACGCCGGTGCAACCGCCACCAGCGCCAACCGTGGACGGTGGCGACGGCGCCGAAGACGACCAGCGCTGCCGGGATCCAGAACCAGTAGACCGGCCCAGAGACGCTGAACCGCCCGGCGCTGACCGCGTGGTGCATGCCCATGCCGACGGCAAGCGCGCCAAGGATCACGTGGCTGGCCCGCCAGACCTCGTAGCGCACCGGCAGCCTGTCGCGCAGGGTCGCGGTGACGACGATCAGCGCCAGCGCCCCCCAGGCGATCACGCCGGGGCGGTAGTGCGGCAGCGTCAGATAGGCCACCAGACGCTCGGTTCCCCGCGCCGGATCATCGATCCATGTCGGCACGACATAGGCCAGCGGATGCAGCACCGCCGCGATCAGCAGCCACCAGGCGGCGATCTTGTGAAAGGCCATGATCTTGTCGATGCCCAACTCTCCGGAAACCGAGTCGAACCGGCCGGAGGTGACGAACTGCACCGCCATTCCGCCCAGCGCGATCATCCCCAGGGCGGCGGCCGCGTATTCCCACGGGTGCGCCGGGGCCACCGCAACGAGCAGGCCCAGCACCAGCGGGACTGCGCAGAATGCGACATAGAGCGCCGAAAGCGCCCGGCCCGACAGGCGCGGCAGCGCGCCCGGCGTCGGGGCGGCCGGCGCTGTGTCGCTGCGCGCGCTGCCTGCGGTCGCGTCTGTCGGCATGTCGGTTCCGTCTTTGTGCTGTTGCGCGGCTGGGGCATCATGGCCGAGATTCGCCCAAGGTTACATGACGTGTATGATCGGGGCCAAGACAACCAACGGAGGATGCGCCATGTTTTCGCCCGCCCTGAGGATTTCGGCCCTGCTGGCCGCCCTGATCGCGCTGGGCAGTCCGGCGGCGGCGCAAGGGGAGCGGAGCCTGTCGGATTTCGTCGAAGACTGGCTGAGTTCGGCCCACGGGGATTACCATTCGCGGTCCTTCACCTATTGGAACGAGGCGGGCGAGGTGCCGGTGAACTGCGCGGCCTGCCATTCCGAGCCGGGGTTCATCGACTGGCTGGGGGCGGATGGCAGCACGGCGGGCGTGGTCGATCATCCGGCGGCGATCAACGCGCCCATCGGCTGTGCGTCCTGCCATACTTCGGCCGCGCATGATCTGGAGGAGGTGACGCTTCCTTCGGGCGTGGCGATGGGCGATCTGGGCGACAACGCGGTCTGCACCGTGTGCCATGCGGGCCGGCAGTCGGGCGATGCGGTGACGGCGGCGGTGGATGGGATGGACGCGGACGCGGTCTCGGCGGAGCTGAGCTTCATCAACATCCATTACGGCGCGGCGGCGGCGCTGAGCTACGGCGCGGATGGGCGCGCGGGCTACGAATATCCGGGCAAGAGCTATGCCGGCACCTTTCACCACGTGCCAAGTGCCGCGACCTGTGCCGATTGCCATGATGCCCATACCACGCGGGTGGAGACCGAGGGCTGCCTGAGTTGTCATCGAGGGGTGGAGGACGTGCGTGCGATCCGCACCCGGCACGGGGATTTCGACGGCGACGGGGATGCGGCCGGCGGCATCCATGCCGAGATCCTCGGGCTGCAGGCGCAGCTTTACGACGCGATCCGGGCCTATGCGGCGGAGGTGGCCGGGGCGCCCATCGCCTATTCCTCCTCGGGTCACCCCTATTTCTTCAACGACCCGGATGGGGATGGGGAGTTGCAGCCCGACCAGCTGGGCATGCCGAACCGCTACCAGAGCTGGACGCCGCGGCTGCTGCAGGCGGCCTACAACTATCAGGTGGCGGCGAAGAACCCCGGCGGCTACGCGCACAACCCGCAATATCTGTTGCAACTGCTGCACGACAGCCTGGAAAGCCTGTCGGAGCGGGTGGAAGTGGACATGGGCCAGCTGACGCGGCCCTAGCCGATCTCGTAGGGCAGCAGGCCGCGGCGGTCGGGGTCGATGGTCAGACGGCGTTCCAGCGGGGGAACGGACCGCTGGTGGCAGTTCGGCCGTTCGCAGATCCGGCAGGAGATGCCGATGGGTTCGAACCGCCGCGTCAGGTCGAGGTCATCGGCATAGACCAGGTCGCGGGCGTGCTGCACCTCGCATCCCAGGCCGATGGCGTAGCGGCGCACGGGGGCGTGGAACGACCCGCCGGGTTTCGACACCTCGCGCGCCAGGCACAGGTAGCGCACGCCGTCGGGGGTTTCGGCGAGCTGGCGCAGGAAGCGGCCCGGCGTTTCGAACGCGCGGTGGACGTTCCACAGCGGGCAGGCGCCGCCGAAGCGGGCGAATTGCAGCCGCGTGGCGGAATGGCGCTTGGTGATCGTGCCGGCCTGATCGACGCGGACGAAGAAGAAGGGGATGCCCTTCAGGCCGGGCCGCTGCAGGGTGGAGAGCCGGTGCGCCACCTGTTCGATGCTGGCGCCGAACTGGTCGGCGAGGCGTTCGAGGTCGTGGCGGGTTTCGCGCGCGGCAGCCAGGAAGGCGCGGTAGGGCAGCAGGGCCGCGCCGGCGAAATAGTTGGCCATGCCGACCTTGGCGATGGCGCGGGCGGTGTCGGACTGGAAACGGGCCAGATCCAGCGTCGCCTCCAGCAGGTCGTTCTGGGTCAGCAGTGCGACCTGGTGCAGCAGCTGGAACCGTTGCGTCGAGGGGGCGGCAGTGGTGGAGATCGTGACGCTTCGGCCCGGCGCGTCATGGCTGCGCAGGGCCTGCGCGTCGGTGAAGGTCACGCTGATTCCGCGCAAGGCCAGTGCCTCGGTCGCGGTGGCGACGATGTCGCGCCCGTCGCCCGCGAAATGCTCGGCGGCACGGTCCACCGCGTCGATGTAGTTGTCGCAGTAGTGGAAGAAATCCCGAACCTCGTCCCAGGGCGAGGGCTGCAGCGCGGTGCCGTCGCGCCCCAGCGCCTCGTCCAGCGAGGCCATGCGTTCCTGCGCCTGCCGATAGGCGCGGTGCAGGTCGAGGAAGGCGCGCGCCAGCGCGGGCGCATTCGAGGCCGCCAGCCTCAGGTCGGCCATCGGCGGGGCGGCATCGGCAAAGACCGGGTCGGCCAGCGCCTCGCGCATGTCGGACACCACGCGCTCGGCATCGCCGGTGGACAGTTCGGTGACGTCAAAGCCGAACTCGCTGGCCAGCGCCAGAACTACTCCGGCGCTGACCGGCCGGTGGTTGTTCTCCATCTGGTTCAGATAGGGCAGTGAGACACCCAGCTTGCCGGCAAAGGCCTTTTGCGTCAGCCCCAGCCGCGTGCGCGTCTCGCGCAGTTTCACCCCGGCATAAAGTTTCTGGATCGACATTTGCAACCTCAGCCCGTGCGCCCTCGTAGCCTTTGCAAAGGCTAGTGCGCAAGGCTCTTAGCCAATGACCTCGCGCTCGCGCCGGATGACGTAAAGGATGGAGACGATCGCGGCGGCAGAGGTCGAGAGCATCAGCCACAGAAGCGGCATCGCGCCCGCGCCCTCGGTCAGCAGGATGCCCGCCAGCGCCGACAGTGCCGCGCCGCCGCCGATCATGATCGCCCCGCCAAGGCCCGAGGCGGTGCCCGCGAGGTGCGGCCGGACCGACAACATCCCCGCCGTGGCATTGGGCAGGACCATCCCGTTGCCCAGCCCCACGAAGACGAAGAAGGCGTAGAACACCTCGGCCGTTGTCAGGCCGGCAAGCGTCAGGATGCTGAGAACCAGCAATCCGCCGCCGCAGATCAGCGACCCGTAAAGGACCATGGCATTGATCCCCAGCCGCGCCGAATAGCGCCCCGAAACGAAGTTGCCCGTGGCATAGCCGACGGCCGGGGCGCCGAAATAAAGGCCGAGCACGGCGGGAGAGAGGCCGAACACCTGACTGCCCACATAGGGCGCGCCGCCCAGATAGGCGAAGAACGCCCCCGAAGAGAAAGCGGCGGCAAGGCAATAGCCCCAGAACCGGCGCGAGGTGAGCAGTTCGGGGTATTCCCGAACCTGTGCGGCAAAGCTGGTGGGGCGGGCCTGCGCGGTCTCGCCAAGGTCGGCCCAGGTCAGCCAGAGGATCGCCATCCCCGCGACCAGCATCAGCACGAAGCTGGCCTTCCAGCCGAAGATCTCGTCCAGCGTGCCGCCGACCATCGGTGCCACCATCGGAACCAGCGCCATGCCCATGGTGACATAGCCGATCATCGACGCGGCCTCGTTCTGCGGGACCATGTCGCGGATCACCGCACGGCTAAGCACCATGGCCGAGACGACCACCGCCTGCGCCATGCGGAACAGCAGAAACACCTCGGCCGTTGTGGCCAGAAGCGTGCCGACCGTCGCGAGCAGGAACAGGCTGATCGACCACAGCAGCACAGGACGCCGGCCGAACCTGTCCGAGATGGTTCCGATCAGAAGCTGCAGGATCGCATTCACGCCAAGATAGAGCGAGACCGACAGCTGCATCAGGGCGTAGTCCGTGCCGAAATATTCCGCCATGCCGGGAAGCGATGGCAAAAAGATGTTCATCGCCAACGCCGCAAGGCCCGCCAGAAGGACGAGCGTCATCACGTGGGGCGGGGTGGTGCGGTCAAGAAACCGCGCGTCAGACCGGGTCATGCGCCATGATTAGGGCGCACCGCCCGCCTTGTCCATTCGCTAACATGTGCATCACCGCGCAAGTCACGTCCACTTGTGGAAGATGAAGAATGCGCCCAGCGCGATGAAGCCGAAGCCGACTGCGTGGTTCCAGTGTAGCGGCTCCTTCAGATACCAGATCGAAAACAGAGCGAACACGGTCAGGGTGATGACTTCCTGGATCGTCTTCAGTTCGGCGGCGCTGAAATGGCCGTGCCCGATGCGGTTGGCGGGCACCTGGAGGACGTATTCGAAAAAGGCGATGCCCCAGCTGATCAGGATCACCGTGACCAGCGGCGCAGCCTTGTACTTCAGGTGCCCGTACCAGGCGAAGGTCATGAAGATATTGGAGCCGATCAGCAGCCCGATGGTCAGGACCGGGATCGGCAGGGAGTTAAAAAAGCCCGGCATCTGGAGCCATGTGTTGCGTGGAGATAATGCGCGCGTATAGCCGACGAAACTGGCTCCGAACAGCGGTTCGACGGCGGAGCAGCGCATGGTTTGCGATTTGCACGAAATGCTCTGCCAACTATTTGCAAATATCCCGAAAATTGCTTTCGTGCCGTCACCTTGGCGGCTATGGTGCATCAGATCCGGGGAGGGGTTAGATGAGCGACATTCTGCAAGAGCTGGAAGACCGCCGCGCAAATGCACGGGCGGGCGGGGGCGAGCGCCGGGTTGCAGCGCAGCACGCCAAGGGCAAGCTGACTGCGCGCGAACGGATCGAGCTGCTTCTGGACGAAGGCAGCTTCGAGGAATTCGACATGTTCGTCGCCCACCGCTGCATCGACTTCGGCATGCAGGCGGACCGCCCCTATGGTGACGGGGTGGTGACCGGCTGGGGCACGATCAACGGCCGTCTGGTCTATGTGTTCAGCCAGGATTTCACCGTCATGGGCGGTTCGGTCAGCGAGACCCATGCGCAGAAGATCTGCAAGATCATGGATATGGCGATGCAAAACGGCGCGCCGGTAATCGGGCTGAACGACTCGGGCGGGGCGCGCATCCAGGAAGGGGTGGCCAGCCTTGCCGCCTATGGCGAGGTGTTCCAGCGCAACATCATGGCAAGCGGGGTGGTGCCGCAGATCAGCGTGATCATGGGGCCCTGCGCGGGCGGCGCGGTCTATTCGCCCGCGATGACCGACTTCATCTTCATGGTGAAGGACACATCCTACATGTTCGTCACCGGTCCCGACGTGGTGAAGACGGTCACGAACGAGGTCGTCACGGCCGAGGAGCTGGGCGGGGCCACGACGCATACCCGCAAGTCCTCGGTCGCCGATGCGGCGTTTGAAAACGACGTGGAGGCTCTGACCGAGGTGCGTCGCCTGATCGACTTCCTGCCCCGGTCGAACCGCGAAAAGCCCCCGGTGCGGCCGTTCTTCGACGCGCCCGACCGGCTGGATCACAGCCTGGATACCCTGATCCCCGAAAATCCGAACCAGCCCTATGACATGAAGGAGCTGATCCAGAAGGTTGCGGATGAGGGCGATTTCTACGAAATCCAGGAGGATTTCGCGAAGAACATCATCACCGGCTTCATCCGGCTCGAGGGGTCGACCGTTGGCGTGGTGGCCAATCAGCCGATGGTGCTGGCGGGGTGCCTCGACATCGATACGTCGCGCAAGGCCGCGCGCTTCGTCCGGTTCTGCGATGCCTTCGAGATCCCGATCCTGACCTTCGTAGATGTGCCCGGCTTCCTTCCCGGCACGGGCCAGGAATACGGTGGCGTCATCAAGCACGGCGCCAAATTGCTGTTCGCCTATGGTGAGGCAACGGTGCCGAAGGTCACAGTGATCACGCGCAAGGCCTATGGCGGTGCCTATGATGTCATGAGTTCGAAGCACCTGCGGGGCGATTTCAACTATGCCTGGCCCACGGCCGAGATCGCGGTGATGGGCGCCAAGGGAGCCGTCGAAATCCTCTATCGCAGCGAATTGGGCGAGCCCGAGAAGATCGCGGCCCGGACAAAGGATTACGAAGACCGCTTCGCCAATCCCTTCGTTGCCGCCGAAAAGGGCTTCATCGACGAGGTGATCATGCCCCATTCCACCCGCCGCCGGGTCTGCCGAGCCCTTGCGTCCCTGCGCAGCAAGCGGCAGACGAACCCGTGGAAGAAGCACGACAACATCCCGCTGTGATGATCCGTCTCCCCGCCCTTTTCCTGGCACTCACGCTGTCCGGTGCGGCCGCGGCCGAACCGATTTCCGTTCCGTCGGGAAGCCATGTGACCCTGCAGGAGGTGTTGTGGCAGGAGGGCGAGGAGGTCGGCACGCTGTGGGTCCGGTTCCGCTTCGTGGCGCCGGGGCTCGCCGGGATGGCCTACGAACATGCGCTCAGCGATCTCGACGCCCTTTGCGCGCAAGTTGTGGTGCCGCAGCTTGCGGCGGACAGTCGCGCGCCGGACATCGTCATCGTTTCCCTTGCCGATCGCGAGTCGGACTTCGGCGAGTTCGATCCGGACCTCGAACAGATGTTCGAGGCTTACCGTGTCGAAGGCGGCCTGTGCTTCAGCGAGGGGTTGTGATGTTGCATCGGTGCCTGACCGACCGGCAAATGACCGCGCGTTGCGATGAACACGCTTGTTTGTTTGGCTTTGATCCCGCATCCCTATGGGGGGTGGCCTTGTCGGGCGATGCCCCGTCGAGGCGCAACCGAACGAAACCAAGCTTCAGGAGTCGAGCATGTCGAATACCAGCAAAACCCTCATCGCATTCTGCCTCGTGGCCTTTGCGGCCGCCTGTGCACCGCAGCCCGAGCCGGTCTATGTCGAACCGGTCGCGGCCGAGCCGGTCTACACCGGCAAGATGTAAGCCGCTTTCGCTGAATATCGGGGCAAGGCAAGGCGTTGCCCCGACACTTTTCGATACGACGGGTGCCGGTGAGGCCGTCTTCACCGCACCGAAGACACAGCAGAAGAGGGACAGATGTCGAGAACCTTCATTTACGCTTCCGTCGCAGCGATCGCCCTGGTGGCCGGCTGCGCCCCGAAACCCGAGCCGGCGCCGATCGTCGCCGAGCCGGTCTACGACAAGTACGGCAATGCGGTCATCACACCGGGCGCAGCCCCGGCCGGAACCGTGGTTGGCAACGGCGGCGGAGTTCCCGGGGGAACAGTCACACCTGATCCGGTTGATCCGGACGAGCCCGGCAACCAGAACCAGAACCAAAATCAGAACCAGAACCAATTCGAGAACCAGAACCAGAACCAGCAGGGTAATCTGGGCGGCTGAGATCACACCTCTGCGCGCGGGTGTGCCCGCGCGCACCGTGACCGCTGGTGCAAGGGGGCGGTCATGCTGAAACATCGCGGCTTTCCGGGCCGCTACCCCGGCACCGATTTCCAGTTCGTCATTCGCCGCGCCAACAAGGACGGCGCGACGAAGCTGATCGTCCGCGAACGCTATGCCGATCGCAGGAAGGTCGATCGCGCGGTGGACACGGCTTTCATGGCTGCCCTCTGGCAGCACTTCGGTCCCGAGCCGTTCGAACGCGGCAATCTGGATGCCGGGCGCCTGTCCTGGCTTTTCGGACGCGAGGTCGTGCCGGCCGAACAACCCTTCGATCCCGAAAGCTACGAGGCGCTGCTGCGCATCGACGAGCGCAAGGCCCGCGCGTCCTTTCCCGAGGTGTTCGAGGATGACGACGACGCCCTTGAAGAAAATTGGGACGACGAATGAACTATTCGGCAAAGTTCCGCGTTATACAGGGGATTGGCACAGGTTTGCCTTTCGCAGGCGCGCGACCTCGCGTAGCCTGTGGCGCAAACACAGCAGGAGGCGTTGAGCAATGCAAAAGATCTGGATTCTGGCTTTCGGACTTGTTCTCGGTGTGGCGGCTTGTGGCGACACGATGGGCGAACAGGCGGTCCTTGGCGGCGCGGCCGGCGCCGGCGTGGCAGTGGTCACCGATGGTGACCCGCTCACCGGGGCGGTCATCGGCGCGGGCGGCAATGTCGCCTTCTGCCAACTGTATCCGAGCCGCTGCTGATCTCGGCAGCAGCCAGACCACTTCATCCGAACCGTTGACGCGCCGCGGGGGCTTGGCCCCCGCGGCGTTTTTCGTGCCGGCCACCCGCCCCCGGCCCAGGGAGAGAGCATGTTCAAGAAGATCCTGATCGCCAACCGGGGCGAGATCGCCTGCCGCGTCATCAAGACGGCGCGCAAGATGGGCATCGCGACAGTGGCCGTCTATTCCGACGCCGACCGCCGCGCCCTGCATGTGCAGATGGCCGACGAAGCCGTGCACATCGGCCCCGCGCCCGCGAACCAGTCCTACATCGTGATCGACAAGATCATGGCGGCGATCCGCCAGACGGGGGCCGAGGCGGTGCATCCCGGCTACGGCTTCCTGTCCGAGAACCGGCTGTTCGCCGAGGCGCTGGAAGCCGAGGGCGTGGCTTTCATTGGCCCGCCCAGCCCGGCGATCGAGGCGATGGGCGACAAGATCACCTCCAAGAAACTGGCGCAGAAGGCGGGCGTCAGCACCGTTCCCGGCTACATGGGCCTGATCGCGGACGCGGACGAGGCGGTGAAGATCAGCCGCGAGGTCGGCTATCCGGTGATGATCAAGGCCAGCGCCGGCGGCGGCGGCAAGGGCATGCGCATCGCCTGGAACGACGCCGAGGCGCGCGAGGGTTTCCAATCGTCCAAGAACGAGGCCGCCAGCAGTTTCGGCGACGACCGCATCTTCATCGAAAAATTCGTGACGCAACCGCGCCACATCGAGATCCAGGTTCTGGCCGACAGCCACGGGAACACTGTCTACCTGCACGAACGCGAATGCTCCATCCAGCGCCGCAACCAGAAGGTCATCGAGGAGGCACCCTCGCCCTTCCTCGATCCCGAAACGCGGCGCGCGATGGGCGAACAGGCCTGTGCGCTCGCTCACGCCGTGGGCTACACCAGCGCCGGAACGGTGGAATTCATCGTCGATGCCGAGCGCAACTTCTATTTTCTGGAGATGAACACCCGCCTGCAGGTGGAACACCCCGTCACCGAATTGATCACCGGCGTCGATCTGGTCGAACAGATGATCCGCGTCGCGGCGGGTGAGAAGCTGCCCTTCCGCCAGGACGATCTGAAGATCAACGGCTGGGCCATCGAAAGCCGGCTTTACGCAGAAGACCCGTATCGCAACTTCCTGCCCTCTATCGGGCGGCTCACGCGCTATCGGCCGCCGGCCGAGGGGCAGAGCGACCGGGTGGTCGTGCGGAACGATACCGGCGTCTACGAGGGCGGTGAGATCAGCATGTTCTACGACCCGATGATCGCCAAGCTCTGCACCTGGGCGCCGGACCGCAAGGCGGCGATCGACGCGATGCGCGTGGCGCTGGACAGCTTCGAGGTCGAGGGGATCGGGCATAACCTGCCGTTCCTGTCGGCGGTAATGGAGCATCCGCGGTTCATCGAAGGGGCGATCACCACCGCCTTCATCGCCGAGGAATTTCCCGACGGCTTCCAGGGTGTCGATCTGCCCGCCGACCTGTTGCGGCGGGTCCATGCGGCGGCGGTGGCGATGTACCGCGTGGCCGAGATCCGGCGCACCCGCGTCTCGGGCCGGATGGACAACCACGAACGCAAGGTCGGCAGCGACTGGGTGGTCGAGGCGCAGGGTGTCAGCGCCCCGGTCACGGTCAGCGCCGACCGCGAGGGCGCGACGGTCAGCTTCACCGACGGTGCCGCGCTGCGCGTCACCTCGGACTGGCTGCCGGGGCAGCCGCTGGCGCGGTTGACGGTGGATGACAAGCCGCTGGTGATGAAGGTGGCCAAGGTTCCGAACGGATTCCGCGTGCGCCTGCGCGGCGCCGATCTGCCGGTCTATGTGCGCACCCCGCGGCAGGCGGAACTGGCGGCCCTGATGCCCGAGAAACTGCCGCCTGACACGTCCAAGGCGCTGCTCTGCCCGATGCCCGGCCTGATTGTCAGCATTGCCGTGGCCGAGGGCGACGAGGTGCAGGAGGGGCAGGCGCTGGCCACCATCGAGGCGATGAAGATGGAGAATATCCTGCGCGCCGAGCGCCGCGCACGGGTATCCAGGATCAACGCCGCCCCCGGCGACAGCCTCCGCGTCGATGACGTGATCATGGAGTTCGAATGAGCAGCCAGCCTCAGTTCGACGTCCGCCCCGGCAATTGCTCCAGCATCTCCTGCCGGCGCAGCGGCGTGCGGTCGATGGCGTGGGACAGTTCGCGGATCGACCAGGGGCTGGGCTTTCGCTGCTTCACATCGCCGTCCTTGTCCACGAACACCAGGCTGAAGCCGCGCGGCCGCAACTGTTGGCGCGGCTGCGACCGGGCGGCGGGGTCGGTATCGACGACCACCACCGCATCCCGCTCTCGCAGTTCTTCGTACCCTTGCTCCAGGATCCGCATTTGCTGGTTGAACTGCGGGTTGGCCGGCGAGTCCGCGAAAACCACGATGACGCGATTGACCCAGAGGAAGTCCGCCAGATCGACGTCGGCGGCATTGTACGCGAAAAAGCCTTCAGGCTCATCCGTCTCGGGTTCGACGATTACGTCTTCCATCGCGACGGGTGCCTCGACCGCCTCTGTCGCAAGAGCGGCTGCGGGCAGAAACGCCGCCAATACAAGGGTAAAGACCGATTTCATGCGTCCTCCTGTCGTGGTTGATATAGGCGGTTCGGCGGGGAAAACACAGGGGGCTTTTCACTCTGTCGTGCGCGGGGCCGACCCTGCGCACCGCACAAGGAGGCTGATGCCATGAGCGACAAGCGCGACACCTGGACCGATCTGGCGCGCAAGGAACTGCGCGGCCGTGACCCCGCCGACCTGACCTGGCAGACGCTGGAAGGCATCGCCGTCCGTCCGCTCTACACCGCCGAGGACACCGAGGGCCTCGATCATCTGGACGGCCTGCCTGGGGTTGCGCCCTTTGTCCGCGGCCCACGCGCGACGATGTATGCCGGCCGGCCCTGGACGATCCGGCAATACGCGGGCTTCTCCACCGCCGAGGAATCGAACGAATTCTACCGCAAGGCGCTGGCCGCGGGGCAACAGGGCGTCTCGGTCGCCTTCGACCTGGCCACGCACCGCGGCTACGACAGCGACCATCCGCGGGTCGAGGGCGACGTGGGCAAGGCCGGCGTCGCCATCGACAGCGTGGAGGACATGAAGATCCTGTTCGACGGCATCCCGCTCGATCAGGTGTCGGTGTCGATGACCATGAACGGCGCCGTGATCCCGGTGCTGGCCAGCTTCATCGTCGCGGGAGAGGAGCAGGGCGTCGACCGCAAGCTGCTGTCCGGCACGATCCAGAACGACATCCTGAAGGAATTTATGGTGCGGAACACCTATGTCTACCCGCCCGAACCCTCGATGCGGATCATCGCCGACATCATCGAATACACCGCGGCCGAGATGCCGAAGTTCAACTCGATCTCGATCTCCGGCTACCACATGCAGGAAGCCGGCGCGAACCTGGTGCAGGAACTGGGCTTCACGCTGGCCGACGGGCGCGAATACGTTCGCACCGCCATCGCGCGCGGCATGGACGTGGACGCATTCGCCGGGCGGCTGTCGTTCTTCTTCGCCATCGGCATGAACGTGTTCATGGAGGCCGCGAAGCTGCGCGCCGCGCGGCTGCTGTGGCACCGGATCATGACCGAATTCGGCGCAAAGAAGCCCGGCAGCCTGATGCTGCGCACCCATTGCCAGACCAGCGGCGTGTCGTTGCAGGAACAGGACCCCTACAACAACGTCATCCGCACGGCCTACGAGGCGCTGGCGGCGGTGTTGGGCGGCACGCAAAGTCTGCACACCAACAGCTTCGACGAGGCAATGGCGCTGCCGACCGAGTTTTCCGCCCGGATCGCGCGCAACACGCAGCTGATCCTGCAAGAGGAAACCGGGATCACCAAGGTCGTCGATCCGCTGGCCGGCAGCTACTACGTCGAAAGCCTGACCGCGGAACTGGCCGAAAAGGCCTGGGCGCTGATCGAGGAGGTCGAGGAGATGGGCGGCATGACGAAGGCCGTCGCCTCGGGCATGCCCAAGCTTCGGATCGAGGAAACCGCCGCCCGGCGGCAGGCGATGATCGACCGTGGCGAAGAGGTCATCGTCGGCGTGAACAAGTATCGCAAGGACAAGGAGGACCCGATCGACGTGCTGTCGATCGACAACATGAAGGTGCGCGACGGCCAGATCGCCAAACTGGAACGGATCCGGGCCACGCGCGATCAGGCCGCCTGCGACGCAGCACTTGCGGAACTGGAACGCCGCGCGGCTGCGGGCGGTAATCTGCTTGAAGCGGCGGTGGACGCCGCGCGGGCGCGGGCCACTGTCGGAGAGATCAGCATGGCAATGGAAAAGGTCTTTGGCCGCCACAGGGCCGAGGTGAAGACGCTTGCCGGTGTCTATGGTGCCGCTTACGAGGGCGACGACGAGTTCGCCGCGATCCAGAAGGATGTGGAGCATTTCGCCGAGGAAGAGGGCCGCCGCCCGCGGATGCTGGTGGTCAAGATGGGACAGGACGGCCACGACCGGGGCGCCAAGGTGATCGCCACCGCCTTTGCCGACATCGGCTTCGACGTGGACGTGGGTCCGCTGTTCCAGACCCCCGAGGAGGCCGCGCAGGACGCCATCGACAACGACGTGCACGTCATCGGCATCTCCAGCCAGGCGGCCGGGCACAAGACGCTGGCGCCGAAGCTGGTGCAGGCGCTGAAGGATGCGGGTGCAGGCGAGATACTGGTGATCTGCGGCGGCGTTATCCCGCAGCAGGATTACCAGTTCCTCTTTGATGCCGGCGTGAAGGCGATCTTTGGTCCCGGCACGAACATCCCCAACGCTGCGCGCGACATTCTGAAATTGATCCGCGAGGCGCGGGCGGCCTGAGCCGCGGCGCCCCGCTGCCGCCGGGGGAGGGGAGGCCCCCGGCGGCGCCTGTTGACCGGCACGGAGGATGCGATGGCCCCCGAAACGCTGCGCTACGCGCTGGTGATGCTGGCCGCGGGGATCGGGATTCCGATACTGGCGGCGCTGAACGCCCAGCTGGGCGGGCGGATCGGATCGCCCGCGGCCGCCGCGGCGGTGCTGTTCGTGGTGGCATTCGTGGGGGCGCTGGCGACGCTGGCGGTGACGAACGGGGCCGGGGCGCTGGCACAGGTGCCGGGGCAGCCGAAGCATCTGTTTCTGGCGGGGCTGCTGGTTGCGTTCTATGTGCTGTCGATCACTTGGGTCGCGCCGAAGTTCGGGGTGGGGAATGCGGTCTTTTTCGTGCTGCTGGGGCAGTTGATCTCGGCCGCCTTGATCGACCATTTCGGGCTGTTCGGGGCGATCCAGAAGCCGCTGAGCCTGTCGCGGGCGGGCGGGATCGGGCTGATGGCGCTGGGGGTGCTGCTGACCCAGAAGGTTTGAGGGCGTGCACGCGTGCACAAAAAGCCAAGCTGTTGAAATGGCTTGACTTTCGATTTTCTGTTTACCTGCACTTAACTTTTCCCACCATGGCGGAAAAGGTTTCCAAATGGTTGACAGAAAATATAATAGTCATTGAAATCAATTGCTTGGAAATCTGCTCACGCGTGAGCAGCCGTCATCCCTTCACCCGTCGCCCACCCGCATAGACCGCCCGGATTGCCCGGTCGTCGCCCATCATGATCGTGGGAAACAGCGCCTCCCACAGGTCGCCCGCCCGCGCCGCGCGCTGGGAAATCGCGGGGGTCGAGGCGAGGTCGATCACCAGCAGATCCGCCTCCATCCCCGGCGCGAGGTTCCCCACCTTGTCGTCGATCCGCAGCGCCTGCGCGGACCCCACCGTCGCCAGCCACCATAGCTGCGCCGGGTGCAGGGCGGTGCCGCGCAACTGGCCCACCTCATAGGCCGCGGCCATCGTTCGCAGCATGGAAAACGACGACCCGCCCCCGGTATCGGTCGCCAGCCCCACCCGCTGCCCGGCGGCCCGCAGGCCGGCCATGTCGAACAGCCCCGACCCGATGAAGGTGTTCGAGGTCGGGCAATGCACCAGCGCCGCGTTCACTTCCGCCAGCCGGTCACGCTCTCGCGGTTCCAGATGGATCGCGTGGCCGTAGACCCCGTTCGGTCCCAGCAGGCCGAAGGCTTCGTAGGTGTCCAGATAGTCGCGGGCGTCGGGGAACAGCGACTTGACCCAGGCGATCTCGTCCACCTGTTCGCTCAGATGCGTCTGCATCAGGCAATCGGGATGGTCGGCCCAGAGCGCCCCGAGGGCCTCCAGTTGTTCGGGCGTCGAAGTGGGCGCGAACCGCGGCGTGATGACGTAAGCGAGCCGGTCCACCCCGTGCCACCGCGCCAGCAACGCCGCGCTGTCGTCATGGGCCGTCTGCGGCGTGTCGCGCAGGCCGTCGGGCGCGTTGCGGTCCATGCAGGTCTTGCCCGCCAGCGCGCGCAGGCCGCGCGCCTGGGCTGCGGTGAAGAAGGCATCGACGCTTTCGGGGTGGATCGTGCAGTAGCTGCTGACCGTCGTGGTGCCGTCCGCCAGCGTCAGGTCGAGATAACGCTCTGCCACCTCGGCCGCATAGGCGGGGTCGGCAAAGCGCATCTCCTCGGGGAAGGTGTAGGTGTTCAGCCAGTCGATCAGCCGCTTGCCCCAGGAGGCGATGATCGCGGTCTGGGGAAAGTGGACATGGGCGTCTATGAACCCGGCCGAGATGAGGCCGTCGCCGTGGTCCGTTACCGCCACCTGCGGATGCGCGGCGCGCAGGTCGTCCGCCTCTCCGACCGCGACGATCCGGCCGTTGTCGATCAGCACCGCCCCGCGCGCAGAATGCCGCGCAGCATCCGGCCCCCCCACGAACGGATCGGCCGGGAAGGACAGCACCTGCCCGATCAGAAGTTCCGCCATCGCCGCCCCTTTCGCCGCAAACCGACCGACCTTATCCGCCTTTGCGGGGCCGGTAAATTCGCCGATTGCGCGGTTGCGGAAAAGCCCCTGTCCGCTATGGTCCGCCGCAGCGCATCAGACCGGGAAAGGGGGGCAGCCATGGCCGAGGAACCGACCGACCAGACCCCACGGGACGACGCCGACCATCCGCTTGACCGCCGCCGGGTGGCCGAGATTCTGGACGCGGTCGAGGCGCAGGATACCGACCGTCTGACCGAGTTGCTGGAGCCGCTGCACGCGGCCGACATCGCCGACCTACTGGAGCAGATCAGCCCGTCGGAACGGCGCGGCCTGCTGCAGCTGTGGTCGCGCGAGATGGACGGCGAGATCCTGTCGGAGATCGACGAGTCGATCCGCGAGGAGGTGATCGAGTACCTGCCGCGCGACGTGCTGACGGACGCCGTGCGCGAGCTGGAATCCGATGACGTCGTCGACATTCTGGAGGATCTGGAGGAGGACCAGCAGCAGATCATCCTGGGCGCGCTGGAAGAGGCCGACCGCGCCGCCGTGCAACAGGCGATGTCGTTCCCGGAGTATTCTGCCGGCCGCCTGATGCAGCGCGAGACCGTGGCGGTGCCCGAGCACTGGACGGTGGGCGAGACAATCGACTTCCTGCGCGCCGAAGCGTGGCTGCCCGAACAGTTCTACCACGTGATCCTTGTCGACCCGCGGATGAAGCCCGTCGGCCACGTGACGCTGGGCCGGCTTCTGTCGTCGAAGCGCGCGGTGAAGCTGCGCGAGATCACGGAAGAGATGTTCCGCACCGTGAAGGCGACCGAGCCGGAGGCCGACATCGCCTATCAGTTCAACCAGTATCACCTGATTTCCACCCCTGTGGTGGATGCCGACGGGCGGCTGGTCGGCGTCATCACCATCGACGACGCCATGGCCGTTCTGGACGAGGAGCACGAGGAGGACATCCTGCGTCTGGCCGGTGTCAGCGACGAAAGCAGCCTGTCGGACACCGTGCTGGAGGCCGCGAAGGGCCGCGCGGTCTGGCTGTTCGTGAACCTGCTGACGGCGATCCTCGCCTCGCTGGTGATCAACGCGTTCTCGGACACGATCGACCAGATGGTCGCGCTGGCGGTGCTGATGCCGATCGTGGCATCGATGGGCGGGAACGCGGGCACGCAGACCATGACGGTCGCGGTGCGCGCGATCGCCACGCGGGATCTGACGGCGCAGAACGCGGTGCGCGTGGTCCGGCGCGAGGTTGCGGTGGGCGCGCTGAACGGCATCGCCTTCGGGCTTCTGATGGCGTTGGTCGCCGGCTTCTGGTTCGGCGTGCCGATGCTGGCGGTTGTGATCGGTCTGGCGATGATACTGACGCAGGTCGCCGCCGCGATGGGCGGCATCGTGATCCCGATGGTGCTGGAACGGTCGGGGATCGACCCGGCGCTGGCGTCGGGGCCGTTCGTGACCACCGTGACGGATGTGGTGGGCTTCTTTGCCTTCCTCGGCCTTGCCTCGGTGGTGTTGCTGTGACCCTGGCCGAGGAGAAGGCCGCGGCACGGCGCGACGCGATGGCGCGGCGCGCGGTGGCCCATGCCGAGGGGCAGGGGCAGGCGACAGATCATCTGGCGGACGTGCTGGCGGGGCATGCGGGGCAGGTGGTGTCGGGTTACATGCCGATGCGGACCGAAATCGACCCGCTGTCCGCGATGGCTGCGCATCGGGGCCCGGTCTGCGTGCCGGTGATCGCGGGCAAGGGGCTGCCGCTAAAGTTCCGGGCCTGGCATCCGGGGGCCGAGATGATCGATGGCCCCTTCGGCGCGCGGGTTCCAGAGGCGGGGGAGTGGCTGGAGCCGGCGGTGCTGATCGTGCCGCTGCTGGCCTTTGACGCGCTGGGCTACCGGCTGGGCTATGGCGGCGGCTTCTACGATCGGACGCTGGAGCGCTTGCGCGCGCGCGGCCCGGTCACCGCGATCGGCTACGCCTTTGCCGCGCAAGAGGTGGCGGCAGTGCCGCGCGAGCCGACGGACCAGCGGCTGGACATGATCGTGACCGACGCAGGCGTGCGGGCGTTTCCCGCCCTTGCCCCGGGCGACGGTCGCGCCTAAGCCTGCGCCATGCGTATCCTCTTTCTTGGCGATGTGATGGGCCGGTCGGGCCGCAAGGCGGTGGCCGAGCGGCTGGCCGGGCTGCGGGCCGACTGGGGCCTCGATTTCGTGGTGGTCAACGGCGAGAACGCGACCTCGGGCGCGGGGCTGTCGCCGGAACACGCCACCGCGCTGCTGGAAGCAGGCGCCGACTGCCTGACGCTGGGCGACCATGCCTTTGACCAGAAGGCAATGCTGGCCTTTGCCGAGCAGGAGCAGCGGATCATCCGGCCGCTTAATTTTGCCAAGGTGGCGCCGGGGCGCGGCGCACGGGTCTTCAGCCTGCAGGATGGGCGCAAGATCCTGGTGGCGCAGGCGCTGGGGCAGGTGTTCATGAAGCGCCCCTTCGACGATCCGTTCTCGGCCATCTCGCCGGTGCTGAAGGCCCATCCGCTGGGCGGGCAGACGCAGGCGGTGCTGGTGGACATGCATTGCGAGGCGACGAGCGAGAAGATGGCGATGGGCCATTGGTGCGACGGCCGCGCCAGCATCGTCGTCGGCACTCATACCCACATTCCGACCGCGGACACCCAGATCCTGCCCGGCGGCACGGCGTTCCAGGCCGACGCCGGGATGTGCGGCGATTATGACAGCGTCATCGGCGTCGAGAAGTCCGAGCCGATGCGGCGCTTCATCACCGGCATGCCCAAGGGTCGGTTCGAGCCCGCGACGGGAGAGGCGACGCTGTCGGGCCTGTTCGTCGAGACCGACGACCGCACCGGGCTTGCGCAGCGGGCCGTGCCGGTGCGCGTCGGTGGCCGCCTTTCCCCGGCCGTGCCGTGACCGGGGCTTGATGGGCGCGGTCATTCCCACGATGATCGGGGCGACAGGTTTGGCGGGACGGCCATGATCGGACTTGATCTCAGCCCGACGACCGAGGCGATGTTGGCCATCGCCATCATCCTGGGCATGTTCGTTTTGTTCATACGTGAGACCTATCCGGTCGAGGTTGTGGCCATCGCCGGGGCGGTCGTCATGCTCGTCCTTGGCATCCTGCCGCATCAGGCGGCGATCGCGGCCTTTTCCAACCCCGCGCCCTGGACGATCGCGGCGCTGTTCATCATCGTAGGCGCGCTGGTGCGAACGGGCGCGCTGGACTGGGTGACGCAGATCGCCGCGCGGAACGTGGGGGCGCGGCCGATCCGCACGCTGGTGCTGCTGTCGGTGGGCATCGTGGGCATGTCGGCCTTCGTCAACAACACGCCGGTCGTGGTGGTGATGATCCCGATCTTCATGCAACTGGCCAAGCAGATGGCGGTTTCGCCGTCCAAGGTGCTGATCCCGCTCAGCTACCTGTCGATCTTTGGCGGCACGATCACGCTGCTCGGCACCTCGACCAACCTGCTGGTCGACGGGGTGGCGCGGGCCCAGGGGCTGGCGCCCTTCTCGATCTTCGAGATCACCCCCATCGGCCTTGTGATCGCTGCGGTCGGCATGACCTATCTGGCGCTGTTCTCGCGTCGCCTGCTGCCCGACCGCGATTCCATGGCCGCCCTGCTGGGCGACCGCAGCCGGATGAAATTCTTCACCGAGGTGGCGGTGCCCGAGGACAGCGACCTGATCGGCCGCAAGATCGCGGAGGTGGAGTTGTTCCGCCGCGGCGGCGCACGGGTGATCGACGTGTTGCGCGGCGACGCCAGCCTTCGGCGCGGCGACATGGCGGCGGTGGTGTTGCAGGCCGGCGACCGCGTGGTGCTGCGCACGCCCATGTCCGAGGTGCTGGGCCTGCAGGCCAACAAGGAATTGCGGCAGGTGGACAAGCTGAGTTCGGTGCAGACCACGACGGTGGAGGTGCTGATCACGCCCGGCTGTCTGATGGTCGGCCGCAGCCTGGGCCAGATGCGCCTGCGCCGCCGCTACGGAGTCTATACCCTTGCGGTGCACAGGCGAAACCAGAACATCGGGCGGCAGCTGGACGATCTGGTGGTCCGGGTGGGCGACACGCTGCTGCTGGAAGGCGCGCCCGAGGATATCCAGCGCCTGGCCCGCGACATGGAGATGGTCGAGGTCACGCAACCTTCGGAGCGGGCGTTTCGCCGCCGCCATGCGCCGATCGTGGTCGCGGTCCTGGCGGGCATCGTGATCCTGTCGGCGCTGAACCTGGCGCCGATCGTCGCCCTGGCCTTTGTCGGCGTCGCCATCGTGCTGATCACCCGCTGCATCGACGCGGACGAGGCGTTCGGCTTCATCGACGGCCGCCTGCTGGCGCTGATCTTCGGGATGCTGGCGGTCGGGGCGGGGCTGGAACAATCGGGCGCCGCGCAGGCGATGGTCGAGGCCCTGGTGCCCGGCTTTGCCGCGCTTCCGCCGGCTTTCATCATCCTGGGCGTCTATCTGATGACGTGGATACTGACCGAACTGGTTACCAACAATGCGGTGGCGGTCGTGGTCACCCCCATCGCCATCGGCCTTGCGCTCTCGCTCGGGGTCGATCCCCGGCCGCTTGTCGTCACGGTGATGGTTGCGTCCTCGGCCAGTTTCGCCACGCCAATCGGCTATCAGACCAATACGTTGGTCTACGGCCCTGGCGGCTATCGGTTCACCGATTTCCTGCGGATCGGGATGCCCCTCAACATCATTCTGGCCGCAACGGTCAGCCTCGTGGTACCAGTCTTCTGGCCGCTCTGACCGAAAGGAATGCCATGCGCCGTCTTGTCCTTGCCCTCCCGCTGGTGGTGCTGGCTTGCGCTGCGATTGGCGACCCGCGCCCGCAAGAGGCGCGCCTTTCCTCGAACGGCGATCTGCGGGTGATGCTGACCGACGGCCAGGTCTGCCGCGCCACCCGTGCCGAGGCGGTTGCGCAAGGGCCGCGCAGCTGGGCCGGGCAGATGAGCGGGTGCACGGTCCCGCTGTCCTATTCCGTCACGCTGGACGACCGGCGCAGTCACTTGGCGCAGATCGTGGGTGCGATATTCGCGGCGCTGACGCTCGACCCGCTGCTGGCGCCTGCGGGAACGGTCAGCGTGCAGGATGAGGTCGGGCGCAACTATGTGTTCCAGTCGCCGCCGCCGCAGCCCGTGCACTGATCGGCCTCACAGCGGCCAGAACATCAGGATCGCTGGGATGCCGACCGCAACCACGATGATCTCCAGCGGCAGGCCCATCCGCCAGTAATCGCCGAAGCGGTAGCCGCCGGGGCCCAGGATCACGGTGTTGTTCTGGTGCCCGATGGGTGTCAGGAACGCGCAGGACGCGGCCACGGCGACCGCCATCAGGAACGGATCGGGGCTGACGCCCATCTGCTCTGCCGTGCGGATGCCGATGGGCGCCGCAAGGATCGTCGTGGCGTTGTTGTTCAGCACGTCCGACAGGGTCATGGTCACGACCATCAGTATGGCCAGGCTGACCCAGACCGGCAGTCCTTCGGTTGCGGCGGTCAGCCATCCGGCAATCAGTGCCGTCCCGCCGGTCTGGTCCAGCGCCAGCCCCAGCGGGATCATCGACCCCAGAAGCACGATCACCGGCCAGTCCACGCTGGCATAGATGTCGCGCCCCGTCAGAACGCGCCCCAGGACGTAGCCGATCACCACGATCCCCAGGGCCACCGGCATGGTGATCGCGCCAAGGCTGGCCGCAACGACCGCACCGGCGAAGAGCGCGAGTCCATAGATCGCCTTGTGTTCTTGCGTCACCGTCAGGCTGCGACCCGCAAGCGGCAGGCAGCCCAGCCACTCGATGACGTGCTCCGCGGTCTCTTCGGGCACCAGAAGCAAGAGGATGTCGCCCGCCTGCACGCGTGTCTGCCGGGCGCGCTGGCGGATCGTCTTTCCGCTGCGCGAGATGCCCATCAGGATGGCATTCTGCCGCCAGGCGAGGCCGATCGTTTGCGCCGTCCGGCCGGTGATGCGGGACCCCTGTTGCGCGACAGCTTCGATCAGAATCTGTCCGCTGCCCGCGGCACTGGGCGGGTCTTCATCGCTCTTGCCTTCGTCCGGAAAAGCAAGCTTCACGGCGGAGCGGAATTCGTCCAGCGCCTCGGGCGAGCCTTCGACGAGCAGCACGTCCTCGGCCTTCAGGGGCAGGTTGCGCACCGCGCCATGGCGCCGCTTGCCGTCGCGGATCAGCGACAGGATCGCCACGTCGGCGCTGTCGGCGGCCTCTTCCAGCTCGCTCACCCGGTTGCCGATGGCCTTGTTGTCCTTCGGCACCACCAGTTCGGCGACATAGTCGGCAAATTCCGCTTCGGCATCCCCGGGCGCCTCACGCTTGGGGATCAGCCGCCAGCCGACCAGCGTGATCCAGGCCAGACCCGCCCCCGCGATCAGCAGCCCGACGGGCGCGAAATCGAACATCCGGAACGAACTGCCCAATTCCTCGGCCCGGATGCTGGCGACTATGATGTTCGGCGGGGTTCCGATCAGGGTGACCATGCCGCCCAGGATCGTGGCGAAGGACAGCGGCATCAGTGTCAGCGCGGCAGCCCGCCCCGCCTTGCGTGCGGTCTGCAGGTCCACGGGCATCAAGAGGGCCAGCGCCGCGATGTTGTTCATGAAGCCCGACATCACCGCGCCCAGCCCGCCCAGAAGCGCGATATGCACCGGTGTGCTGCGGTCGGAATCGACGACACCGCGGGTCAGCAGGCCGATCGCCCCCGACCGGCTGAGCCCGGCTGACGCGATCAGCACCAACGCCACGATGAAGGTGGCGGGGTGGCCGAAGCCTGAGAACGCACGTTCCTCCGGCACGACCCCCAGGACGACGCCCAGGATCAACGCCGCGAAGGCCACGAGATCGTAGCGCACCCGTCCCCATGCAAACATGGCGAAGACGCCCGCAAAGATCGCAAACAGCGTGATCTGGTCACCGGTCATGCCCGCCCCCACCTGATGCACCCTTGCAGCACATCCCGCCCGCCGCGACAACTGGCTCTCAGGCTTGCGGTTCCGTGCGACGGTCGCATATAGAAGCGCCACGTCGCGACAGCGCAGAACGGAGATATTCATGGCCGGCCATTCCAAATGGGCCAACATCCAGCACCGCAAGGGGCGGCAGGACGCAGCACGCTCCAAGCTGTTTTCCAAGCTGGCGAAGGAAATCACCGTCGCCGCAAAGATGGGCGACCCCGACCCCGAGAAGAACCCGCGCCTGCGCCTGGCGGTAAAGGCGGCCAAGGCCGTGTCCTGCCCCAAGGACGTGATCGACCGCGCGATCAAGAAGTCGCTGGGTGGGGATGCCGACGACTATACCGAGATCCGGTATGAGGGCTACGGGCCGAACGGGATCGCGGTGATCGTCGAGGCGATGACCGACAACCTGAACCGCACCGCGTCGAACGTGCGGTCAACATTCGCCAAGCATGGCGGCAATCTGGGCACCACCGGGTCGGTCAGCTTCATGTTCGACCGGGTGGGCGAGATCGTCTATGGCCCCGAGGCGGGCGATGCGGACACGGTGATGATGGCCGCGATCGAGGCCGGGGCGGAGGATGTGGAATCCGACGACGAGGGGCACTGGATCTACTGCGCCGACAGCGATCTTTCGGCGGTATCCGAGGCGCTGGAGGCGTCCTTGGGCGAGTCGAAGGAATCCAAACTGGTCTGGCGGCCGCAGAACCGGACCGAGGTGGATCTGGAAACCGCACAGAAGCTTCTGAAGCTGATCGACACGCTGGAAGATGACGACGACGTTCAAAGCGTGACGGCGAATTTCGACATCCCCGAGGACGTGGCGGCCCGGCTCTGAGGCCGGATCTGGCGATTGTCCACGCGTGGACAAAATTCCAAGTCACTGAAATCGCTGGTAATCGCGTTTCTTGTTAACCTGGACGCAACGCTTTCCTATGGTCAGGGGCACGCGGATGCGCGCCCCTGACCGATGGGTCACTGCAGGATGCGGCCGTCGATTTCCGGGGCAAATGGCGCATTCTCGGCCAAGTATTCGGCCAGCGAGTCCGCCATGTCGATGGCGGTGACGTAGCCATCGGCACCCTCATCGCGGATCATGGCGTAGCCGTCGCCGCCGTTCAGCATGAAGTTGTTGGTCACGACCGAATAGCTCGCGCCCTCGTCGATCGCAGTCCAGCCGTCACCGTCGCGCACCTCGACCTCCGACACGCGCGATCCGGGCTCGGCCGCGGCGTCCAGCTTGAACCGGAGCCCTGCGACCTGGGGGAAGCGGCCCGCGCCTTCCTCGATCCCGCTGACGCCGTGTTCCAACGCCGCGACAATGGTCGCGCCGGTCAGGCTGACGGTGGCCAGCGTGTTCTGGAAAGGCAGCACCGTCAGAACGTCGCCCACCGTTACCGTGCCCGAGGGGAGCGAGGCCCGCAGACCGCCGCCGTTGGTCAGCGCGATGGTCACGCCCTGATCGGCCACGCGATCCAGCATGGCGTCGGTCACCGTATTGCCCATCTCGCATTCCACCGCGCGGCAGCTTTCGCGGCTGCCGTCGATGCTGGCCGACAGTTCCGCCACCGCGGTCATCTTCATCTGCTCGATGGGGCCGGCCAGCGCGGCGATGCGCTCTTCGATCTCGGCATCCGGTTCGACGGTGTTGTCCAGCAGGATCGTGTCGCCGGTGGCCGCGATGACGTAGCCCTGATCGTCGAATTCGAGTTCCAGATCGCCGAGGTAGCGCGAATAGGCATAGGCTTGGACGATGGGCACGGCCCGGCCGGAGGGGTTGGAGACCATCGTGGCGTAGGCCGGCGAGCCCTCGACCGTGTTCGACAGCAAGGTGTGGCTGTGGCCGCCAATGATGGCCGAGATGCCGTCGACCGCTGCGGCGATTTCCTGATCGCGGGCAAAACCCACGTGGCTGAGCAGCAGCACCTTGGTCACGCCGTCGGCGCGCATGTCGGCCACGGCCTGCTGCAGGAATTCGATCTCGTCGTCGAAGGTGACGTTCGGGCCGGGCGAGGAGATGACAGCGGTGTTCGGCGTCAGAACCGACAGGATGCCGATGCGTTCGCCCCCTACGTCGAGGATGATGGAGGGCTGGATCAGTTCGGCCAGCGCCTCTTCGCTGCCGACGCGGGTATTGCCCGAGATCACGGGGAATTCGGCCACGCGGACGAATTCGGCCAACGTGTCGGGTCCGTTGTCGAATTCATGGTTGCCCACCGCCATCGCGTCGAAGCCGATCATGTTCATGAATTCCACCTCGGCCTGGCCGCGGTAGGTGGTGTAGAACAGCGAGCCCTGGAACTGGTCGCCGGCATCCAGCGTGATGTGGGGCAAGCCGGCGTCGTCCAGCTCGGCGCGGCGGGCGCGGATCTTGGTGGCGAGGCGGCCGTAGCCGCCGAAGCAGTTGCCCTCTTCCAGATCCGAGCCGCCGCAGGTGTTGTCGTATTTGCTGATCGATTCAACGCGGCTGTGCAGGTCGTTGATGTGGAGCACCTGCATCCGGAATCCGGTCTGGGCGCGGGCCGAGGTCATCGAGAAGACGCCGGCGCCGGTGACGACCATGGTGGCGCCGCCCATCTGCAGGACGCGGCGGCGGGAGAGGGGGGGCTGTGTCATTTGGGAATCCTCTGGATGGCAGCGGGATGGTTTAACCATGCCCCTGCATCGGAAATGTGACAAGCCGGAACGGGGGGGCAGGGCACTTTCCCGCCCGTGCACGCGTGCACAAAATCTCAAGCTATTGAAAAGGATAGATTTCGCAATTTCTGTTTACCTGCACTTAACCACGTTCCGCGTGCTCCGGCCCTTGCCCCTGACGCGGGGCTGGTGTCTGGTCCGGCCATGTCGGCTGACGTTCCCGCCCCTGAGTCCGCGCCATCGCGCCCGCTGCACGGCATCCTGTGGATGCTGGCGACGGGGATGTGCTTTGTCGCGGTCACGGCCATCGTCAAGCATGTCGGCAGCGATGTGCCGGCGTCGCAGGCGGCGTTCCTGCGGTACGCGATGGGGCTGGTGTTTCTGCTGCCGGCGATCCCGGCGCTGATGCGGCTGACGCTGACGCGACAACTGGGGACGCTGATCGCGGTCAGGGGCGTGGTGCACACGGCTGCCGTTATCCTGTGGTTCTATGCCATGACCCGCATTCCCATCGCCGAGGTGACGGCGATGAACTACCTGAACCCGATCTGGGTTGCGGTGGGCGCGGCGCTGTTCCTGGGCGAGAAGATGGCGCTGCGGCGGATCCTGGCAATTCTGGCTGCGATGTTGGGCGCCATGATCATCCTGCGCCCCGGCGTGCGGGAAATCGATCCCGGCCACATCGCCATGCTGGGCACGGCATTCTTTTTCGCCGGGTCCTATCTGGTGGCCAAGCACCTGTCGGGGCGGATCGAACCGGCCGTGGTGGTGGCGCTGATGTCGGTCACGGTGACCATCGGGCTGGCGCCCTTTGCGGTTGCCGTCTGGGTGACGCCGACGCTGGTGCAGGTGGGCTGGCTGTTCCTCGTCGCCTTTTTCGCCACGCTGGGGCATTACACGATGACTTTGGCGTTCCGCGCGGCGCCCCTGACGGTGACGCAGCCGGTGACGTTCCTGCAGCTTGTCTGGGCGTCGCTTCTCGGTGCGCTGGTGTTTGCGGAACCGGTGGACCGCTGGGTGGTGCTGGGCGGCGCGATCATCATCGGGTCGGTCATGTTCATCACCTGGCGCGAGTCGGTGCTGCGCCGCCAGGCGGTGACGCCGGCGGTGGAGGCGACGAAGCAGTAAGCGGGGTTGGAACTGAACGGTCGTTCAGTTAGCCTGCCGCCCATGGCCCGCAAGACCGGATCCCACGCCGAGATCACCGGCCCGCGCGTGCGCGACGCCGCGCTCAGGCTGTTCGCCCGCGACGGCTACGCCGCGGTGTCGATGCGCGCCATCGCGGCCGAGGTCGGCGTGCAGGCGGGCGCGTTGTACCAGTACACGCCCGACAAGCAGACGCTGCTGTTCGATCTGATGCGCGATCACATGGAAGAGGTGCTGGCGGGGTGGCGGGATGAGGCCGCAGCGGACGATCCCATGGCCCGGCTGGAAGCGTTCGCGCGGTTCCACATCCGCTTTCACCTCGACCGGCCCGATGCGGTCTTCGTGGCCTACATGGAGCTGCGCAGCCTGGAGCCTGCGAATTTCGCGGTGATCGAAGGGTTGCGGCGCGCCTATGAGGACGAGCTGACCGCGATCCTGCGGGCGGGGCAGGCGGCGGGGGAATTCGAGGTGCCCGACCTGAAGCTGGCGACATTCGCGCTGATCGGCATGCTGACCGGGGTGACGACCTGGTACCGCGAGGGCGGGCGGCTGAGCCGGGCGGACGTGGCAGAGATCTATCGCGGGATGGTCTTGCGCGCGGTTCAGGCGAAGGGATCGGCCGGGTAGCCCACCCCGGTCAGGTACAGGCCATCGGGGGGCGCGACCGGCCCGCAGGCGGCGCGGTTGAGGGCGGCCAGCGCCTGACCCACACGCTCCGGCGGCCAGGCGCCGCTGCCTACCCGTTCCAGCGTGCCGACGATGCTGCGCACCTGGTTGTGCAGGAAGCTGCGCGCGCGAAGGGTGAAGCGGTATTCCATGCCCTGCGGGACGGGGTGTTCGGTCAGTGAAATCTCGTCCAGCGTCTTCATCGGGCTGGCGGCCTGGCAGAGGGTTGCGCGGAAGGTGGTGAAATCGTGGTGCCCGATCAGGTGGGCGGCACCGGCGCGCATCGCGTCCGCGTCCAGCGGGTGGCGCACCTGCCAGACCAGCCCCGCATCGTGTGTGGCGGGCGCCCGGCGCGCCAGCACGCGAAACAGGTAGCGCCGTTCGATGGCGGAAAACCGGGCGTGGAAGTCATCGGCCACGCGGGCGGCCTTCAGCACCGCCACCGGGGCAGGCTTCAGGTGCCAGTTCAGCGCCTCGGACAGCCGGAACGCATCCCAGTCGCGCGCGAGGTCGCAATGGGCGACCTGCCCGGTGGCGTGCACGCCCGCATCCGTCCGGCCCGCGGCGGTGATGCCGGGGGCGTCGGGCTCCAGTTTTCGGATCGCGGCCTCGACCGTGGCCTGCACCGAGGGGTGATCCCCTTGCCGCTGCCAGCCGGCGAACGGGCCGCCGTGGTATTCGATGAGAAGCGCGTAGCGGGGCATGGCGGGGGATTAGTGCGCGGACCGCACGCGCGCAAGCCTGCGTGAACGGGGTGGGCAAACCCGCAGATCGGGTGTATGCGCCCCGATGCGCGATGGGTGATGTCTTCCCGATGCGGCCCGACGGGGCCTGATGGGGTGGGAAGGGGCAGGGCCTGCGGCGCATGGACCTGACGGCCGCTGGCGCGGCCCCCAACCCGAAAGACGGGACATATGATCGACGGTATCCCCGCCGCCCTTGCGGCGGCTTTGGCCAATCGTGGCTATGACGAGTTGACCCCGGTGCAGCGCGCGGTGCTGGATTCGGAACTGGACGGCGCGGATGCGCTGGTTTCGGCCCAGACGGGGTCGGGCAAGACGGTGGCCTTTGGCCTGGCGATTGCGCCCGCGCTGCTGACCGGTGGCGAGGCGCTGCCCGAGGCCGGCCGTCCGCTGGCGCTGATCATCGCGCCCACGCGCGAGTTGGCGCTGCAGGTCGCGCGGGAGTTCGACTGGCTGTACGCGGGCGCGGGCGGGCGCGTTGCCACCTGCGTGGGCGGCATGGACTACCGCACCGAAAAGCGGTCGCTGGAGCGTGGCGCGCATATCGTCGTCGGAACGCCAGGGCGGTTGCGGGATCATATCGAGCGGAACTCGCTGGACATGTCCTCCCTTCGCGCTGTCGTGCTGGACGAGGCCGACGAGATGCTCGACCTCGGTTTCCGCGAGGATCTGGAGTTCATTCTGGAACAGGCTCCCGCCGGGCGACGCACGCTGATGTTTTCAGCCACCGTGCCGCGGGCGATCGCCGATCTGGCCGCCACCTTCCAGCGCGACGCCCGGCGGGTGACCGTGCAGGGCGAGGCGAAGGCGCATGCGGATATCGACTACCGCGCCTATGCCGTGGGCGGGCGCGACCGCGAGGCGGCCATCATCAACCTGCTGCGCTGGCACAACCCGCAGACGGCCATCGTGTTCTCGGCCACGCGGGTGGGGGTGACGCATCTGACCGCGCGGCTGTCGAATCGCGGCTTTTCGGTTGTTGCGCTGTCGGGCGAGTTGAGCCAGGCCGAGCGGACCCATGCGCTGCAGGCGGTGCGCGACGGGCGTGCGCGGGTCTGCGTGGCGACCGATGTGGCGGCGCGCGGGATCGACCTGCCCGGGCTGGAACTGGTGATCCACGCCGACCTGCCGGTGAACGCCGACACGCTCTTGCACCGGTCGGGGCGGACGGGGCGGGCGGGCGCCAAGGGCGTCAGCGCCCTGATCGTCGCCCATTCCGAACGGCGCAAGGCCGAGCGGCTGTTGCAGTGGGCCAAGGTGCAGGCCACCTGGGACAACCCGCCCGACGCCGATGCCGTGCGCGCCCGCGACGATGAGCGCCTGCTGCAGCACCCGCTGCTGGAGGCGGCACCGGACGAGGACGAGGCGCCGCAGGTCGCGGCGCTGATGGCGGCGCACGATCCGCAGGCGCTGGCGGCAGGCTTCCTGCGGCTGGTGCGCGCGGGCCTGTCGGCGCCCGAGGAACTGACCGGGCAGGACGCGCCGAAGAAGCGCGCGGGCGACGATCTGGGCGAAAGCCAGTGGATCGCGCTGTCGGTCGGTCGGCGCGAGAATGCCGAGCCGCGGTGGATCCTGCCGCTACTCTGCCGTCAGGGCCGGCTGGACCGCGAGCAGATCGGCGCGATCCGGGTGCAGGGCGACCACACGCTGGTGCAGATCGCCGCAAGCGCCGCGCCCGCCTTCTGGAAGGCGCTGGGCGAGGGCGCGGTGCTAGAGGAAAACATCACCGCACGCCCTGCTGAGGCGCCAGCGCAGTCCGGCCCGCGCGGGGCATCCGGCCCCCGGCCGGGCCGCGACGGCGACGACGGACCGCGCAAGAAGCACATCCCCCGCGCTGCCCGCCAACCCCGACCGCGGGACGAGGGCGCAGCACCCCGTTCCGCCCCGCGTCCTGCCCCGGCCGCCGCGCCGGAAGCCCGGCCCAGCCCGGCGCCCGCCCCCGCCCGGCCCGTCCGGGCGGAGGCATCCGAGCGCCCGGCCCGCGCCGAAAAGCCGGGCCCCGGCCCCCGAAAGCCGCGCGCCGACGCGGGCAAGCCGCGCGACGATGATGTCGGGAAACCCCGAAAGCCGCGCGAGGACAGTGGCAAGCCGGCCTTCCGCAAGCCCGCCGCCAAGAGCGGTCCGCGCAAGGCCTTCCTGTCGGCCGAGGATGCCCCGCGCCGGCCGCCCGCCAAGGGCAAGGCCAAGCCCGCGCCTAGTGGCAAACCGGGCGGCCTGAAGGGCAAACCCGGCGCGCCGAAGCGCCCGGCCGCCGACGCCCGCGACACCAGCCGCCGGTTCACGCCGCCGCGCAAGGGCGGCTGATCGGCACGCGGCTCAGACGTCGATCCAGATCGTCACCGGGCCGTCGTTGACCAGCTCCACCGCCATGTCGGCGCCGAATTCGCCGGTCTCCACCGTCACGCCGAAGTCGCGCAGCGCCTCGGCGAAGGCAAGGTAGAGCCGCTCGCCCTCCTCGGGTGGGGCGGCGGTGGAGAAGCCGGGGCGGTTGCCGCGGCTGGTGTCGGCGGCCAGCGTGAACTGGCTGACGACCAGAGCCGCGCCGCCGATGTCCAGCAGCGACCGGTTCATCTTGCCCGCGTCATCCTTGAATATGCGCAGCTTGGCGATCTTGGCGGCCAGCACGGCGGGCCGGTCGTCGCCGTCGCCCTGCATCGCGCAGACCAGGATCATGAGCCCCGGCCCTATCCGGCCCGTGACCCGGTCGCCCACCGTGACCTGCGCCCGGCTGACCCGCTGCACCACTGCCCGCATGCCGATTTCCCCCTCTTGCCGGGCGGAAACCTGCGCACCTATTTGATCCGCGTCAAGGCGCGCAGCCCGCGCCCCTGACAGGGTGACGCGCAAGGGCGCACCCACCGGGAGGCGCCCGGCATGGAAAAAGGAGACTGAACATGGTCGAGAAAAATTCCCTGACGGGCTTCTGGCCCAACTTCTACGAACCCTTCCGCAGCTTCGGCACCAAGCTGGCCGATTGGGTCGCCCCGGCGACCGAAGCATCGAGCGACGACGGCGCCTATCGCATTGCGATGGAATTGCCGGGGGTCGAGGAAAAGGACATCCAGCTGACCGTCGACCAGGGGATGGTCACGGTGAAAGGCGAGAAGAAGGCCGAGCGCGAGGAAAAGGGCGACACCTGGTATTTCAGCGAACGTCAGTTCGGGTCGTTCTCGCGCAGCTTCCGGCTGCCGAGCGACGTGGACGAAGGCGCGGTGAAGGCCGACCTGAAGGATGGCGTCCTGACGATCAGCGTGCCGAAGAAGAAGCCTGCCGAGTCGACCGCCAAACGCGTGAAGATCGGCAAGGGCTGAAGCCGAAGCTCACCGCGCCGGGGGCATCGAGCCCCCGACGTGGCGGCTGCCGCGGAACGCGGCGGGCGCGCGCTTGTCAGTTCATCTCGGCGAAATAGGCGACCAGACCCAGGACGATCGCCGCCGCCAGCACGGCCGCAGCGATCTTCCAGACCGACCAGGGCCGTTCGCCCTGCACCCGCCCCGTCTGGGCATTGACGATGAAGCGATAGGATGCGCCGCGGTAGCGATAGGCGGCCATCCAGATCGGCAGCAGCACGTGCTTGAACGTCTCGGCCGTGGTGCGCGTGTCGATCGACTGGATGCGCTGCTCGTCGCCGCCGATGGCGCGGCGCACGTCCTGCGCGATCACCTGGTCCATTTCGGCCCGCGCGATCGTCCAACCCTCGGGCAGGTCCACGGTGTAGCCCTCTGCCCGGAAGCCCGCCAGGAAATCGGGGCGATAGGGCTCCAGCGCGGTCATGTCCCAAGGGCGCAGGCCGTCGGCGAAACGGCGCGGCAGGCTGGTGGAGGCCATCACCGGCAGGTCGTCGAAGAACCGCGCGACGCGGCCCCGTACCGGGGTCCAGCGCACCTTGCGCACCTGCTGGGTCTGCATCTTGCCGTCGGGGCCGCGGACGCGCCGCGTCTCGTAATAGGCATCGCCGCGCTGGCCGCGATAGCCGCTTTCCGTATCGGCGTCGAAGGTCCAGTAGGGCACGTAGATCCCGTCCAGCCGCCGCCCCTTGCGGGCGTATTCCACCAGCCCGTTCGGCGCGAACCACAGGCTGCCCAGCCATTTGGTCATCGAGTCCTTGGCCTGCGCCTCGGTCAGCTGGAAGGGGATCACGGCCTGCGGCTTGATGTGCCGATGCGTGCCGGTGTCGGTGACGACGGGGGTGCCGCAGAACGGGCAGGCGCTGGCGTGGGAGGCGGGGTCGAATTCGACCTGCGCGCCGCAGGCGGGGCACGAGAGCACCCGCGTTTCTTCCATCGCCGTGGCGGGCAGGTGGTTCGCCAAAGCATCGCGCAGGTCCAGCTCTCCCAGTGCCAGCTCGCGCGCGGGCAGGTCGGCGGCCGGGATCTCCTGCACATGGCCGCAATGGCTGCAGGTCAGCCGGGTCTGCCCCGGCTCGAACCGCAGGACGGCCCCGCACTGATCGCAGGGGTAGCGATGTTCCTCGACCTTCGCGCGCATCTGGCCTCAGTCGGCCGGCGGCGGGGGGGGAGGCATGACGGTGAAAAGCTGCGCCAGTTCCCCGATCTCGCTGGCCGGTTTCCAGCCATCGAGCCCGGGTGTCCACACCAGCGTGGCGCGTCCGAAGCCGCCCGAGGTCGCCATCCGGCCCAGGTCGGCGCGGTTGTAGGGACCCTTGGTCTGCCCATTCTCGGCGATGTGCCACACCTTTTCAGAAGGCGGCGGCGGGGGGGGCGCGGCGTGCGCGGGGGCGGATTGCGGCGCGGCGCCCCAAGGACCGGACTGCCCGATGCCCGCGCCCAGCATCATCCCCATCGCGCCGCCCATCGGGTTGTCGGCGGCGGCCGCCTTGGTCATCGCCTCGGCGGCCGAGAACTGGGCGTACTTGTTCAGATCTCCCACGATCCCCATCGAGGTGCGCTTGTCCAGCGCCTGTTCCACGGCAGGGGGCAGGCTGATGTTCTCGATATACAACTCTGGCATCGACAGGCCGTAGTCGTCCAGCGTGGGCTCGATCGCCTGGCCGATGATCTTGGACAGATCGGCGGTGTTCGCGGCCATGTCCAGCACCGGGATGCCGCTGGCGGCGATCACGCGGCTGAACTTCTGCACGATGATGTTGCGGATCTGGCCGGTGATCTCGTCGGTGGTGAACTCGCCGTCGGTGCCGACGATCTCGGCCATGAACTTGGCGGGGTCCTTCACCCGGATCGCGTAGGTGCCGAAGGCGCGGATGCGCGTCGGCCCGAATTCGGGGTCGCGGATCATCACCGGGTTCATCGTGCCCCATTTGAGCCCGGTGAAGCGGGTGGTGTTGATGAAGTAGATCTCTGACTTGAACGGCGAGGAAAAGCCATGGTCCCAGTGCTGCAGCGCGGTCAGGATCGGCAGGTTGTTGGTTTCCAGCATGTAGAGGCCGGGGCCGAAGACATCGGCGATCTGCCCCTCGTGGACGAAGACGGCGGCCTGCCCCTCGCGTACGGTGAGCTTCGCGCCATACATGATTGCGTTGCCGTGACGCTCGAACCGCCAGACCATGGTGTCGCGGGTGTCATCGGTCCAGGCGATGACGTCGATGAACTGGCCTTTGAGGAAATCGAAAACCATGGCGGTCTCCTTCAGCGGGTTAGCTGTCGCCGCCCAGAAGCTCGGTGGCGATGCGGGTGACGATGGGTCGGGCCTCTGCCTCGGTCATGCCGGGGCGCAGGCGTGGGTCGTAGAGGATACGCAGCAAATGCTCGTCATGGGCGGTGAGTGTCGCGAATTCCTCGCTGTCGTTGAAGATCGTGGGCCGGGCGGTCTTGCTGTCGTTGGCCAAGCCCATGCCCTGGGCGAGTTCCTCGTGGATGCAGGACTTCCGCAACAGATCCGGATGCTCGCCCCGGATCACCGCCACGGCGGCGGCATAGGTGTCGGCGCCGCCGCGCGAGAAGGCGAAGACCAGACAGAAGGCCGAGCGGGGCATCTCGGTGATGGTGCGCAGGGTCAGGTCGTCGATGCCGGGGATCAGGCGCTGCAGATGCGGCCCGACGGCGCGGCGCTCATCCTCGTTCAGGATCAGGACATGAAAGTTGGCCGTCCCGCCGACGCTGACCGGATGCCCCATCAGCCGTTGCAGGCGGGTGGCATAGGCCGTGATTTCGCGCTGGTCGGCGGCGCGCTGCGCGGCCGGGACGGTGCCGCCGAAGTCCACCCCGATCCGCACCGGCTCGTCCCAGCGGCGCAGCCGTGACGGTGTCGGCCGCGCGATCAGACGACCGCCGACGCGCGCGTATTCGTCATAAAGAGCGATGCGGACGAAGCTTTCGGTCAGGTCCCGCACGCTGTAGGGCGTGTCCACCCCGCCGCCATCGGTCCGCAACAGCCCTTGCGACAGCAGGCGCGCCTCGACCTGCGCGTAATAGGCGCGCAGCGCCTCGCTTTCGGCCGAGATGCGCGGCGCCGCCGCCTGCGGCCGCGGCGAGGCCGCGGGCGTCAGCACCGGCGGGGCGATCGCCTCGGGCGCGCATCCCGCCAGCGCCAGCGCTGTCACAAGGGCAAGGGGGCGGACCATCGGACTGGATCAGACGCCCGGGACCGAACCGCCGGCGTTTTCGCCCACGCCATCCTTGCGCGACCGGGCCGAGGCCAGCGTGTCGCGCAACTCCGCCTCCATCTTTTCGAGATCCTTCTCGGCGGCGGCGCGCTTGGCCTTGCCCTCGTCGGCGATCTGCAGGCTTTCCTCGATCGTGGCGATCAGGGTCGCGTTGGCCTTCTTCACAGCCTCGATGTCGAAGACGCCGCGCTCCATTTCCTGGCGGATGGTGCGGTTGGCCTGTTGCAGGTTGTCGGCATTGGCGGTCAGCAGTTCGTTTGTCAGATCATTGGCCGCGCGCACCGCCTCGGCGGCTTCCTTCGATCGCTGGATGGTGACTGCCTGCGCCAGCTGCGTCTCCCACAGCGGCACGGTGTTCACGAGCGTTGAGTTGATCTTGGTCACCAGGCTCTTGTCGTTCTCCTGCACCAGCCGGATCGACGGCAGAGACTGCATCGTCACCTGCCGCGTCAGCTTCAGGTCGTGCACACGCCGTTCCAGATCGTCGCGGGCCGACCGCAGATCGCGCAACTCCTGCGCCTTCATCACCTGATCGGCCTCGGGCGCGGCTGAAACCTCGGCCTCCTTGGCCGGGATCGTGGTCGCGTCCAGCTCTTTCAGCTTCTCCTCGCCTGCGGTGATGTAGTGCGCCAGCTCGTTGTAGAAGTCGAGCGTCTTTTCATACAGCTTGTCGAGCGACTTGACGTCCTTCAGCAGCCTGTGCTCGTGGCGCAGCAGGTCGTCTGTCACCTTGTCGATCTGACCCTGAACCGACTCATAGCGTGCCAGGAAATTCGCGAACGGAGCCGCCTTGCCGGTCAGTCGTTCCCACCAGCTGCGCTTGCGCCGCACGTCCAGTTCGCTGACCGAGAAGCCGCGGATCGTGGTCACGATCTGCCGCAGGCTGTCGCCGGCGGGGCCCACGTCCTTGTTCTTAACGTCCGACAGCATCGCCTGGCTGATCTGCTGCAGTTCTGCCTGTGCCGACGAGCCGAAAGAGATGATCGACCCGGTGTCGGTCATGTCCAGTTCTGCCATGCGGCGACGGATATCCTCGGCCACGGCCGGGGGCGCGGCTTCCAGCGGCACCAACTCGCGCGAGGGTTCGGGCAGGATGGCCTTGGTCACGGCCTCGACTTCGGCGAGCGCCTTCTCGGCCTCTTGGCGGACGGTGTTGGACATGGTGATTCCCTTCACGAAAGGTCGTTGTTGCGCTATTTGGTCTCACGGTTCACGGCGAGCCCCTCGCGGCGCAGCCGGTCCCGCAGGACCTCTGTTTCAATGTCGAAATCGGTCTGGTCGTTCGCAAGCATCCGCGTGGCCCGCGCGGCGAAGTTCGCCTCCAGATCGGCAAGCAGCGCCAGATATTCGCTGCGCAGCCGGTCGTCGCGGGTCTGGGCGTAGAGACCGGCGAATTTCTGCGTCGCATCGCGCGCGCCCTCCAGATAGACGCCCAGATAGCGCCGCGCGCCGGTCAGGTCGCGCGGATCGGCCTCGACCCGCCGGAACAACTCCCGCGCCTGGTTGGCGAAGCCTGCAACCACTTCCTCCAGCCGCCGGTCCTGCGTGGTCAGGATTGCTTTCTGCATCGCGGCCAGGTGCTTCTCCCCCTCGGCCACGGCGCGGGCCGCACGTTCGGAGTGGAATCCGACATCCCCCTCCATCCCCTTGTTCTGCAACGGGTCAAGACCGAACGCGGCCAGGTGCAGCGCGGTTCCCGCGAGGCCGTAGATCGCCGCCTGCAGCACGTCATATCCGGGGCCGAGCGTCGCCAGCGTCAGGCCAAGGCCGGTGACGATCGCGCCGAAGATCTTGCGTGGGATCGCCGGACGGCGCGCAATCGGGCGCTCGTCGAATGCCTTGTGGGCGATCACGCCTTCGCGGGTCAGCCAGGCCGCCAGAAGCAGAAGCGCCAGCGCCCCCAGCTTCTGCGCCATCGAGACCGGATCGGGGCCGATCGCCCGCAGCGCCAGCGGCAGCGGTGCGAAGAACAGGAGCGTCGTGGCGAACCCCGGCTTCGGGCTGGCCGGCGGAACTATGGCCTTGCCCGCCTGCGGGCTGTAGCGTCCGATGATGCGCCGCGCCATCCTCAGCGTCCCCCGGCAAAGGAGACGTACAGGATCAGCATCAACAGCAGCACGTAGGCCAGCCTGCGCAGCCCCTTACCCGACATTCGTAAACCCCGTCACCCAACATTTCCGCGCGGCCAGACCGCACGGCGTCACCCCGAACTATAGTGATGCTGCCGCGCGGCGACTAGGGGCTAACGCGTCCGATGCAGCGTTGGGTCCATGACGCCGGGCGGCGCGCTGACGATTCCGGTCAAGCCGGGCGGCGCGTCATGTGCCGCCGATAGACCTCGATCATCCATCCCAGCATCGCGCCGTTCAGGATGTGCCACAGGAAATGGGTGCCGATCGGAAACACCGCGCAGGCCGGCCCGTCCAGCGCCCGGAACGTCAGCGAAACGGCCAGGATGCCTGCCCCCAGCGCCAGCCCCCACGCCGTCGCCGGGGCGCGCGACCACAGGATCGCGGCATAGATCAGGATCAGCGCCGCGACCGAGGCATAGATCGCGTTCGCGCCCGCGCCGGGAACCACCATCCCCACCGCGCGCGCAAAGACCATCGCGTAGGGAATGAACACCACCGCCGGCAGCAGCGCCATCCAGCGGCCCAGGGTCAGGTAGTCACGGCTGGCCGCATAGACATACAGCAGGATGAAGATCAGGATTGGCAGCACATCCATCGTGCCGGCCCAGCGGGTCGCATGGGTGTGCCACAGATACGACCCGATGCCGATCGCCGCCAGCACCGCCACCAGCGCCCAGGCCAGCGGCAGGCGCTCGCCCCGAAGCCGCCAAGCCATGATCGCCGCTGCGATCAGGAACGACGCGTTGGTGATCGCGTTGATCGGCTCCGACCAGTAGGTGAGATCCGTCCGCTCGCAATAGGCGATGCTCTGCGCCGTCCAGTCCATTACCGCAACCCCTCGAAGAAACCGCGCATCAGCGCCGCCGCCGCCTCGGCTCCGATGCCGTCGTAGATCTCGGGCACATGGTGGCACTGGGGGTGTGAGAACACCCGCGGCCCCTGTGCCACGCCGCCTGACTTGGGATCGGCCGCGCCGTAATAAAGCCGCGCGATGCGGGCGAACGAGATCGCGGTCGCACACATCGGGCAGGGTTCCAGCGTGACATACAGATCGTGCCCCGTCAGCCGGTCCGACCCGGTCGCGGCGCAGGCGGCGCGGATCGCCAGCATCTCGGCATGTGCCGTAGGGTCGGCCAGTTCGCGCATCCGGTTGCCGGCCCGCGCGATGACGCTGCCCTCGGGGGACACGACCACCGCGCCCACCGGCACCTCGCCGCGCGCCCCGGCGGCGCGCGCTTCGGCCAGGGCGGCGTCCATGTGGCTACGAAAGACGGTCATGGCCCCGTCATGCCGTCTGCCCGCGCGGGCTGCAAGGCGGGTCAACTTCCCGCCACAAGGCCGGTCTCCGCCAGACGGCGGTTGTTCTGCACAAGCTTCGTGCTGATCGAGACGAAGAACGCCGCCTCAAGCGCGGCGGCGAGATCGCTGTGGCGCCCAAGGATCCGGCGCACCGCCTCCGCATCGACCCGCCACACGCGCAGGTCCGTCTCCGCCGTCACCGTGCCGCTGGCCGGCCCGCCCCGGGCCACGGTGATCTCGCCCACAAAGGCGCCAGCCCCGCAGTGCCCGACCACCGTGCCGCCGCTGGTCACGCTGGCCGCGCCCTTGGCGAGGTAGGCCAGGGCCGTCACCGGCGCGCCCTCGGTCGACAGGATCGTGCCCGCCGGGACATCGGTCCAGGTGCCGAACCTCAGCAGCGCCCGCTGCCGGCTGGGCGGCAAGGCCCTGAAATGGGACTCCAGAAGCTGTTGCTCCTCGGTCGTGAACTGAGCGACGCGATTGCGCCAGGCGGTGATCGCCAGCTGGATGATGTTCACGCTGATCAGCAGCGTTTCCCAGAAGATGCTGACCGGGTCCGACATGATCATCCCGTAATAGATGATCCCCGTGATCGAGGAGGCGATGACGAAGATCCGCAGCAGGATCATCCTCCGCATCAGCATCGAGACCACCAGCAGAAAGTACGAGGCATGCCCCAGCACGCTTTCTACCGACAAGGCGGCCGACAGACTCAGTTCCATCCAGTACTCCTGCCGTGGTGGGACGCGACACCTGCGCGATGCGAAATTCTTAAGGGTCACGCCGCGTCCGACAAGGCGCATTCGCTGGCGTCGGGGCGGTTGGCTCGGTAACAAGAGCTTGGGGCCCGTGGCCCGGGACAATCGACGAGGAGCCGATGGCGGAAAAGACGGGTGAACGCATCGCCAAGGTGCTGGCGCGGGCGGGCGTCGCTTCGCGCCGGGGCGCCGAGGAGATGATCGCGGCGGGGCGCGTGGCGGTCAACGGCAAGGTGATCGACAGCCCGGCGCTGAACGTCATCCCCGCCGACAAGGTGCGGGTGGACGGCAAGCCGCTGCCCGAGGCCGAACCGGCGCGTCTGTGGCTTTATCACAAACCCACCGGCCTGGTGACCAGCGCGAAGGATGAAAAGGGCCGCGAGACGGTGTTTGATCGGCTCCCCGAGGATATGCCGCGGGTGATGCCGGTGGGCCGGCTGGACATCACGTCCGAGGGGTTGCTGCTGCTCACCAACGACGGCGCGCTGAAGCGGCGGCTGGAACTGCCCTCGACCGGGTGGCTGCGGAAGTATCGCGTGCGGGTCAACGGCGTGCCGACCGAGGAGATGCTGGAGAAGCTGCGCAAAGGCATTACCATCGACGGGGAGCGGTTTCAGGGCATGACCGCCACGCTGGACCGTCAGCAGGGGGCGAATGCCTGGCTGACGGTGGGTCTGCGGGAAGGGAAGAACCGCGAGGTCCGCCGCGCGATGGAGGCGGTGGGGCTGGTCGTCAACCGGCTGATCCGGGTCAGCTATGGCCCGTTCCGACTGGGCGATCTGGCGCCGGGCCGGGTCGAGGAGGTGCGGGCCAAGGTGCTGCGCGACCAGTTGGGCCTGAAGGCGGGCGAGGCGGTGCCGGGCGATGCGGAACCGACCGGGGCGAAGCGGAAACCGGCCGGGCCGGGGCGCGGGCCGAAGGGGCCGGGCCGGGGCCGGACGGGGCGCTGATGGGTGGCTGTGCACGCGTGCACAAAATCACAAGCCTTTGGAAAATATGGATTTCGTGTTTTTTGTTTACCTGCACTTAACCGTTTCCGGCCCGATCAAAGCTGCCCCAGCCAGCGCGCGAAACCTTCCATCAGGTCCAGATACCAGCTGACGGGGTGGTAGCCGAAGGCGCCGATCAGCCAGAACGCTCCCCAAAGCAAAGCCAGCGGCACCGCGAGCGACGCGAGCCACAGGGCGGCCACGGCCAGCGGGGCAAGCGTGCGTTCCAGCCCGTCGCCGCCCTCGATCCAGCCCACCAGCCGCTGCCGCCATGAGGGGCGCGCCAGTGCAGACAGGCTGAAGGTGGCGGCAGCGAAATGCGCCATCGTTGGCAGCACAGAGGAAAACAGCATCAGATACAGCCACCAGTAGTCGTCCGGTGCCATCAAGATATCGTCAAACACCGAATCTAACGGATAGAGCGTCACCCCCGCCAACACATGCGCGCCGGCCACTGCCAGCAGGATCGACGCACCCGAAAGCATCAGCAGCACACCGGTAATTATCAGATCGGTCAGCCCCACGAACACTGCCCCCCAACCGGCCCGTAGCCTGCGGCGGATGAGTGTGAGCGTGACAACGTAGGATGCATAGTCGAACACCGCGTTCAGCAAAGGCAGCAGGCCGAAGAACAAGAAAAGTGCCCGTCGATCGTCACCAAGCGTTGCCCAAGGCAGTAGGCCCAACGACAGGACTAGCGCGGTGCATAGAGCCGCAGTCAAGGCAAAATAGGCCAGATTGCCTTGGTCTCTGCGAATTGCCCAATCCACAGCACTTGCGACAGCGCCAGCACCCATGCTTGCGGCCGCGCCTGCTACAGCGCCTGCTACAGCGCCCGTGATGGCGCCTGCAAGTGGTATTAGGCTTGCGAGTTCGCCTGAGAAGGAGGCTGCGACTGAGCTTGTGACGGCGACGGCGACAGCACCTGCGAAGACGCCTGATAATGTCAAAGGAGGCAGCCAACCCAAGAACCTGAGAACAAGAGAGTTCGAGTTGGCTGACGCATATCGTTCGAGTTGCCGTGCAATCACCACAATGGCAATCGCGAATATCGTCGCTAGCGCCGGCCACCAGCGTTCCTCCCCCGGCAAGACAGTCAGTTCGCCAACTTTCCCCTCTTTTCCCGTCGCCGCCCACCATAGAAAGAGAAAGCCGATGGGATAGAATACCGCCATCCTTAGCGTCCAGTCGTAGAGCCGCCAGTCGCGCGGGAACCGTCGAAACGGGCGCATCATCCAATAATAGAGCGGCGCGTAGTGCCCATGAGATGGCGCTGACAGGTGGTGGATCAGCCCCTGACGACGGGTCGGCGTCTCAATGAGCAGTGCCACCCAACACGTCACTGTAAAGTAAAGAGCAAACAGGGCGACGCCCCATGGGGGAGCAAGCAAGGCCGCCGGAATGCTGACGGCCAAGAACAGGGTCGCATAGTTGACCAGCCTGACCGAACCCTCCAAATCCGAAATCCTGTCCCGCGATCTCCAACCAGCCTTTCGACGCGGGCCGGGGCTGTCAACGGTTTCGTGATTGGCGGGGATCGGGGTCGTTGCACCACCCCACCCCACCGCGCGCAACGTATGCATGTCATATGTACTTCGGATGCACGTGAACCATACCCACATGCACACCCCGCTTGCAGGGCCTCGGCGGGGCGGATAAACCCGCCCCGACCGAAGTGGAGGCATTCCATGTCCATCGACATCGACACCGCCCGCAAGGTGGCGAAACTGGCCCGGATCCGGGTGGAGGAGGGCGATCTGCCGAAGCTCGCGGGTGAGCTTTCGGGGATCCTGACCTTCATGGAGCAGTTGAACGAGGTGGATGTCGAGGGGGTGGAACCGATGGTGTCGGTCACGCCGATGCGGCTGAAACGGCGGGCCGACGTGGTGACGGACGGCAACAGGCAGGCCGAGATCCTGTCGAACGCGCCCGATGCGCGCGAGGGCTTCTTTGCGGTGCCGAAGGTGGTGGAATGAGCCTGAATTCGCTGACGATTGCCGAGGCCCGCGACGCCCTGCGGAAGGGCGAGGTGACGGCGGTGGAGCTGACCGAGGCCTGCCTTGGCGCCATCGAGCAGGCCAGCGCGCTGAACGCCTTTGTCCACCCCACGCCCGAGATTGCGCGGGAGCAGGCGCAGGCGGCGGATGCGCGCCTGCAGGCGGGCGACGCGCCCGCGCTGTGCGGCATTCCGTTGGGAATAAAGGATCTGTTCTGCACAAAGGGGGTCGCTAGTCAGGCGGCATCGAACATCCTGCGCGGGTTCCGGCCCGAGTACGAATCCACCGTCACGCGGCAATTGTTCGAGGCCGGCGCGGTGATGCTGGGCAAGCTGAACATGGACGAATTCGCCATGGGCAGTTCCAACGAGACGGCGTGCTATGGCAATGCGGTGAACCCGTGGCGGCGCGGCAACGACGACGCGGCGCTGACGCCGGGCGGGTCGTCGGGCGGCTCGGCCGCGGCGGTGGCCGCCGACCTGTGCCTGGGCGCTACGGGGACCGACACCGGCGGATCGATCCGGCAACCGGCGGCCTTTGCCGGGATCGTCGGCATCAAGCCGACCTATGGCCGGGTCAGCCGCTGGGGGATCATCGCCTTCGCCTCGTCACTGGATCAGGCCGGGCCGATGACCCGCACTGTGCGGGATGCGGCGATCATGCTGCAGGCGATGGCCGGGCATGATGCGATGGATTCGACCAGCGCGGACATCCCGGTGCCGGATTTCGAGGCGATGCTGACGGGCGACGTGCGGGGCAAGAAGATCGGGATCCCGCGCGAATACCGGATGGAGGGCATGCCCGGCGAGATCGAGGCACTGTGGGCCAAGGGCGCCGAGATGGTGCGCGACGCGGGCGCCGAGATCGTGGACATCAGCCTGCCGCATACCAAATACGCGCTGCCGGCCTATTACGTGATTGCCCCGGCCGAGGCGTCCAGCAACCTCGCGCGCTATGACGGGGTGCGCTACGGCCACCGGGCGAAGCTGGCGCAGGGCGACGGCATCACCGAGATGTACGAGAAGACCCGCGCCGAAGGGTTCGGGCCAGAGGTGCAGCGGCGGGTGATGATCGGCACCTATGTGCTGTCGGCGGGGTTCTACGACGCCTACTACAACCGGGCGCGCAAGGTGCGCACGCTGATCAAGCGCGATTTCGACGAGGTCTTTGCGCAAGGGATCGACGCGATCCTGACGCCCACGACGCCCTCGGCCGCGTTCGGGTTGGGCGAGATGGCGGATGCCGATCCGGTGCAGATGTACCTGAACGACGTGTTCACGGTGACGGTGAACCTGGCCGGGCTGCCGGGGATTTCGGTGCCCGCGGGGCTGGACAAGCAGGGCCTTCCGCTGGGCCTGCAGCTGATCGGCCGGCCGTGGCAGGAGGGGCCGCTTCTTGATCTCGCCGCTGTGATCGAGGAGCGCGCGGGCTTCGTTTCCAAGCCTGCGAAATGGTGGTAGATCGCCGCTCTGTCGGAACCATCAGGGGTAGGTGATGCGCGCGTTCATGCCGCTTTTCGGGCTGTTCCTTCTGGCCGCCTGCGCGCAGCCGGCGTATCTGCAGGACGGCGGGCCAGAGCAGGCCGTGATCGCCTCGCCGGCAGTTTCGGACGAGCAGAGCTTCGATGCCGTCGCCGCGCGCGAGACGATCGAGAGCGACCGCGAGAGGCTGGAGCGGCAGCGCGCGCAATATGTCTCCATCGCGCCGCAGCCGGTCCCGCAGCGCAGCGGCCCGTCGGGCCCCAATATCGTGGAATACGCGCTGCGCAGCACCAACCGCGTGGGCGAGCCGGTATACCGGCGGTCGAACCCGCTGCGCGCCCAGTTGTGGGAACGGGCCTGCGCCCGCTTTGCCACGCAGGATCAGGCGCAAGAGGAATTCCTGCGCCGCGGCGGGCCAGAGCGTGACCGCGGGAACCTGGACCCCGATGGCGACGGCTTCGCCTGTTGGTGGGACCCGGCACCCTTCCGCAATGCAGTGCGCGCCGCGGGCACGCCGCTTCCGATGTGAAGCTGCGCGCGCGGCCCTCTCCGAACCAGGGTCCGCGGCGCGACGGACTGCGCCCGGAACTGGTTGTGATTCACTATACCGCCATGGCTACCGCGCAGGCGGCGCTTGAGCGGTTGTGCGACCCGACGGCGGAAGTGTCGGCGCATTACCTGATCGACTATGACGGAACGATCTGGGCGCTGGTGCCGGAAGACCTGCGCGCCTGGCACGCGGGCGCCGGCGCCTGGGGCGGGGCGGGGGATGTGAATTCCCGCTCCGTCGGCATTGAACTGGCCAACACCGGGGCGGAGCCGTTCGGCGCGGCGCAGATGGCCGCGCTGGAGGAACTGCTGGCGGAGGTCATGGTGCGCTGGACAATTCCGCCGCAGGGCGTGATCGCCCACTCCGACATGGCGCCCGACCGCAAGGATGACCCCGGCCCGCGCTTCGACTGGCGGCGCTTGGCGCAAACGGGTCTGGCGGTCTGGCCAGAGCCGGACGCTTTGGCGACAGAGGTGGATGCCGAGGAGTTCAGAACCCTCGCCGGCAACTTCGGCTATCCGCTGGCCGAGGCTGACCTTTTGCTTGCCGCAGTGCGTGCCCGCTTCCGCCCGTGGGCGGCGGGGCCGTTGGACGCGGGCGACATGGCGATCATTTCCGATCTTGCGGCGCGATACCCCATTGATGGCGGCGCGCGCTGCGCTTAACTGCATCTTGCGCGGATGGCTGGATGATCGCGGCGGCATTGTCGTCGAGGAAAGTCCGGACTCCATGAGGCAAGGGTGCCGGGTAACGCCCGGCCGGGGTAACCCGAGGGAAAGCGCCACAGAGATCAGACCGCCACCGCTTGCGGTGGTAAGGGTGAAACGGTGGGGTAAGAGCCCACCGCGGACCGGGCGACCGGGACGGCACGGCAAGCCCCACCCGGAGCAATGCCGAATAGGGCCCCCGCGCGGGCAGGTCGGGCAACCGATACCGCCGCAGGGACGTCTCAGCCCCGGGGGCCGGGTTGGCAGCTGGATCCCGTCGGTAACGGCGGGGGCAGAGGAATGGTCATCCAGGGGGCGACAGCCCCCGGACAGAATCCGGCTTACAGGCCGTCCGCGCGTTTCTTCCTTCGCCTCGCCGCGTTCTGCGGTTAGAGTCCATCCCTGCGGCACGGTGCGCCGTATGCAATCGGGGGATCGACCATGAGTTTCGTCAAGACACTGGCCACCCTGGCCGCCGGCATTGCCATGGCCAAGGGCTACGACAAGTACCAGAAGATGGGTGGCATGACCGGCGTGCAGGATGCGCTGAAGTCAAACCCGGCAACGGCCAACATGGCTGGTCAGCTTGGCAAGATGATGGAGCAGCTCGGCGTGCCGGGCGCTGCCAAGTCTGTGTCGGATGCGGCGGGCAAGGGTAACGAGGCCGCGATGGCGGGGTTCAGCAAGCTCATTGCAGCGATTGGCGGCGCGCAGGCGGCGGGCGCGACACAGATCAGTGCGATGATCGATTCGATGACCGGCACGAAAGCAGCCTCGACTGCGACCGAGGCGAACGCCAAGCTGATGATCCGGGCCATGATTCAGGCCGCCAAGGCCGACGGCACGATCGATGATGAGGAACGCGCAAAGATCATGTCCGCCTTGACCGAGTCCACGCCCGAGGAGCGCGCCTTTGTCGAGGCTGAGCTGGCCGCGCCGGTCGATCCGGTCGCGCTGGCCCGCGAAACGGCGGAAGAGGCGCGCACGCAGGTCTATGCGGCTGCGGCTTCGACCGTGAAGGTGGATGGCGCTGCGGAAGAACAGTACCTGTCCACCTTGGCCAGCAGCCTGGGCATCACCGCGGACGAGCGCGCGCGCATCGACGCGACGATCGGCCTTGGCGCCAGGAAGGCCTGAGCCGGGCCGGTTCGGGGTTGACATCACCGGGGGCTCGTCTAGAAGGCGGGCTTCGGATTTTTTACGGGCCGTGCCTGAACGGCGCCCGCCCGTCTGCAGGAGTGACGACCATGGCGAAGCCGACGACGATCAAGATCCGTCTGAACTCGACGGCAGGAACGGGCTATTTCTACGTGACGAAAAAGAACGCCCGCACGATGACCGAGAAGTTCACCATCAAGAAGTACGATCCGGTGGCGCGTCAGCACGTCGAGTTCAAGGAAGGCAAGATCAAGTAAGCCGACCATTCGGCTGAAGTGGTCAAAGGCCGCGCCGCAGGGCGCGGCCTTTTGCATTCCGGATGATCCGGCAGCAGAAGCATTTCTTCCTTGTTTTCAGAGACGGGCGCGACCGCCCTGATTGGTCTTGCGCCAGGACAAAGAAAAAGGGCCGGCAGAAGCCGGCCCTCGGTTATTTCCATGGTTTGCCGATTACTCGCGCTGGCCGAGGAACTGCAGCAGGAACATGAACATGTTGATGAAGTCGAGGTAGAGACGCAGCGCGCCCATGATCGCCGACTTCTGCAGCCAGTCCTGATCGCCGTGTGCGGCGTGCTGGACGTACTCGTTCTTGATAGCCTGCGTGTCATAGGCGGTCAGACCAGCGAAGATCAGGACGCCGATGGCCGAGATTGCGAACATCATCGCCGGCGATTGCAGGAAGATGTTGATGACCATCGCCACAATCAGACCGATCACGCCCATCATCAAGAAGGTGCCAAGGCCCGAAAGATCCTTCTTGGTGGTGTAGCCATAAAGGCTGAGCCCCGCGAAGGCGATCGCGGTCACAAGGAAGGTCTGCGCGATCGAGACGCCGGTAAAGACCGCGAAAATCCAGCTCAGCGACAGGCCCATCACGGCCGCGAAGGCGTAGAACACCAGTTGCGCGGTCGCATATGACATCCGGTTGATCATGCCGGCGAAGGCAAAGACCATGATCAGCGGCGCGAACATCACCACCCAGCCAAGAATGTTCGGCTGCATCGTGGTCGGGTCGCGGAAGATCGCAAGCAAGGCCGGGGCGGAACCAACGGCCCAGGCAACACCGCCGGTCAGCAGCATGCCGACCGACATGAGCCCGTAGACCTTGTTCATGTGGGCGCGAAGCCCCTCGTCCATCTGGGCCGTCCGGACGCCAACGGTGCCGCTGCGGACGGTTTCATACTGTGCCATTCAAAGCCTCCATATCACTCCCAATGTGGCGGCTTGTCCTGACCGCCCTTCTGGTAGGAAATATCGTCTGCAGGGGACCTCATTTCAAGCGAAACCGGAGCGTTTTCGTCATCAATTGCTGTTTATGACGAGGAATGCGCAGAGAAAGGGCACGATGAGTCGCGGTCGGGGGGCTTCGCGGCAGGATTTGTGACTTTGTACGCTGCTCGACCGGACACTCAGCACGTGTCCATCGTGATGACGACCTTTCCCGTGGAGCGCCGTGCACGCAGCAGTTCGAGGCCGTCGCTGGCTTGTTCAAGCGGCAAAGCGTGGCTGACATGGGGCGACAGCAGCCCCTCCTCATACCAGCGGAGCAGCTTTGCCAGGCTGTCGGTCAGTGCCTCAGGCTTGAACGCGAGGTATCCGCCCCAATAGAACCCCTCGACCGAAATGTTCTTGACCAGCAGCAGGTTCGCCGGGATCTGCGGGACGTCACCGCTGGCAAACCCGATCACGAGGATGCGCCCGTCAGGTCGCGTTGCCCGCAGAGCCGCGTCGAATTGCGAGCCGCCGACAGGATCATAGACGACGTCCGCCCCGCCGAGGGCGCGCAAGGCGTCGCGCAGGTCGCCGGTGTCGCTGTCGATCAGATGGTCGGCGCCAGCCGCCTTGGCGACCGACAGTTTGTCGGCGCCGCGCGCACAGGCGATCACCCGAGCGCCCATCCGCTTGCCCACCTCGACGGCCGTCAATCCCACGCCACCCGCAGCGCCCAGAACGAGCAATGTCTCGCCGGGCTGCAGTCGGGCGCGATGCTCCAGCGCAAGATGGCTGGTCCCATACGCCACCTGAAACGCTGCCGCATCGCCAAATGGCATGGAGTCAGCGATTGGCAGGCAGCGGTCGGCGGAAAAGCAGCCCCACTCGGCCAAGCCGCCGGACCCGGCAAAAACCGCGACGCGGGTACCGATCGATGGCTTGTCCACGCCGGCACCCAAAACTTCAACCGTGCCGGATATTTCCATGCCCAGCGTCATCGGCAGGGCGGGGCGTTCCTGATAGCGGCCCTCGATCATCAGAAGATCCGCGAAGTTCAGCCCGCAAGCTGCAATGCGCACGAGAACCTCGCCGTGCCCGGGGGCAGGCTTCGGGATCTCGGCCAGTTGAGGCGGCTGGCCGTGCCGGTTCAGTCGCAAGGCGCGCATCGGCGTCTCCTTTTCAGCTCTTTCATCCGGCAACTTGATGCGGAAATCAATCGCAAGGCGAGCAACGGCCCGGTCAGACTGCATCGCCGTTTGGGCGAAAAGCAAAGGTGTGGCACAACTGGGCGTTGCATAAGGCTGTGGTTCATTGCATTATGAGATGCAAAATGGGAATTCCCCTTTCTACGGAAAGTCACGGGCTGCTAGGGTGCAACATAATGAGACAATTTCCGCCGTCGAGGCGTCAGATCATGGCATCGGTTCGCCGATCGGGTGCGGGCAGAAAATATTTTCGGGCGATGGCCATGTTGGCACGATAATTGCTTTAACTGATGCAGTAGGTTGAGTGGAGTAAACGATGAAACACCCTGTAGATGCCCATGTTGGCAAGCGTATCAGACATCGTCGGTGGATGATCGGGATGACCCAGCAACAGCTGGCCGATGAAGTCGGAATCAAGTTCCAGCAGATCCAGAAGTACGAAACGGGCATGAACCGGGTGAGTGCATCACGGCTCTGGGATATTGCCCGCGCGCTCGACGTCAATATCTCATTCTTCTTCGAAGGGATGGATGACGCCTCGGGTGGCCAGCCGACGTCCGACCTGATGGGCGACAAGGAGGCGCTGGAACTTGTCCGCACCTTCTATGCCATCCCCGAACAGCAGCGTGGTCGGCTTTTCGACCTTGCCCGTGTGCTGAGCGACGTGGCCTGACAGCAAGCGCTTGCCGGGGTGGACCGCGCCCCGGCCGCTTGACGGGTTACTGCCCTGTGGCTACCACCCAACGGTGGCTTGTTGCAGGGGCGCGTGGTGGGCATCGAATTTTCGGACGCAGAACGCGCCGACATCTTCGCAACGGCCGACGAGCTGGCCGGGGCCGCGCGAACAGCGACGCTGCGGTATTTCCGAACTTCCGGGCTGGATATCGGCAACAAGCAGCAGACGCATTTCGACCCCGTGACGATTGCGGACCGCGAGGCAGAGGAGGCGATGCGCGCCATTCTGGCCCGCCGCCGGCCGCATGACGCCGTTCTGGGTGAGGAGTTCGGGAGCATCAGCGGCGATAGTGGGCTCACTTGGGTGCTCGATCCCATCGATGGCACGCGATCGTTCATGGCCGGAACGCCCACCTGGGGCGTCTTGATTGCGCTCTCCGGCCAGCAGGGGCCGATTTACGGTGTCATAGATCAACCGCACATCGGTGAGCGTTTCGTCGGCGGTCTCGGCCGGGCGGAATTGATCGGCCCGAGGGGGACCGAGCCTCTGGCCACGCGTGCGCCCCGCCCCCTGTCCGAAGCCGTGCTGTTCACGACCTTCCCCGAGGTTGGCAGCGAGGAAGAGCACATCGCCTTCGAACGGGTCAAGCGAAACGCTCGGCTCACGCGCTACGGGCTGGATTGCTACGCCTATGCGCTGGTCGCGGCGGGCCAGATCGATCTGGTCATCGAGGCGGGCCTGCAGCCGTATGACGTCCACGCGCCGATTGCCGTCATCGAGGCTGCAGGCGGGGTCGTCACCGACTGGCAGGGGCGTCCTGCCCATGCCGGTGGGCGCATCCTTGCGGCTGCCAACCGGGCGATCCACGCCGAAGCGCTCGAGCTGCTGGCTCTGGCGGGCGACTCGGGGACGGCAAGCCCCCTTGCATGAGCCAGCGCGCCACCGCACAGTCGTGCCTCATCTCGGAGGGAGCGTTGCAGATGTCATTGGTCGAGGCGGCATGGGCCGTGCGTGAGAATGCCTATGTCCCCTATTCGAACTTCAAGGTGGGGGTGGCTCTGCGCGCAGCCTCTGGCCGGGTCTTCACCGGATGCAACGTCGAGAACGTCGCCTACCCCGAGGGCACCTGCGCCGAGGCGGGCGCGATCGCTGCCATGGTCGCCGCGGGCGAGACCCGGTTCGTCGAGCTGGTTCTGGTTGGCGATACCGACGACCCGATTTCGCCCTGCGGCGGGTGCCGTCAGAAGCTGGCGGAATTCGGGGCTGCGGACGTGCCTGTCACGATGCTGACACGGGCGGGCAAGGAACGGGTGATGACGGTGGCCGAGCTTCTGCCGGGTGGCTTTTCGCGCAGTCACATGGACCTGGACTGAAATGTCAGCCCGGGCAGATGTCCGTGGCATCATCGCCACCGTTCGCGATGGCGAGACGCCGTCAGACGAGGCACTCGCGTGGTTTGCCGCAGGCCTTGCCTCCGGTCAGGTGACGGATGCGCAAGCCGGGGCTTTCGCGATGGCCGTGCTGCTGCGCGGCCTGTCCGGGCAGGGCCGGGTCGCCCTGACCCGGGCCATGCGTGACAGTGGCCGGGTGCTCGACTGGGCCTTGCCCGGCCCGGTTCTGGACAAGCACTCCACCGGCGGGATTGGCGACTGCACCTCGCTGCTGCTCGCCCCGGCTTTGGCGGCCTGCGGAGCGTATGTGCCGATGATTTCGGGCCGGGGGCTTGGGCATTCGGGCGGCACGTTGGACAAGCTTGAAGCAATCCCGGGGTACCGCGCCGACGTGGATACCGATCGGTTGCGCGCGATAACGGAAGAAATCGGTTGCGCCATCGTTGCGGCCTCTGCCGACCTCGCGCCGGCGGATCGGAGACTCTATGCGATCCGCGACGTCACGGCGACGGTCGAGTCGATCGACCTGATCACCGCGTCGATCCTGTCGAAGAAGCTCGCGGCGGGGCTCGAGGGGCTTGTGCTGGACGTCAAGGTCGGCTCGGGCGCCTTCATGCGCACGCGCGAGGATGCCGAAACGCTGGCGCGCTCGCTCGTCGAAACGGCCCATGGCGCCGGCTGCATGACCGCAGCGCTGATGACGGACATGTCACAGCCTTTGGCAACTGCGATGGGCAATGCGCTGGAGGTGATCGAGGCGATGGAAACGTTGACCGGGTCCTCGGTCAACCACGCGCTACACGAGGTCAGTTGCGCGCTGGGGGGCGAGCTTCTGGCGCTGGGCGGTATCGCCGCGGATGCGGCCGATGGCGCGGGGCGGATCGCGCGAGTGCTGGAAGACGGTCGCGCGGCCGAGATCTTCGGAAGGATGATCGCCGCGATGGGCGGCCCGTCGGATTTCATCGAACGCTGGCCGGACCGTCTGCCCTCGGCACCCGTCATCCGCGAGGTGCGCGCCCCGCGCGAGGCGGTCGTTCAGGCAATCGACGCCACCGCGCTTGGCTTTGCGGTCGTCGCGCTCGGGGCGGGACGGAAGCGTGACGGGGATCGCATCAATCCCTCGGTCGGCCTCTCGGAAATCGCGGGGATCGGGGAAGAGGTCGGGCCGGAACTGCCCATTGCACTGGTTCATGCAGCATCCGAAGAAGCGGCGGATGAAGCGGCACAGTCCGTTCTCGCGGCATTCTCGCTTGGCAGCGGAGCTGCAGAGGAGCCGCCGCTGATCCTTGGCCGGGTGGGGTGATGCGGGCGTTCCTGATCGTTCTGGATTCAGTGGGCTGTGGCGGTGCCCCTGATGCCGCGGACTTCGGTGACGAAGGGGCAAACACGCTGGGACACATCATCCAGGCCTGTGCAAAGGGTCAAGCGGAGATCGAGCGCAGCGGGCCTTTGCGCGTGCCCCATATGGACCGCCTGGGCCTGGGGGCCGCGATCCGGCTGGCGTCTGGTGCCGCGACTCCGGGCCTGGATGCTCACCCCGAGGGCAGATGGGGCGCTGCGACCGAAGTGTCGCGCGGCAAGGATACACCTTCCGGGCATTGGGAGCTTGCGGGCGTGCCGGTGCCATGGGAGTGGCACTATTTTCCCAAGACCGAACCTGCCTTTCCACCCGATCTGATCGCCGAGGTTGCCCGACTGGCAGGGACCCGGGGCACGTTGGGGAATAAACATGCCTCGGGCATTCCGATCATCGAGGCGCTGGGGGCCGAGCATCTGAGCACCGGGTGGCCGATCTGCTACACCTCGGCCGACAGCGTGTTTCAGATCGCGGCCCACGAAGAAAGCTTCGGCCTCGAGCGCCTTCTGGCGCTTTGCAGTGAATTGGCGCCGCGGTTGCACGCGATGAAGGTAGGGCGCGTGATCGCGCGTCCCTTCATCGGCGAACCAGGGGCGTTCGAGCGCACTGGCAATCGTCGTGACTTTGCGATGGCACCACCCGAACCAACCCTGCTGGACGTGGCTCATGAAGCTGGCCGTGTGACACATGCGGTCGGCAAGATCGGCGACATCTTTTCGGGTCAGGGTATCGCACATCATCACAAGGGCGCAGACGATGCTGCACTTTTCGGACATCTTCTAGGCCTCATGGAGAAAGCAGCGCCTGGTTCATTGACCTTTGCCAACCTTGTCGAATTCGACACGCTCTATGGCCATCAACGTGACGTATCCGGCTATGCCGCGGCACTGGAACGGTTCGACGGTTTGGCTGGACAACTGCTGGCGGAACTGCAGACCGGCGATCTGCTGGTCATCACCGCCGACCACGGCAACGATCCCACCTGGCGCGGCACGGATCACACGCGCGAACGGGTGCCGGTTCTTGTCGCGGGCGCCGGTGCGGGAAAGATCGGGCATTGCGCCTTTGCCGATGTCGGGGCGAGTATTGCGGCACATCTGCGCCTGCCCGCGCTGCGTCATGGACGGTGCTTCCTGTGAGCCTGCGCGACCTGCCCAAGATCGAACTGCACCTGCACCTTGAAGGTGCGGCCCCGCCTGCCTTCATCCGCGGACTGGCGCGGGAAAAGCACGTCGACATCACTGGTGTCTTCGACGAGCATGGCAACTACCGTTTCAAGGATTTCTGGGATTTCCTGCGCGTCTACGAGGCTGCGACCTCGGTCCTGACGACTCCCGAAGATTATGGCCGTCTGACCCGCGCTATTCTGGAGGAAAGTGCCGAGAGCGGGGTGATCTATTCCGAGGCGTTCCTGTCCCCGGATTTCTGTGGCGGGCGGGATCTGGAAGCATGGCGCGAGTTCCTGGTCGCGATCCAGGAAGCCGCTGCGGGGCACGAGGTGACCTTGCGCGGGATTGTCACCTGCATCCGTCACTTCGGCCCCGAAAAGGCGCGCGAGGTGGCACTCTGCGCGGCCGAGACTGCCGGGGATTGGATCGTCGGCTTCGGAATCGCCGGCGATGAAACCAATGGTCGGCCCAAGGATTTCGCCTACAGCTTCGACATGGCGCGCGAGGCCGGGCTGCGCCTCACCGCGCATGCCGGCGAGTGGTGTGGCCCGGAAAGCGTGCGCGACGTGCTGGCAGACCTGCGGGTGGAACGCATCGGCCACGGGGTGCGCGCCATCGAGGATTTGGCGCTGGTCGACCGGTTGGCCGAGGACGGCGTGGTGCTGGAGGTCTGCCCGGGCTCGAACATCGCACTGGGCCTCTATCCTGGCGTGCGGGCCCATCCGATCGGAGAGTTGCACCGGCGCGGGGTGAAGGTCACCATCTCGACCGATGATCCGCCATTTTTCAGGACCACGATGGCGCTGGAATACGACCGCCTTGCCGAGGCTTTCAACTGGGACGATGGCGTTTTTCGCGAAATCGCGCTGACCTCGCTTGACGCCGCCTTCTGCGACGGCGACACCCGCGAACGGCTGAGAAAGAGACTGGAGGCGTCCTGATGCACGACCATGTGACCGTCGTCACCCACCCGCTGGTGCAGCACAAGCTGACGATCATGCGGCAAAAGGATACCTCGACCGCCAGTTTTCGTCGGCTTCTGCGCGAAATCAGCTTGCTTCTGGCGTATGAGATCACGCGCGAGATCCCTCTTACCACGCGCTGGATCGAGACCCCGCTGACCGAGATGGAAGCACCGGCTATCGAGGGCAAGAAGCTCGCGCTGATCTCGATCCTGCGCGCGGGCAATGGCCTGCTAGACGGGATCCTGGAATTGATCCCGGCCGCGCGGGTGGGCTTCATCGGGCTTTACCGAGACGAGAAGACCCTGAAACCGGTGCAGTATTACTACAAGGTTCCAGAGGCGATGGAGGATCGGCTGGTCATCACCGTCGATCCGATGCTGGCAACGGGCAACTCATCGGTCGCTGCAATCGATCTGCTGAAGAAATCGGGTGCGCGCAATATCCGCTTTCTGTGCCTGCTGGCAGCACCCGAGGGCGTTGCCCGGATGCGAGAGGCGCATCCCGACGTCCCGATCGTCACCGCGGCCATCGACGAGCGGCTGAACGAACACGGCTACATCGTACCGGGGCTGGGTGATGCGGGTGACCGGATGTTCGGTACCAAGTAACAGCGCTCAGCTGCCGCAAATCCCCTGCAGGGCGACCCAGTCGGCATCGGCCAGAACCGTGCGCGGAGCGGACTCCGCGTCAAAGGGATCGGCCTCTATCAGCTCCAATGTGCTCTCGCCGCTGGGATCGAGCGCGAAGGCGTAGGGCGTGGAGGGCACGCCGACGCTGGCAAGGCGCGACAGCAGGTCGGCCGTTGGAACACCGGCCGGTGGCCGTTCGAGTAGTGTGGCACCGTAACCTGTCACGCTGTCGCGTGGTAGGTTGCCGGTGGTGAGCAGGGAAAACGTCGCCCGAAGCCCCGCATGGGTCAGCACATCGACCAGCGGATCGCGGGCATCGGCGCGCAGGCGTTCTGCAAGGATGTGCGCCGCCAGAACTTCGGGCCGGTCATGGGCAACCAGCAGGTCGCGGCTGACAAGGACGACACGGCCGGGCAGGTGCGCCGTCCCGCGAAGTTCGCGCGGCAGGACCAGAATCTCGCCACCTTGTGGACCGAGCAGCCGATCGCGCAGGCGTTGCGCGGCACGCTCGGCCACAGGGTCGCGGCAGGGGGTGCCCGTGAACGGCGCAAGGTCGGCCAGCACCATCCGCCCGATCTCGACCCGTTTGGTCAGTGGCACGACATCGGCGGTATGTTCCGTCAGCGCCGCTGGCAGCCAGAAGACACCGAGGGCGATCAGGACCGCGACCGTGCCGCCTACCACCGCCATGCGGAGACGGCCCGGCCGCCGCTGTCGCCGATTGATCGCTGCACGCACCCGCTCCAACGCCGAGATCATCAGTTCGTCGTCGATTTCCAGCGTCTCGGCCGCGTCAGTGCCGGGGCTGTAGAGCGCGGGGGTTTCGCCGGGGTTCAGCCGGTCCACCGCCGGCAGCGACCAGTGCGACAACGCCACTTCCGATCGGCCGTCCGAGATAACCAGCGAGGCTTCACCGAATGACAGGATAACGTCACGGCGTTGGGCATCCGGGGCAGGGCGCCAGATGCCGGGACATTCGAGTCTTTGATACTGCTTCAGCGCCGTCATCGGCGGGACGGGCCCATGCTGTTCTGCCTCGTGCTGCAGGATAGCCGAGCCCCGACTGGGCTACAACGACGCGCTACAGGGATTTGGCGAGGACGCGCAGCTCGAACTTCTGCACCTTGCCGGTAGAGGTCTTCGGCAACTCGCAGAAGACCACGGCTTTCGGCGTCTTGAACCCGGCAAGGCGCTCGCGGCAGAAGGCGATCAATTCGGCCTCGGTCGGCGCATGACCCTCTTTCACTTCGATGAAGGCGCAGGGCACCTCTCCCCATTTCTCGTCCGGTTTCGCAACGACGGCGGCCAGCAGGACCGCCGGGTGGTGCATCAACGCGCCTTCGACCTCGATGGAACTGACATTCTCGCCACCCGAGATGATGATGTCCTTCACGCGGTCGGCGATCTTGATATAGCCATCGGGGTGCTGAAAAGCGATGTCGCCGGTGTGGAACCAGCCTCCCTTGAACGCCTCGGCGGTTGCGGCTGGGTTCTTGTAGTAGCCCTTCATCACGGTGTTGCCGCGGATCATGATCTCTCCCAGCGTCCGGCTGTCACGGGGAATGGGCTGCATATGATCATCCAACACCGTCGCCGCCTCGGCCATCGGTTGCAGCACGCCGGTGCGGGCCTTGATCTGCGCGCGTTCATCCTGCGGCAACCCGTCCCACGCGTCGGCGTTCCAGGTGCATTCGGTAATATGGCCGTAGGTTTCGGTCAGCCCATAGACCTGCGTGACGTTGAAGCCCAGCGGCTCGATCGCGGCCAGCGTCGCCGCGGCGGGGGGAGCGCCTGCGGTATAGACCTGCACGGTATGATCGAAGGGGCGCCGATCTTCGGGCTTCGCGTGGATGATCGCGTTCAGGACGATGGGCGCGCCGCCGAAATGGGTGACCTTCTCGGTCGCGATCGCCTCGTAGATTGCGCGGGCGGTGATGTCGCGGCAGCAGATCACGGTGCCGCCGACCACTGGCATCGCCCAAGTGTGGCACCAGCCGTTGCAATGAAACAGCGGCACGATTGTCAGGTAGCGCGGATGCATGCCCCATGGCCAGCTGATGGCCGTGCCCATCGCGTTCAGATAGGCGCCGCGGTGGTGATAGACCACGCCCTTTGGCCGCCCGGTGGTGCCCGAGGTATAGTTCAGTGCAAGGCTCTCCCACTCGTCTTCCGGCATCAGCCAGGCGAAGCCGGGATCGACGGCATCCAGCACCTCCTCGTATTCCGGGTGGCGACCGGTGGCGGGGTGGCCGGCCGGAGCGTCCGCGACCTCGATGATGGTCGGGGGTGTCCCCTCCATCGCCGCAATCGCGGCTTCGGCCAGGGGCAGGAACGCGGTATCGACCAGAAGCACCTTCGCACCGCCGTGATCCAGGATGTAGGCCACCGTATCGACGTCGAGGCGTGTGTTGATGGTGTTGAGCACCGCGCCGCAGGCGGGCACGCCGAAATGCGCCTGGGCCTGGGCCGGGATGTTGGGCAGAAGTGTCGCCACAACGTCGCCGGGCTGCACCCCCATGCAGGCCAGTGCCGAGGCGAGGCGGGTGACCCGGCCGTGATACTGGGCATAGGTCCAGCGGCGGGCGGCGTAGACCATCGCCTCTCGGTCGGCAAAGACATCTGCGGCGCGGTTCAGAAACGACAGCGGTGTCAGCGGGACATAGTTCGCCGCGTTTCGACCCAGCCCCGTTTCATCCTGCAACCAACCCATGCTTGCCTCCCCCTCGGTCCTTCGGTGACTACAGACTATTGCCGAAGCCCCGCTTCCGTGGAAGGAAAATCCGGACAGGGAGCGACCCCATGACAGAAATCCCCGCATCGCAGGTTGAGCAGACTGCTCCGACGGACCAGGGCAACCGCGTGGTGGCGGCGGCGGGCTGCGTGCTGCTGGCGATGGCGACGCTGGGGTTCACCGACAACTATGTCCGGGTGATAGCGGCCGACACAGGACTTTGGCAGTTCCATCTGATCCGCACGCTGATGGGGCTGCCGATCCTGGCGCTGGCGGCGGTCTGGCTGGGGCAGCGGTTCCGGCCGCTCAGGCCCGGGCGGGTGGCGGCGCGGAGCCTGTTCAACTCGGCCGCGATGGTGCTGTATTTCGCGGCGCTGGCGTTCCTGCCGATCGGGCAGGTGGTGGCGGGGTTGTTCACGGCGCCGATCTTCGTGCTGCTGATCTCGGCGCTGGTCTATGGCGAGCGGATCGGGCCGGCGCGGATCGGGGCGGTGGCGGTGGGGTTCGCGGGGATCCTGCTGGTGATCGGGTTCGATCCGGCGCGGATTTCGGGGATGACGCTGGTGCCGGTGCTGGCGGGGTTCTTCTATGCGGTAGGCAACATCGCGACGCGGCGGTGGTGTCAGGGGGAATCGGCGGTCACGCTGACCTCGGGCTTTTTCCTGTTCATGGGGATCTGGGGGATCCTCGGGCTAGCCGCGCTGACGGTCTGGCCGGCGGTGGTGCCGGACGGGGCGGCGGGGTTTCTGACGCGCGGCTGGGTCGCGCCGACGGGCAGCTTTCTGTTCTGGACGGCGGTGCAGGCGGTGGGGTCGATCGTTGGCGTCGGGCTGGTGATCCGGGGGTACCAGCTGGCCGAGGCGAGCTATGTGGCGATCTTTGAATATGCGCTGCTGCTGTTCGCGGTCCTGTGGGCCTTTGTGCTGTGGGGAGAGGTCGTGGGGCTGCGGGAGATGGCGGGGATGGCGGCCATCGCGGGGGCGGGGGCGATCATCGCGCTGCGGGTGAGGTAGGGATTTTCAGGGGTGTGCACGCGTGCACAAAAAGTCAACCCATTGAAATTCAAGAAAATCGTGTTTCTTGTTAACCTGCACTTAACCTGTGCACGCGGGTTTGGGGGCCGGCGGGGCCGGCCCCCAAGCTGTCAGGCGGCTTTCGCGGGCTGGCCTGGGCGGCCGTAGAAGCTGTCGCCCTTTGCGGCCATGTCGCGCAGCAGTTGCGGCGGGGCGAAGCGGTCGCCGTGTTTTGCGGCCAGCGCGTCGGCCAGTTCCACCGCGCGGGCGGCACCGAGGATGTCAAGCCAGCCGAACGGCCCGCCCGACCACGGCGCAAAGCCCCAGCCGAGGATCGCGCCCACGTCGCCTTCGCGGATGTCGGTCAGGACGCCCGCCTCCAGCGCGCGCACGGCCTCCAGCGCCTGAACGAACAGAAGGCGGTGCTGGACCTCGGTCAGCTCGGGCTGATCCTTGGCCTGGGGGAAGCGGTCTGACAGGCCCGGCCAGATGCCCTGCCGCTTCCCGTCGTCGCCGTAGGCGTAGAACCCGGCCTTGGACTTGCGGCCCAGTCGGCCCTGATCGACCATCCAGAAGATGATTTCGTCCACCGCCCCATCGGGATAGGCGTCGCCCATCGCGGCTTTCGTCGCCTTGGCGATCTTGGCGCCGAGGTCGAGCGATGTCTCATCGACCAGTTGCAGCGGCCCCAGCGGCATGCCGACCAGCTTTGCCGCGTTTTCGATCAGCACGGGGTTCACGCCCTCGGCCACCATCCGGATCCCCTCGTTCAGGTAGGGTAGGATGCAGCGGTTGGCGTAGAAGAAGCGCGCGTCGTTCACCACGATGGGCGTCTTGCGGATCTGGCGCACGAAATCCAACGCCTTGGCCACGGCGCGGTCGCCGGTTTCCTTGCCCCGGATGATTTCCACCAGCAGCATCTTGTCGACCGGGCTGAAGAAGTGGATGCCGATGAACTGGTCCGGGCGTGCGCTGGACTTTGCCAGATCGCTGATCGGCAGGGTGGAGGTGTTGGTGGCAAGGATGTAGTCGTCGCCCATCTCGGCCTCGATCCTGGCAAAGACCTGGGCCTTGACCTTCGGATCCTCGAACACGGCTTCCACGACCAGATCGCAGCCATTCAGCGCGGCGTAGTCGGTGGTGGGGGTGATGCGGGCCAGCACCTCGGCCTTCTTCTCTTCGGTGACTTTCCGCCGCTGGATGCCTTTGTCGAGGATGCCCTCGGAATACGCCTTGCCCTTGTCGGCAGAGGCTTGTTCGGCGTCGATCAGCACCACCTCGATCCCCGCATTGCCGGCGACATAGGCGATGCCCGCGCCCATCATGCCCGCGCCGATCACGCCCAGCTTCGCGACCTTCTGATCGGGGCCTTCGGGGCGGTTCGCGCCCTTTTCCAGCGCCTCCTTGTTCAGGAACAGGCTGCGGATCATGGCAGAGGACGAGGGGTTCATAAGCACGTTGACGAACCACCGCGCCTCGATCTTCAGGGCGGTGTCGAAGGGGACGAGCGACCCCTCGTAGACCGCAGACAGCAGCGCCTTGGCGGCCGGATAGACGCCCATCGTCTTGCCGTTGACCATGGCGGAGGCGCCGACAAAGGTCATGAAGCCCGCCGGGTGATAGGGGGCACCGCCGGGCATCTTGTAGCCCTTGGCGTCCCACGGCTTCACGAGGTCGGCGTCCTTGGCCGAGAGCACCCATTCCCTGGCGCGGGTCAGCAGGTCTTCGGCGGGCACGACCTCGTCGATGACGCCGGCGGCCTTCATCTTCCTCGGTTCCTGCATCCGACCTTCCAGCAGGAAGGGGGCCGCGGCCATCGCGCCCAGCTTGCGCGAAAGCCGCGTGGTGCCGCCCGCGCCGGGGAAGATGCCGACCATGATCTCGGGCAGGCCGATGCGGGCCCTGGGGTTGTCGGCGGCGATGATGCGGTGGCAGGCGAGCGGGATTTCCAGCCCGATCCCTGCCGCAGTGCCGGGGAGCGCAGCGACGATGGGCTTGGCCCCTTTCAGCGTCTTGGGGTCCATGCCCGCGCGTTCGATCTTTCGCAGGATGGCGTGGATCGACATGATCCCGTCGAACAGGCCCTTGGCCGGGTCGTCGCCCGCGTCGTCGCGCATGCGCGCGATCACGTTCAGGTCCATGCCGCCGGCGAAATCCTTCTTGGCGGAGGTGATGATGACGCCCTTCACGGCGTCGTCGGCAAGGGCCGTGTCGATATGGGCGTCAAGCTCGCGAAAGCCCTCCATCGACATGACGTTCATGGATTTTCCGGGCACGTCCCAGGTGATGGTGGCAATGCCGTCGGCGTCGGTGGCGTAGTGGAATTCGGTCATAGCTCAGACCCTCTCGATGATCGTGGCCGCACCCATGCCGGAGGCGATGCAGAGCGTGGCGAGGCCGATGGTCTTGTCACTGCGCTCCATCTCATCGAGCAGGGTGCCGATGATGATCGCGCCGGTCGCGCCCAGCGGGTGGCCCATGGCGATGGCGCCGCCGTTGACGTTGACGCGGTCGGGATCGACGTCGAACGCCTGCTGGAAGCGCAGCACGACGGAGGCAAAAGCCTCGTTGACCTCGAACAGGTCGATGTCGGCGATGGTCATGCCGCTGTCGTGCAGGATTTTTTCGGTGGCGGGCACCGGGCCGGTCAGCATGATCGTGGGGTCGGTGCCGATCTTGGCGGTGGCGCGGATGCGGGCGCGGGGTGTCAGGCCGTAGCGCTCGCCGAACTCGCGGTTGCCGATCAGCAGGGCGGCGGCGCCGTCCACGATGCCGCTGGAATTGCCGGCATGGTGGATATGCTCGATCCGCTCCAGATGCGGATATTTCATCAGCGCGATCTTGTCGAAGCCGGGCATCGCCTCGCCCATGTCCTTGAAGGCGGGCTTCAGCGCGCCGAGCGACTGCATGTCGGTGGCCGGGCGCATGTATTCGTCGCGATCCAGGATCGGCAGGCCGTTCTGGTCGCGGACGGTGAGGATGGAGCGGTCGAAGCGGCCCTCCTCCCACGCCTTTGCGGCGCGCTTCTGGCTTTCGACCGCCAGTTCATCGGCCTGATCGCGGGTGAAGCCGAATTCGGTGGCGATGATGTCGGCCGAGATGCCCTGGGGCACGAAATAGGTCTTCATCGCGATCGAGGGGTCCACCGCGATGGCCGCCCCGTCAGACCCCATCGGCACGCGGCCCATCATCTCTACCCCGCCCGCGACATAGGCCTGACCCGCGCCCGCGCGGACCTGGTTGGCGGCAAGGTTCACGGCCTCCATCCCGCTGGCGCAGAAGCGGTTGATCGACAAGCCCGGCACGCGTTCGTCGAAGTCGGATGCCAGCACGACGGTGCGCGCGAGGCAGCCGCCCTGTTCGCCGACCTGGGTGACATTGCCCCAGATCACGTCCTCGACGGCGGTGGTGTCGAGGTTGTTGCGGTCCTTGATCGCGTTGAGCGTCAGCGCGGACAGGCGCGCGGCGGTCACCTCGTGCAGCGATCCGTCGGGGCGGCCCTTTCCGCGCGGGGTGCGGCAGGCGTCAAAGATGAAGGCGTCTTGCATCGGTTCTCCTCAGGCCCGGTCGGAGGGGTTGCCGGGCATCAGTTCATAGGGGTGTTTCCAGCCGGGCAGGGCGCTGATCTGCCCCAGCCAGCGGTCGATATGGGGCCAGTCTGTCCGGTCGAAGCCGAAGGGTTCGGGGTAGAACAGGTAGCCGCAGCAGGCGAAATCGGCGATGGTGGGTTCGTTCCCGGTCAGCCAGTCGCGGGTGGCGAGCGTTCCCTCCAGCACCTTGAGCGCAGGACGGAAGCGGGCGGAAAGCCAGCTCAGCACGGCGGGGTCGGGGCGTTTGTCCTCAGGCACGAAGTTGGTCAGGAAACGCAGCGTCCCGGCCTGGGACGACATCTTGTGATTGTCCCAGAACAGCCAGCGGCGGGTTTCGTGCACGTCCGGCCCGAGATACTTCCCCGTCACCTCTGCCACCAGCATCTGGATCGCGCCGGACTGGGTCAGCACGCGGCCGTCCCAGGCCAGAACCGGCACCTCGCCCATCGGGTTCAGCGCCAGGAATTCCGGCCGCCGCGTGGCGCCGTTGAAGAAATCGACATAGACCGGTTCCCAGGCCACGCCCGCCAGTTGCAGCGTCAGCGCCGCCTTGTAGGCGTTACCGGATTCGCCGAAGCAATGCAGTTTCGCGGTCATCGGTCCCCCCCTTGCCGTTTGTCCGCAGCCTAGAAGGATGCCGCCTCCAACGCCATCACAGGCTCGGCCCCGCTTTCGATGCGGGCCAGATGCATCGCGGTGGCGGGCAGCTGGCGGGCCATGTAGTAGCGCCCGGTGGCAAGTTTGGTGCGATAGAAATCGGGGTTGTCGGTGCCGGCGTCCAGCGCGGCCTGCGCAGCCACCGCCATCCGGGCCCACATGTAGCCAAGGCAGACGTGACCGAAGAGGTGCAGGAAGTCGTTCGATCCGGCCAGCGCGGCCTGCGGGGTCTTCATGCCGGTCTGCATGAAAAACACCGCCGCCGCCTGCAGATCCTTCGACGCCTTTTTCAGCGGGTCGAGGAAACCGGCCTTCAGCGCCGCGTCGCCCTCATGCTCCTTGATGAAGCCCTTGACCGTCTCGAAGAAGCCCATGATCGGCTTGCCGCCTTCGGCTGCGAGCTTGCGACCGACGAGATCGAGCGCCTGGATGCCGTTCGCGCCCTCGTAGATCATGGCGATCCGTGCGTCGCGGGCGAATTGGGACATGCCCCATTCCTCGATGTAGCCGTGGCCGCCGTAGATCTGCTGGGCCTGCACGGTCATGTCGAAGCCCCGGTCGGTCAGGAAGCCCTTGATGATCGGGGTCAACAGGCTGATCAGGCCGTCGGCGTTCTTGTCGCCCATCCGGTGCGCGCGGTCGATCAGATGTGCCCCCCAGAAGGTGAAGGCGCGCGCCCCTTCGACAAAGCTTTTCTGGTCCATCAGGTTCCGGCGCACGTCAGGGTGCACGATGATCGGGTCGGCGGGGCCATCCGGGTTCTGCGCGCCGGTGATGTCGCGGCCCTGCAGCCTGTCGCGGGAGTAGAGAGCCGCGTTCTGATAGGCAACCTCTGCCTGGGCGTAGCCTTGCAGGCCGACGCCCAGGCGGGCCTCGTTCATCATCGTGAACATCGCCCGCATGCCCTTGTGCAGGTCGCCCAGCAGCCAGCCGGTCGCGCCGTCGAAGTTCATCACGCAGGTGGCGTTGCCGTGGATGCCCATCTTCTCTTCCAGCTTGCCGCAGGAGACGGCGTTGCGGGCACCGAGCGAGCCGTCGTCGTTGAGCACAAACTTCGGTACGATGAACAGCGAGATGCCCTTGGTCCCCTCGCCGCCGCCCGGCGCCTTTGCCAGCACCAGGTGCACGATGTTTTCGGCCAGGTCGTGATCGCCGGCCGAGATGAAGATCTTCTGCCCGGTGACCCGGAAGCTGCCGTCGTCCTGCGGTTCGGCCCTGGTGCGCAGCATTCCCAGATCGGTGCCGCAATGCGGCTCGGTCAGGTTCATCGTGCCGGTCCATTCGCAGGTGGCAAGCTTCGGGAGCAAGGTCTGCTTCTGCGCCTCGGTCCCGTGGTTCAGGATCGCGGAGTAGGCGCCGTGGGTCAGGCCCTGATACATGTTGAAGGCCATGTTGGCAGACACGAAGGCCTCGTTCACCGCCGTGTGCATCAGGTAAGGCAAACCCTGGCCGCCGTACTCCTCTGCCACGTCAAGCGCGGTCCAGCCGCCCTCGCGCATGGCGGTCATGGCCTTGTCGAACCCCTTTGGCGTGTAGACGACACCGTTTTCCAACCGGCAGCCCTGCTGGTCGCCCACGCGATTCAGCGGCGCGAGAACCTCAGTCGCGATGCGCCCTGCCTCTTCAAGTATCGCACCGGTGAAGTCCCGCTCCAACTCGTCGTAGCCGGGGATACCGGTTTCGGTCACCCCCAACAGATCGTGCAGGACGAACTGCATGTCGGCGGTGGGCGCGGTGTAGCTTGGCATCGGTTTCTCCGGTCGGTTGGGTCGGGATGGTCGGGTCTCAGGCGGCGGTCTCGCGGCGGCGCGCCTCAATGACCTGTTCACCCCAGGCGAGCTGCTCCTTCAGTTCCGCGATCGCCTCGTCCAGTTCGGCGCGCTGGGACTCCATCTGGGCCAGCCGCTCGCGCGCGATCTCGGTCGTGCGGGTCAGTTGCGTCACCTGCGTCGGATCCTCGTCATACAGATCCAGCAGTTGGCGGATTTCTTCCAGGCTGAAGCCGAAGCGCTTGCCGCGCAGGATCAGTTTCAGCCGCGCGCGGTCGCGCTTGGTGAACAGGCGACGCGTTCCCTCGCGGATTGGCGAGAGAAGCTCCTTGCTTTCGTAGAAGCGCAGGGCGCGCGGTGTCACGTCGAAGGCATCGCACATTTCGCGGATGCCCATCAGGTTGTCGGCCATTGGTCCATTCCCCTAGGTCAGGTGTCGTTGCACCCGACATCGGCATTTGCATGGACCATACAAGGGGAGATGACGTTGACGTAAACGGAACGTCACGTCAGTTTCGGTCGTGACGTCTCGTCACCGGGGCTCCTTGTCCAGAAGCCGGGCGGCCCTGTCGCGCAGGCTGCGCAGGTCGTCGATGGTGACGTCCAGTTCGTTGCGCTGACGGTCCAGTTCCGCAAGCTGCCGATCGGCGAGTTCGATCCAGGCCTCCAGTTGCGGACGGGTGCCTTCCTTTTCGTAGATCAGCAGCCACTGGCGGATCTCTTCCAGGCTGAAGCCGAAGCGGCGCCCGCGCAGGATCAATGTCATCCGCGCCACTTCGCGCGCGCTGTAGAAGCGGCTGCGCCCGTCGCGGGTGGGCGACAGAAGCTCGATGTATTCGTAATAGCGCAAGGTCCGAGGCGTGACGTCGAACTTCGCGCACATCTCCTTGAAGCTGAGCAATCGTTCGGTCATGCACTCCCCCGTTGCGCGAAGCTTAGCCGGGTGTGGCGGGGCAGGCAATGTGCCGGGCCTTGCGGCGGGCGCGCGGCGGGCCAATAGTCGGCCAGGGTGACAGGGGACGGATGATGGAAGACAGGCTGAAGATCGCGCGGCAGTTCATCGAGGCGCTACCCTTCGCGAAGGAGCTTGGCATGACGGTCGAACAGATCGGCGAGGGGGTTGCGGTGGTGACCCTTCCCTATGACGAACGGCTGATCGGGGACCCCAAGACGGGGGTGATTCACGGCGGCGCCGTGTCGGCGTTGATGGATACCTGCTGCGGGGCATCGGTCATCAGCCACCCCGAGGCACCTGCAATCACGGCGACGATCGATCTGCGGATCGACTACATGCGGGCGGCCACGCCCGGGCAGCGGATTCGCGCGCGGGCGGAATGCTACCATGTCACCCGGTCCGTGGCCTTCGTACGGGCGGTGGCGACGGATGAAGACAAGGACCGTCCGGTCGCCACGGCCAGCGGCGCCTTCACCGTCGAGGCGATGCGGAGGGCGGAGGCATGAGCCGCCGCGCGCCGGAGCCCGTGCAGGTCATCAAGCAGCGCCGCGACGCAGCGCTGAACGCGCTGGTCACCGGCGTGCCCTACATCCGGTTCCTTGGTATCCAGTTCGACCGGCGCGGGGATGAGTTGACCGCGACGCTGCCGTTCGATGAAAAGCTGATCGGCAACCCGGTGCTGCCAGCGATCCACGGGGGTGTCACGGCCGCCTTTCTGGAAGTGACGGCGATCATCGAACTGAGCTGGTCGCTGTTGTGGGAAGAGATGGAGGGCGGGCGACTGGACCCCACCACGCTTGACCCCCATGACCTGCCGCGGTTGCCCAAGACGATCGACTTCACCGTGGATTACCTGCGTTCCGGCCTGCCGCGCGATGCCTATGCACGGGCGCGGGTCAACCGTTCGGGCCGCCGCTACGCCAGCGTGCATGTCGAGGCGTGGCAGGACAACCGCTCGCGGCTGTTCGCGCAGGCCACGGGCCATTTCCTGATGCCGGACCGCGAGACATGAGCGGCGCTTGAGGCCCGAGTATATCACCAACCGGCGGGTGCTGAGGATCGCGCTGCCGATCGTTCTGTCGAACGCCACGATCCCGATCCTCGGTGCGGTCGATACCGGCGTGGTGGGCCAGATGGGACTGGCCGCGCCCATCGGGGCGGTGGGCGTGGGCGCGATTATCCTCGCCTCGGTTTACTGGATCTTCGGCTTCCTGCGGATGGGCACCTCTGGACTGGTGGCACAGGCCCACGGCGCAGGCGATGCGCCTGAGACCGGCGCGATCCTGATGCGGGCGCTGATGATCGGGGCTGCTGCGGGGATCGGCTTCATCGCGCTGCAGGGACCGCTGGTCGCCGGCGCCTTCTGGATAGCGCCCGCGAGTGACGAGGTCGAGGGGCTGGCACGCAGTTATTTGGAGATCCGGATCTGGGGGGCGCCGGCGACCATCGCGCTTTACGCCGTAACCGGCTGGCTGATCGCGCTTGAACGCACCCGCGCGGTGCTTGTGCTGCAACTTTGGATAAATGGGCTGAACATCGGGCTGGACCTGTGGTTCGTCCTTGGCCTGGGCTGGGGGGTGCAGGGGGTGGCGGTGGCCACACTGATCGCGGAATGGACCGGCCTTGCGCTTGGCCTTTGGCTCTGCCGACCGGCGTTCCGGGGCGATCAGTGGCGCGACTGGGTGCGGGTGTTCGACCCGGTGCGGATCCGACGGATGATGGTGGTGAATACCGACATCATGATTCGCTCGGTTCTGCTGCAGGCCTCGTTCACCTCGTTCGTGTTCATCGGGGCCGGGTTCGGCGACGTCACGTTGGCGGCGAACCAGGTACTCTTGCAGTTCATCGAGATCACGGCCTATGCGCTGGACGGTTTTGCCTTCGCGGCCGAGGCGCTGGTGGGCCAGGCGGTGGGCGCGCGATCAGTTGCCAGCATCCGCCGCGGATCGGTGCTGACCAGCGCCTGGGGGGTGGGCACGGCGGTGGCACTGGCGGCCGCCTTCTGGTTCGGCGGCCCGGCGCTGATCGATCTGATGGCCAAGGATCCAGAGGTGCAGTTGGCGGCGCGCGACTACCTGCCCTGGGTGGCTGCCCTGCCGGTCCTGTCGATTGGGGCATACATGTTCGACGGCATCTTCATCGGCGCGACCGCTACGCGCGAGATGCGCAATGCGATGTTCCTCTCCGCCGCGATCTACCTTGCGGTTGCTGCGCTGCTGGTTCCCATGCTGGCAAATACGGGGCTCTGGATCGCGCTTGCCGCGCTGAACATCGTACGGGGGCTCAGCATGGCGGCGCTTTATCCCCGGATCGAGGCGCGAGCGGCCTAGAGCCAGTCGTCGCGCCCCGTTCCCACGGCCTCGGCCACCGAGGCGAAGCCGTCCCGCGCCAGGAGTCGGTCAAGCCCCGTGCAGATCTCGCCCACCAACGAGAGCCCGCCGTAAATCAGGCCCGTGTAGAGTTGCACCGCCGAGGCGCCTGCACGGATCTTCTGATAGGCGTGCTCGGCGCTGGAAATTCCCCCGACACCGATCAGGGGTACCGCCCCACCGGTCATCTGCGACAGCCGCGCCAGCACCCGGGTGGACCGATCGAACAGCGGCGCGCCCGACAGGCCGCCGGATTGGGTCGCTTGCGGGCTTTTCAGCCCTTCGCGCGACAGGGTGGTATTGGTGGCGATGATCGCGTCGACATCGTGGCTCTGGGCGACCTCTGCCAGCGCCGCCAGTTCCTTGTCGGTCATGTCGGGGGAGATCTTCAGGAAGATCGGGATCGGCCGGGGCAGGGCGGCGCGCGTCTGCATCACGCCGGTCAGCAGCGCCGAAAGTGCCGCAGCGCCCTGCAGGTCGCGCAGTTTCTCGGTATTGGGGGAAGAGACGTTGACTGTGGCGAAATCGACATGCGGGCCACAGAGCGCGAGCACGTGGGCGAAATCCGCTGCCCGGTCGGTGCTATCCTTGTTGGCCCCAAGGTTCAGGCCGACCACCGTGCCCTTGGGCCGCGCCGCCAGCCGTGAGGCAATCACCGCGGCGCCCTCATTGTTGAAGCCGAAGCGGTTGATTGCCGCGCGATCCTGCGTCAGCCGGAACAGCCGCGGGCGGGGATTGCCGGGCTGCGGGCGGGGTGTCGCGGCGCCAACCTCGATGAAGCCGAAGCCAGCACGGGACAGGGGGGCAAGTGCGGTCGCGTTCTTGTCGAAGCCGGCGGCCAGCCCGACGGGGTTGGGCAGGTCCAGGCCGGCAAGTTGCACCCTCAGCCGGTTGGAGGTGACCGGCGCGTGGCTGCCGGTCAGGCCAAGCCGAAGTGCCTTCAGCGCCAGCCCATGTGCGGTTTCGGGATCGAGACGGTGGAGCAGCGAGAGGCCCAGCCGTTCCACCGGCGTCACCAGACCCCCTCCGGAAAGATGTGACCCGAGGCGCCCAGCGGCAGCGACTTGTCCCAGACCACATCGGCCATACGCAATTGGCGATAGAGATGCGGAAAAAGCAGCCCGCCGCGCGACGGTTCCCATTTCAGGTCGTCGCCAAGCGTCTCGGCATCGATTGCCAGCAGCACCAGATCGCTCTCGTCGGTGAAATGCCTTGCCGCCGTTTCGGCAACCTGTGCTGCGGTGGAGAAATGGATGAAGCCATCGGCCAGATCCACCGGCTCGCCAGCTGTCTCTCCCGCGTCGCGGAAGGCATCCCATTCGGCCCGACGAAAAATCTTGTATATCAGCATGCAGCTTCCATGCCGCGCCCGTCAGGCGCGGTCAATGCCCGGTTTGCAGTAATGGTCCCTCGCCCCTATGGTTCGCGCTGGCAGAGAGGCCGGCTTCGTGCCTGGTCGTCTTGCGCCGGGACTGACAGGCGATCAGGGGAAGCCTGGCGCGATCTGTCGAAACGAACGGGGGACAAGCCATGTCAGAGACGACGAGCGAAAACGAACCGGGTGTCGAGGCGATCCCGGAGCCGGAAGGCGACACGGAGATCATCGAGACGGATTACGAGATCGGGCAGGACAACCTGACCGCACAATGGGTGCTGGAGTTTGATGTCCACAAACCCGTGTTCGGAATCTCGGCGCTGGCGATAGTCGCCTTCACCGTTCTGACGCTGATGTTCCAGAACGAGGTGGAGCCGCTTTTCGTCGGTATGCGCGATTGGCTGACCGGGAACATGGACTGGTTCTTCCTGTTTGCCGGGAACATCTTCGTCATCCTGTGTCTTGCGCTGATCGTTTCGCCGCTGGGCAAGGTGCGGCTCGGCGGCCCCGACGCGACGCCGGATTTCGGCTATGTCGGCTGGTTCGCAATGCTGTTCGCCGCCGGGATGGGCATCGGACTGATGTTCTATGGCGTGTCGGAGCCGATGTCGCATTTCAGCGCAGCCTATGACGGGATCGCGGTGGGTGAGGATGGCGTGCGAACCGACTGGGCGCCGCTCGGCGGGGCCGAGGGCAATGCCACGGAGGCCACGCGTCTGGGCATGGCGGCGACGATCTTTCACTGGGGCCTGCACCCTTGGGCGATCTATGCGGTCGTCGCCTTGGCGCTGGCCCTGTTCTCCTACAACAAGGGTCTGCCACTGACGCTGCGCTCGTGTTTCTACCCGATCTTTGGCGAGCGGGTCTGGGGCTGGCCGGGGCATATCGTGGACATTCTCGCCATCCTGGCCACGGTGTTCGGTCTTGCGACCTCATTGGGCATTGGGGCGCAGCAGGCAAGTGCGGGGCTGGATTTCCTGTTCGGGCTAGGCACCTCGAACGCGATGCTGATCTTCCTGATCTTCTTCATCACGCTGATCGCCATCGTGTCGATCATTCGCGGGCTGGAAGGCGGGGTGAAGCGGCTGTCGGAGCTGAACATGGCACTGGCGGCGCTGTTACTGGGGTTCATCATCCTGGTCGGGCCCACGGTGAACATCCTGATCGGATTCTTCGTCAACCTGGGAGCCTACGGGCAGTATCTGCCCGCTCTCTCCATGCCATTCGGACGCGACGACGCGAACTTCACCCAAGGGTGGACGGCCTTTTACTGGGCGTGGTGGATCAGCTGGTCGCCGTTCGTCGGCATGTTCATCGCACGGGTGAGTCGGGGGCGGACGGTGCGCCAGTTTCTGGTCGCGGTGCTGATCGTGCCGACGGTGCTGTCGGTGCTGTGGATGACCGCGATGGGCGGCACGGCGATCGCGCAAGTGCTGAACGATGGCTTTACCGGCGTGCAGGAGGCCGCGTTGGAGTTGAAGCTGTTCCAGATGTTGACGCAGCTTCCGCTCACCGCGATCACCTCGTTCATCGGGATCACTCTGGTCGTCGTTTTCTTCGTCACCTCGTCGGATTCCGGGTCGCTGGTGATCGACACGATTGCTGCGGGTGGCAAGGTCAACGCACCGGTGATCCAGCGGATCTTCTGGGCTTCGTTCGAGGGGTTGGTGGCAATTGCGCTGCTGCTGGGCGGCGGACTTGCGGCCTTGCAGGCGATGGCGGTGTCCACGGGTCTGCCGTTCACACTGGTGCTGCTGGCCGCGTGCTACGCCATCGTGAAAGGGCTGATCGCAGAGCCACGCTGAGACCTGAGAGAATACGAAAGGGCGCCCTTGCGGGCGCCCTTTTCGGTTGCCGGATGGAGCGGGCGATGAGATTCGAACTCACGACCCTAACCTTGGCAAGGTTATGCTCTACCCCTGAGCTACGCCCGCGCTGCCGTCCAGTCGGCGTTGATCTATAAAGTCCTGCCGGACGCTGCAAGGGGGAATCTGGGCCCTTGGCAGAAAAACTCGCCGTCAGAAGCTGACGGAAACACCGGGCAGGCGCAGGGTTGCGATCAGGTCGCGCAATTCCTGCCGGGCGGCGACATGCGACAGCGCCATCTGTTCGACGCCGATATCCTTGAGGTCCAGAAGCGTCAGTCCGCGAGGGAACAGTTCGCGAAAGATCACCCGTTCCGAAAACCCGGGGGCGACGCGGAACCCGATACGCCGTGACAACTCTTCCAGCGCCTCACCGACCTTGCGCTTGTTGTGCATCTGCTGCACGCCCAACCGGTTGCGCAGCACGATCCAGTCGATGGGCTTCAGGCCCGCCTCTGCGCGCAGCTGGCGCGCGTGCCACACCATCTCGGCGTAGATCGAGGGGCCGATCACCTTGCCCGACTCGGGGTCGATCCGCGCCAGCAGGTCGAAATCGACGAAGCTGTCGTTCATTGGCGTGATCAGCGTATCGGCAAAGGCATGCGCGACCTGCGCCAGCCGCGTGTGCGAGCCGGGGCAGTCGATGACCACGAACTCTGCCGCGCCCTGCAAGCTGCCCAGCGCGGCCGAAAGGCGCCGATCATGGGGGTTGTCACCGGGCGCAAGCGTCTCGGGATCGATCTCGGGCAGTTCCGCGATCACCGGGCTTGGCAGATCCAACCCTTCTCGCGTGCAATGGGCCATGCGGTTTTCGATGTAGCGGCCAAGGCTGCGCTGGCGCAGGTCAAGGTCGATACCGGCCACGCGATGGCCCATCCGCGCCAGCGCGGTCGCCACATGCATGCAGGTGGTGGATTTACCCGATCCCCCCTTCTCGTTCCCGACAACGATGATATGCGCCACGCCACACCTCTGTCCCAAAGGAAAGGGCGCCCGGCATCACCCGCGCGCCCCACCATATCTTGTGGATCCCCTTGCGGGGATCTGCAAGCCTCAGAAGCCGAGGCCGGCGTACTTGTTCTTGAACTTCGACACGCGGCCCCCGGTGTCCATCAGGCGCGAGGTGCCGCCGGTCCATGCGGGGTGCACCATCGGGTCGATTTCCAGCGCCAGCTGGTCGCCTTCCTTGCCCCAGGTCGATTTCATCTGCACCACCGTGCCATCGGTCATCTTGACATCGATCAGGTGGTATTCGGGATGGGTATCTTTTTTCATCGTCCCGCTCCTCAGGCTTCGGCTTTGGGCTTGTAATTGGTGACTTCGGCGATCCGGGCCGATTTGCCGCGACGATCGCGCAGGTAATACAGCTTCGCGCGCCGAACTTTGCCCCGGCGCACCACCTCGATCGAGTCGATGTTGGTGGAATAGAGCGGGAAGACACGCTCCACGCCCTCGCCGAACGAGATCTTGCGCACGGTGAAGCTGGCCGCAATGCCACTGCCGCCCTTGCGCGCGATACACACGCCTTCGTAGTTCTGCACACGGCTGCGGGTGCCCTCGGTGACCTTGTAGCCGACGCGCACGGTGTCACCGGCCTTGAAATCCGGGATGGTCTTGCCGAGCTCTGCGATCTGCTCGGCCTCTATCTGCGCGATCAGGTTCATCGCAATTTCCTTTCCTAACGCGGGTTCGCCCGCTGGTTTGCGCGTCCTCAGAGCTCTGTGTCTTCCATCGGGTCCATGCCGCGGCCTTCGCAGTATGCCCGCCAGAGGTCAGGTCGTCGTTCCTTGGTCAGCCTTTCGGCGCGTTCCCGCCGCCAGTCGGTGATCCTCGCATGGTTCCCGGACAGGAGAATGTCCGGTATCTCACGCCCCTCCCAAACGGCAGGTTTCGTATAGTTCGGGTATTCCAGCAGCCCCGCGGAAAATGACTCTTCGGCCAGAGAATCGGCGTTCCCGAGCACGCGGGGTATAAGCCGGACCGTGGCGTCGATCAAGGCCTCTGCCGCAATCTCTCCGCCGGTCAGGACGAAGTCCCCCAGGGAGACCTCCTCGACCCCGAAGGCATCGAGCACGCGTTGATCCACGCCTTCGAACCGGCCACACAGCAGCGTCAGGCCATCGCCCGCGGAAAAGCGCCGGGCCATCGCCTGGTCAAAGCGCCGCCCGCGCGGCGACAGATACACAACCGGCCAGCGCGCTGGATCTGTGACCCCGATGGCTGCCTCGCGCAGGGCGGAGGCCACGACGTCCGCGCGCAGCACCATTCCTGCGCCGCCGCCCGCGGGCGTGTCGTCCACGTTGCGGTGCTTGCCCACGCCGTGGCTGCGCAGGTCGATGGTTTCCAGTGCCCAGAGGCCGTGATCCCGCGCCTTGCCGATCAGCGACAGATCGAGCGTGCCCGGAAATGCTTCGGGGAACAGGGTAATGACGCGGGCCGTCCAGGCGCCCTTGAGGCGCGGCGGGCCGGCCATCAGGTCGCGCGGTGTCAGGCTGGCGGTGATCGCCAGCCGGCCGTGGGAGCGCGGCTTTTCGGTCATTCGATCAGCCCCTCGGGCGGATCGGCGACGATGCGGCCCGCGGTCACATCCACCGTCGGCACGACCGCACGCGTGAAAGGCAGCAGCACGGTGCCCTTCAGGCGCGGGCCATGCACCTCCAGCAGGTCGCCGGCGCCGTGGTTCAACACGGCGCGCACCCGACCGATCTGTGTACCGCCGGTGTCGAGCACCTCGAGGCCGATCAAATCGGCATGGTAGTACTCATCTTCGGGCAACGACGGCAGGCGGTCACGGTCGGCAAACAATTGCACCCCGCGCAGGGCGTCGGCCTGTTCCTTGGTCGTCACGCCCGACAGGCGCGCGGCAAGGCCATTGGCGACTGCACGGGTGATTTGCACCGAGAACGAGCGGCTGCCGTCCTCGGTGAACAGGGGGGCGTAATCGGCGATCGCGGTCGCGTCGGTGCAAAAGCTTTTCAGCCGCACCTCGCCGCGGACGCCAAAGGCGCCCGCGATCGCGCCGACGCAGACCCTGTCACTGGCCACCTGCCCCGCCTTCCTGCCTTATTCCACAGTAGCTTCGGCTGCGGCTGCGGCCTTGTCGGCCTTTTCCTTGGCGCGTTCCTGGGACTTCTTGCCGGGCTGAGCCTTGTTGGGGTTCTTGCGTTCGGATTTCGCAAGCACGCCTGCGGCTTCGAGGAAGCGGGCCACGCGGTCGGTCGGCTGGGCACCCTGGCCGAGCCAGTGCTTCACGCGGTCGAGATCCATCTTCACCCGGTCTTCGCTGTCCTTGGCCAGCAGCGGGTTGTAGGTGCCCAGCTTCTCGATGAAGCGGCCGTCGCGGGCCATGCGGCTGTCGGCGGCAACGATCGCGTAGTGCGGGCGCTTCTTGGACCCGCCGCGGGCCAGTCTGATCTTCATTGCCATATCGGTATCTCCTTTGAATGGCTGGATTATTTCAGCATTTGCTCGTGATGCCGGATGACTTCCTGAATGATGAAGTTCAGGAATTTCCGGGCGAACTCGGGGTCCAGATCGGCCTCTTTCGACAACCATTCCAGACGCTCGATCTGGCGCGACTCGCGCGCGGGGTCGCTGGGCGGCAGGTCGTGTTCGGCCTTCAGCCGGCCCACGGCCTGGGTGTGCTTGAAACGTTCGGCCAGCGTGTAGACGAGGATCGCGTCCAGCCGGTCGATGCTTTCGCGGTGCTCCTTCAGCAGCGCCGCGGCGAGGGTGGAGGCGTCGCTCATCCTGCCCTCCGCGCCCCGCCAGATTGGGTATGGCAAGCGTCTGGCAAGCCTCTGGCATGTGTATTGCGACGAGAACACTCGGTCATTGCCGGTGCTCCGTGGAAGCTGCCGGAAGGGGGTGCGGAAACGCCGCCTGACGTCGCCGGCATCATTTCTTCTTCCCGAAGCCGAGGCCGGACAGGCCCGCAGGCAGTTTCGCGCCGCCGGGACCGCCGAGGCCGGGCAGGCCCGGCATCCCGCCGCCCATCGCCGCGCCGCGCTGCATGCCCCGGGACAGATCCGAAAGCTCCTCCGGCGACATCTTGGACGGATCGGGCATGCCCTTGCCGCCCATCATTCCCTTCATCATCTGCTTGAGCTTTCCTCCCTTGCCCATGCGCTTCATCATGTCGGCCATCTGGCGGTGCTGCTTCAGTAGCTTGTTTAGTTCGCTGACCTCCAACCCTGCGCCAGCGGCGATGCGCTTCTTGCGGCTGGCCTGCAGCAGGTCGGGGTTGGCGCGTTCCTTTTTGGTCATCGAGTTGATGAGCGCGATCTGGCGGCGCAGCATCTTGTCGTCGATGCCGGCCTCGTCCATCTGCTTCTGCGCCTTGGCCATGCCGGGCAGCATGCCCATCAGCCCCTGCATGCCCCCCATCTTCAACATCTGGTCCAGCTGGCCCTTCAGGTCGTTCATGTTGAACTGACCCTTCTGGAAGCGCTTCATCATGCGCTCGGCCTGCTCGATCTCGAGCGTTTCCTGCGCCTTTTCGACCAGCGCCACGATGTCGCCCATGCCGAGGATGCGGCCGGCGATGCGCTGAGCTTCGAAAGTCTCCAGCGCGTCCATCTTCTCGCCCAGGCCGACGAAGCGGATTGGCTTGCCGGTGACGGCGCGCATGCTGAGCGCCGCGCCGCCGCGGCCGTCGCCGTCCATCCGGGTCAGCACCACGCCGGTGATGCCGATGCGGGAGTCGAAATTCTCCGCCGTATGCACCGCGTCCTGGCCCGTGAGCCCGTCGACCACCAGCAGCGTCTCGCGCGGGTTTGCCACGTCGCGCACCGCCTCCACCTGGGCCATCAGTTCCTCGTCGATGGAGAGCCGGCCCGCGGTGTCGAGCATGTAGACATCGTAGCCGCCAAGCGAGGCTTGCGTCTTGGCGCGTTTGGCGATCTGCACCGCGCTTTCACCCTTGACGATGGGCAGCGTGGCAACACCGATCTGACGGCCGAGGATTTCCAGCTGCTCCATCGCCGCCGGGCGGTTGGTGTCGAGCGACGCCATCAGCACCTTCTTGCCCTCGCGGTCGGTCAGCCGCTTGGCAAGTTTCGCCGTGGTCGTGGTCTTGCCCGAACCTTGCAGGCCGACCATCAGGATCGGCGCGGGCGGGTTGTCGATCTTCAGCGCGCCGGGGTCGCCTTCGCCCTGCAGCACGCGGATCAACTCGTCATGGACGATCTTCACGACCTGCTGGCCGGGGGTAATGGATTTCGTGACCGCCTGGCCGGTGGCCTTGTCCTGCACGCGCTTGATGAAGTCGCGCGCCACCGGCAGCGAGACGTCGGCCTCCAGCAATGCCACGCGCACCTCGCGCAGCGCGGCCTTGACGTCATCCTCGGACAGCGCGCCCTGCTTGGTCAGTCGATCGAAGACGCCGGACAGGCGTTCGGACAAGTTCTCGAACATGGCTCGCGCTCCTTCGACCCGATCCCCGGAGGGGGCACTTCGAAATGGGCTTCGACACCCGCGGGCGAAACCTCGCTGACGGGTGGCGATCCCCAATAATGAGGACCGGAAGGCGACTGCGCTTCCGGAATGTGCCGCTCGCTTACGCGGGCGGGGTCAATCTGTCAAGCTGCACGCGTGCCCTGTCAGATGGCGATCAGGTTCATCAGGTGGAACAGCGCCGCCGACAACGCCGCCGCCCGGCATCAATGACCTTGATCAGGCATTTCCTGCGCCCGCGCGGCCGTCTTGGGGTCGCCCGCCTCCGCCGTTGGCCATCAGCTGTGCGTATTGCGCGGCGGTTCCCGCAGGTCAGATGTCGGTCCAGTCGCGCGCGGCGGCTTTCAGCGCGGTCAGCGCGGCCTGCACCTTCGCGGTGCGGTGCAGGTCCACGTGGGTCACCAGCCAGACCGGCGCGGCCCAGTCCGGGCGGGGGGGCATCACCTCGATCAGGTCAGGGATGGCGCGTCCGGTCATTACCGGAAAGAAGCCCAAGCCGACGCCGGCCTGCACCGCCTGCTGCGCCACCTCGATCTCTGTGGCGCGAAAGATCACCGCGTCTGAGGGAACATGCGTCGCGAGCCATTGATAGAACGGCGCCCGCACCGATCCGCCAGCGTCGGGACCGACGAAGTGATGCTTCAGCAGATCCTCGTCGCTGCCGGGCTTGCCGTTACGGTCGATATAGCCGCGCGCTGCATAGAGCGCGAAGCGTTGCGTCAGGAAGGGCTGCACCACATTGTCGGGCTGTTCGGGTGCGCTGCCCGAGCGCAGCGCCACATGCGCCTCGCCGTATTCAAGCCGGAACAGGCGTTTGTCGGTCAGGAAGCGCACCACCAGCCCGGGATGATCCGCCTGGAACCGGGCGAGCGCGGGGGTGACGACGCGGGCGATCTCGGGCACGGCGGTGACGGTCAGCTCGCCCGTGACGGTGTCGCCCATTCCCTTTACCCGACCGGTAAGCTGGGTGAACTGATCCTCGGTCGCCTGGGCGACGCGGCGCAAATCCTCGCCGGCTTCGGTCGGTGTGTAGCCCCGCGCGTGGCGCTGGAACAGCTTCGTACCCAACCGCGCCTCCAGCGCGTCGATGTGGCGGATGACGGTCGCGTGGTGGACGCCCAGCACCTCGGCGGCGCCCGAGACGGTGCCAAGGCGGGCGACGTGATAGGCGGTGCGGATTTCGTCCCAGGAGGTATCGGTCATGATTTCCCGTTCGCGGCGTTCCGCGCCATAAGGCCGCAAACCGACCAATGGTGCAAGCGTCAGTCCCTCGCGCTGCGCTGGGCCAGCAGGAATCGGGGCAGGGGATCCTCACCCTCTGCCGCGCGTGGCGGCAGCCCATGGGCGGCCCATTCCGTAGCCAGTGCGTGGCGTTCGAGCGTCAGCAGATCGGCCAGACTGCGCACGCGGCCTTCCATGCCGCGCAGATGCTGCAGCAGGCGATGGGAGTGGATGATTGTCGGTCGCGCGTCGAGCGGTTCCCATGCGTCCAGTTCGGTGATGCGGCGCAGGTTGAACTCGGGCGGCAGGACATAGAAGCGCAGATCGGATGACCACAGAAGGTCGCGCAGGGTCACCTGATCCCGCGCGGTATCGGCCTGCACATAGGCATCTGCCCAGTCGCCCAGAAACGTCTGCATCGCGGGTGTCTTGCGATAGAGCATCACGCCCGAGTTCATCTGGGGAAAGGCATAGGGCGTATCAATCCGCCAGCCCTGCCGGATCAGGGCAGAGGTACGGCGCACGTCGTGGCACAGCGCCAGGTCGAAGCGGTCGAGAAGGTTCCAGAGATCCCCGAGCGATTGCACCACAAGGGTGTCGCAATCCAAAAAGAGGGTACGGTCGAACCGGCTGACGCGCATGCAGGCGATCTTGTCGCGGGTGCCGCTGTCAGGGATGGGGAGGATGCGGTCAAACAGTCCGCCGCGATCAGGCTGGTCTGTGAAGACGTCAATGGAGATCCCCGGCTCCACCGCGCGCAAGCTCTCGGCCGAGGCGCGGGCGAGGTCCAGATACTCTGCCCCGCGGGCCACGTAGATCACGCCTTTGTCCATTGCCCGCCCCTGACCTCTGCGGGACGAGGGTAATGCGTCAGGGTGTGCTGTCCACGTCGATCGTCAGATCATCGGGCAGGTCGGCGAGTTCGCCCAGCAGGAACCTCTCGAAGGCATCGAGGTTCACCGGCTCGAACTGCCCGAAGGACTGCATCCAGACAGAGGCGCCGCGCAGGCTGTCAGGCTCCAGCTTGCACCACTTCACCCGACCGCGCTTTTCCTGGCTGATCAGCCCGGCCGCCGCAAGGATCGCGAGATGCTTCGAAATCGCTGCCAGTGACATCTGGAACGGCTCTGCCACATCCGTCACGGCCATGTCGTCTTCCAGAAGCATCGACAGGATCGCCCGCCGCGTCGGGTCGGCGAGGGCGGCAAAGACGGTGTCCAGCGGGTCGGTCATTGGCGGGCTATGCGCCCGACAGTACGGATCGTCAACCATTCGGTTGAATATGAGTGCGAGCCGAAGCTGGGCGACTGGCGGGCAAGACTGCTGTTCAGTACAAATAAAATCAATGGGTTGAACCCGGAATCGAGCGCTTGACTCGGATGCTGCACCTGCATAGCTTCCGCCGCGACTGTCCAAGGGGCGTCCGGCATGACCAGCGAAACGGAAGAGGAGCGGCTTCGGCGGCTTGAGTCCCGGATCGCCGAGATGCGCAAGGCGCAGGAACCCGGCCCCCGGAAGGACGAGCACTATTCGATGGCCAATCAGGCCTGGAGGATGGTGATCGAGCTTGTTGCCGGTCTGGTGATCGGCTTCGGCATCGGCTACGGGCTGGACGCTGTGTTCGGTACAAGCCCGTTTCTGCTGGTGCTGTTCATATTGCTGGGCTTCGCGGCCGGGGTGAACGTGATGCTTCGCACCGCCCGCGAGTTCCAGGTGCGCAACGAGGCGGATCCGTCCGCCAACGGGGACAAGAGGGGCTGAAGGTGGCGGAAAACGGCGGAATCGAAATCCACCCGATGGATCAGTTCATCGTCAAGCCGCTGTTCGGCGGCGAGGCGATCAACTGGTACACCCCCACGAACGTCACGCTGTGGATGGCGCTCACAATCCTGTCGATAATGGCGCTTCTGGTGCTCGGCACGCGCGGGCGCGCTATCGTTCCGAACCGTGCGCAGTCGGTGGCGGAACTTAGCTACGGCTTCGTCTACAAGATGGTCGAGGATGTCTGCGGAAAGGAAGGCGCCAAGTACTTCCCCTACATAATGACACTCTTCATGTTCATCTTCTTCGCGAACGTGCTGGCGCTGATCCCGATGAGCTTTTCGGTCACCTCGCACATCGCGGTTACGGCAGTTCTGGCATTCGCGGTGTTCATCACGGTAACGGTCATCGGGTTCGTCAAGAACGGCGCGGCTTTTCTGTCGTTGTTCTGGGTCTCGTCGGCGCCGCTGGTGCTGCGCCCGATCCTGGCCGTGATCGAACTGATCTCGTACTTCGTGCGCCCGGTCAGCCATTCCATTCGTCTTGCCGGCAACATCATGGCCGGACACGCGGTGCTGAAGGTCTTCGCGGGTTTTGCCGCAGCGCTCGGTGTCTTTTCGTTCATCCCGATCCTGGCGATCACCGCAATCTATGCACTCGAGGTGCTGGTGGCCGTGATCCAGGCCTATGTCTTCACCATCCTGACTTGCGTCTATCTGAAGGACGCGCTGCACCCGCACCACTGACGGGCGTAACGGTCGGACAAACCAAACAGCCAATTCCAAACCCAAGGAGAAACGGACATGGAAGGCGATATCGCACAACTCGGCCAGTTCATCGGCGCAGGCCTCGCTGCCATCGGTTCCGGCGCAGCCGCCATCGGTGTGGGCCACGTGGCCGGCAACTTCCTGGCGGGCGCGCTGCGCAACCCGTCGGCGGCACCCGGCCAGACCGCGACGCTGTTCATCGGCATCGCCTTTGCGGAAGCTCTGGGGATCTTCGCGTTCCTCGTCGCGCTTCTGCTGATGTTCGCCGTCTGATCCGAGCGTTCCGTTTCACGGCCCGGTCGGGTGCTGCCCGGCCGGGGCGAAACTGGGTCCATCGGAGGGCGACATGGCGGATACAGCCAACGGGGGCGGTGCTGGGATGCCGCAACTCGAATTTTCCACCTTTCCCAACCAGATCTTCTGGCTGATCGTCACCCTTGTGGTGATCTACCTCGTGCTGTCACGCGTGGCGCTGCCGCGCATCGGGGCGGTGCTGGCAGAGCGGCGCGGGACGATCACGAACGATCTGACCGCGGCCGAGGATCTGAAACTGCAGGCGGTCGAGGCCGAGAAGGCCTATCAGCAGGCATTGGCAGACGCCAAGACCGAGGCGCAGAAGATCGTCGCCGCGGCCCGCGCCGAGATTCAGGGCGAACTGGATGCTGCGACCGCCCATGCGGACGCGGAGATCGCGGCCAAGACTGCCGAGTCGGAAAAGCGCATCGCGGCGATCCGCGAAAGCGCCACGGCCAGTGTGACCGAAGTCGCGCGCGATGTCGCGGCCGAGATCGTCCGGATGATGGGAAGCACCCCGGATGCTGCCGCGATTGACGCGGCGGTTTCGGAACGGGTGAAGGGGTAAGGGCATGACCTATCGCATAGCCATCGTGCTCTCGCTTGTGGGCACACCGGCGCTCGCCGCAACGGGGCCGTTCTTCTCGCTCGGAAACACCGACTTCGTGGTGCTGCTGGGGTTCCTCGTCTTCATCGGCATCCTGATCTACTACAAGGTGCCGGGGCTGCTGCTGGGAATGCTGGACAAGCGGGCAGAGGGCATCCGCAGCGATCTGGCCGACGCGCGCGCGCTGCGCGAAGAGGCGCAGGCTTTACTTGCGTCCTACGAGCGCAAGAGCCGCGAGATGCAGGAGCAGGCGAAGCGGATCGTCGCGCGCGCCAAGGAAGAGGCGACCGAGGCGGCGGAACAGGCGAAGGCAGATCTGCAGGCATCGATCGCTCGGCGGATGCAGCAGGCCGAAGACCAGATCGCCCAGGCCGAAGCCTCGGCGATAAAGGCCGTTCGGAATCGCGCGGCATCCGTCGCCGTGGCTGCCGCGGGCGAGGTGATCGCCAAGCAGATGTCGGCCAGTGACGCAGGCAAGATGATCGACGAGTCGATCGCCGAAGTGGAAAAGCGTCTGCACTGAGTTTCCGCATCGACACAAGACTGAGAAACCCGGCCAATCGGCCGGGTTTTCTTATGCCCGGCTCTGCTCGTGTTCCAGCCGCAGGCGGGCGATGGCGTCGTGCTTTTCGGATTTCTTCTGCTCGCCCAACGTCTGGGCGACGTAGGTCAGATGCGCCTCGGCGGCAGCACGGGCTGATGTGGCGTCGCGTGCCTGCAGGGCGACGTTGATCGCGCGGTGTTGATCCAAAAGCAATTCGCGCGTGGTGCGCTGCTTGAACATCATCTGCCGGTTGTAGAACACCCCTTCGCGCAGCAGGTCGAACATGGCCCGCATCATGTGCAGCATGATGACGTTGTGACTGGCCTCGATGATCGAGAGGTGGAATTCCGCATCCAGCCGCGCCTCGTCTGCCGGGTTGCGTTTCTGATGCGCGGCTTCCATCTTGCGAAAGATCGTGTCGATAACGGCAAGATCGGTATCGGAGGCAAGGCGCGCAGCCCGTTCTGCCGCCAGGCCCTCCATGTCGCGGCGAAAGCCGATGTAGTCGAACACCGCTTCGTCATGCGTCGCGAACAATTCGACGAGGGCGGGCGAGAAGGCGGACCCGAGCACATCGGCCACATAGATGCCGGCCCCGGCGCGCGTCGCCAGCAACCCGCGTTGCTGCAGTTCCGCCACCGCTTCGCGCAGACTGGGGCGCGAAACGCCCAGGCGCTCGGACAACTCTCGCTCTGATGGCAGGCGCTCGCCCGGGCGCAGGATGCCGCGCAGGATCAGCAACTCGATCTGTGTGACCACGGCATGGGCGAGCTTTTCCGACTGTACTTTCTGGAACGGCATGTGAACCCCGCTGCAACTGGTCAATTGTTATGACCACTCAGAATGGTTCACAACCGAAAAGGCCGGGCCAATGGCCCGGCCGATTGTCGTTGCCATGAGGTCGATCAGGTGTTCGGACGGATGACGATCTCGACCCGCCGGTTCTGGGCGCGACCGTTGGCCGTCGCGTTCGACGCGATCGGTTGATCGAAGCCGCGGCCGACGATCTGCAGACGGTTGCCGGCGACGCCCGAATTCCGCAGGACGGCCGCGACGGATGCGGCACGACGTTGCGACAGGTCGTAGTTGTAGGCGGCGCTGCCGGTGTTGTCGGTATGGCCCACCACGAAAACGGTGCTGTTCGGATAGCGCTGCAGGCTGGTGGCGACAGTGCGAATGTCCTGTTGCAAGTCGGGCCGCAGGGTGGCGCTGTCGGTTGCGAACAGGATGTCCTGCGGCATCCGTACGATCAACTCGTTGCCGGTGTTGATGACATCGACGTCGCTGCCGAGGTCACCACGCAATTCGCGGGCCTGCGCGTCAAGCTGGGCGCCGATCGCCCCGCCGATGGCCGCGCCGACAGCGGCGCCCGCCGCGGTGGCCAGCGGGCGGGTGGAACTGTTCGACGTGGCGCCGATCAGCCCGCCGATGGCGGCGCCGGTCAATGCCCCGGTCTGGGTGCGGCGGTTGTCTTCGGTCATGGGTTCGCAGGCCGCCAGCGCCAGAACGGCGACGCCTGCAAGGATCAGGGGCTTCGAACTCAACATCACATTGTCCTCATATGTTCCGCTCGGCAGAGCTGTTTCGAACACCGCTATAGCATGGCGGCGTCTCTGACAGCCAGAACGCGCGAAGGGGGGCGCCGGTTCCCTGCTTCACGTTGCGGCGAGGTGATCCTGCTCCGCGTCGGACCGCGCGGCTTCCCAGGCCAGCATCGCGCGCTTGACCGGCAGGCCCCAGTGATAACCGCCCAGGCCGCCCGATTTCCGCAGCGCGCGGTGGCAGGGGATCAGCCAGCTGACCGGGTTGCGGCCGACGGCCGTGCCGACGGCGCGCACGGCGCGCGGATTGCCGATTGCCCGGGCGATCTCGCTGTAGGTGGCGACTTGGCCCGGCGGGATCGTCAGCAATGCCTCCCAGACCTTGATCTGGAAGGGGGCGCCGATCAGGTGCAGGCGCGCCGCGCCGCCGGAACCCCCGAAGGCGTCGGCCACCAGTGGGGCCACGGCCTCAGCGTCCTCGACGATCCGCGCCGCGGGCCAGCGCGACGCCATGTCGTTCTCGGCCATCGCCCGGCCGCACTCCGCGGCGAAGGCCAGGCCGCAGAGCCCGCGTTCGGTCGCCATTGCCAGCGCCGGGCCGAAGGGTGTCTCCACCCAGGCCTTGCGGATCGTCAGCCCGGCACCGCCGCGGGCATAGTCGCCGGGCGTCATCGCCTCCCACCCCACGAAGAGGTCGTGCAGCCGACCCGTGCCCGAGAGGCCGGTGGCCAACGCGGTTTCCAGCGTCGTCGCGCGGTCGGCCAGCAGGCGGCGGGCATGGTCGAGCGTCAGGTATTGCTGATAGCGCTTGGGCGAGACGCCGGCCCAGCGGGTGAAGACGCGCTGGAAATGTGCGGGACTCATGCCAAGGCGCGCTGCCAGATCGTCCAGTGACAGCCGCCCCTCGGCCGCGTCGATCACGTCGATCGCGCGGCGGACGACGCCGTAGTGATAGGCCATGTCGGTCGGTTCTGGCATGTGGTGTTCGGTCATCTGCGTATCCTGCACGGTTTCACCGCATCTAGCCTGCCCCGAGGCGCCCGCGCGACCCGGAGTTTGCGCTTTCGCGGGCTTGCCGCCACCCATGGGCTGTTGCATACCCCGCCTATGGCGCGCCAGCTCGACTATCACACGATGCGGGAGATCTTCACCCGCTTTCATGCGGCCGAGCCCGAGCCGAAGGGCGAGCTGGAGCATCTGAACGCTTTCACCCTGCTGGTGGCCGTGGCGCTGAGCGCACAGGCGACCGACGTGGGCGTGAACCGTGCCACCCGCGCTCTGTTCCTGATCGCCGACACGCCGCAGAAGATGCTCGAACTGGGCGAGGAGCGGTTGATCGAGCATATCAAGACCATCGGCCTGTTCCGCAACAAGGCGAAGAATGTGATGAAGCTGAGCCGCATCCTGGTCGAGGACTACGGCGGCGAGGTGCCATCGAGCCGGGCTGCGCTGCAGTCCCTTCCGGGGGTGGGCCGGAAGACCGCCAACGTGGTGCTGAACATGTGGTGGCACTATCCGGCGCAGGCGGTGGACACGCATATCTTTCGCCTCGGCAACCGGTCAGGCATCGCGCCGGGGCGCGACGTGGTGGCGGTGGAACGCGCCATCGAGGACAACGTGCCGGTGGAATTCCAGCGCCACGCCCATCACTGGATGATCCTGCACGGCCGCTATGTCTGCCTTGCGCGCAAGCCGCGCTGCCGGGATTGTCTGATCCGCGAGCTGTGCGCCTTTGAGGAAAAGACTGAATGAAGAAATACAAGGTCGCCGGCATCGGCAACGCCATCGTCGACGTCATCACCACGGTGGACGACGACTTTCTGGACCGGATGGAAATCCGCAAGGGCATCATGCAGCTGATCGAAGGGCCGCGGGCCGAGACCCTGTATGGAGCGATGGGTGGCCGTCGGCAGGCGTCAGGCGGGTCGGTGGCGAACACTTTGGCGGGGCTTGGCAAGTTGGGCCTGCCCACCGCCTTTGTCGGCCGGGTACGGGATGATGATCTGGGGCAGTTCTACGCTACCGACATGGGGCGGCTGGGCACGGATTTCGTCAATCCGCCGGTGCCGGAAGGGGAACTGCCGACCTCGCGCAGCATGATCTTCGTGACGCCTGACGGCGAACGCTCGATGAACACCTATCTGGGGATCTCGGCCGAGCTTGGCCCCGAGGACGTGGATGCGGGCGTCATGGCCGAGGCGGAACTTCTGTTCCTTGAGGGCTATCTGTTTGACAAGGACAAGGGCAAAGCGGCGTTCCAGGCAGCGGCGCGGGCTTGCCGCGGTGCCGGCGGGCGGGCGGGGATCGCGCTGTCGGACCCGTTCTGCGTGGACCGGCACCGCGCCGATTTCCGCGCGCTGGTCGCGGGCGAGATGGATTTCGTGATCGGTAACCAGTCGGAATGGGTGTCGCTTTACGAGGCGAACGACCTGGAGGATGCGCTGGAGCAGGCGGCGGCCGACTGTCCGCTGGTGGTCTGCACCCGGTCGGGCGAAAGCGTGGTGATCATCCGCGAGGGGCACCGGACCGAGGTGCCGGTGGATACCGTGGTGCCGGTCGATGCGACTGGTGCGGGCGACCAGTTTGCGGCCGGGTTCCTGTATGGTCTTGTCACCGGCGAGGATATGCCCACGGCGGGCCGGATGGGCTGTTCGGCCGCGACCGAGGTGATCGGCCATCTGGGGGCGCGGCCGGAAAGCGACCTGCGGGCGCGGTTCCGGGCCGAGGGGTTGATCTGACCGGGCAAAAGCCCGAGGAAACGAGCGACGGAGGAACCACGATGTCCTATGCCTATGACGACCAGAACATCTTTGCCCGCATCCTGCGCGGTGAGATCCCGAACACCACCGTGCTGGAGACCGAGCACAGTCTGGCCTTCCGCGACATCGTCCCGCAGGCCCCCAACCATGTGCTCGTCATCCCCAAGGGCGCCTATGTCAGCTTCGACCACTTCGCTGCCGAGGCCTCGGATGCCGAAATCCTGGACTACGTCCGCGCCATCGGCCGGGTTTGCCGCGAGGAGGGTGTCGATCTGGAGACGGGCGAGGGGTTTCGGTTGATCGCGAACGCAGGCGCGCATGGCGTGCAGGATGTGCCGCATCTCCACGTCCACATCCTGGGCGGGCGAATCATGGGGCGGATGCTGCCAAGCTCGAAATCCCACGTCTGAGGGCACGTTCGGCGCAGGGCTCAGATTTCAGCGCTTCCGAAAATCGCTTATCATCGGGGGCTTGGAAAATCCGCGTGCCTTGGCTCAGCCTTGGGCGGTCGCCGTCGCGGGTGCGGCCGAGGACGAGGTGAGGGCGAGGAACACATCTTCAAGATGCGCTTCCTCGCTGTTCACATCGCGGATCGTCACCCCGGCGGCCGTCAGCGCGGAAAGCACCGCACCGGCCGATGTGCGCCCGGTGCGATACCCCAGCGCGAGGCTGCCGTCGCGGCGACGGTCGAGCGTGACATCGTCGGGCAGGGGAATCGTGTCGGGGACCGCGCCTTCGGGGTGGATCACCAGGGTCTTGGCGTCCATCTGGCCGATCAGCGTCGACGTCTTGTCGCGCGCCACCACCTCGCCCTTGTCGATGATGGCGATCTCGTCGCACATCTCCTCGGCCTCTTCGAGGTAGTGGGTGGTCAGGATGATCGTCATGCCCTGTTCGTTCAGCCGCCGCACGTTGGTCCAGAGCATCTGGCGCAGTTCCAGATCCACGCCCGCCGTGGGTTCGTCCAGCACCAGAACCTGCGGGTGGTGCACCAGCGCCTTGCCCAGCAGCAGCCGCCGCTTCATCCCGCCCGACAGGCTGCGCGCATGGGCGTTGGCCTTGTCCGTCAGTCCGATCAGGTCAAGGATCGCATCGGTCCGCCGCTGGGATTTCGGCACGCCGTAAAGGCCCGCCTGAACCTCCAGCGCGGCACGTGGCGAGAAGAACGGGTCCATGTTCAGCTCTTGCGGCATCACGCCAATCGCGGCCCGGCTCTGGCGCGGGTTCACATCCTGGTCGAAGCCCCAGATCACCACTTTGCCGGCGGTCTTGGTGACCAGGCCGGCGAGGATGTTGATCAGCGTCGACTTGCCCGCGCCGTTCGGCCCCAGAAGTCCGAAGATCGAGCCCGCGGGCACGGTCAGGTCAACGCCCTTCAACGCCTCGTGCCCCGGTTGCCCGCGGGTGCCCGCATAGGTCTTGCGCAGGCCGGTGATCTCGATTGCGTTCTCGGTCATATTCATCCCATGTGCGCGGTCGCTGGCCTTGTGCCCGGCGGCGGCGGCTTGCTATCGTGTGTCCCGATCTAGGACGCCCTGCGCCGCAGCACAAGGAAGCCTGCCATGACGCCGCCAAAGGCCGAACCCGAACACCAGCCGCCCGAGTCCGAGGTGGTCAGCACCTTCCGGGTCTGTTGCGACGGGGGCGGGAGCGCGCTTGGCCATCCCCGCGTCTGGCTGTCGATCCCGCATGACACCGGCTGGGTGGAATGCGGCTATTGCGACAAGCGCTTCATCCACGAGGATTACGTGGACGATGGGTCGGACAGGGCCGCCTGAACCCGCAGGTGGGGCACGCAGACCCGTGCAGTGACAAGGCAGCGGCGCCTGACGCCCGGTTGGCCGGCCGAGGTCAGAACGCGGTCGCACCCGCCTGTGGGCTGCGTTAGGAACGGGGCAAAAGGGGGCGCGGCACGATGAGTTTCGGCAAGGGGCACCATCTGCATCTGATCGACGGATCGGCCTATATCTTTCGGGCTTATCACGCGCTGCCGCCGCTGACGCGGCGGTCGGACGGTCTGCCGATCGGCGCGGTGGCGGGCTTCTGCAACATGCTGTTCCGCTACATCGAGAACAACACCGGCGACGATGCCGCGACCCATGCGGCGGTGATCTTCGACTACTCCTCCAAGACCTTTCGCAACGAGATCTACCCCGAGTACAAGGCCAACCGGCCCGAGTTGCCCGAGGATCTGAAGCCGCAGTTTCCCCTGACGCGCGAGGCGACGCGGGCCTTCAACCTGACCTGCATCGAGGTAGAGGATTACGAGGCCGACGACATCATCGCCACGCTGGCCTGCCGGGCGCGGGACGCGGGCGGGCGGGTGACCATCGTGAGTTCCGACAAGGACCTGATGCAGTTGGTGGGCGACGGTATCGAGATGCTGGACCCGATGAAGAACCGCCGCATCGGCCCCGAAGAGGTGGCGGAGAAGTTCGGCGTGCCGCCCGAAAAGGTGGTTGATGTGCAGGCGCTTGCGGGCGACTCGGTCGACAACATCCCCGGCGCGCCAGGGATCGGGATCAAGACTGCAGCCCTGCTGATCAACGAATTCGGCGATCTTGAGACGCTGCTGGCCCGTGCGGACGAGATCAAGCAGCCCAAGCGCCGGCAGACCCTGATCGAGAATGCCGAGCAGATCCGGATTTCTCGCCGGCTGGTGGAACTGGATGCCGACATGCCGACGCAGATGCCGCTGGATGATATGGAGGTGCGTGCGCCCGATCCGCAGGCGCTGATGGCGTTTCTGAACGAGATGGAGTTCCGCACCCTGACCCGCCGCGTGTCCGAGAAACTGGGCGTGGAGATGGTGCTGCCCGACCCGGTGCCCAGCGGCGAGTCCGAGGCCGCGACGGACAAGAACGATCCCGTTCCCGCGCCGTTCGAGCCGGGCGCCTATGTCACGGTCCGCGACATGAAGACGTTGCAGGAGTGGCTGGACGAGATCGCCGATCAGGGATTCGTTGCCGTCGATACCGAAACGACGGGGCTGGACGAGATGCGCGCCGATCTCGTGGGCGTGTCGCTTGCGACCCGGCCCGGGCGCGCGGCCTACATCCCGCTTGGTCATCGGTCCGGCGGGGGCGATCTGTTCGATGGCGACGACAAGCCTGTAGAGGGCCAGCTCCTGATGGCCGAGGCGCTGGCCGCGCTGAAGCCGATGCTGGAGGATCCTTCCACGCTCAAGATCGGGCAGAACCTGAAATACGACGCCAAGATGCTGGCCCGCTACGGCATCCGGTTGGCCGGGTTCGACGATACGATGCTGATGTCCTATGCGATGCACGCGGGCTTGCACGGCCACGGGATGGATACGCTATCCGAGCAGTATCTTGGCCATGTTCCCATTCCGATCAAGCAGTTGTTGGGCTCGGGCAAGGCGCAGATCACCTTTGACCGCGTGCCGGTGGACGAGGCCACGAAGTATGCCGCCGAGGATGCGGACGTGACGCTGCGGCTGTGGCAAAGCTTCCGGCCCGCACTGCACGAGGCGCGGGTGACGACGGTCTATGAGAGGCTGGAGCGCCCGCTGTTGCCGGTGCTGGCCGAGATGGAGATGGTTGGTATCAAGGTCGATCGCGATGCGCTGAGCCGGATGTCGAACGCTTTCAGCCAGAAGATGGCGGCTCTGGAGGCGGAGATACACGAACTGGCAGGCGAGCGGTTCAACGTCGGCTCACCCAAGCAATTGGGCGAGATTCTGTTCGACAAGATGAGCCTGCAGGGCGGCAAGAAGGGCAAGACCGGGGCCTATGCGACCGGCGCCGACGTGCTGGAGGATCTGGCCGCCGAGGGGCATGACCTGCCCGCGCGGGTGTTGGATTGGCGGCAGATTTCGAAGCTGAAATCGACCTATACCGATGCGCTGCAGGGGCATATCCACCCGGATACAGGCCGCGTGCATACGTCCTACGTGATGACCGGGGCGGTGACGGGGCGGCTGGCCTCCACCGATCCGAACCTGCAGAACATTCCCGTGCGGACTGAGGAGGGGCGGCGCATTCGTAGCGCCTTCATCGCGGCCGATGGGCACAAGCTGGTCAGTCTGGATTACAGCCAGATCGAGCTGCGGATCCTGGCCCATATCGCCGATATTCCCGCGTTGAAACAGGCGTTTGGCGAAGGCCTGGACATCCACGCCATGACCGCGTCCGAGATGTTCGACGTGCCGTTGGAGGCGATGACGCCCGAGATCCGGCGCCAGGCGAAGGCGATCAATTTCGGGGTGATCTACGGCATTTCGGGCTTCGGGTTGGCGCGCAACCTGCGCATTCCGCGGGAGCAGGCGCAGAAGTTCATCGATACTTATTTTGATCGTTTTCCGGGAATCCGCGACTACATGGACAGCACCATTGCCTTTGCCAGGGAGCATGGGCATGTGGCCACCCTGTTTGGCCGGCGCATCCACACGCCCGAGATCAACGCCAAGGGGCCGACGGCAGGCTTTGCCCGGCGCGCGGCGATCAACGCACCCATTCAAGGCACGGCCGCCGACATCATCCGCCGCGCCATGATCCGCGTGCCGCAAGCCATTGAAAAACTTCCCGCAAGGATGCTTCTGACCGTCCACGACGAACTGGTGTTCGAGGTCGAGGAAGGCGCGGTGGGGGACACGATCGCCGCCGTCCGGCAGGTCATGGAGCACGCGGCCGAGCCGGTGCTGAAGCTGTCGGTGCCGCTGACCGTGGACGGCGGGGCGGGGGATACCTGGGCGGAGGCGCACTGAGCCCCGACCCCGAAACGGCATGCGCACACGACGTATGAGTCACGTGCATCTGAAGTGCAAACGTTGGGGTTTGGCCTGGAAATTCTTGTTAGTCAGTGACTTGACCGCTGACGCAGTCATTATAGAATATTAGCGATATAGCGAATTCGCTATAAGGGCTCACTTCGTCGTCGGCACCCTGTTATCGCAGCGGCGGACCGGCTTTCGTTGGCTGGCGGATTCGCGCACCGGCCCGGGCGCGCAGCCCGGGCCGCGCCCGCCCCTTCTCCCGGGCGGGCGCATGCGCAGGGCAGGGGCGTCACGGTCGTCAGGAGATGGGACGCGATAGAGTTTTCATGCCAGGCGGTTCGAAGCGCCCACCATGGGACAGCCACGGCGTTGAGCGCGCGGATGCGGCGAGTGGCGTCTTTGCCGCTACGCCCACTCCCCCCCGCGCATCACCGGCACGCGGGTGCCATCCGCATGAACCCCGTCGATGTCCACCTGGCCGGAGCCGATCATCCAGTCGATGTGGATCACGCTGGAGTTGCCGCCCTGCGCGGCGATCTGGTCGGGCGTGAGCTTGTCGCCATCGCGGAAGCACTTGGAATAGCACTGGCCCAGCGCGATGTGGCAGGCGGCGTTTTCGTCGAACAGGGTGTTGTAGAACAGCAGCCCCGATTGCGAGATGGGGGAGCCGTGGGGGACCAGCGCCACCTCGCCCAGGCGGCGGGCGCCTTCGTCGCTGTCCAGCACCTTTTGCAGCACCGCCTCGCCCTTCGTCGCGCTTGCCTCGGTGATGCGGCCGCCCTCGAACCGGACGTGGATGTTGTCGATCAGGCTGCCCTGATGCGACAGCGGCTTGGTGGAGCTGACGTGGCCGTCCACGCGCATCGCGTGGGGGGTGGTGAAGACCTCTTCACTGGGGATGTTGGGGTTGCAGATCACACCGTTGCGTGCGAGCGACGCGCCGCCCATCCATTCGTGCCCGTCGGCCAGCCCCACCGTCAGGTCGGTGCCGGGGCCGGTGAAGTGCAGCGCGTGGAAATTCTGGCCGTTCAGCCAGTCGCAGCGGGTGCGCAGCGTGGCGTTGTGCGCGTCCCAGGCCGCCACCGGATCGCCCTGATCGACGCGGGAGGCGGCAAAGATCGCCTGCGCCAGCCGGGCCACCGCCTGATCGGCGGGCAGGTCGGGGAACATGCGGCCCGCCCAGGCGGTACCGGGCCAGGCGATGATGTTCCAGTTGATGTCGAACCGGGTGATGCGTTCGCGCGCGGGCGAATAGGCGATGGAATTGGCCTTGTTGGCGCGGCCCACCTTTTCGGCGTCCTGGTCCGCCAGCAGCATCGGGTCGTCGCCCACGATGGCCAGCCGCGCGGTGTTGGCGTCAAATGCCGCGCCCATCCCCTCGTACAGCCAGCCGGCGGCGTGGTCGAAGGTGTCGTCATGAGCGTGGCGGTAGCGCGCCAGCGTCACCTCCGGATCAGACAGCAGCGGCGTGACGAGGCCCGCGCCGGCGCGATAGGCGGCGGCGGCGATGCGGCGGACCAGCGGCAGCGCCTCGACCGGGGCGGTGAGCAGCAGGTCCTGCCCCGGCTGCAGGTTCAGGCCCACGTGCACGGTCAGGTCGGCCAGCCGGTCCAGCATCAAGGGGTCGATGGGGTCGGCAGTGGGGGTCTCAACTCGGGTCATCGTCCATCCTGCGGGTTTGTGGGGTTGCGCGCAGCCTAGCAGCGCGGGGCGGCGTTGCAACCGGGGGCTGCGGCTGGTTCACTGTCGGGTGAGGGGGCGTGCGATGATCGGGGCGATTGCAGGCGACATCATCGGATCGCGGTTCGAGGGCGACCCGGCCCCGCCCGAGGGGTTCGCGCTGTTCCACACGCGCTGCCGGTTCACCGACGACACGGTCTGCACGCTGGCGGTGGCGCAGGCGATCCTGGAGGGTGCCGATTTCGCTGCCACCCTGCGTGCCTTTGTCCGCCGGTATCCGGATGCAGGCTATGGCGGCATGTTTCGGCGCTGGGCGCTGAGTGCGGACATGCCCGCCTATGGCAGCTGGGGCAACGGTGCGCCGATGCGGGTGGCTGCCGTGGGCTGGCTGGCGGAAACGGCGGAACAGGCGGCAGAACTGGCCGCGGCGCAGGCGGCCGTCAGCCACGACCACCCCAAGGCCATTTGCGGCGCGCAGGCGGTGGCGGAGGCGATCTTCGCCCTGCGCGATGGCGAGACCGTGGCCGAAGTGCGGGACCGGGTCGGGCAGCAGTACGGCTATGACCTGCGCCCGGCGGTGGCGTTGACCCGGCGCGGCTTTGACGTCAGCGCCGAGGGCACAGTGCCGCCCGCGCTGGCCGCGGCGTTCGAATCCGCCGACTGGGAGAGCGCCGCGCGCACCGCCGTCTGTCTGGGCGGCGATACCGACACGCTGGCCTGCATCGCCGGCGCGGTGGCCGAGGCGATCCATGGCGTGCCGGGAGACATCGCCAACCGGGCGCGGGGCTATCTGACCGACGATCTGCGCTCGGTGCTGGACCGGTTCGACGCTGCGGTCGGACGGATCAAACGGTGATCGGGCGGTTCTCGCCCAGACCCGCTGTCACGGCGGGGGCGGCGATGCGGGCGCGGGGCCAGATCACCTCGACGATGGCGCCGCACCGGTCCGGGCGCTCGGCCTCGGTCAGGAAGGGGTCGGCGCCGTTGGCGAAGCTGAGTTCCGCCCCGGTCCGCTCCAGCAGGGTCTTGGCGATGAACAGGCCCAGCCCCATGCCTTCGTATCCCGGCCGCCGTCCCTGCGATTGCGCGCCCCGGCGGCGGCGCACGAAGGGGTCGCCGATCCGGCCCAGCACCTGCGGCGGAAAGCCCGGCCCGTCGTCCACGATCCGCACTGTCAGGCTGCGCGCGGTCCAGCGCGCGTCGATCCAGACGGTGGTGGCGGCGAAATCGACCGCGTTCTGGATCAGGTTGCGCAGGCCGTGGATCACCTCGGGCTGGCGGCGGATGGTGGGCATCCGGTCGTCGCCGCCGGGGCCGGGGGCAAGGTCGAACAGGATCTGCCTGCCGCGGTCGGCGTGCGGCTCCGCCGCTTCGCGCAGGACGGTCGCGAGCGGCGCGCTGCGCAGGTGCAGGTCGTCCTTTCCGGCCCGGCCCATCGAGCGCAGGATGTCGCGGCAGCGGTCGGCCTGATCGCGGATAAGCTCGGCATCGGCCCGCAGGCCGGCATCCTCCAGCTCCTCGATCAGCTCGGCGCTGACCAGCTTGATTGTGGCCAGCGGCGTGCCCAGTTCGTGCGCCGCCGCCGCCACCACGCCGCCCAGATCGGTCAGCTTCTGCTCGCGCGCCAGCGCCGTCTGCGTGGCCAGCAGCGCATCCGACATCGAATGGATCTCGGTCGCCACGCGCCAGGCATAGGCGCCCAGGAAGACCACGCCGATGACGATGGACAGCCAGAAGCCGAATTCGAACAGTGGCGGCACCTGCAGCACCGTGCCGTCCGCCAGCACCAGGGGCCTGTAGGCGAAGACCAGAATCGTGACCGCCGAGATCGCCATCAGCCCCAGGAACACCGTGGTGCGCAGTTGCAGCACGCTGGCCGAGATCGTGACCGGCGCCAGGATCAGCAGCGCAAAGGGGTTGTGCAGCCCGCCGGTCAGATACAGCAGCAGCGCCAGCTGGGTGATGTCGAACAAGAGCGTGACTGCCGCCTGCGCCTCGGTCAGGCGGCGGTTTTCGGGAAAGACGAACAGCGCGATCAGGTTCGCGATGATCCCCGCCCCCACCACGAGGAGGCAGGCGCCAAGGTCCAGTTGCACGCCGTAGAACCGGTAGGCCACGGTGATCGCTGTCAGTTGCCCCGCGATGGCCATCCAGCGCAGCAGGATCAGCGTGCGCAGCCGCAGCCATTCGCTGCGCGTCTCGCGCGCGGGGAGGCCAAGGGTCGCAGGCACCATGGGTCGGGTTTCGCTTGTTCGTGACACCGGGATCACCATATAGCGGCCCGGACAGACGGAACAGTACGGGGTGAACGCGATGACGCGCCTTTATGCGGGGCTGGCCCTTGCCGCCGTGGTGGCAGCACTTGGCGGCATGTGGGCCTATACCCAGATGCAGCCCGAGGATCGCTATGCGCAGTGCCGCTCCTCGACCGTGGCGGGGGGCTCGGCGGCGATCGGCGGGCCGTTCACGCTGATCGACCAGACCGGGGCGACGGTGACCGATGCCGATGTCGTCACCAAGCCGTCGCTGCTGTATTTCGGCTATACCTTCTGCCCTGACGTCTGCCCGTTCGACAATGCGCGCAACGCGCTGGCCGTGGACCTGTTGGCCGAGCGGGGGCTTGACGTGCAGCCGGTCTTCATCTCGGTCGATCCGGCCCGCGACACGCCCAAGGTGCTGGCCTCCTTCGCCGACAACCTGCACGAAGACATGATCGCGCTGACCGGCAGCGAAGAGCAGGTGCGCGCGGCGAGCCAGGCCTATCGCACCTATTACCGCATCAACGAAAGCGACGACGACTTCTACCTGGTGGATCATTCGACCTTCACCTACCTCGTGCTGCCCGGCGAGGGGTTCGTGGAATTCTTCCGCCGCGAGGTCAGCGCCGAGGACATGGCCGATCAGGTCGCCTGCTTCCTGGAGGCGGCCGAGGGCTGATCGCCCCCCAATCCTGCGCGCCCTTCACGCTCCGCTCACGCCAGCTGTGCGATGAGAGTCGGGCCGTCCGAAACGGGCGGTCGATTCTCTAGAAGGAGATTTCCCATGCGCTGGATATTTTTGTTTGCCCTTGCTGTTGTGGCGGTGCCGACGCTTGTCGCCGCCTGTCCCGAAACCCACTACCAGTGCGGCGCACCCGGCGTGTGCTGCCCCAGGGAATAGGGGGTCGTCATGGCAACCGTCACACGCAAGAACGCCCTCGGCGCCGTCGCCCTTGTCGCCGGCGTCTATGCCCTCTCGCTCATCAGCGGCGTCAGCGCCGAGGATGTGGCCGCAAAAGAGGAAGTGGCGACGCAGCTTGCCGTCGTCACAGTTCTGAAGGCCCCCGGCGACATCTTCGCGGTCAGCGCCGACGGTCAGTCGGTCGAACGGATCTGCGGCTTCAACTTCGAGCCCGCGCCAGAGCCGAGCGAGCCGCGACGCATCCGGTATTTCAATACCCTGTCCGAGATGCTGCCCTTCGTGAAGCCAGCCGAGGTGTCGATGGAGGCCCGGATCGAACTTCTGGACCGCGAGCGCACCACCAGCTTCGACGAGGATTGCGCCTGCCGCCTGGTCGAGCAGGTCAACCACCGACGGACGCTGTGCCAGTCCAGCAAGCTGGTGATGCAGGTGAACGGAGGCGAGGCGATCCCCTTTGCCGCCGCCCTGCGCCGCGACGCCCTCTATCTGGGCGAGGCGGTCTTTGCCGGTTGCGGTATGGAATTCTCGCCCGCGGCCGATCAGCAGGCGACGCAGTGCCCAGTGGAATTCAAACCCCAGTGGTCCGCGCGGCTGCGTGAAACGCTCAACGTGATCGAGCGCGAGATTCATTGACGGCGTCAGCGGCGCTGTCGCCCGTAACGATCTACTGGCGGTCGCGGGCGGCAGCGCAAGCGCGTGTCATGTCAGTGGACTTCGGCCGTGTGCAAAAGCGCTGCATGTGATACCTGCCCAGCACCCCGGATGGGCGGGAGGGCAGATGATGCGGATGACGTCGGACGAACGGTTCTGGAACAGGCTGGCACCGAAATACGCCGGCTGGAAAGTCTCTGATGAGCAGGGCTACGAACGCACGCTTGCGGCTGTGCGCGACCTGCTTGACCCGGACAGCCGGGTGCTGGAACTGGGCTGCGGCACCGGAACGACGGCGCTGCGGCTCGCGCCCGGTGTCGGCACATATCTGGCGACCGATTTCGCGCCGGGGATGATCGCCATCGCCGAGGGCAAGCTGGCCGGGGCCCCCGTCGGAAACCTGTCGTTCCGGGTGGCGACCGCAGAGGCGCTGGCGGCCGAGGGGGCAGGGCGCTGGGATGCGGTGCTGGCTTTCAACTATCTGCATCTTGTGCCGGACATGGCCGCAACGCTGGCCGCGATCCACGATCTGCTGACGCCCGGCGGCCTGTTCGTGACCAAGACGCCCTGCATATCGGACATGAACCCGTTGATCCGGCTGGCGATTCCGCCGTTGCGGTTGATCGGCAAGGCGCCGCGGCTGCGCTGCATTTCGGCTGCATTGCTGCGCACCAGGATCGAGGGCGCGGGCTTTGCGATCCTGTCTTGCGACCATCACGGCACAGGCGGCCGCGATGGCCGGCCGTTTATCGTGGCGCAGAAGGTGGCGGGGCACGGGGCACGCGGGAACGCACAGGTGATGGCCGATGACGCTGCGTCAAATTGACCGCGGGTCGCCCGCGACCTAAGCTTCACGCCACCGAAACCGATGGATGGGGTGACATGGCCAACGACCTGGGCGCGGAACTGGGGGCGGATCGCACGCTGCTGCTGGTCGATGACGACGAGCCGTTTCTGCGCCGGCTGGCCAAGGCCATGGAAAAACGCGGTTTTCAGACCGAAACGGCGGAAAGCGTGATGGCCGGCAAGGCCATCGCCTCGGCCCGGCCGCCGGCCTATGCGGTGGTCGATCTGCGGCTGGGCGACGGCAACGGGCTGGACGTGGTGGAAACCCTGCGCCTGCGCCGTCCCGATTGCCGGATCGTTGTGCTGACCGGATACGGGGCGATTGCGACGGCGGTGGCGGCGGTGAAGATCGGGGCGACGGATTATCTGTCGAAGCCCGCGGACGCGAACGACATCACCAACGCCTTGTTGTGCAAGGGGGAATCCCTGCCACCCCCACCCGACAACCCGATGAGCGCCGACCGGGTGCGGTGGGAGCATATCCAGCGCGTGTTCGAGCAGTGCGACCGAAACGTGTCCGAGACGGCGCGGCGGCTGAACATGCACCGCCGGACGCTGCAACGGATCCTGGCCAAGCGCTCTCCAAGATGAGGCGGCTTGTGGCGGTTCTGCTGCTGGCAGGCTGTGCCACGGCCGCGCCGCCGACGGCACGGGGCGTGATGGTCGCGCCCTATGGGCTGCAACCCGTTGGAACGGCTTTGAGAATTGATTTCGGCCGGGTTGAGGAGGGGGTCATAGCCCCGGTCGCACGGCTGGTCGGCGCGCAGCCTGTGACGCGCGGGGCCCACCCGTCCTGCGGCGCGCGGATCACCCGCGCGGTGTGGGGCAACGGGCTGGTGCTGTACTTCCGCGATGGTGATTTCGAGGGCTGGGCGGCGCCGGGCGATTTCCCTGCGGTCGCAGGTCTGGCGGCGTCCGCCGGGGCGGGTCGGACAGCCGGATTGACCTGCGCCTGAGACCGAATTTTGTATCCGCTTGGATCCAGGCGTATACAATCTGCCCGGCATTCTTGTATCCAAGCGTATACACCTGGATACAATCTGGCATTTTTCGCCCCGCTCAGACCTCGGCCATCAGGGCGGCGTGGCGGTCCAGATAGGCGGCGCGCACCTCGACCGGCGGGCGGAGCGTGAGCGTCAATCGCGCCATCTCGGCCCGGTCCTGGCGGCCGAAGAAGCGGTCGGCCTCTGCCTCGGTGAAACCGGCAAGCTGCGTCGCCTCCAGCCAGGCCGAGACGGTGTCGGCGGCCTTGATCTCGCGCTTGATCGGGGCGGGCAGTGTGGCGGGCAGGCCGAAGCGCAGGTGGATCGCCGCCGTCAGCCGGTCGTCGAGCGCGCCATAGCCGGGGCCGACGGCGGCCTTCACCGGGCTGATCATGTCTCCGATGACATATTCGGGGGCGTCGTGCAGCAGGGCGGCCAGCCGCCAGCGGGCGGGCAGCGCGGGGTTGCGGCGGGTGAAGATCGCCTCGACCAGCAGCGAGTGTTCGGCGACCGAATAGGGCCAGTCGCCGCGGGTCTGGCCGTTCCAGCGCGCGACGAAGGCGAGGCCGTGGGCGATGTCCGCGATCTCGATGTCCACGGGGGTTGGATCGAGCAGGTCGAGCCGTCGGCCCGAGAGCATGCGTTGCCAGGCGCGGGGGGGATTGGGCATCGGTGTCTTCCTGTTCCCTGTCGGGGTCGTGGGCCGAACGAAGACAAGGGCAGCGCCCGCCCGCCCGAGGGGGGCGCGGAAGCGCCCGCCTGGGGGCGGGCGGGCGCTGCCCGTGCTGCGCACGGGCGAAGCAAACCATCGCCGCCCGCTTTAGGTCCGTCCCGTTGGCCCTTCAAGCCCTTGCCGCATTGCCGCATTGGCCATCGGGTGCTATGTCCGCCTGCAACCGGAACATGAAAAGGGGCGCACGCCGCATGCCGAAGGATTTTGTGATCAAGGACATCTCGCTGGCCGAGTATGGCCGCAAGGAACTGACCATCGCCGAGACCGAGATGCCGGGCCTGATGGCGCTTCGCGAGGAGTTCGGGGCGCATCAGCCGCTGAAGGGCGCGCGGATCGCGGGTAGCCTGCACATGACGATCCAGACCGGCGTGCTGATCGAGACGCTGGTGGCGCTGGGCGCGGATGTGCGCTGGGCGTCGTGCAATATCTTTTCGACCCAGGACCACGCAGCGGCGGCGATTGCCGAGGCGGGCGTGCCGGTCTTTGCCATCAAGGGCGAGTCGCTTGAGGATTATTGGGCCTATACCGACAAGATCTTCCAGTTCGAGGGTGAGGGCACCGCGAACATGATCCTGGACGATGGCGGCGACGCCACGCTCTACATCCTGATGGGTGCGCGGGTCGAAGCGGGCGAGGACGATCTCATCGCCGTGCCGACCAGCGAGGAAGAGGAATACCTGTTCGCGCAGATCCGCAAGCGGCTGAAGGACAGCCCCGGCTGGTTCACCAGACAGCGCGACGCGATCAAGGGCGTCAGCGAGGAAACCACCACCGGCGTGCATCGTTTGTACGAACTGCACAAGAAGGGGCTGCTGCCCTTCCCGGCGATCAACGTGAACGACAGCGTCACCAAGTCGAAGTTCGATAACAAGTACGGCTGCAAGGAATCGCTGGTGGACGGCATCCGGCGCGCCACCGACACGATGATGGCGGGCAAGGTCGCGGTGGTCTGCGGCTATGGCGACGTGGGCAAGGGCTCGGCCGCATCCCTGCGCGGCGCCGGTGCGCGCGTGAAGGTGACCGAGATCGACCCGATCTGCGCGCTGCAGGCGGCGATGGACGGGTTCGAGGTGACGACGCTGGAAGACGTGGTGAAGGATGCCGACATCTTCATCACCACCACCGGCAACAAGGACGTCATCCGCATCGAGCATGTGCGCGAGATGAAGGACATGGCGATCGTGGGCAACATCGGCCATTTCGACAACGAGATTCAGGTCGCCGCGCTGAAGAACCACAAGTGGACCAACATCAAGGATCAGGTGGACATGATCGAGATGCCCTCGGGCAACCGGATCATCCTGCTGTCCGAGGGGCGGCTGCTGAACCTGGGCAACGCCACCGGCCACCCCAGCTTCGTGATGAGCGCGTCCTTCACCAACCAGGTGCTGGCGCAGATCGAATTGTGGACCAAGGCGGACGAATACCGCCCCGGCGTCTACATCCTGCCCAAGCATCTGGATGAAAAGGTCGCGCGGCTGCATCTGAAGAAGATCGGCGTGAAGCTGACCGAGCTGAAGCCCGAGCAGGCGGATTACATCGGCGTGCCGGTCGAGGGGCCGTTCAAGTCCGAGCACTACCGCTACTGACCCCGCCGGTCATGGATGGCAAACGCCCGCGCATCTCGCGCGGGCGTTTTTCGTTTGTCATCAGGGGGCAGCCTTGCCATGCTGGGGCACCGCGTGAGGCGGTGGTTCACTGGTGAAGATATATCTGGAGGGGACAATGAGCAAACGGGACGAGCTGATCGCGCGCTATGCCGACGATCTGAAGACCAAGTGCGGCGTGACGCCCGACATGGACCTGCTGACCAAGGTCACGATCGGCTGCGGCCCGTCGATCTACAACGCCGATTCCGCGACCGTGGCGGCAAGCCAGGCGGGAGAGCTGGAAACGGTGAAGAACAATTTCCTGATCAAGAAGCTGGGGCTGGCAGACGGGCCGGAACTGATGGGGGCCATCGACTCGGTCATGGAGACCTATGGCCGGTCGGAGCGGAACAAGTACCGCGCGGTGGTTTACTACCTGCTGGTCAAGCATTTCGGCAAGGAATCCGTCTACGCCTGACGGGCGCCGACCGCGCGGATTTGGCAAGAATTGTCCGCAAGGAGTCGTTGCGCGCGCCCGCGATTCTGACCTAGGTTTCAGGTGACGGGCCAGTAGGCCGGGACCAGATCAGATACACGTGGTGCGAAGGGTGCGCGTGGGAAGATGGGGGGTTCCGGGGGGTCGGAGCCCCCCATTGCTTTTGGGTGCAGCACTGCCGCTTCCTGTGGCCGGTATCAGCCCTTCAGCCCGCCCATCTGCCGGATGATCCGCCATTCGTCCTCCGTGACCGGCTGCACCGACAGGCGGGAGTTCTTCACCAGCACCATGTCTGCCAGCCGTTCTTCGGACTTGATCGCGTCCAGCGTCACCGGCTGCGGCAGGGCCTCGACCGCGCGGATGTGCACGCAGTCCCAGCGGTCGTCGTCGGTGGTGCTGTCGGGGGCGGATTCGGCGCTGACCTCGACGATGCCGACCACGGCCTTGTCGGTCTGCGAGTGGTAGAAGAAGCCGAGGTCGCCCACCTTCATTTCACGCATGAAGTTGCGGGCCTGGTAGTTGCGCACGCCGGACCATTCCTCGCCCGCCGCGCCCTTGGCGACCTGATCGTCCCAGCTCCATTCGCCGGGTTCGGATTTGAACAGCCAGTAGGGCATCAGCCGATCACCTTCTTCCATTCGCGCAAGGTCACGCTCTCGAACAGCCCGGCCAGCGCGTAGGGGTCGCTTGCCGCCCAGTGCAGCGCCGCGTCGCGGTCGGACACGTCGAGGATCAGGAGCGAGCCGCACATCTCTCCGCCCTCGTCCAGCAGGGGGCCGGCCTGGGCCACCACGCCGGTTTCGGAGATGTAGGCGAGGTGCCCCTCACGGTTGGCCTTGCGGGTGTCCAGGTGGCCGGGGCGGTCGTGGCAGAGAAGCGCGAAAAGCGGCATGGTCATTCCTCTTTCAATGGGCGGGACATGAGGGCGTCGATGGCCTGGGCCACGGTCAGTTGGCCGTCCACCACGGCGGCGACCATGGTGGTGATCGGCATGTCGAGGCTGCGTTCGGCGGCAAGGCGGGCGACGGCGCGGGCGGTGGCGATGCCTTCGACCGTGGCAGGGGGCGGGGGGCGGCCAGCGCCAAGCGCCGCGCCGTGGCGGAAGTTGCGCGACTGCTCGGAGGTGCAGGTCAGCACCAGATCGCCCAGACCGGAGAGGCCGGCGAGGGTCTCGGCGCGCGCGCCAAGGGTGGTGGCGAGGCGCACCATCTCGGCATAGCCCCGCGTCAGCAGGGCCGCGCGGGCGCTGTCGCCCAGGCCCGCACCGATCACCATGCCGGCGGCAAGGGCTATCACGTTCTTCAAGGCGCCGCCCAGTTCCGCCCCGGTGACATCAGTGGTGCGATAGGGGCGCAGGACGGGGGTGGAGAGGGCATGCTGCAGGCGGCGGCCCGCAGCCTCGTCCGTGCAGGCGAGCGTCAGCGCGGTCGGCAGGCCGCGGGCGATATCGGCGGCGAAGCTGGGGCCGGTCAGCACCGCGACCGTCGCATCCGGGCAGGCGGCGGCGATCAGCGCGCTGGGACCGGTCAGCGTGGTCAGGTCCACGCCCTTGGCACAGGCGATCAGGTCGCGGCCATCGAGCAGGGCGGCGTGGTCGGTCACGAAGCCGCCCAGTTTCTGCATCGGCAGGGCCAGAAGCAGGGTCCGCGCGCGAAGTTTCGTCAGATCGCCCGTCACCTCTATCGTCGGGGGCAGGGCCACGCCGGGCAGGCGGGCGGCGTTCTGGCGGGTGCGCGTCATCGCGGCCACCTGGCCCGCGTCGCGCGCCCAGAGCGTCACGGGGCCCGCGCGGCCCAGGGCCACCGCCAGCGCCGTGCCGAAGGCGCCTGCGCCCAGAACCGCGATCATGCCTTGGCCCCCCGCTTGCCCGACCCGATCAGCGCGGGGCTGGTGCTGTCCAGCGGCCAGCGCGGGCGGGCGGCGAGGGTCAGGTCGTCGCGCGCGCCCGCGCGCATCCGCTCGATCCCCGCCCAGGCGATCATCGCGGCGTTGTCGGTGCAGAGCGCGAGCGGCGGGGCGACGAAGCGCGCGCCTGCCTCTTGCGCGACGGCTTCGAGCGCCGCGCGGATCGTGGCGTTGGCGGCGACGCCGCCGGCGACGGCAAAGGCCGGGGCGGGGGAAAGCGCCAGCGCGCGGCGTGATTTCTCGGCCAGAACATCGGCCACGGCGGCCTGAAAGCTGGCGCAGAGGTCGGCGCGGTCGGCGTGCGTCAGGCCGCCGTGCTCGGCGATCAGGCTGTCGCGGGTGCGCAGGACGGCGGTTTTCAGGCCGGAGAAAGACAGATCGCAGCCGGGCCGGTCCAGCAGAGGGCGGGGCAGGGCGAAGCGGGCGGGGTCGCCCGCACGCGCCTCACCTTCGACCGCCGGGCCGCCGGGCTGGGGGAGGCCGAGGAGTTTGGCGACCTTGTCGAACGCCTCTCCCGGCGCGTCGTCGATGGTGCCGCCGAGGCGGGTGAAGGTTTCCGGCCCCGCCACGCGCAGGAACTGGCAATGCCCGCCCGAGACGAGGAGCATCAGGTAGGGGAAATCCAGCCCGTCGGTGAGGCGCGGCGTCAGGGCGTGGCCGGCGAGGTGGTTGACGCCGATCAGCGGCAGGCCGGTGGCCGCGGCGATCCCCTTTGCGCACATCACGCCGGCCAGCACCGCGCCGATCAGACCGGGGCCGGCGGTGACGGCGATGCCATCGAGGTCGGCCAGCGTCAGGCCGGCGGCGTCCAGTGCGGCCTCGGCGCACAGGTCGATCTTTTCGGCATGTGCGCGGGCGGCGAGTTCGGGGACCACGCCGCCAAAGGCCGAATGGATCGCGGTCTGGTCATAGACCACGGACGAGAGGATCTGCGGGGCGGCACCCGGCGCATGGCGCACCACGGCGGCGGCGGTGTCGTCGCAGCTGCTTTCCAGGCCGAGGAGCGTGAGCGTTGCCATGGTGCGGTTTCGGGCGGTTGCCGGGGGGTCATCAGGCAGGTAACACCGGGGTCTGGTCTTCACAATCCCGGCGGGGTGGGCATGAAGCTGCTGCTGACCCGGCCACGGGCGCAATCGGAACGGTTCGTGCGTGATTTCGCGGCCGCGCTGGGGCGCGAGTTGCCGGTGGTCATAGCCCCGCTGATCGAAATCGTGCCGCGCGGGCTGGCGGTCGATCCAGGCACGGCGGCGGGGCTGATCTTCACATCCGAGAACGGCGTGGCCGCCTTTGCGGCGGCAGAGGCGCGGCGGCACTGGCCGGTCTGGTGTGTGGGCGAGCGGACCGCCGATGCTGCGCGGGCGGCGGGGTTTTCGCAGGTATCGGTCGCGGGCGGGGATGCCGAGTCGCTGGTTGCCGGGATTCTGGCCGCGCGGCCTGCGGGGCCGCTGTTGCACCTGCGGGGCGCCCATGCGGCGGGCGATGTGTCGGGGCGGCTGACCGCAGGCGGCATCCCGACGACGGCGGCGGTGGTTTACGATCAGGTGGCGCAGCCCCTTTCGGCCGAGGCGCGGGCCTTGCTGGCAGATCCGGCGGCCGAGGTGCTGGTGCCGCTGTTCTCGCCCCGGTCGGCCGCGCTGCTGGCGGAGGCGGCGGGCACGGTGCGGGCACGGCTTCATCCGGTCGCGATCAGTGCGGCGGCGGCTGCTGTCTGGGACGATTGCGCGGCGGCGGGCGCGCGCCCCGCGCGGGTGGCCGCGGCGGCGGATGCGCCCGCGATGATCGCCGCGCTGACGGATCTGCTGCGGAACCGTTAGCGCCCCGGCGCGATTGAGCGGTTGAGGATGGCCGGGTGCCGGGCTAACATCCTTTCGCAGAGATGAGACGGCGCAGCTTTTCAGGCGCTGCCGATGCACAGGGGGTGACATGGCGTCAAGACGCGGCAAGACCACGCGTGGGGCAGACACGCCCCGGACCGGGGAACCCACCGACGCCGAGGGGGTGGCAGAGCCGGGCGCATCGCCCGATGTCGAAGGCGCGTCCCGCCCCGAGGAGCCGATTGCGGCGGAGACACCCGAGCCGGCCGAGAACATGTTTGCCGAGGAGGCGCGTCCCGATCCGGTGACGGCCACCCCGGACGAGGAGGATCACAGCGGCGCATCGACCGTCGAGCCCGACGCGGTCACGCCGGAGCCCGCGGCAGAGACGATCGACGAGACGGAGTTGACGGACCTTGCCGAGGCCGAGACGCATGTCGAGGCCGCAGATCAGCCCCGGCGCGAGGGCGAGCAGGCGTTGGCCGAGACGGTGCCGGAGGTGCCATCCGAACCCGAGGCATCGCAATCGCAGTCCGTGCCACCGGCAGCGGAACCGCGCCGCTCTGGCGGTTTCCTTGCCCCCCTTCTGGGCGGCGTTCTGGCTGCCGTGCTGGGCTATGGCCTCGCGATCTACGGATGGACGCAGAACCTGGCGCTGCCCTTCCTGCCCCAGGCCGACAGTGGCGCGGATGCGGCGCTCGGGGACCTGCGCGCGGAGATCTCGGCCGAGGCCGAGGCGCGCGCAGCCGAGATCGCGGCGCTGGAGGCCGAGCTTGAGGCGCTGCGCGGCGCACCGGGGGAAGACGGCGACACGACGGTGCTGGAAGAGCGGCTGGCGGAGATCGAGGCGCGGATTGCAGACCCGGCCGTGGCGGGGAGCGCGGACGCGCTTGCTGCGCTGGAGGATCGCCTCGCCGCGCTGGAGGCCCGCCCGGTGGCCGAGGGCAGCGATGTCGATGCCGGTGAGCTTTCCGCGCTGCGCGAGCAGGTTTCGGCAGTGCAGTCCGAAGTGGACCGCCTGAGCACCGAGGCGGCCGAGGAAACCGCGGCGGCGCGGGCCGCAGCCGAGGCGGCCGAGGAAGAACTCGCCGCCCGCGCGGCCGAGGCGGAGGCGATTGCCTCCAGCTCCGCTGCCCGCGCGGCGCTGGCGCAGCTGTCGGCGGCGCTGGAAAGCGGCGCGCCGCTGTCGCCCGGAGTGGAGGCGCTGGAATCCGCGGGCGTGGCCGTCCCGCCGGCGCTGGACGCGGCCCGCGACGGCGTTCCGACGCTGGCCGCCCTGCAGCAGAGCTACCCGGAAGCCGCCCGCGCCGCGCTGTCGGAGGCCATGGCAGCCGACGAGGCGCCAGACGCGCCGCTGGACCGCTTCGGCAGCTTCCTGCGGTCGCAGGTGGCGCTGCGCAGCCTGTCGCCGCGCGAGGGAGACGATGCGGACGCGATCCTGTCGCGGGCCGAGGCGGCGCTGCGCGCGGGCGACCTGACGACTGCCGTGGCCGAGATCGAGACGCTGCCCGAGGCCGCGCAGGCCCCGCTTTCCGAATGGCAGACCCAGGCCCGCAACCGGCTGGCCGCGGTGGAGGCCGTGCAGACGGTGTCCACAGAGATAGACCCCCAGTGAGGACGGCGACATGATCTGGTCCCTTTTGAAGATTATCCTCTTCGTCGCCGTGGTCGCCGGGCTGACCTATGGTGCCGCGCTTCTTGTCGAAAGCGACGAGGGCCTGCGCCTGTCGGTCGCCGGTTTCGAGATGACGCTGGGGCCGTTGCAGGCGGTGATTCTGGTGCTGCTGCTGATGCTGGCGCTGTGGATCCTGATGCTGCTGATGGGCTTCCTCGTCTCGGTCCTTCGGTTCCTGAATGGCGACGAGACCGCTATCTCGCGCTATTTCGACCGCTCGCGCGAGCGGCGCGGCTTTCAGGCGCTGTCGGACGGGATGGTGGCGCTGGCCTCGGGCGAGGGGCATCTGGCCCGTCGCAAGGCGGAACGCGCGGAAAAACTGCTGCGCCGCCCCGAACTGACCACGCTGATCACCGCGCAGGCCTCGGAAATGGTGGGCGATACCTCTGCGGCCGAAGCCGCCTACAAGCGCCTGCTGAGCGACGAGCGGACGCGCTTTGCCGGGATCCGCGGGCTGGTGAAGCAGCGCCTTGCAGCGGGCGACACGGCCGTGGCCCTGAAGCTGGCGAAAAAGGCCTTTGCGCTGAAGCCGAAGCATGCCGAGATGCAGGACCTGCTGTTGAAGCTGCAGGCGGACGAGCACGACTGGAAAGGCGCGCGCAAGACGCTGAGCGCCAAGGCAAGCACCGGCCATCTGCCGCGCGACGTCTACCGCCGGCGCGATGCGATCCTGGCCCTGCAAGAGGCGCGCGACGTCTTTGACGAAGGCAGCAGCATCGAGGCGCGCGAGGCCGCGATCGCCGCGAACAAGCTGTCACCTGACCTGATCCCCGCCGCCTGCATGGCCGCGCGCAGCTACATCGCCGGGGGCAAGCCGAAATACGCGACCCGCGTGTTGCACAAGGCCTGGCTCGCCCGCCCGCATCCCGATCTGGCTGCAGCCTTCGCCGAGATCGTGCCGGATGAGACCCCGACCGAGCGCCTGAAGCGCTTCCGCCTGCTGATCGACGATCGCCCCGAGCATGAGGAGTCGCGCCTGCTGAAGGCCGAGCTTCTGATCGCGGCCGAGGAATTCCCCGAAGCCCGCCGGGCGCTGGGGGATCTGGTAGAAACCCATCCGACCGCCCGCGTGCTGACGATCATGGCCGCGATCGCCCGTGGCGAGGGCGAGGATGATGCCGTCGTGCGCGGCTGGCTGTCGAAGGCGTTGACCGCCAGTCGCGGCCCGCAGTGGACCTGCGAGAAGTGCCACAACATCCACAGCCACTGGGTGCCGACCTGCGAGAACTGCGGCGGTTTCGACACGCTCAGCTGGATGGAGCCGCCCGACTCGTCGGGCCCGAGCGCTACCCAGACAGAACTCCTGCCGCTTCTGGTCGGCGCGTCGAACGGCCGCAAGCCCGACGCGGAGGTCGAAGCCGAGGTGGTGGACGGCGAGGCTGAACGGGAGCGGTGAATTGCGGTTGACCTTGACCGGGGGCGGTCCTATGAGAGCGGCGGGCCGCTGTAGCTCAGCTGGTAGAGCACGTCATTCGTAAGTAGCGGGTCCGCTCGTGAAAGACGTGTTAGGCCAATGGGTTAGGCAGGGAGTTGAATTGTTAGTAGGGCCATAGTAGGGCCTAGGCCGAGAAGGATGCCGCTGTAGCTCAGCTGGTAGAGCACGTCATTCGTAATGATGGGGTCGGGGGTTCGAGTCCCTTCAGCGGCACCAGTCTTCTCGAACTAAGCCTTAAATTCCAATAACTTAGACGGCTCCACTCCCAGTGCCACAGCGAGCTTGGCGACGATAAGGACCGTGGGGTTTCGTACCCCGCGCTCGACGCCGCTGACATAGGTGCGGTGCAGGTCAGCCTCGAACGCAAGCTGCTCTTGCGAGAGGCCTTTGGCCTCTCGGTACTGCTTCACGTTTCTGCCCACGACCGCCTTGATATCCATGCGGCCATTGCGCAGTCACGTAGACTATTGATCTACAGACTATAAGTCTCATTTTCATTGTCGGCCGATTCTAGATGTGCACACTGTGCGGCAGCCTTTGCCACAGATGTGAGTTTGATGTGCCACCATTCCTTGGCCGCCTACTGATCGCCACCGCCGAATTCAGCTTCTTTATCGTGGCGCTCGCAACAGTGCCGCTGATGCCGTCTTCTGTAGCCCTGCTACTGACGCTGACGTTGACCCTGCTTGGGCTGTTCGCCCTAATCACAGGTCGGGGGCTGCCAAGGCTGCGCGGGCGGCTGAGGGGCGCGGTGGTGTTTGTGCTTGCGGGTGTCTTTGCGCTGGTTGCTTTTCAGGCTCATGTCGAAGACCGTGAAGAGCGCTGGGCGGCGCTGCGGACTTCCGATCCGGATGCCTATCTGGCGGAGTTGGTGACGGTGGATCGAGAGCGTTGGTTTGCAGAACTGCGCGAATTGCGGCCCGACGAATACGAACACGAACTTGCACGGCGTGAAGTTGAAGCGGACCGCCGCGCCGCTGAACAGGAAGCTGCGCGAGTGCGCCAGTGCACCGACGCCAAGGCAGGCGAAGCCTTCGTGATGATCCAAGCTGATGTTCGCAGCGCGCTGGTCGCGCCATCAACTGCGGTGTTCTCGCGCAGGGCCGGGCCGGGCACACGACATATCGGTGACTGCGTATATGAGGTGAACGGCCACTTTGATGCCCAGAACGGGTTCGGCGCGATGCTGCGCGGCACGTTCAGCGGCACCACACGGTATTTCCCCGATGCGGGAAGCTGGCAGACCCAGAGCCTGACCGTGAACTGATCCTACCCACCGGCACCGGCATACATCCCCCAAGGCGCGCATGGGAGGGCCGCACAGGCCCATTACAGCAAGCCCAGCGCACCTGCCCAACGCAACGCAGGGGTGACCTCCCTGGACGTCCCCAGTGGGGCAATTGACCATTGGCGTTTTGTGGAGCTTGAAGGATTTGTAACTTGTAACCGTAACTTAGGTCGGAAAGTACAGGGAAATAAAAAGGCGGGGCACCGTAGCGCCCCGCATAGCAGTTTTGGCCGTTAAGTTACGTTACAAGTTACGGCAAGGGCGCTGGGCACTCTCAGAATGGCGGCTCGCCTTCGTGCCATGCATCACGCGGACAATCACCACGACCCCGCTGTTCAGCCGTTGGGCAATGTACTCGACCTTACGTTCGTCACCCTCGCCGCGAGCGAAGCCTATGCTGCAGAACTTGACGAAGCGGCCGACGCTGGTCACGGACGGCTTGCCTTGGCAACACGCCGGCATCCGCGACCGGATCGACAAGCTGGAAAAGGCGGCGCGAGATGCGCGCAAAGTCTATGACGCGAACGATGAAGAAGGATACAGGGACGCGGCCGTGAGACTCTATGACCGGCTGCGGGCGACGTGGGAACGCGGGCTGGAAGATGTCGCCTTTGCCGGGGTCATCCACCGCCACCGGGACTATATCGACACCAAGAACCTAAAGCGGGTGACAGTCATTGAAGCTTCGGATGTCGAGACGTTCCGCAAGAACTTCAAAAAGTGCAGTGACCTCGTGGAGGCACACGACCCGTCACGCGCCCGGGACGGCGCGGTGCCGCCGCCAGATGAAATCCTTGCCGACATCAAGACCCTTGCGGATTGGGGGGCTTCGATCAGAGACCGCCAGAATGCCTTGCCGTGACCAAGATGGCTCGCCCCGAAGGCTTTGTGCTGAGGACAGTTGCCCTCATGGGCAGAGACGGCTTGATTAGCTCCGCAGCGCCTCGGCCGGAGCGGGCGCAGCTACCACGATCTGAATAGCAGTGCAGTTCCCCGCACCTTGTGCGGGTCGGCGCGACCTCAACTAGCCGGGCTTATCCTCCCGCGATGAATACCGGGTGTTCACGGATACGCTGGCAGACTGGGCCATCACGCTGAACTGGAAAAGACTTACATACCTTGAGGCAAACTTTGCGCTCCCAGCCGAGATAGCTAGATATTTCCAGCCTCACCGGCTACCAAGAATGATTTACCGCCCGTTCCTGCCGCTTCATTAGTGAAGGATCACCGAGGGAAAAGAAAGGCACCACCATAATCACGGGCTGATCCGACGCCACCCACGGGCGTTCTGCTGAGGCGCTCGTGACCGCTCTCCGGCTTGGGCAAGTGATGCTGTCTTAGGTTCCTTCGCCGGTTCAGGCTTTGGCAGAGAATGCGGGATGGTGTGGGTGCGCTTGATGACTTTGCGGGTCAGAGGGTGGTGATGTTCGAAGATCACATGCGGTATCGGTGTGCCGTCACGGATATGCGCAACGAGGTCATCCTTTTTGAACCACCGACCTAGCGCACATGCCCAATCGCGACCACTCATCAGCCAGACATCTTCTCCTCCGAAATCAAAGGCGACAATCACACTCAGATCGGCCCACTCCTGAAGTAACCGGGCATCATATACCGAAAACCGGTCTATGGCGGGCTCTCCCGAACGCGGCACGGATCTGTAACGAAACAACTCGTCAAACTGCCTCTTATCCGTCGGACGCCGCTCACCGTTGACCACCCAAAGCATCGGTGCGTGGAACTCAGTTCGCTTCAAAGCCTCCTCTGACTTTATGTACGAGTATTGAAACTCGACAACCAACCCATGTGGCGTCCTAACGTCCGCTATGTGCAACTCGCCGCGATCATCTCGAGCTGACCTCTCCTGCCACTCCTTGGGGAATCGGTCTTTCCAAGATCGGTGCCACTCAGTCTCAGGCTCCCACCAGTGATCGCAGTGGCGCTGGCCCTTGTGTGCCCAATGCCAGACCTTCTTGGTACCGCACTTCGCGGTTAACTCAGCGCTACACCCAGGGCACAAACCAACGGCACCGGGGGTGGCCTCAACCCGCTCGTCGTTATGGACTGCAAACCTCATGCTGCGACAATAAGATATCGATGGTTCAACGCCAAGTGATGCTTGGGCGGTTCGAAACTTCGGCTAAAGTTCGGGCGAGTACATCGCGATCTTTCTATGCCCCGTTCCTTCCCGGTGGATGGGTAGATTGGACAGACCAATTCGAAGGAGCAAGAGGGTATCCGGAGGCACAGCTCCGACCGGATGCCGAAGCGATAGCCGACCAGCAGCATGCGGATCAGCAGCTCGGGGTCGACAGACGGGCGCCCGGTATCGCTGTAGAAATCGGCGAGATAGGTGCGGATCCCAGACAGATCCACGAACCGGTCGATCGAGCGCAAGAGATGGTTTTGAGGAACATGGTCCTCGAGCGAGAACTCGTAGAACAGCGCCGGTTGCACCTCCTGCCGTGCTCCCATCATCGCCGATCGTCCCGCCCATTGCTGGAATTGAATCAGCCGAGGGCACCACGATCAAGCACGAGTTTTTCAACGGAATGCGCCCGCAGCGCTCGTTCAACTGCAGGCGAGTCACAAACTGATTGACAGGAAAGAGAGTGCGTTAAGTCCGATACGATGTCGGGACAGAACGTCCACATCAAGAAAACCGTCACCAGGGGTGCATCGGTTGCAGTGATTCTCGTCTGCCCGAACAGAGTGCCGGCGCCACCGAAACGGTAAACGAGTAGCCGACGGCTCAGGCCATCGATGCCGATTTAGCCTCCGATCGATGAGCAGAACAGCGATTTGGGCCCGGAAGCTGCGTGCGTGAGGTCAGTGCTGCGCTCTTGAAGCTGTCGCCCCGAGCGCCTGCGACGTCTAAGGGGCCGAAAAAGACATCAATTCAGCTCAGCACGTCCGCTGTGGCCAGCGCTCCTTGGAGGCCGTTCGGCCGATGAGGTTCACGCTGGCTAGCGGCTATGCAGGAGCATTAGCGAGGCATAGGATTGAATTTGCGAAGCTGGCTTCACGAGAGGAAGGCGAAAACGACAATGATGGATGCAGTCGCCCCGGACACCGCCTTGCGCTTTGCTGCCTTTAGCGACGTGCATGATCTCGGCGCTCTTAGACGCGGACACTCCGCAAGGGACTCGTTCGCCGCGCGGCTAGAGATCTTCGAGTTGGTGGCCTGAAGACCATGGCAAGGCCGGCGAAGGGATACGAGGGCGAGGCCGGACGAGCGCTGGCGGAGCGCTACGAGACCGTCGACCCGGCCGTGCTCCATCAGTCCCTCGTTCCGCATTTGCCGCCGGCACCGGCTGCCGTTTTGGACGTGGGGGCCGGGTCAGGACGGGACGCGGCTTGGCTGGCGGCGCAGGGGTATAGCGTGCTAGCGGTGGAGCCATCTGCAGCCATGCGCGCTGAGGCGCAGCGTCGGCATCCGCTGCCCGGCATCAACTGGATGGCTGACAGCCTACCAGCGCTCGACGCGGTATTCCGCCTCGGCGCCGCCTTTGACGTAATCCTTCTCTCCGCAGTCTGGATGCACATTCCACCCGGAGACCGAGCCCGGGCCTTTCGCAAGCTGGTCACCCTTTTGAAAGCCGGCGGCACTTTGGCCGTAACCCTCCGCCTTGGGCCGCCCGATCTGGGCCGGGACATGCACCCAGTTGATGTCGGCGAGATCGAGGCGCTCGCGCGCGGCCATGGCGTGGTGGTACGGCAGGTGGAGCACTCCCCCGATCTTCTTGGCCGGGGAGAGGTCTCTTGGGTGCAAATGCTAATGCGCTTACCCGACGACGGGACAGGGGCGCTGCCCCTTCTGCGCCATGTGATCCTCAATGACGCCAAGTCCGCCACCTACAAGCTGGCTCTGCTGCGTGCGGTGGCCCGGGCCGCCGATAGTGCCCAAGGCATGGCCTGGGCGGTAGACGACACTACCATGGCCATGCCGCTGGGGCTTATCGCGCTGAACTGGCTGCGGCTCTACAAGCCCCTTGTCGCCGCGGGTCTCCCACAGATGCCGCGAAACCAAGGGCCAAAGGGGCTTGGGTTCATCAAGGAGGGGTGGCACGGAATAGCAGAGCTCGCCGCCTCCGATCTGCGGGTGGGAGCGCAATTCAGCGGAACACGAGCAGCCGCGCTGCATGCCGCCCTGCGCGATGCGGCCGTCACCATCGCACGGATGCCCGCGACCTACACAACCTTTCCCGGTTCGCAAGCCCCGGTGCTGCCGACGCGAACGAGTCGGGTGGGCAAAGCACCTGCACGCCTGATGGTCGATGCCACATATCTGGAAGGCTTTGGCGAGGTTAGAATCCCGCTGCACCTATGGCGCGCACTCGTGCGCCATGACGCCTGGATTGAACCCGCTTTGGTGGCGGAATGGGTGCGCCTGATGGAAGGTTATGCTCGGGGCCAAGGGCGCGATCTTGACCCTGCCGTAGTGGCACGCGCGATGCGCTGGCACGAGCCAAGTCGGGACGTCGCCTTTGCTCGAAGGACTGCAGTCGCGCAGATGGGAATCGGCGCCGTGTTCTGTGTTTGGACGGGCCGGAAGCTCACCGAAAAACGGCTGGACATCGACCACTGTCTGCCATGGGCAGCTTGGCCGTGTGAAGATCTCTGGAACCTCTTGCCGTCCGATCCGGCAGTAAACCGCCACGGCAAACGCGATCGCCTCCCCGCGGCCGAGGTCCTAGAGCGGAGCATGGACCGGATCATTGAATGGTGGGACAGAGCCTGGGTGCGGCGGCGCGGGACTGCCGAGCGGTTCCATGCCGAGGCACGCGCCTCGCTGCCGGTCATCGGTGACGCACCTGATGGCCTGGCTGCGGTCTTCGCTGGCCTCCAGGCTCGGCGGTTCGCATTGAGGGTTGATCAACAGGTCCCCGAATGGCGGCTGTAAGAAAAATTGCGAAAAGAGTAGAGATGAGGACAGCGGGTGCGGTGTCGTGCTCCCCTTGAAGGCAAACAGTGCGAACATTTGCACCGGTAGTTACAGGTGGCGACGCATCCATTCTTTGGCGGCATGTTGTACTAGGGTCTTTACGCCCGCCCCTTATCGGCCGTTCCTATGCGTCAAAGTGCCGGACCCGCAGGGCATTCTGAGGTGGCCGCTGAGCGGCCACTTGGCGCTGCCAGCCAGCCACACCCCTGCCGACAGCCCGGGTTGGGCCTGTGCGGCGCTTACAGGCGCCCAAGGCGGCACGCCTAGCTAGCACTAGCAGGGTTGTGGCCCAGGCGTGCAGGGGCGCGTGTAGTTTACGGCTGTGGCACTGGGCGCAACAAACCCGTTAAACCCTGCAAACCAGTGGGCGTGGCGCAGCCGACCCCGCGTCAGAGCATTTCCAAATCTTGACGCCCCTCAGAACGGCGTGTCGTCAGCCGGCGGGGGGTCCGCCACGTCGAGCCGGTATCGCTTGACGCCCGATGGATCATCGATGCAGCGAAGCACTCGTCCGCCGACCAAGCGGTCCTTGTGCCGCGCCAGGTAGCGTCCAACACTTGTAGCACTAAATGCACCTTTCGGCGTCCGATCTGCCAGGGCCTGGTGAAGGCGCGCAGTCTTCCAGTTTGACGGATGTGTGGCCTCCTGCGCGACCTCGGCAAGGGTCACCGCGCGCCCACCCAACGCGTCGGCCCAAAGCTCAAGAAGATCCGCCAGTTCACCCTTGCGCGGATCATCAGCGATGACGCGCTCCCGCGTGACAATCGGGTCTTCTTCTCCGAGCCAAACCAGCGCCTCGCGGACGACGTTCCAATCCTCGAATGAACCCATGGGGGCCAAACGCTGCGGACGACCGGCCGCCAGATAGGCGCGCAGAATCGTCAAACCGGCGACGACCAGGGCGGGCCGCTCTGCTGTCACCTCAACCCGGGGGTCAAACTCGTGCTCGATTTGATCAGGACGCTCCTCGCCGGTGTCGATTCGGATGATGAGCGTGCGCCGACCAAGATCACCCACAACCTCGAGGTTATTCCCAGTCGCTAGGATTAGCGTGTTGGTAGGCATCGTGGTAACTTCGCTTCTGCCCAAAATACGCAAGGTAATGAATTCCTGCGTCAGAGCCGTGCAGAGCGCGTCTCCAGCCAGCGGGCGTTCGCAGTTGTCAATCACCAAGACCGGGTCGCCAGCCATCAAGACGCTGGATAGGCGCTTTTCATCCTCTTCAGCGGACTTGCCCTGGGACATCATCGTTGGCTTGTGGCCGGCAGCAATGATGCCGACGGTTTCGGCGAGCAACGACTTGCCTGACCCGGCAGTCGGCGCATCGATTGCAATCATAGGGGCAGACGGCAGATTTCGCCGGATTAGCGATGTGATGACGGTCGCCAACAGAACACTCCGATCCGCCCGACCTGCGAAACAGAACTCCCGAAACGGCCGGATCAGGCGGTCCCTCGCTTCCAGCGCCTGGTCGCGCGTCGGGGCCTCCGGCACCTCGGGATAGGTCACGCCGTTAGGCTCGAAAAGCAGTCCCGATGCGGGATCAAATCCGGGTGTCTGAAGGATAGTCCCGTCGCGCCGCATTGTCGGTGTCGACACAACGCCATGCAGGACCGGGGCCCGCCACTCCCCCACGCGCGCTAGAAGCTGCAGAGCATGGCTTGTCGGTGGATCGATAGGAATGTCGTTTTCTTCACCCCTCTTGAGCCAGAGCGCCCCCAGGGCGAATTTTTCAAGAAGCCAGTATTGCCGCACCTCTTGTATAAGGATAATCCCACCTGCACGGCGGACACCATCGGCCCCGATGCTACTGGGTAAGCGAACGACCCGCACGAGTTGCCCACTACGTTGATAGATGCCGAAGTTGCCGGCAAGTAACGCAGCCTCGGCCTGATCAACTTCACCAGGCATCTCGCCAGGGCGCACATAAATGCGCGGCCGTCGATCTTCGACGTCCGACGGACTGCCCAAGCGCAACCAGTCGCGCAGCTTAGGCATCAAAGCCTCAAGGCCGAGCCGCTTGCAAAGCTCGGGCAGACCCCATGCCGGTTCTCCAGCTTCAATCCTGGCACGGACAGCTTCCGCCTTACCACCGCGCCGTTCGGCTTCTTCATCACCCGCAAGACTGGCGACGACCGGAACGAGCAAATCGATCTCACCATCAGAAAGGCCAGCACGGACGAGCGTGGCTGTCAGTATGAAGCAGTTTTCATCACGTTCTCCACGCACTTTGGGATAAGCCATCGCGACGGCGGAAAGCGCTGCTACAACGCCGCAGCGGCGCGCAAGATCACTACCTTCAACAGTCGGGATCCCTGCCGGATCATCGTGCCATCGCACCTGTTCACCGCTTGGGTGAATCGACGGCGGAAACATAGTCTGATGCCCCGTTCCGCGCACTTCCATTAGCATGGTGCGGTCAGCGCCAAGTGTCGCCGCAACCTCTGCTGGCAGTTCGAAGGTGAGGCGTCCTTTCTTGAGTTTTGAGCGTGCAACCCGATGGCTATAGGGCGAGCCAGCGCGTCCAAAACTGGGCAGGTCAGCAAAGACGATCTTGGCAAGTTCCGCGGCCTCGCGGCAATCGAAATCAAGATCAACTAGGTTGCCGGACCGGGCGCCCAGGGCGATACCGATATTTGCATCGCCACCGAACGCAGCTGCAATCTGTTCAGCAGTCCAGCTCTGCGGCTCCTTCCATTTCCCCTTAGGTTTCTTTTCGCGCGGGGGCAGCTGCAGAGGTTCCAAGCCCATCTCAACATAGGCGTTTGCTGCCTTGACGGTATTGGCCATGCGGCGCGACAGCGGCGTAGGGATATCGGACATCACGCCACCTCCCAGAAGCCGGAAATATTGGCATCAAGCCAGTCCTGAACATCGCCGAGGATGTACCAGTCATAGCCTTTGTAGGGGACGAGCTTTGGGCCCGTCCCCTTGACATGAAGTGCTTCCCAATACGCAGTGCTGGTGCCCGTCAATTTTGCGACGGTCGCCGGGTAAACGTATATGCTGTAGCGGTTTTCATATGTGTGAAGGCTCACTGCTATGAGCGCTGTCGTGAGGCGTGGGGTTTCAGCGAACATGACCGGCCTCCCGCTGAACGTCGGTGTCCTCGAACGCGAAGGCATCCAGGTCGGAGCGACGATACCGGATCGCCTTCGTACCCAGTCGACATGCCAGCGGGCCGACGCCCTTCACACGCCACTTTTCGAGCGTTGATGGATGCAGGTTCAGGTAGACAGCAGCTTCCTTGGTCGTCAGCAGCTCTTTGGTTGGTGTGGGCATTGAAGCCTCCTCTCATTGATGGAGGCCTCTTATTGATCGCAGATTTGACCCGCGGTCAGCGTGTTTAATTCAGGGAATTCGCATCGCGACTTGGCCAAGAGGGAACGGCAAAGGGTATGCCCAGGAGCTCCATCAGGACTTTAAGGTCGCGAAGTTGTGAGCCAATGATGTCATCATGAGCTTCCGCACCCCACCCGACGACGAGGCGCAATAGGCCGTCGCGTTGAGACGTAAATTTCTTCTCGAGGTTCCGGACTTTCTCTGCGTGATTATAAACGTATGCTTTTGGGTCTGCCCTCAGGCGCGCGGCGATGGCTTCTTCGGCGAGCGCTGTCTTCGACCGGAATTTGCTTTCGTCAGCATCGGGCCAGTATGGCGTGTAGGCCTCATCGAACGCGGAAGGTCCTCGTTCTGCCGCATATTCCCGGGCCATATATAACAACTCCGGAATATCGTGATCGACTGGCTTGCCGCGGGGTGGATCAATCCCAAGCAGGGCCTTCTTCGCAGTCCGCAGACGCTCCCCTTCTGTGCCTTTGCCATCGTGCGCACGGATTAGTCCCAGAAGTGCGACATCGATTATTGCAACTATTGCAGAGTTGCGCCGCCAATCTTCACTCATGCCGCTTCCACCTTGTTCTGCGATAACGCCAATATACGCGCGGCCACCGCGGTTACTGGGGATCGTAGGCGCTCCAGATCACTGACGATGTAGCCCGCTGTCACGTCGCCCGACAACCGGTGGTTCAGCAGGCGTTTCAGCGCATAGTGCGAGATGTCCAGGCTTTCGGCGATGGTGATAAACGTGCGCCGCAGGTCGTGCAGCGTGAATTCGACACCGCAGCGATCTGTCACCCGGTCAGTGAACTTCTTTGTTTCCACGAGATGTCCAGTCTTGCCACTGCTTGGAAAGACCCAAGGTGAACGACCAACCACTGCGCGGCGCTCGGTAAGTAGGTCAACAATGAAGCCCGCCAGCGGCAGGTCCAGAGGGTCGCCATTCTTGGTCTGCGGGATATGCAGGGCGCGACCCTTGAGGTCGATCTGGTCCCAGCGCAGCGCAGCGATCTCGTTCCTGCGCATACCGGTGAACAGGGCGATAAACAGGAAGTCACGAGAGTACTCGGGCTCCTCCGTCACCGCCACCCACCAGGCCGGCAGATCGCTCGCCGAAATCGCTGTACGCCGTCGGCGCTCTGGGTACCAGGCGCGCGCCTGCGTCAGGATGGTGACCGGATTAGGTGGGAACTCGTCATGGGCCGCTGCCGTCACGTTGTAGACCGAACGAAAGTGGCGCATCACATTGTTGGCCGTCACCTGGCCGTGTTCTTTGGCGATCCGCTGGTGGCGCTTCAACACAGCTTGCCGGGAGATACTGGTGATTTGGGACTTCCCCCAGTCGCGCAGGTAGAGGTTCTGGGTCCTCCGGTAGGCGTCAACAGTCGTAAGTGCCAGCGATGTGCGGGTTTCGAAGTAGCGCTCGAACGCCGTCTTCAGCGTGATGCTCTCCTGCGCCTTGCGCCGCTTTTCGGCGTTAGGATCGGTTCCTGCCGCCATGTCGCTTAGGATGCTAAGCGCACGCTTGCGGGCAGCATCGACACTCAACACGTCGGCGCGGCCGATGGTGACCCGCTTGGTCTGGGCATTCACCTGGCCTTCAACATAAAAGACCTTGGACCGAGACCCCACCCGGAGGCCAAAGCCCCGCAGTGTGCTGTCACGATAGAAGACTTGCCCAGCCTTGGGCATGGGCAGCGCCTCGATGGCGCGTTTGGTAAAGTTCAGCGTCGGCATTGAGACCTCCTTTTGGCCTCAAATCACCTTAACGCGAACCTCAAGAATTTGCACGACAAATCATAGACTTGCGGTGCTTTCAGCCATGGTCAATCAGCATCTAACGTGCGCGCGCGTCGAAGGACCTGCACGATCACCCGCTATAGAGGTGCCAAGACATGACTTGGGGGATTTCTACCCAGACCCAGGCCCTCCGTGAACACCTATCCATAAATCTCGAGCCGTTCGCTGCTAGATTTTTCAATCGTTTAAGTGCTACAACCACCCCACTTGTTGGGGCGGATGGTGGAGCTTCGGTGTTCGGTTCGAGTGAGAGAACAGCTGCCATCTGGTCGAAGACTGCAAGACAGGCGCGCCAAGCTGTCCAATGCACAGCCGAGCTGGTCGTTTCTGGTGTGGAGCGACTGTCGCCGGTCACGGACCGAGCAGCGCCCCGGGTCGAACAAGCGATGGAGTGGGCGCGCCGACAGCGCGGGCAGTTTCAGGCGTATGTGCCGCAAGGTGCGGCAGTGGAAGCCTGGGCGCGTGAGAACGCTACCCGTCTTGGATGGGCCAAGCGGCCGCGTTCGGGCTCTCTGGAGCATATCGAGGCCGTGCTCGTCGCCACCGCGGCGGCGATCAGCCAGCAGACGAGCCGAAACGCGCGCCGGTTCATCGGGCTGGTCTTTGCAAAGGCCGGAGGTGCGCTCTCTGTGGGTGGCATAACCGGACTTGTTTCCAGCTACGGCCTAGCCAGCACCGGCACAGCGATTGCCACTTTGCACGGAGTGGCTGCCCAGACAGCCTTGTACTATTGGTTCGGCTCGTTGGTCGGGGCGGGGGTCGCAGCTGGTGCTCTTTTCCTTACGGGCCTGGGCATTTTTGCTGGCGTCGTTCTGAGTATTGCGGCCGTTCGGATCGTGCTGGGCCGCCCTCGTCGCGCTAACACATTAGAGGAACATGAGGCTGCCATACTTGATTCCTGCGCTGTGCTGATCAAGGCGATCCGCGATCAAATCGCCAACGGTGAAGAGCCCACCCCAACGCAAATGAGGCTGTTTGCGGCCGGGGCGCTGGTGCCGCTCGCCGACGAAATCAATCGACACTGGGACAATCGTGCCCTCGCAGAAAACGGAGTGACCGGATGCCGCCCCTTTACCCGAACCCTCGCGTGGTTTCATCGTCGGAGGTTGGACCACAACCGGACGGAGATAGGACGCATCGCTATGGCGTTGATGAACAAGGATGCGCAAGCGGTGTGAAACGCAGCGCGGCGGTCGTCATCGCGGTTACGCTGCAGCGGCTGGTGGACGACGCGACCCGCTTCTGGTCACTGGAGGAGCAGCTTGTGCTGGAAGCGCTACGGCGGTCCTCCACTCGGCTAAATGACGCCAGCATTTCAGAATTGGCCGACTACATCTCCGAAATGAGCCCCGAGCAGCTGCGCGGCGTGGCAGCGAACGTAAAGGGAATCTACCACGAGCTTCTGTTTGCCCATGCCCACACCGAGGCCTGCGAAATGACTGAAGTCAGGCTGTTTGAGGCTCCCAATCATCCGGGCGCGGATGTGGAATTCGTGGTCGATGGAGAAACCATTCGCGAAGTACAGCTCAAAGCCGTGGCTTCGCCGCAATCGGTTCTGGATCATCTGGCGCGCTACCCTGAAATCGAGGTTCTGGCTACGTCTGAGGTGGCCGATCAACTGATCTTGGTAGAAAGCTCAGGTTTCTCGAACGAGACATTGACCCAACGGGTTGACGGCGTGGTCGGTACGCTGCCTGGTGACAGCCTGGCAAGGGAAATGCTTGAGGGCGCTGCAACCTCTGCGCTCCTCGCGGGTGCCGTTACTGCAACACAGATGCTACGCTCTGGTCGGATCGATCGAGGGCAGGCGCTGCGGGGCGCTGCCGATGTCACGCTGGGCGCGATTGCGGCCGCGACGCTCGACGCGCTTCTTGATGGGTTTGCCTGACGCAAGCACATTGGACGGCCCCGTCCTGCATAACGTAACTCCGCTTTTTGCACTTGCTTTGATTTGCCAGATCGTTCCTGGGGTCGTGCGTCTTCCTGGTCAACACATCTCCCAGGGCGGACCAGCGATTTCCAAATTGCTCGCGAGACGGGGAAACAGGAGACCGGACCGGCAGTCCAGCTGTGTCGAGCCGTGCTTGGGGCGGGGTACCCCGGGGCCGAGTCGCCAGAAGCATCGCGTTACGCCGCCGTCGCGTATTCTGGTTGGAAAAGATTGCGGAGCTGGTGCAGTACCGAGCGGGTATCGCCGACATCCAGAGTCGCAGCCATAAGTGCACGGTCCGAGCCAGCGACATTCCACCGCTTTATGACCCCGCATGCGGACAGGTGACGGTCCCAAGGGTAAAGGAGCACCAGCTGCCGAGCTTCATAGGCTTGGGCGTAGGCAAGCATTTGGTAGACGTCCGACTGCGACACGCCATGGTTGGGTCCGTTCGCCCGATCGAGACGCTTCCATTTGGTATCGACTATGATGGGGCCGCCTGGTGCTCTGATGACCATGTCGGGGCGCAAGGCGAAGGCGCCAGTGCTGTCCAGGTTGCGCAGCGCATAGTGTTTCCGGTCTTGCAGATTGACAGGCCAAGGCACCAGCGCGCGTCGCATCATGCGACCCACATAGGCCTCGAAAAGCGCGTTCATAGGGAAAAGCAGGGCAAAGCCGGAAGTCTTTCCTCCGCTCGTGCTTTGCCAATCACCGGCCAGGAACAAGCGCGCGAGCCTGTAGACGTGGTGAAAGGCAGCGTTCGTTCGATCAAGGCGGACCGGTTCATCTAGTGGCCTCGGGCTCACGGATGTGGCATCGAACCTGGCAACTAGCTCATCGAGCCGACGCAGGTTGTCGGTGGTTTTTGCAACACGCGACAAACGCATCACGGTGGTTTTCAACACCCGATTAATCGGGGTGTCTTCACTCAGCTCGTCGAACCGACAGGCGAGGCGATCCGGTCGGGGCGCATGGACAGTCAATTGCCGCTTCACCAACAAGCTACCGCGGAAGACCGGAAGGTCCTCCTCTCGGTCAAGGTAACGCCGCGACAAGCCGTGCTTCACGGCAGCGAGCAGCCGCTCGCAGAATAGACGGATCAGGATTTCAAGCAGATCACGACGCTGCGTGTCCAGTGCTGCCAGTTCACCCTCTGAGACACGTAGGTCGTAGGCAACGGCCAGCATCCGGATCAACGCGGCGCGGACAGAGTCATCGGTCCCTTCAATCTTCGGCAGGATTTCCAGGGAGAGCCCAGGGACGGCAAGTATGCCGACAACCTGCTGCGCCCGAAGACCTCTGTGGGTTCGCACACAGACCGCCGTCTCTGGCAGCTTCAGCCGCCGAGCAGCGCCGACGGAAAGGCCATGAAGACGGTCAACCTGATCTTCCTGCAAACCACCGACTTCGACCTTGAACTCCTGCCATTCCCGTCTTGTCAGCGTTGACTGCGGCTTATGTCCGATAGCCGTCATGCAATGCCATTGGAGGGAACGCCGGAGATGATTTCTTCGTATGCAGCAGGCCCATATGCGTTGGCGACGCTGAAAACATCAACAAAGCGGTAGCGATCATCACCATAGTCATCGATCCCTGGCGGTACTGGTATCTTTTCACGCTTCAAGAAAGCATCCCCGCCACCCAGAACGGCGCGTACGCGATTTAGGTCTTCATGGAAATATTCGCGCAGGAGCGGGATGATCTTATTGGCCATCACCGCGTCAAGCTCTTGAAGCGTTGTTGCGCTCATGAGCCATGCATGTCCGATCAGCTGGTCCGAGCCAAGAAACCATTCCAGGCGAGAGTTCAGTCTTTCGAGCACGAGGCCTACGTTGATCCCACCGACCGGTTGCAGAACATCAGGTCGTGGTGGCATTTCTTCGAAATGAAAGCGCCTCCGAAGCGCTGTATCCAGCAGGGCAATAGATCGATCCGCCGTGTTCATCGTGCCAATGATGAACAGATTTGACGGAAGCGTAAACTGCTCCCCTGAGTGAGGCAGCGTTACGGCAATCTCATTCGCGCCACCAGTGCGCTTGTCTTCTTCAAGCAGGGTGATCAACTCACCCATCACTTTGGAAATATTTGCTCTGTTAATCTCATCAACGATGAGAACATGCGGGGGCGGCGGCTCCTGATCGTCCGTTGCCTCCATATAGGGCAGCAAAGCCTCCCAGCTCAACAGGTGATCATACATCTGATAGATCGACTGCTGAGAAAAATTCCGAGCGTAGAAGTCAGAAACAGGAATGCCTTCACCGGTTTCATCCTTCCAAATCCACTTGATGGGGCGCCTGTGATGGTATTCATCAAGATCCCGTTTTACGAATTCATAGCTACCCGTCACAATCCCAATTGCCTGCAATCTTTTGTTGCCGCGGCTTGCCAGGACGACGTCACCCTCCTTCATGGCGGCGCGGAGCTGCCAGGGAAAAAGAATGTTGGGATTGTTGCCGTGGGCATTCCCCTCTCCAGGCTCTTGTCGCCACCGCTCTGAGAATGCCGCGGTGCTGGTGTACTTGGGATCGGACCAGTCAATCTCCCCGCCGTACCCGAGTAGAATATATCCATTCGAGAGGCATTCTTCTCGCAGATACTCATCTTCTGGGGCATTGCTCCGGCCAAGAGACACCTTGAATACCGTGCGCCCAGCAGGATCAAAATTGACATGGTTGCCGCTTGGCATCTTCTTTGCCCGATCGGCAATCCGCTTCAGAACACCGTCCACTGGCACAAGGCGAAAGCCGCTGACAGCTTCGCCGTCCTCGCCCGACGAGGTGTCCGGTCTCAGGCCCTCGACGAATTCTTCGTAGCCGTAGGTTTGATGGAAGGTGACAAACTCGATACGTCGCTGCTTCACGAGCTGCTCATATCGCGCGCGAAGCTCTTCGTCCGAGCCAACGAAGGCGCCGTCACAGATGTCGACCGCCCGGCGTGCAGTGATGTACGTCTTTCCGGTCCCGGGAGGGCCGAAAAAGACCGTGTTCAGTGGACGTCTGGGACCCGTTGAGAGTGGTCGAACAGGTGTAGGTGGGAGGAGTTGGTCTGGAAGTTCCACGAGTTTTCTTCCGGCGACTGCTTTATACGCTTCATTCAGTGCGGCGAGCAGGGAGGGCGGAGCCTCGCTAAGATATGCACCCTGGTTCAGCTCGAGCTTCTTGTTGTAGAAAAGGCCTTTGCCTTCGGGGCCATCCAAGATCGCGCGCAATCTCGACCCGACTTTCCCTTCAGAAAGGAAAGCAGACCGATGAAGTTCGGGTTCCAGCACCTGGAAATTTCGGAGTTGTACCCGGTACCCTGGTTCTCCGGCCCAATCGGTGCCGGGAAGGCCGACAAATGTATCATCGGCAGCTGCAGCCACTTCTGAAATACCGGTAATCGCGGTGCTGTCGGTAAGGTGCAGCACGATATCGCCTGGCACGACACGCCTCATGCTGGCGTAGAAGTCGCCGCCGTTCTTGGCACGTTGGGGAGACCAGAGAGCCTCTCCGAGGCGATGATCGCCGGTTTGGCGGTCTGGACGCCCTTTCACATGACATTTCTCAACCCAGACCGTTCGGAATGATGTCACACCCTCCTGACCGTTCAACTCCTCATGGATGTCCAGCTCGTCCGGCGCAGTAGCCGCCCACTTGAACAGGGCTTGCTGCTGCTCTTCAACGAAGCGCTCGGGGTCTGATACATCAAAGCCTAACTGCCCTGCCGCGTTGACGAACCCGTCGCGCGCGGCGCCGTCCAGCGTACCGCTTTGCACTTTGTTCTGGCTCACTACGATCGCGCTCGGCATTGGCCAGCCGCGCTCGGCAGCAATCTTTACAAGGTCACCGAGATGCTGGTTCATCGCGTAGCGAACCTTTTGCCAGGGCATGTCATTGGCCTTGGCTAGATCGCCGTAACTGACGTAGCGGCCTTCTCGGGCAGCTTCCAGGATCGCTCTGTAGGACTTCTTAAGACTCAGATTTTGTTTCATGAATTACACACTAGGCGATCAATTTAGCGATGGGTAGAGTGTTCCGGAAGGCCATTGCACTGAACTGCTGGTTGAAGTGAGGCAATTTGAGATCAAAGGCCTCGCGTCCGCCACGTTCAAGGAACCGCGGGTGCCCGCGCCGAACATGCTGTGGGTCAGCGACTTCACATATGTCGCCACCTGGAAGGGCTTCGTCTATGTCGCCTTCGTCATCGACGCTTACGCGCGCTGCGAAGCGCGATTTCCTCGTGCGTGAAGCGGCTGCGGCATGCCGGTCTGCCGTGTCCTGCATGTCTGCGCTGGCAGTCTGACTACCACCTGCATCGTGCGGGTGGCATGTTGGGCTTGCTCTGACCCCCGTATTTGTTCCGGCTTCATGCGGTCTTCCGGGATGGAACTGACCTGCTACCCGAGTCTGGACCGCCCTGACGGCCTTTCCCGGCCATCTTTCGGCTAGCGCGGGTCATGTGCCGCCAGCCGGTTCATGAGCTCTTTCGGGGGATATTCCCGATCGAGCTGTGTGGGCGAATCTCGTTGTCGTCTCTACAGCAATCCTCGCATTTCTGCACCGCATCGTCGAGGCTCATGAACCAGTGCGCGTTCAGGCATTCGGTCTTAGGTACCCCCTGCTTGGGGGCAGGCGCACAGCGAGACAGGGGTATTGCCGCAGCGTAAGCGAAGCGAAAGGCATCACTTACAAGAGCCTGCCTTTTTATCGACTGATTTTACTGTAGAAAATCTCGCGGAGCAGAAAACCTAAGCAGGTTGGTGGGATGATTTTTCGAGAGCAAAGGCAGATAGAAAGAAGCAGCCTAGCCGGCCTGTTTCTAGGTATACTTGGGCATCGCTACAGAGGCCTGGCGCTTTTTGATACTGGGCTAGCGATACTCGCGAGGCAACCCAGGCAAGTACCGTTCTCGGAAATGACGCACCCCTTGCGTGTGACCAAGACCCTAGGAAAACCTTCGGTAGTCGTGACCGTCCGGGGGGGCGATGAATTCAAAGTTGCTGGGCTCAAGCGGACAGACGTGGCCAAGTTCGTCTCACTGGCCAACGCGGAATGGCAACGACACTTCATTGTACAGGTGGACCGGGCCGACGATGAGCTCCGCGGGCTAGCCGAAGCAATCGGACGGCTCGAACAGCCACGGCGTTATCCCTCTGCCTGTCTTCTTGAACCCTTTTTGATACGGGCCAACCAAGTGCTGTCCGCGCTGCCGACGGATATTCCTGAGGGCGTCTTGCCGGTGGAGCAGCAACATGTCCTGAACCAAGTCATGCAGTTTCAGAAGAACCCGCAGGGCATACGGGAAGCTGCCATCCAAGCCTTCATTAAGGCCGAATTGGAGGCATCCAAGGACTTCTTCGATACGATCGAGTCGAACCCCCTCACCCCCGAGCAGCGCCTGGCCGTTGTCACAGACGAAGATGCAACGCTCGTCCTCGCCGGGGCTGGCTCGGGCAAGACGAGCGTCATCGTTGCGAAGGCAGCTCACCTCATTCAGCGCGGCATTCGGCAGTCGGACGAGGTTCTGTTGATGGCTTTCGGTAAGGATGCAGCTGCTGAGATGGCCAGTCGCATCGAAGAGCGGACGGGCGCAGCTGTAGACGCGATGACGTTTCACGCGCTTGGCTACGGCATCATTCGGGAAGTCGAGAACGGAGCACCCGCACTCGCCCCGCACGCCAGCGATGACAGCCAATTCCGCGTCCTACTTCGCGACATCCTCTTCAACGACATTGCGAAACTGCCCAGGCTTGGGGCGCTGCTGCTAAAGTGGTTTTCGGAGTTCTACTGGCCCTACAAGAGCGAGTGGGACTTCAAGACAAAGGATGCCTACTACCAATACGTCGAAGCCCATGAGCTCCGGACCTTGCAGGGGGAACTGGTCAAGAGCTTCGAGGAGTGGGAGATCGCCAATTGGCTCTACGTCAATGGCATCGCGTACGAGTACGAACCGGACTACGAGCACGATCTCCCGGAGAATGATAGGACAGCCTATACCCCTGATTTTCGGCTCACAGAAAGTGGGGTGTACATCGAGCATTTCGGCGTTCGGAAGGAACAAGGGTCAAACGGGCAAACACGGCTGACCACTGCGCCCCACGTTGATCGCAAGAGCTATCTCGAGGGCATGGAGTGGAAGCGAAAGGTCCATGAAGACCATGGCACCACACTCATTGAGACCTATAGTTACGAACGGGTCGAGGGACGACTGACCGAAGCTTTGGCCGAGAAAATCGCACCCTACGTCGAGCCTAACCCGATGCCGCAGGAGCTGGTCTTCGACCAATTGTCGGAAATGGGCCAGGTTGATGCATTCACGCAGGTGCTCGGCACATTTCTGAGGCATTTTAAGAGCTCTGGGACGACACTGGCCCGCTGTCGCGAGAAAGCTGAGCAACTGCATGACAAAGTGCGCGGCTACGCCTTCCTCCAGATCTTTGAACCCTTGCTCAAAGCCTACCAGGACCGCCTGGGCGCCCGCATTGACTTCGAGGACATGATCGTTCGCGCAACCAAGCACGTGAAATCTGGTCGCTACCAGAGCCCCTACCGCCACCTACTCGTCGACGAGTTCCAGGACATATCGGATGGCCGAGCGCGGCTGTTGATGGCCATAAAGGCGCAGCACGACGATGCACGCATCTTTGCGGTGGGCGATGATTGGCAGTCGATCTTTCGATTTACGGGGGCTGATATCCATCTGATGAGGAACTTTGGCCACGAGTTTGGAGGGAGATTTGCCGGCAAGACTGGGGTCCACAGTTCCATTGATCTTGGCCGAACCTTTCGCAGCGTGGACAAGATCGCGCTGCCCGCACGCGCGTTCATCCTCAAAAACCCATCACAAATTACAAAAAACGTTGTCCCAGCCGGAACCACCGACACGCCGGCCATAAGGGTGGCCCACTACGCATGGGGCCAGGAGGAGGCCGCGCTGAGGTCTGCGTTGGACGATATCTGTGCTATGATGGCTAGCGGCCAAGCCAGCGTACTGCTGCTCGGCCGATATCATTTCGTCAAACCAGAGACATTGCCAGAGATTGCTCGGGGCTACCCCGAGCTCACCATTCGGTTCATGACGGTTCACGCATCCAAAGGCCTTGAAGCCGATCACATCGTTATACTGCGCACGTCCTCTGATCGGTTAGGGTTTCCTTCCGAAATCGTCGACGATCCGTTGCTCGATCTCGTGTTGCCCGAACCTGAAAAGTACGACCACGCCGAGGAACGCCGGCTGTTCTACGTGGCTCTGACGCGAGCGCGGAAGACCGTTACTGTGTTGGCGGACCGCCAGAAGCCCTCGACCTTTGCGCGAGAGCTGATCGAGAACCCAGAGTACGGTGTGAGTGAGCTTGGCGAGCCTGGCGTGGCGCAGCACAGGTGCGGTGCTTGCGGCGGCCGCATGCTGGCTCAGACTTCCAAGAACGGCCGGCCCTACTTCCAGTGCGAGCATAGATTCCTATGCGGTGAGATGCTTCGGCCTTGCAGCGCTTGCGGCAAAGACTTGCCCGTTCAAGATAAGGCCAATCCGGAAATCATGGTGTGCAGCTGCGGAGCCGACTTTGCCGCATGCCCCTCATGTTCTGACGGCTGGCTGGTGGAACGCAAGGGGAAGTGGGGGCCGTTCCTTGGCTGCGTGAAGTACCCCGAATGTAAGGGGAAGAAGGCTATCAAAAAGGCTGCACGAGGCAGCAGAAAGTCTGAGACAGCACTCAGGTGATCTACCGAGCGCAGGCGACACCTGGACAAGGGCGCCTTGCGAGTAGTGGAACCCGTGCATGGGGCGGCGGTGTACAGGGTTTGCCGTGTTTGCCGAGTCTGGTGCGGCCAGCACAACACGCAGCAAGGGGTTAACATAAGGGCGCTTACAGGCTTCATCGCATTGGAAGGCAACAGCCCTCAGATAGGGTTTGCGCAATAGTGCGCACTTCTGCTAACAGCTTAACACAGCACAACAGAGGTGAGCCCGTGAGCGACAAGAAGAGGTTAACGGTACTGCTTGACGCCAGGCTTGCTGAGGACTTCGAGGCCTTCTGCAAAGAAAACTCACACAAAAAAAGCACTCTTGCCGAGCGGTTGATAAAAGAATTCTTGAAGAACAACGGCTATCCAGAGCAAGCTAGGCTTCTATGAGGGGAGAGACTATGTACAGTTCGGAGAAACTGCTCGATTGGCAAAAAGATCAATACGAGCATGACATGCGCAACCACTTCGACATACTGTCTCTCCACAAGGAAGAACGCCTAAAACACTACGCGATGCATTTTGCCAAATATGCAGGTCGACTTGCTCGAGGGGCTAAGGAAGAAAAGCGTACCGAGAGAACGTTTGTTGACGCCCTACTAGTGTGTTTGAGCGCGGCGAACACTTTGCATCAGAAACTGTCGTATTCCTCGTCCCGTTCAAACGACTCTTTTTTCATTCGCCTTACTGATGCTGCAGGGAGATTTAACGATGCTGCCGAGAAGATCGACCACCTCGAGCCGTTCATTGAGATTGCCAGGGAAAGCAATCAAGACATTTTAGATACGTTGTTGGACTTTGCTGTCAGCGAAGCTGTTGACGTTGAAAAATCACTGGAGACGAGGCGCTCAGAGCTTCGCCAGCGACAGTTCTTCATTAGGTGACTGGCATTGGCTTTTTGGGGAAGAGACCGTTGGCTTTCCGAAGGCACGAAGCCGGAAAATCTCCGGCCGGTTTCTCCTTGGGAAAAAGAAAAGGTTGAAGCGGCAGGCTACCGCCTGTCTGTGGGTAGCGAGTACTATGTCAATGGTGATGGAACATCGACTGTCAAGAAATTAGAAGACGGTGGAGCCTTTGTAATTGGGCCAGGTGAATTTGCATTCATTTTGACAAGAGAGAAGGTTCGAGTATCCAGATCCGCAATCGGCTTCATCTCGATCAGGGCATCAATAAAGTTTCGTGGCCTGGTCAACGTTTCCGGGTTTCAGGTCAACCCTGGATTTCATGGAAACTTGGTATTTGCGATATTCAATGCCGGCCCAAGACACGTGAATCTTCGTTATGGAGACGAGATCTTCTCAGTATGGATTGCCGATCTCGACAAGCCGGTCGAGGAAGATCATGAAGAAAAGGGTAAAATTCCAAACAATCTTGATAAGATACCAACTGACATCATTAATGGGATTTCAGGAGAGGCTCTTACAGCCTACCAGCTATCGAAACAGATCTCAGAACTTAAAGATCAACTGTCTTCCGTTAGGAATTGGTTCATCAGGATAAACGTGCCTCTTGGGGTCATTTTAGCGATTGTTATGCTTGTCAACCGAGAGAGCATCATTGATTTCTTCACTGCTGACAGAGAAGCAAGTCCTGCGGAGACTTCTCAGCCATTGCAACCAGAAACGCCAGTCGATGAGTAAACTGGTCCGATTGGAACTCAGACTTCTCATAATTTAACATAGTGGACACTATCACGCTTCGCATCGTTCAGTGCTCGCCCGTACCGCCCGAAAAGAAGACCACCGAAACCCGACGCCCAATCTCTGGCTCGTGATCCCTCGAAAGTAGCTCGGCTTCTTCAATCACCGTAGCCATTTTTCCGTGTACTTCGTCAGCGCCGGGTATGTCACCTTCGAGCTTCTGCAGAATTGCCTGGATCGCAATGTACCCCTTTGGCAGGTCCTCATAGGCGAAGCTATCCCGCACCTCTTGCTTGGCTTGCTCCCAGTACGGGTCAAGCAATCTGCTCCAAGACTCGCAGATCATTTCGATGGCGGGCAGAGACAGGTGCCCGAACATCTCTTGATCATCAGTGTCCTCATCGGTCCGTCGGCTCATGAACTCAGCGCAGGCCTTCATCAGGCTTTCGACGCGTGCCGGGCGTAGGTCCCATTCTGTAAGCCGTCCAAGCTGGGCAGAGATGGTTTCAAGCGCGCTAGCCAGATCTTCGTCGGTCATCCTCTTCTGTTCCAAGCCGAGGCTCTTGGTCCTCTCGTATGCCGACTCAAGGGTCTTGGCACAGGTCAGCTGACCACGTTCCAACAGGAGGCCCGTCTCAGAGGGCCTCAGCAGCAGCAAGCGCGGAGGAAAGAAGCTGGTTGGCTTATCGACGCCCTTCAGATGCAGGCCGGTGAAGCTCTCTCTGGCAGATAGAAGCGCTAGTTCAGCGCCCCAGGTGCCTGCGATTCTGGCCTTGCTGATGAGACCATATCGCGCCGGAGAAATCTTCTCTTTGATCCGAGCGAGAACATCGTGGAAGTTGTTGTCTCGCATCCGCCTGGTTGACCTAAGGTAGCGTATGACGCTCTCCAGAATTACTTCCGCATCCTCCGATCCAACTTCCTGGACCGCGTCAATCAGCTCTTCACCCGCAAGTGTCCGATAGTTCGCGATGCGGTTGGCCACCTTGTCGTCGGATGCAAATTGCCCGACCGGAAAATCGACCAGGTGGTAGTTTACTATCCCGAACTGACTATCGATCCGGTCGATGCGCCCCAACCCTTGGATCAGTTCTTTAAGGTTGGACGTGACCCCGAGGAGAACAAGCGTGTCGGCTGACTGGAGGTTGATACCCTCAGCCATCTTGTAAGTGAGGAAGACCGAGGCTGGTCCATCTGGTGCGTTCTTGCCCCCAGGGCGGAAGTAGGACTCTACCGACTTGCCATGCGTGATCCGCCTGAAGCCATCCGGTCCGCTGCCAAAGATGGCCTTCACGGCCCTTTCATCACCCTTGGTCTGGTTCCCAACAACGAAGTTCGTGTGGTGACCGCGGCGGGAAAGCGCCTCGGCGAAGATTTCGAGCGTGTCCGTGCGCTCTGCGAGAAAGACAACGCGATCCATATGTTGCTGGATGCCGTGGCAGGCGTCATATCGTTTCTCATCAAGCTCACGCAGCGTCTGTGAGTTGAGCATTTGGGCTAGAGCGTCACACTTCTCGGGGACCGCCAGCGCGTCGATGCCTAGCAGACCAAACATATTGGACTGACCTGGGTGCGGCGCTCGACGCCCACTCTTGGAGCCTTGCTCAAACTCTCGCAGCCATTTCCCGATAACGCCGTGGGACATCTCCCAAGCTGCCTGCGCCGCGTTCACTCGAAGTATGTTCAGCAGGTTTCGTATATGGAGCTGATCCTGAGTACTCTGCTGCGTCTTCACGTGTCCAAACCGGCTCTTCTCGACTGCCGTAACCCGCCCGCCGGGCGCGAGTTCATTACAGAGTGCCACGATTTCGTCGAGGCGTGCCTTCTGAGGTTTCGTGAGCTTCAGCGTTTTGGGTCGCCCATGATTGGCAAGCCTTGGATAGCCATGCTTGGAGCGATCCTCTTCCTCGCCAATGCATCGGCGCTGGCGGCGCGCCAGAAAGGGCGAAATCAGCTCAGAGAGTTCTGTGCGTGCCTGCCTCGAAAGAGCGGTTTCTGGTTCGGATAGGACAGCAAGGGGCGCCTTCTGGTCGAAAATGTCGGGTGAACTTTGCATCTCACGTTCGAACAGCTCTCCCATGGCCTGGATGTAGTCCGGCGTCATGAAGATGGAGGCGCGCTTCTCCTGCATATGGGCAAGCCAGTCGACGTCGCGATTGCCCAGAAGCGTCGCGGACAAGCAGACGTTCCAGCTGGGCGGTGCGAGCTCGACCGCCGCGGCCATCTGGGATGCCTGTTCGAAGCCAGGCGTCACTGTATGGCTTTCATCGATGATGAGCACCCCGAACTGATCGAGTCTCAGACCCGACTTGCTGTCGTCGCCGGCCCCTCGCAGGCGCTTCTTTGAAAGACTTGTGTTGGCTATGGCCTCCAGGGAGTTCGTTGAATGCTTCACCCAGCTCGGGATGACCTTTGGCGGCGCGATGACAGCCGCGTTCTTCCGGGCGACACCATGGACAGGAGAGCGAGGAATCACCCGCGAAAATGTCTCCGATAGGGCCTCAGCGAGGTGGCAACCGATCTCGGTTTTCCCCGACCCCGTGGGCGCCTCGACGAAGGCAATACCGTGGTCGTATGTTATGGAACATGCCTCGTATGTGAGCTCCTGTTGGTATCCGTAGAGCGTGTGGCCGGTGATTTCTCGCCGACCGCCTGTGAGCCAGGGTTCAAAGCCCTTCTGCTCGGAAATCATGCGCGCCATGGCATCTTCGGCCGTAACGGGTTTTATGAGCCTGTCGAGGATCTCGAGGGCTTCCTTAGTCCAGTCAGCAGAGGCGTCCCAAATCTGTTCAGCCGCCCGGGTGCGTTCCACCTGAAGTTCGTGTGATCCGGCATCGAGGCCATCCGCATATTCGATGTTGCTGTAGAGCCCCGACTTTGAGAAGTTTGCCGAGCCCGAAACGGCGCCCAGCCGGGACGCCACGATCTTGGCATGCATTCGACGGTCCCCGGTGATCCCCAGGTGTTTTTGGGCCAAACCAGGGTCAAAGACACGAAGCTCAATCTTACGAGTCTGGATTGCGCGCTTTGCCAGCACCGCCAGCAAGTCATCGTCGTCCTCAACCTGCAGCCCTGACTTCTCCAACCAGTATAACTTCATCTCTTCAGTAACGGGCTTCGACTTGCCCAACCGCCGAGAATTCGCCGTATCAATGCCGAACGATATCCGAATGCGAATGTCTGTGTTGGCTTCTGGGTCTCTGAGGTCCTTGACCTCCTTCATCAGAACAGCAAGCGAGGAGAGAAAGTCCTGGTAGCCGGTCACAATAAGGCAGTCGCCCGAGGTGATGTGGGGCCGGTAGAGGTTAATAACGAGGTGGTCGATATTAGTCCCGACCTTGGGCGCGACGGCACTGTCGAGCTTGCCCGGGGTAGAGACCTCCGGCTTGTCGATGTTGTGTGGTTTTTGGCGCAGCCAATTTGGAAGTGAAAACAATGGTTAATACCGTATCGGGGCGGGGTATGGTGACTATGGCGGTTGATTGCAGCCTGCGGCAAGAGATCTTTTCGCGCTGTCTCCCACCACCATCCTCTGCTGTGTACAGTTGGCCTATTGGGCTCGAGCAGTATGCCAGAGAGGGTGAACCGAGCGGCCCAACGCCCCCGAGAGGTTGTGACCCGTGCTTGGGGTGGGGTGGGCCGGGTTTGACCGGTTTGCCGGGTTTGGTGGCGCTGGTGCCACAGGCGTGGTGCGCCACCGCTTGCATGGTTGCTTGCACACGGGCCGCTGGTCACGCACTTTATGGTCCGGCACTGCCGGTGTTGGTTTAGTCGAGATTGCCCCTACTAGTAGTGCATTAGTAGGGGATGTTCTTCCAAAGTTCTCCTGCGCCGTCCAAGGTCACCTAACAACGCGCTGAGAAGTAGACATTGTGAAACAGAGTGTTAGCAAGCATCAGGTGCCTTGGGCCAGCTCCTTCCAACGAGGCGCTTCCAGCATTCGTAATGATGGGGTCGGGGGTTCGAGTCCCTTCAGCGGCACCACTTTCCTGAAAAGACACGGGCTTTCCGGGGCCTGGCGAGGGCTCGCCGGGTCTTTGGGTATGGTCGGGACGCGAGCCGGAGGAGATCGGGGGCGGCGTCGATTCGGGGCGGATTCCGACGTATGATTCACGTGCATCTGCCGTGCATATCGCGTGCATACGTTGGTGCGCATGCGCCCGGATTTCGGCGTATCGTCAGGGGCTTGGCGGATCATAGCCGATATGCTATATATCTCATCTGCTATAGTCGCAGGAGGGACCCCCATGGATGCCGACCAGCTTGCCGAGTTCGCGCGGATGCGCGACGAGATGATGGCCGACCCGCGGTTCCGCGCTTTTCTTGCGGACCGGGACGAGGAGATGGCGGTGGTTGCCGGCATCGTCGCCGCGCGCAAGGCGGCCGGCCTGAGCCAGGCGGCGCTGGCGGCGCGGATCGGGTCCACCCAGTCGGCGGTGGCGCGGATGGAGGCGGGGCGCGCCTCACCCCGGTTAGACACGCTGCGCCGCATCGCGCGGGCGACGGGACACCGGCTGTGGGTGGAATTCCTGCCCGAGGAACTGGGCGGGTACGACATGGCGGGGTGACCCGCGCCCTGCGGCCCGCCGGGGAACGCAATGCGGCACGCGCGGGAACAAGATTTTCATGGTGGCGACGCGGATCGAGGGAACGATCGGGCGCAACCCGTGTTACCCTGATGTGTCCGTGAACGGGCAAAGAGACGAGGGAGAGTGACGATGCCGTTGACGACGATTCTCATTATCATCCTGATTCTGGCCTTGATTGGCGTGCTGCCGACCTGGGGCCATTCGCGCAACTGGGGCTACGGCCCGTCGGGCGTGGTCGGCGTGATCCTGATCATTCTGCTGATCATGGCGCTGACCGGGCGGCTTTAGGGCCGGGTTGTGATGCCAGCGGAGCGATCCGCTGGCCTTCGCCCGAGGCCTCTGCGGCGTTTTGGCATGCCTGCTCACGCGTGAGCACTTTTCCAAGTCATTGGGAAAGTCTGAAGAACCTAGCAACTCTGGCGTGATCTGATAGGCTGCGGGAAAGCCCTCGCGGAGTTCCGCCGACGCCGAAGCAGCCTGCGATTCCCGGTCTTCGTGACGCGATGAAGAAGAAGGTGACGCGGCGGGAGCAGTTCCTGGCGGAGATGGATTCTGTGGTGTCATGGGGCCGTCTGCTGGCGCTGATCGCGCCGCACCATCCAAAGGCGGGGCCGAAGGGCGGACGCCCTCGATGCCGCTTGAGGCGATGCTGCGGGTCTACTTCCTTCAGAACTGGTACGCGTTGAGCGACCCGATGGCGGACAAGGGGATCACGCTGCGCTCGGGCA
>JAWLCA010000004.1:0-212282 GCA_041687395.1 Paracoccaceae bacterium | reverse complement strand
TTCGGTCGAAATCTTACAAAACCCTGCAGGTCATGGCGAGAAAAACCACAACGTTTCAGCGCAAAATCAATGGCATGAGTGTTGTTCAGAGCGAACTACTTCCCAAGGCGGATCAAGATTGGTGAGGTCGTCCGAGCCATCGAGGCATCGCATCCTGCCATCAGAACGGCCTTTCACACCGGGATCGGTCACCGGTGCCAGTACATGGAGAGCAGGATCATCACCAACGTGCTGCTCGGCCTCAACCATCGCGGCATCACGGCACTCCCCATCCACGATGCAGTGCTTGTTCCTGCATCCGCAGCAGACATCACCCAGCAGGTCATGCTGCAGGTCTTTCGCGGTTTGACCTGTGCCGAGGGTGTAGTGGAGGTTGTGGGGACAGCGACCCGGTCCGCCCCGAGGAAGGAGGTCGTCACAGGGATGGCTGCAGAGTAGCTACAGCTACCCCTACATGGGCTATAGAGAGGGGGTATATACGAGGGGGGATGTCCCTTCAGTCATAGCTAGAGGGAACTCCCTATAGAGGGCGTCGTAAGCGATATGCGCGGTCCTCCCCACCTCGTCATGCCAACGGCGATGTTCTTGGGGCAAATTTCTGAACGCCCTTCCATATGGACGGGAACGAGCGCTTCCCCCCATGCCGCTGCAGGCCCCTCCAGCTCCGTCAAGGAAAGCTGGGGGGACCACCCTCTCGACGATCAAGACAGCGCTCGGGCGGCAGCGACACGGGTCTACGCTACATCGTGGCAGGGGTCGTTCCCCATCGGTCGACAGCGCCCGTGGCCTCTCAGGGACGCGCTTTGGGGGCCATCACGCACCAAGCACCAGCGACCACCCTCGGGACAGCACAGGGCCTGTAGGGGCGCTGAGGGGCCGCAGGAAGCACCGTCGACCACGCCCTCGGGACATGGCTGCAGGGACCAGCTGAGGCGGCACAGCAGGCACCCTAGACAATGCCCTCGGAACACAGCAGGCACCGTAGCCAGCCCTCGGGACAGCTCAGGGCTGCAGGGACGAGCCGAGGGGAACAGCAGGCACCGTAGACCAGATCGTAGACCACACCGTGCCTGTTGACGGCGGCTCACTCCCGCTGATACCCCTTGTTTCATTGAAGGGAGACCCGCCGAGGGTGCCTGTGACGGGAACACAACCCCGTCTCCTGGGCACCAATCCCCTCGGCAAGCCTTTGTTTCCCTTCAGTTTTCACTCGAGAAGACTGGAGCGTAGACCATGCCGGAGCTACGCCGCAGCTTGCAGGCATTTGCTTAGAACCTCAAGCGGACAGCCGTTCCCGTAGCCGTGTCCAACCCCTTCAGTCTGCCAGCCGCCGATCTGGTCGACGATGTCTGCCGGGCACTCGACCGCCCTCAACCTGTCGCGCATGGAGTGGCGGAAGGGGGAACTCCTGCGGCGACTCCATGCCGCCAAGGTCAGCATCGTCCAGGCCTACACCCCGACGGGCAAGCTTAAGTTGGCGTTCGTGAAGGCCTGAGCCAGTTTATCCCCCTAAACCTCTAAAGAGTATCTCTTAGGGGTTCGGGGGGATAAATCAGGTCCCGTGAGACGGTGGTGGAGGGGCGAGGTTGGGGGGCTGTCACCTCCAACCACCCCCAACCTGCATCCTCTTGCTTCGCCCTTCTGTCTGGTCCCACATTTTTTGTCGTGCCCAAGTGGGCCCCCTTGGGGTACCCTGAGAGCATCACGGCTCGTCCCTGATGGGCCCGACATCCACCCGAGGCAGTTTGCTGATCGCAGAGGCTTTCGCCGCAAGGGTGACGTTCCCGTAGTTAGCAGCCACACCGGGGGTCGTATGCCCGGTGATCGCGTTGGTGACGTCCTCGCGTAGCTATATACAGGTTATCCAGCGCCTTTTCGACGTCCTCACCGAACAGAGCGCGCGCCATTGGCAGGCACTCGTCGATCGCCCGTCGTTCATCCAGTGCTTCATTTAGCCGATTGTAGTAGGCTTGTACCGTAATGTGTTTCTGCTTGCGGTCGGCGACGACAGTTGACCAAGAGTCCTTTTTTTCAAGTTCTGCTTCAGCGGTTGCAAGTTCGTGTGCTGTTATCAGTGGACTTCGAACAAATCCAAGCGCTCGCCTCGCCCGGTATGCAGCTGTGAGGATACGTTCAGCCTGCTCAATTCGACGCTCTGACAGCTTTTGCTTGCGCCAGTTTTCGAACGTGTTCGACGCAAGCCAAGCGGCATAGCCGATAGCGAAAGCGCCTGCCAGTGCACCTACACCCTGCAAAACAGAACCGATTTCAGTTGGGCCAAACCCAGCCATTTCTATCACTCCGACGTTCAACCTTGCGAATGTGGGGCATCCGCACCCCCTGCGGCAAGACAGGAGTGAATGAAATGCATAGTTGCACGGCGCACCTCGGCTACTATTCTAGGCATTTGGCGAGTGCGCACACGTTGCGAAGCCTCGCGGTCTTCGTCCGCGCTAACTATTCTAGCCGAGCCACAAACGAGATATCCGAGAGCAACCATTTCAAGTTGGTCATCCGGAGCGACAAACCTGAGACCGCGGCGTTGTAAGCATGGGTGACCGGTAAGGAGCTTCTTGGAATCAGGTTGCTTCTGCTCTCTCCACCGTTTGAAGCGCCTTCAGGGCAACGGACAGCAACCCCTCATCGCCGCCGTAGAGTTCACCCACGTTCTGGGCTGCATGACCTAGAACGATATCCTGCGCGATCTTGTCCACCCCTGCCTTACGCAACCTGTCTTTCATTCCGTGGCGCAGAGAATGGACCTTGTGGCGCTTGTCGGTCGTGAAACCCCGGAGGTGCTTCATGAGGGCCGCAGAGGCCGCATCCGGGCCGCGCACGCGGGCATACCGCGAGAACAGGGCAGGGCCTTCAACGGCAATTGTCAGGGCCTCTTGGGCGGCTGCCAGAGCGTCTCCCACAAGCGGCACAGAGCGGATGCTTGAACGCCCCTTGATGCGCCGCCCCTCGTGCCACCTTACCTTGATGTGGGGCGGTAGCCTGTCCGGACACTGGACGACCACATCAGCGACCCTGAGACCCGTGACCTCGGCAAGGCGGCAACCTGTTCCTTCGAGGAGTCGCCAGATCAAGAGCAGATCGCCTGTCAGCTTCCCGCGCATTGCTGAGTTGACCTTGGGAGGTAGTGGCAGGCCCTTTTCCCGGTCAGTCAGTGCCGCGCCAATGTCGCCGCTAATGCCCTCAATCGGGAGCTTTTCGAACGGATTTGACGCCGTGTCGCTGAGGCCCAGTTCACGGATGCCGTAGCCGATGACTGTTCGTAGCAGACCGATTTCGCGCTTGACCGAGGCCGGAGATACACGCCCGCCGCCCTGCTTCTCGTGGGCGAGCATGTGATCGCGTGTCTTGCGTGCCTGCTCCCTCGTGAGAGCGCTTAATGCCGTCGAAGCTGGTAGACCCGCTTCCCTTGCCTTCTTCATTACCCTCTCAAGTCGGACGATAGTCCCGCGATGCTGGTGCCCGACGCCGCCCGCCAGCTTCTCCTTTACGTAGACGTTGAGGGCATCCTGAAGGTTATGGCTAGGGGCGGCCTTTCCGGGGTCCATGAGGGCCTGAATGAGCAGCGGGTCGGCTCCGCCCCGGGCAACGAAACTTTCTGCTACCAGTTCCCGCGTGTAGTCAGGGAGGAACCCCGGTGCGTTCGGGAAATCACCATGCTCCCCTGCGCCCACGACACCAGAAGCCAACTCCGCCGCTTGCGCCAGAGCGACCTCCCACGCCGCGCGGGGTGTCAACTGGGCGCAGCCCTCAGGGGTTTTGGCCCTCGCTAGAGCCACATCGCGCGAGAACTCTGCATCAACTCGCGAGAAGGCCCTGAGCAGTTCGGCATCTGAACGGGCCAAAATCACCCGCTTCCATTCGGTCTTGCCTAGGGCCAGCTTGACCACATCGGGCACCCTTCGGCGGTATTCCCAGCGCCCCTGACCAAGCTCCTTGAGATACTTCAACGTCACCATCGTCACCATCGCCTGTGGACCTCCTGTGGACCGAAGAGGACGCTATCCGCTTGTAATCGTTGAAATACAGGAGATTGACGGGGAGCGATGGTGCCCAGGAGAGGACTCGAACCTCCACGTCCTTTCGGACACTGGCACCTGAAGCCAGCGCGTCTACCAATTCCACCACCTGGGCAGGTGCTTTGGCGGGCGTGATAGCGGGCTGCGCGGGGGCTGTCAACGGGGATGCGGGCAGAATCCGCGGCCTCTTTGCGCCTTGTTCCGATGGGGCTGGGCGGGTATTACGCAAGGCGATACCGCGCCGGAACGCACGGAGGCAGGCATGTCGGAACTGGTCACGATCTATGGCGGATCGGGCTTCGTGGGGCGTTACATCGCCCGGCGTATGGCACAGGAAGGCTGGCGCGTGCGCGTGGCTGTGCGCCGGCCGAACGATGCGCATTTCGTGCGCCCCTACGGAGTCGTTGGCCAGGTGGAGCCGGTGCTGTGCAACATCCGCGACGATGCCTCTGTCCGCGCGGCGGCGCATGGAGCGGCGGCGGTCGTCAACTGCGTGGGTGTTCTGAACGAAGTCGGCAAGAACCGCTTCGACGCCGTCCAGCACGAAGGTGCTGCGCGGGTGGCGCGGATCGCGGCGGAAGAGGGCGTGGCGCGGATGGTGCAGCTTTCGGCGATCGGCGCGGATGCGCAGTCGGACAGCGGCTACGCCCAGAGCAAGGCCGAGGGCGAGGCGGAGGTGCTGCGGCTGTTTCCGCAGGCGGTGATCCTGCGGCCGTCGGTGATCTTCGGGCCCGAGGATCAGTTCTTCAACCGCTTTGCCGGGATGGCGCGGCTGGGGCCGGTGTTGCCGGTGGTGGGGGCTTCGACGAAGTTCCAGCCGGTCTATGTGGACGATGTGGCGCAGGCGGCGGTTGCTGGCGTGCTGGGGAAGGCGAAGCCGGGGATTTACGAGCTGGGCGGGCCGGACGTGAAGACGTTCCGCGAGCTGATGCAGGACATGCTGGCCATCATCCGGCGGCGGCGGTTGATCTTGAACGTGCCGTTCCCGGTGGCGCGGCTGATGGGGGGGGTGTTCGACCTGGCCCAGAAGGTCACGGGGGGGCTGTTCACCAACTCTTTGCTGACGCGGGATCAGGTGCGGAACCTTGCCCGCGACAACTTGGTCAGCGGCGAGTTTCCGGGGTTCGACGATCTGGGGATTACCCCCACGCCGATGGCGGCAGTGCTGCCGGACTATCTGTGGCGCTACCGGCCGTCGGGGCAGTTCTCGGAGATCAAGGATTCGGCGGGGGACCTGAGATAGGGCCCCTGTGCACGCGTGCACAAAATGCCAAGCATCTGAAATCGCTTGATTCCGCATTTTTTCTTTACCTGAACTTAACCTTTTCGCCCCGCCCAACCGCCGGGTTAACGCGCGGTTAACCGTGTCTTGCGACTGTCCGCGCATGAGCCGCCCGCCCGCCTTTTCCGACCAGCCGCTGCCGTTCCTGGACGCCGACGAGGTGCCGCCAGATCCCCTTGGCTTTGCACCGGGCCACAAGCTGCCGTCCTATATCATGGACCACCGCAAGCGGCTGCGCGCGCGGTTCATGGATGGGGGTGCAGCCGCGATGCCGGATTACGAGTTGCTGGAGCTGGTGCTGTTCCGCGCCATCCCCCGGCAGGACGTCAAGCCGCTGGCCCGCAAGTTGCTGGAGGTGTTCGGCGATTTCAACCGCGTGCTCAGCGCGCCCGTGAACCGGCTGCAGGCGGTGAAGGGCGTGGGCGAGGCGGTGATCGTGGAGCTGAAGGTGGTGGAGGCGGCGGCGCAGCGGCTGGCGCGGGCGAAGGTTATGCACCGCCCGGTGCTGTCGAGTTGGGACGCACTGCTGGATTACTGCCACACGGCCATGGCCCACCGCGAGACGGAGCAGTTCCGCGTGCTGTACCTGGACCGCAAGAACACCCTGATCGCCGACGAGGAACAGGCCCGCGGCACGGTCGATCACGTGCCCGTCTACCCGCGCGAGGTGGTCAAGCGCGCGCTGGAACTGAACGCGAGCGCGCTGATCCTGGTGCACAACCACCCCTCGGGCGACCCCACGCCGTCGGACGCCGACATCCTGATGACGAACCAGATCCTGGATGCAGCGCAGGTTCTGGGGATCGCGCTGCACGATCACCTGATCATCGGGAAGGAGCGGGAGTTGAGTTTCCGGGGGGCGGGGTTGTTGTAGGCACACTCTGCCTAACTGGGGCGCCATTAGCCAACCGCTACTCGAAATCAGTTAATCACAATTTCCGTAAATATTTGAAGAAGCAAAAACCGATACCCACTTTCCCTTCGGTGGCGTAAGTCCTGAATATCTCGACTCGAACGCCTCTTTGGATCGCTCGAGCAAAAATAAACCACGCTGTTCCATATTTTTCTCAACTTCAATTCCGTAGGAGACAAAACCTCCTTCGAATAAGTATCTTGGAACATCGCCAGAATCTCCAAAAAAAGCAAGATCTTGATCTAGTTTGGAGATCGCCTCGGGTGGAATATAGGCAGCATCCTCATTTTCAATCAGGTTTCTCTTAATATACAATGAGCTCACTTCGCCAAGCCTCCCGAGGTATGCCCGTGTCTTGAACGTGATGTATGCTTCTATGTTCAGAAGCTTATGGTCGAAAATGTCATAATGTCCGGCTTCGTGATTTGTTACACTCCTCAAGGTCAATTCTTCATTTGGGATTATGCGCTTGTAGCCTTTTCCCTCTAACAATCGAGGATCAGGCCGCATATACGTCGCCAAGAACGATATTATATTTCTCTCCTGCGAAGGTTCGGATGTGAGGCTAATCAGTGGTGGCGCAAGATCTGGATCCGCATCAAAAACCAATGAAAGCTCGGAAACTTTCATCACTAGGTGAAGGAACGGTGTAGTCATGTTTAAATTATGAGCAGTGGCCTTTGCTTCAACAAACGAAAGCAAATCTATACCAATCCTCTTTGCCTTTTCAGTTGCTCCACTTTGAAACCCATTTCTTGAGACCATCACACCTTTACTAAATTTTAGATCAGCCAGCTTTGACGCCAAGGCGTCAACATGCAAGATAGGGATGCGCGAAGAGTAATCCTTGCACTCAATTAGGGTTCTATAGTTCAAGCCTAGGTGCTCGTGCTCAATGACTATATCGCACTGCCGCTCTCCATCAGGGCCAACAACTTTTTCGTCCAAAGTGATTTTTGCTTTATATCCGAGGGCTGAACTGATTTGGGAATAATAGCCATGAACGAGACGTTCGAAGTCTTTTCCCGTATTCATTTCATCCTCCAGTGGGTTCGCGGGGGTCACACTTATATCTAAAGGCTGTCTTGCAAACAGACAACGAGCGAGCGGGGGCGCCGCCCCCGCCCGGAAAAGCCGCGACCGGCGGCCCGGGCAGCGGCTGCCCGCCCCGTCACTCCGAAGGCGTGCCTCCGGCACGACGCGCAGGCGCTTTGGTGACGTAGGCGCGGGGATCGGGATCGGCGGGATCTGGCGGGCATAAAGTGCAGACCACACTCGGTGCAGCGCCAACCCGGCGGGCTGCCGCTGCCCTGTGTGGCTTTCCAGGTTGGGGCTTGTGGCGCGAGGCCCCGGCTCGGGGGCCGGGGCGTCATTTCGCGGGGTGTTCGCCGCCCCTCAGGCGAAGCGGCCGTGGCAGTGCTTGAACTTCTTGCCCGATCCGCAGGGACAGGGGTCGTTGCGGCCCGGGTTGCCCCATGTTTCGGGGTCGGCCTCGTCGAAGCCCGCGACCAGCGGCTCGCCCGGAGGCTGCTCGCCCTCGGCCGGGCCGGCGGTTGCGGTGGCCAGCGCGCCCTGCTGGGCGGCCTGCTGCTGGGCCAGTTGCCGCAGCATCGCCTGCTGTTCATCGGGCGTCATCGGGCGGATCTGCGCCAGCTTCTGCGTCACGTCGGCGCGCAGGCTGTTCAGGAGCGATTCGAACAGCGTGAACGACTCTGTCTTGTATTCGTTCAGCGGGTCGCGCTGGGCATAGCCGCGGAAGCCCACGACCGAGCGCAGATGCTCCAGCGTCACCAGATGCTCGCGCCACTTGGCGTCGATGGTCTGGAGCAGAATCTGCTTTTCGATGTTCTTCATCGTGTCGCCGCCGAACGCCTCCAGCTTCTCGGCCATCAGCTTGTCGGAGGCGTCATACAGCCGCTCGCGCACGATGTCCTGATCGACGCCGTCCTCGTCCGCCCACTGGGTCATCGGCACGTCGATGCCGAGCTTTTCCTGCGCCGCGGTCTGCAGCCCCTCGGCGTCCCACTGGTCGGCGTAGGATTTCGCGGGCAGATACAGATCGACCATGTCGTCGATCACCTGATGGCGCATGTCGCGGACCATTTCCGACAGATCCTCGGCGTGCATGATCTCCAGCCGCTGGCCGAAGATGACCTTGCGCTGGTCGTTCATCACGTCGTCGAACTTCAGAAGCTGCTTGCGGATGTCGAAGTTGCGCGCCTCGACCTTGGCCTGGGCCTTTTCGAGGGACTTGTTCACCCAGGGGTGCACGATCGCCTCACCCTCTTTCATGCCAAGGGTGGAGAGCACCTTGTCCAGCCGGTCGGAGCCGAAGATGCGCATCAGGTCATCTTCGAGCGACAGGAAGAAGGACGAGCGGCCGGGGTCGCCCTGCCGGCCGGAACGGCCGCGCAGCTGGTTGTCGATGCGGCGGCTCTCATGCCGTTCGGTGGCCAGAACGTAAAGGCCGCCGGCGGCGATCACCTTGGCCTTTTCGTCGGCATGCTCGGCCTCGATCTGCTGGCGCAGCTCATCGGGGTGCGCCTCGGGGTCGGCGGCGAGCGCCTGCATCACCTTCAGCTCCACGTTGCCGCCCAGCTGGATGTCGGTGCCGCGGCCGGCCATGTTGGTGGCGATGGTGACCGCCCCCAGCTTGCCTGCGTCGGCGACGATCTGCGCCTCCTGCTCGTGCTGGCGCGCGTTCAGGACGTTGTGGGGGATGCCCTCTTTCTTCAGAAGCTCCGACAGGACCTCCGACTTCTCGATCGAGGTGGTGCCGACCAGGATCGGCTGGCCCTTTTCGTGCGCCTCCTTGATCGCCTTCACGATGCCGTCGAACTTCTCGCGCGCGGTACGGTAAACCTGATCGTGCTCATCCTCGCGCGCGATGGGGCGGTTCGTCGGCACCGCGACGACGCCCAGGCGGTAGATCTCGGCGAATTCCTCGGCCTCGGTCACGGCGGTGCCGGTCATGCCGGCGAGCTTTTCGTAGAGGCGGAAGTAGTTCTGGAAGGTCACGGAGGCGAGCGTCACGTTCTCGGGCTGGATCTGCACGCCCTCTTTCGCCTCGATGGCCTGGTGCAGGCCGTCGGACAGACGCCGGCCCTTCATCATCCGGCCGGTGAACTCGTCGATCAGCATGACCTCGCCGTCGCGGACAATGTATTCCTTGTCCTTGTGGAACAGCTTGTGCGCCCGCAGCGCCTGGGTGACGTGGTGCACCAACGTGGTGGATTCCGGGTCGTAAAGTGACTGACCCTCGGGTAGCAGGCCCGCCTCGCGCAGCTTGCTTTCGATGAAATCGTTGCCCGCGTCGGTGTAGGTGACGTTGCGGGTCTTTTCGTCCAGGCTGAAGTGTTCCGCGGTCACGTCGGGAACCAGCGCGTTGACCTTGATGTACAGGTCCGAGCGGTCCTGGCTGGGGCCAGAGATGATCAGGGGCGTTCGCGCCTCGTCGATCAGGATGCTGTCGACCTCGTCCACGATGGCGTAGTAATGGCCGCGCTGCATCATGTCCTCGACCCGCGTCTTCATGTTGTCGCGCAGGTAATCGAAGCCAAGTTCGTTGTTGGTGGCATAGGTGATGTCGGCGGCATAGGCGGCGCGCTTCTCATCCTCGGGCTGCCACGGGTAGACGACGCCGGTGGTCATGCCCAGCGCGGCATAGACCTTGCCCATCCATTCGGCGTCGCGCTTCGCCAGATAATCGTTGACGGTGACGATGTGCACGCCCTTGCCGGTCAGCGCGTTCAGATAGGCGGGGAAGGTCGCGACCAGCGTCTTGCCCTCGCCGGTCTTCATCTCGGCGATGTTGCCCTGATGCAGGAAGATTCCGCCCATCAACTGCACGTCGAATGCGCGCAGGCCCAGCGCGCGGCGCGCGGCCTCGCGGCAGTTGGCGAAGGCTTCGGGCAGGAGCGCGTCCAGGCTTTCGCCGTTTGTGACGCGCGCTTTCAGGGCCTCCGTCCTTTCCTTGAGGCCCTCGTCGCTCAGCACCTGATACTCGGGCTCCAGCGCGTTGATCTGCTGCACCAGCGGGCGGGTGGCCTTTACCTTGCGATCGTTCGGCGTGCCGAAGACCTTCTTGGCGATTGTTCCGAAACCCAGCATGTGCTCTCCGCCTAGGCGTCCCGACGCGGGGTTGCGTTACGGGATCGTGTGACGCTCGTGCCTTGCCGCCCCCCGGTGCCCGGCCTAGAAGGGCGATGAGCGGCGGTCGCCCGGCGCGCGCCGGACCATGGCGCGATGTAAGGGGCTGCCCATGGCGTGTCAACGCCGCCCCGCGGCGGCAACAGGAACGGATAGGGGAATATCATGGCAATTCGTGCAGGTTTCGCACTGAGCGCAGCACTGGCGACGGCCCTGGCGCTGCCGGTGGCGGCACAGGATGCGACCGCCGACACGGTGGTGGCAGAGGTCAACGGCACCCAGATCACGCTGGGCCACCTGATAGTGCTGCGCGGGCAACTGCCGCAGCAATACAGCCAGATGCCGCCCGAGGCGCTGTTTGAGCCGCTGCTGGACCAGGCCATCCAGCAAGAGGCACTGGCGCAGTCGATGGAGGGCAAGCTGACCCGTCGGGAACAGCTGGCCCTGGACAACGAAAGCCGCGGCTTCATCGCGGCCGCGGCCCTTGGCCGGGTCGCCGAGGCCGCGGTCAGTGACGAAGCCCTGCAGGAAGCCTATGACGCGCGCTTTGCCGATTTCGAACCGGGCCGCGAATATAACGCCGCTCATATCCTTGTGGAAACCGAAGAGCAGGCGGCGGACCTGAAGGCCCAGATCGACGAGGGCGCGGAGTTCGCCGAACTCGCCCGCGAGCATTCCACTGACGGGGCGGCCGCGAACGGCGGGTCGCTGGGCTGGTTCGGGCTGGGCATGATGGTGCCCGAGTTCGAGCAGGCGGTCACTGCGCTGGAGGTCGGGCAGGTCTCGGAGCCCCTTGAAACCCAGTTCGGCTGGCATCTGGTGCGCCTGATTGACACCCGCCTGGCCACCGCGCCCACCCTGGACGAGGCCCGCGCCGGGCTTGAGCAGGAACTGCGCGAGGGCGCCGTTCAGGGGCACATCGAGTCGGTGACGGCCGCGGCCGAAGTGACGCGCAGCACCGACGGGATTGACCCTTCGGTTCTGGGCGATCAGACATTGCTGGCCGACTGATCGGCAAGCAGGCAGCAGCGCGGGCGCAGGGGGCCGGAACGATGGGTGCGAAGGACAAGCTGAAGGCACTGAAGCGCGAAACAAAGGCGCTGAAGAAAAAGCTCGGCAAAGCCGCGAAGGTGGCGACCGGCAAGAAGAAGGCCCTTCCCGTTTCGCCGCTGGCCCCCAAGGGCGGCTTTCCGGCGCTTCCGGTGATCGACGGGGTCGAATTCGCGGCAGGGGCGGCGGGTGTGCGCTACGAAGGGCGCACCGACGTCATGCTGGCGCGGCTGGCGCCGGGCACGGCCATCGCGGGGGCGTTCACCCGCTCGGCCACGCGGTCGGCCGCCGTCCTGGATTGCCAGGCGAAGCTGGCGGACGACGACGGCAAGGGCGGGGCGGCGATCATCGTCAATTCCGGCAATGCCAACGCCTTTACCGGGGCGGCGGGGGCCGAGTCCGTCACCGCCGTGACCGCCGGGGTGGCCGAGAAGCTGGGAGTGCCGGCGGGGCGTGTCTTTTCTTCTTCCACCGGGGTGATCGGCGAGCCGCTGCCGCACGACCGCATCGTCGCGGCATTGGACGGCCTGGCGGGCAAGCTGTCGCCGGACGGGATCGAAGAGGCCGCCCGTGCGATCATGACGACCGACACCTTCCCCAAGGGGGCAGCGGCCGTGGTTCAGGCCGAAGGCGGCACGATCCGTATCGCCGGGATCGCCAAGGGGTCGGGGATGATCGCGCCCGACATGGCGACGATGCTGGTCTATATCTTCACCGATGCGCAGATCGCGGCAAAGCCTTTGCAGAAGATGGTCAGCCGCGCGGTCGATCAGACCTTCAACTGCATCACCGTCGACAGCGACACCTCCACCTCGGATACGGTGCTGGTGGCCGCCACCGGCCAGGGGCCGGCCGTGGGCGACCTGCGCGGCAAGACCGGACGCGCCTTTGCCGCGGCACTGCATGACGTGATGCTGAACCTGGCGCACCAGGTTGTCCGCGACGGCGAGGGTGCCACGAAGTTCGTCGAGATCGCGGTCACCGGCGCTGCCGACGATGCCGATGCGCGCAAGGTGGCCATGGCCATCGCGAACTCGCCGCTGGTGAAGACTGCGATCGCGGGCGAGGATGCGAACTGGGGCCGGATCGTGATGGCCGTGGGCAAATCCGGCGCACAGGCCGACCGGGATAAACTGGCGATCCGCTTCGGCGACGTGGTGGTGGCCGAGGCCGGGCAACGCGCGCCGGGCTATGACGAAGAGGCGACCACCGCCCACATGAAGGGTCAGGAGTTGCAGATCGGCGTCGATCTCGGCCTGGGCAAGGGCCGCGCCACCGTCTGGACCTGCGACCTGACCCATGGCTACATCGACATCAACGCCGACTATCGCTCCTGATCCGGTGAAGGTGGTTCTGGTCTCGGCCGTCGCCCTGATCGATGCCGACGGGCGCGTGCTGCTGGCCCAGCGTCCCGAGGGCAAGTCTATGGCGGGCCTGTGGGAATTTCCCGGCGGCAAGGTCGAACCCGGCGAGACGCCCGAGGCAGCGCTCATCCGCGAGTTGCACGAGGAGCTGGGGATCGAGACCTGGGCCTCGTGCCTTGCGCCGCTGACCTTTGCCAGCCACGCCTACCCGAATTTCCACCTGCTGATGCCACTGTTCGCCTGTCGCAAATGGGGCGGCCAGCCGACCCCGCGCGAGGCGCAGGCGTTGAAATGGGTGCGGCCAGAGCGGCTGCGCGACTACCCGATGCCGCCGGCCGACCTGCCGCTGATCCCGATCCTGCGCGACTGGCTGTGACGCGCGCGCCACGCCCGGCGCGCGTCGGAAAAAACAGGGTTAACGCAAAACACAACCCAAAGTATAGTCGGGGTATCGGTATCTGGGAGGACAGCCGTGATCCGGACCATCGTCATTGCCAGCTGCATCTTCGTGCAGGGCACCTTCGTGCGCAGCCTCACCGACGGCCGGATCGTGGTTGCCGTCGGCAAGGAACTGTTCACGGGCTTTCCGGTCGGCGGCGCCAAGGCCGCCTGACACCGGTCTGCCCGCGCAAGCCGATCAGCTCAGCTTGCGCACCACTTCCTCGCGCTCGAAGATCTCGATGACATCGCCGGGGCGAATGTCGTCGTAATTCTCGAACGCCATGCCGCACTCCTGGCCCGAGGTGACTTCCTTCACCTCGTCCTTGAAGCGCTTCAACGTCTTCAGCGTGCCCTCGTGCACCACCACGTCGTCGCGCAGCAGCCGCACGCCGGCCGACCGCCGGGCCACGCCCTCGGTCACCAGACAGCCCGCGACCTTGCCGACCCCGGTGACCTTGAAGACCTCCTTGATCGTGGCATAGCCGATGAACTTCTCGCGGATCTCGTTCGACAACAGGCCCGAGGCCGCCGCCTTCACGTCGTCCACCAGGTCGTAGATCACCGAGTAGTAGCGGATCTCCACGCCTTTCTGGTTCGCGCTGTTGCGCGCCGGGGCATTCGCCCGCACGTTGAAGCCGATCACCGGTGCGCCCGATGCCTCGGCAAGGCCGATGTCGGATTCGGTGATGGCACCCACGCCCGAATGCAGCACGCGCACGCGCACCTCTTCGTTGCCGATCTTGTCCAGCGCCTGGATGATCGCCTCGGCCGACCCCTGAACGTCGGCCTTCACCACCACCGGCAGTTCCGACACGTTCTTGTCATCCTTGGCCTTGGCCATCAGCTGTTCCAGCGTCGTCGCCGCCCCCGCAGCGGCGCGCTTGTCGCGGGCCGCCTTGCTGCGGTAGTCGGCGATCTCGCGCGCCTGCGCCTCGGTCTCGACGACGTTCAGAACGTCCCCGGCCTCGGGCGTGCCGTTCAGGCCCAGAACCTCCACCGGGACAGACGGTCCGGCCTCTTCGACACGTTCGCCCTGATCGTTGATCAGCGCGCGGACCTTGCCCCACTGTTCGCCCACGACGAAGATGTCGCCGCGCTTCAGGGTGCCATGCTCCACCAGCACAGTTGCTACCGGGCCACGGCCGACATCCAGCTTGGCCTCGATCACCGCGCCCATCGCAGCACGCTTCGGGTTCGCCTTCAGCTCCAGGATCTCGGCCTGCAGCGCGATCGCTTCCAGAAGCTCGTCAAGGCCCTGCCCGGTCGTCGCCGAAACCTCGACGTCCTGCACGTCACCCGACATCTTCTCCACCACGACCTCGTGCTGCAGAAGATCGGTGCGCACCTTGTCCGGGTTCGCCTCGGGCTTGTCGATCTTGTTGATCGCCACGATCATCGGCACCTTGGCGGCCTTGGCGTGGTTGATCGCCTCGACCGTCTGCGGCATCACCGCGTCGTCGGCGGCAACCACCAGAACCACGATATCAGTCACCTGCGCGCCCCGGGCGCGCATCGAGGTGAAGGCCGCGTGGCCCGGCGTGTCGAGGAAGGTCAGAACCGCCCCGGACTCCGTTGTCACCTGATAGGCGCCGATGTGCTGGGTGATCCCGCCAGCCTCGCCCGACACCACGTTCGTCTTGCGGATCGCGTCGAGCAGACTGGTCTTGCCGTGGTCGACATGGCCCATGATCGTGATGATCGGCGGGCGCGACACCAGCTCTTCGGGGCTGTCCTCGACGGTTTCGATCACCTGTTCTACGTCGGCATCCGAAACCCGCACCACCTTGTGGCCGAATTCCTCGATGATCAACTCGGCGGTGTCGGCGTCGATGGTCTGGTTCGCGGTGACCATCATACCCATCTTCATCAGCGCCTTCACGACATCCGCCGACCGTTCGGCCATGCGGTTCGCAAGCTCCGACACCACGATGGTTTCGGGCAACCGCACGTCACGAACCTGTTTTTCGGCCCGCTGGGTGATGCCCATCGCCTTCTGCTTGGCGCGTTCCTGCTTGCGCTTCATGGCCGCAAGGCTGCGCGTGCGCCCGCCTTCGCCGGCCAGCGCCTCGTTCAGCGTCAGCTTGCCCGCGCGGCGGTTGCCGGCGTCGCCCTTGCTCTTGCCGCGGCTGTCGCGATCGGCGTCACGCTCGCGGTCGGACTTGCGCGGCGGCTGAGACGACGGGCGTGCGCCACCCGGCCGATCACCGACCGGGGATGCTGCCGGCTGCGGCGGCGCGGCGCGCTGCTCGGCCGGGGCCGGGGCCTCGGCCTTGCGGGTCGCGGCCTCGGCTTCCGCCTTGACGCGCTCTTCCTCTTCGGTCTTGCGGCGCATGAACTCTTCATGCTCGCGCTCTTCGCGCTCCTTGGCCTCGATCTCTTCGCGGCGGCGCTGGCGCTCTTCCTCACGTTCGCGCTCTTCGCGTTCACGTGTGGCGGCGTCCTCGGCTTCCCGGGCCTTGGCGGCCTGCACGGCCTTCAGCCGGCGCTCCATCTCGGCATCGCTGATGCCGCCGGGCCGCTTGGCCGGATCGCCCGTGTGTTTCGCGGGTGGCGCGCTCGTGTTTGTAGAGCCCGCGCCGGGTGCGGCGCCGGGCTTCGGCACGATCACGCGCTTGCGCTTCGTCTCGACGACGACACTTTTCGTCCGGCCATGGCTGAAGCTCTGCTTCACCTGTCCAGGTGTGGCGCCGCGCAGCCCGAGGGGCTTCTTTCCGTCTGTTTCGCTCATCCGTCTTTCGTATCCTCTGCGGCGGTCGCACCGCCGTTTTGCCCGCGCACTCCGGCGAGCCTTGCGGCTTCCTCTACAACACGCGTCGTGAGTCCACCAGCCGCAAGCGCGGCATGTATCACATGTTCCCGGCCGAAAGCCAAACCCATTTCAGCGGCCGTCAGGCAGCCTATGAATGTGGTCTCGCCGGGCTCTTCCGGCTCGGGCGGCCAAAGCTTCGTCTTGCCCCGGGCCGATCCGTCGGCGGCCTGAACCAGCACCGCCGCCTCGCCCTTGGTCAGCCAGTCCTTCACCTTCTCGAACCCCGCGACCGCCTCGCCGCTTTTCCGGGCAAGCGAAATCAGATCGATCACCCGGCGGGCAAGCGCCGTCTCCAGAGTGGTGACCATCCCTTCGGGGACGGTCACCGGCTGGCGCGCGGCGCGGGCGAACAAGCCCTTCTTCGCCGCGCGGTCCAGCGCGGTCCGGTCGGCCGCGACCCAGATGCCCCGACCGGGCAACCGGCCCAGAAGGTCGGGCACCACCGCGCCCTCGGGTCCGACGACGAAGCGGATCAGCCCCGCCCTCGGTCCCCGCTCCCCGGTGGCGATACAGCGCCGTTCGGGGTCATCCCTCTGTCTGTCGCGGCCGCCACGGGTCATGTCCGGGTCACGCCTCCTGCGGCTCTTCTTCGGTTTCCGCGTCCGCCTGCGGCTCCAGATCCGCCGGATCGACCCAGCCCAGCATTACCCGCGCGGTCATCACCAGGTGCTGCGCCTCTTCCAGGCTCATGTCGAACTTCTCGAGCACGCCGTCGTCCTTGACGCGCTTGCCATCGACCAAGGTCCAGCCGCCGGCCAGTTCCCAGTCGGCGCAGGTGGCGAAGTCTTCCACCGTCTTCACGCCGTCCTCGGCCAGCGCCTCGACCATCTGCGGGGTGAGACCCTCGAAATTGATCAGGCTGTCCTCGGCGCCCAGCTCGCGGGCATGTTCCAGCGCCTTGGCGTTGACTTCTTCCAGACGGTCGCGGGCGCGGGCCTGCAACTCGCCCGCCGTCTCCTCGTCGAAGCCGTCGATCGACAGCAGCTCGTCAAGCTCCACGTAAGCCACCTCTTCGAGGCTGGTGAAGCCCTCGGCCACCAGAAGCTGGGCCATCATCTCGTCCACGTCGAGCATCTCGACGAACATCTCGGTCCGCTCGGCAAACTCGGCCTGGCGGCGCTGGCTTTCCTCGGCCTCGGTCAGGATGTCGATGTCCAGACCCGTCAGCTGGCTGGCCAGACGCACGTTCTGGCCGCGCCGGCCGATGGCCAGGCTCAACTGCTCGTCGGGCACCACCACCTCGATGCGGCCCGCGTCCTCGTCGATCACGACCTTGGACACTTCGGCCGGCTGCAGCGCGTTCACCAGGAAGGTCGCCTGATCCTCGTTCCACGGGATGATGTCGATCTTCTCGCCCTGCAGCTCGTTCACCACGGCCTGCACGCGGCTGCCCCGCATGCCGACGCAGGCGCCGACCGGGTCGATCGAGCTGTCGTAGCTGATCACGCCGATCTTGGCGCGGCTGCCGGGGTCGCGGGCGACGGCCTTGATCTCGATGATGCCGTCGTAGATCTCGGGCACTTCCATCTTGAACAGCTCGGCCATGAACTCGGGCGCGGTGCGCGACAGGAAGATCTGCGGGCCGCGCGGTTCCTGCCGCACGTCCTTGATGTAGCAGCGGATGCGGTCGTTCGGGCGATAGCTTTCGCGGCCGATCTTCTCGTTGCGGCGCAGGATCGCCTCGCCGCGTCCGACATCGACGATGATGTTGCCGTATTCCTCGCGTCGCACGATGCCGTTGATGATCGTGCCCTTGCGATCCTTGAATTCCTCGTACTGGCGCTCGCGCTCGGCCTCACGCACCTTCTGCAGGATCACCTGCTTGGCCGATTGCGCCGCGATGCGGCCCATCTCGACCGGGGGCACCTCGTCGACGATGGTGTCGCCCACCTTGGGGTCGTCCAGAAACTGCCTGGCCTGCGCCACGGTCAGCTCGGCCTGATAGTTCTCGACCGCGTCATCCTCGACCACGGTGCGCACGCGGGTGAAGCTGGCGCGCCCGGTCTTGCGGTCGATCGAGACGCGGATGTCCATCTCGGCGCCGTAGCGGGACTTGGCCGCGCGGGCGAGACTTTCCTCCATCGCCTCGACCACCAGCTCGGGGTCGATCATCTTTTCGCGGGCCACCGCCTCGGCGGTCTGCAGAAGTTCCAGCTGGTTGGCAGAGGTGATTGCCATGTGTGCGCTCCCTAAGCGGTGTCAGTGGCCGGCCGGGCGGGCATCATCCCCGTCCGCGGCGTCGTCCTCGGTTTCGATCTCGTCAAAATCGGACTCGACGAAGGTGCCGGCGGCCTTGCGGCCCCGCAGCACCTCGGCGATCAACTCGTCGGTCAGGACCAGCTTGGCGTCCGACAGCCAGTCGAACTTCAGCCCGATGGTGCCCTCGTCGATCTCGATCAGCACCTCGTCGCCCTCGACCCCGGCCAGGATGCCCTTGAAGCGGCGGCGGCCGTCGATCAGCTCGGTCGTCTCGATCCGGGCGTCATAGCCTTCCCAGTCCTTGAAATCCTTCAGCCGGGTCAGTGGTCGGTCGATGCCGGGGCTGGAAACCTCCAGCGTGTAGCGGTCCTCCAACGGATCCTCGACATCCAGCACAGCCGAAACAGCGGTGGAGATCTTCGCGCAGTCATCCACGATGATCCCGCCCTCGGGGCGGTCGGCCATGATCTGCAGCGTGGGCGTCTTGCCGCCCATCAGCCGCAGGCGCACCAGTTCGAACCCCATCCCCTCGATCACGGGGGTGACGATGGCGGCGAGGCGCCGGTCGATGGCGGTCTTGGCGATCAGGTCGGACATGAGTTCCCAAAACGAAAAAACGGGCCAAGCGGCCCGTTGCAAGCTTCCGGTGGAACCTTCGGGTTTGGACCCCGAGGCGCCGCTGTTGAGGGGCATATACGCCCCGCCCGCGCGTTTTGCAAGCGCCCTAAAGCCCCAGAATCGCCGCGCGGTCGCGCAGGGCATCCGTGGCCTTCACCAGTTCCGCACTGATGCCCGGCTCCGACAGCGCGTGCCCCGCCACCGGGATCAGCTTCAACTCGCCCCGCCGCCAGCCCTGCGACAGGTTCCAGGCCGATTCCGGCGGGCAGATCATGTCGTAGCGGCCCTGCACGATCACGCCGGGAATGTCGTCGATGCGCGGCAGGTCGTGCAGGATCTGCCCGTCGCGCTCCAGAAACCCCTCGTTCTGGAAATAGTGGTTCTCCAGCCGGGCAAAGGCGCGGGCATAATCCGCGGGTGCCTCGCCCGACGGGCCGACGTGGTCGATCGACGCCAGCGCATTTTCCCACCCGGCCCAGGCGCGGGCAAAGCGCGTCTCCTGAATCACGTCGCCGGAAAACAGCCGCCGGTGATAGGCGGCGATCAGGTCGCCGCGCTCATCCTCGGGGATGATCCGCGTGAACTCGCGCCACAGGTCGGGAAAGAACCGCCCTGCCCCGCCGCCGTAGAACCACGCCAGTTCGGCCTGCGTCATCAGGAACACGCCGCGCAGCGTCAGATGCGCGGCGCGGTCCGGGTGCGCCTGGGCGTAGATCAGTGCCAGCGTCGCGCCCCAGCTGCCGCCGAACACCGCCCAGCGGTCGATGCCCAGCGCCTGCCGGATCCGCTCGATATCGGCCACCAGATGCCAGGTGGTGTTTTCCGCAACGCTTGCGTGCGGGCGCGACCGCCCGCAGCCGCGCTGGTCGAACAGCACGATGCGATAGGTGGCCGGGTCGAAATAGCGCCGCATTGCCGGGCTGCAGCCGCCACCGGGGCCGCCGTGCAGCACCACCACGGGGATGCCCTGCGGATGGCCGCATTGCTCGACGTAGATCTTGTGCCCGTCGCCCATATCCAGCATGCGCTGATCGAACGGATCGATCGGCGGATAGAGAAACGCGGCTGCGCGCTTTTGGCCCGAGAACTTGTCCATGACCGACCTATATAATGCCCAAGGCCGCACTGCCACGGAATTTGGCCACGGAATCTGGCCACGGAATCTGGAAGGCACCCATGACGACGCAGACCACGGTGAACCCCGACGAGATCGCCAAGTTCGAGGCGATGGCCGCCGAATGGTGGAACCCGAACGGCAAGTTCAAGCCGCTGCACATGCTCAACCCCTGCCGGCTGGACTACATCACCAGCCAGATCGCCGCCGAGTTCGACCGCGACCTTGATGGCGAGGCACCGTTCGCGGGGCTGCGCATCCTGGATATCGGCTGCGGCGGGGGGCTCCTTTCGGAACCGATGGCGCGGCTTGGGGCGGATGTCGTGGGGGCCGATGCCGCACCGCGCAACATCCCCGTGGCGCAGGTCCATGCCGAACAGTCGGGCCTGACCATCGACTATCGCCACACCACGGCCGAGGACATGGCGGCGGCAGGCGAACAGTTCGACGTTGTCCTGAACATGGAGGTGGTCGAGCATGTGGCTGACCCGCTGGCCTATCTGACCGCCTGCCAGCAGCTTCTGAAACCGGGCGGGCTGATGGTCTGCTCCACCATCAACCGCAACCCGAAAAGCTTTGCGATGGCCATCGTGGGGGCGGAATGGGTCATGCGCTGGCTGCCCAAGGGCACGCACGAATGGTCCAAGTTCATCACCCCGGACGAGCTTTACGACCTGATCCGGCAGGCAGGGTTGGACCCGGTGGACCGCAAGGGCTTCGTCTTCAACCCGGTGACCTGGTCGTGGAAACTGTCGGCCCGGGATCTCTCGGTGAACTACGTCACCGCCAGCGTGAAACGGGGCTAAGGGCCGTGGAAACGGTTAAGGGCAGGTAAACAAAAAACACGAAATCGTTTGATTTCAATGTTTTGAATTTTTGGGCACGCGTGCCCAACTCAGCCTTCGCCCTCCAGCCGGGTCCGCAGCTCCCGCAGAACCGGCAGCGTCGCCCGCACCCGATCCGCCCCGATCGCGGCCACCGCATCGGCCATCAGGGGCGCGATCGCCGCCAGCGCCGCCTCCCGCGCCGCCCGCCCCGACGGGCTGATCGACACGAACTTCCGCCGGGCATCGTCCCAGTCTGGCCGAATATGCACATGCCCCGCCCATTCCAGCTTGGTCAGCGTATTGGTCATCGCCCCTCGCGTGACATGAAAGGTCTTGGCCAGCTGCGCCGGGGTGCGTTCATCCGACACCCGCGCCAGATGGTTCAGCACCCCGAAATGCGACAGCTCCATCCCCCGCGGCAGCACCCGCGACAGCCGGTTACGGGCCAGCTGATCGGTCATCAACAGCTCGCTGAACAGCGCCGCCGCCAGATCACCGATCTTGTCGGTCATGCCGCCGGCCCGTCGAACGGCCGGTCGTGGGTCAGCGACGGCACCCGCCCCCGCGCCTTTTCCACCTGCGCCAGGTCGATCTCGGCAAAGGTCACGCCCGGCCCCTCGTCGCCCGCATCCGCGATCACCTCGCCCCAGGGCGCCACAGCTAACGAATGCCCGTAGGTCCGCCGCCCCTTGCCCTGCTGTTCCGGGTGGAACCCGGTTTGCGCTGGCGCCAGCACAAAGCACCCCGTCTCGATCGCCCGCGCGCGCATCAGCACATGCCAATGCGCCGCCCCGGTGATGTGATTGAACGCCGCCGGCACCGTCAGGATCTGCGCTCCCGCCTTGGCCAGCGCCCGATACAGATATGGGAACCGCACGTCGTAGCACACCGTGATCCCGATGCGCCCCAGCGGCGTGTCGGCCAGAACCGCGCGCCCACCGGGCCGATAGCCCGCCGATTCGCGGTAAACCTCGGTCTCGGACACGTTCACGTCGAACATGTGAATCTTGTCGTAGCGCGCCGCGATGTCCCCGTCCGGACCGATCAGGAACGACCGGTTGGCAAAGCGGCCATCGGCATCATGCGTGAGCAGGCCCAGCGACCCGATCAGCAGCCAGATCCCATGATCCGCCGCTGCAGCGCGCAGGACGGCCAGCGTCTGGTCATCCTCCTCATGCCGCAGAACCCGGCGCTGGTGATCGCGGTTCGACGACAGGCAGTTGGTGCATTCCGGCGTCAGTACCAAATCGGCCCCGCCCTCGACCGCCGCGCCGATCAGCGCCAGCGTCTCGGGCAGGTTCGCGGCCGGGTCGTCGCCGACCGTCAGCTGCACCAGCCCCGCCCGCATCACGCCCCCGCCAGAAGCGGATCGAGCTTGCCCGCCCGGTCGAGCGCGAATAACTCGTCACACCCCCCGACGTGGGTTTCGCCGATCCAGATCTGCGGCACGGTCCGCGCGCCGGGGGCGCGGGCGACCATCTGCTTGCGCAGGGCGGGGTCGCCCCCGACATCGTATTCAGTGAAGCTGGCGCCCTTTTGCGTCAGCAGGCGCTTGGCGGCATGGCAATAGCCGCAAAACGGCGAGGTGTAGATCTCGACGGGTTGCATGGTTGATCCCTTGCTGTGTCGCGCCAGCATATCGCAATGCCCCGCCCGTGCAATCAACCGCAGCACTCAGTCCCGGCCGACCCGCGCCAGGACCAGAACACGCACCTCGGCCGCGCCGGCGGCAAGGCAGGCATCGGCCGCCGCCGCCAGCGTCGCACCCGAGGTCATCACGTCATCGACCAGCAGTACCGCGCGGCCCCGTAGACGATCGGCGCGGCGGGGATGGACGCGAATGGCGCCTGCGACATTCGCGAACCGCCCCGTGCGGTCGCGGCCATCCTGGCTGCCCGTGTTTCGGGGCCGGATCAGCAGGTCGGGGCAGGCATCCAGTCCGGCGGTGCCGGCAATCGCATTGGCCAAAAGGGCAGACTGATTGTAGCGACGCTTCAAGAGCCGGGTCCAGTGCAGCGGTACCGGGGCGACCAGCATGTCGGGCAGCACGATCGGCCGCGCAGCAAGGACCATCCATCCTGCCGCCGCGCGGGCATAGTCCGACCGGTCGGCATGTTTCAGCCCGAGCACCACGCGCCGCCCGGTTCCGGAATACAGCAGCGCCGCCCGTCCGCGCGTCCACGGCCGGGCAATCGTCAGGCAGTCGTCGCAGTGGACCGGCTCGCCCGGATCCTCACCAGGAAGGGGCAGGCCGCAGGCATCGCAGACCAGACCGCCGATGAACGCGGCCTCGCGCCAGCAAGACGGGCAAAGCGCAAAGTCGGTATCCACCGGCTCGGCACAAGACAGGCAATGCGGTGGATAGATCAGCCGCAAGACGCTTTGCAACCCCAGCCCCATCGCCTAGATCCGCCCTGACCCGTTGAGAGTGCCCATGACCCGACCGCCCGACCTGACTGACCGCGTGGCCCTGTCGCGCAACCGCGCACGCGCCGACCCCGCGGCCTTGTTCCTGCATGACGTCGCGATCGCCGAGATCGAGGAAAGGCTGATCGAGGTTAACAGGACGTTTACAGAGGTTGCGGTGGTCACCGGTCAGCCTGGGCCTTGGGGTGGTGCTTTTCCGCAGGCGCGCATCGTGCCGGATGACGAACCGCTGACGCTGGAACCCGGCGCGCACGGCCTGGTGATCCATGCGCTTGCCCTGCACTGGGCGGCGGACCCGGTCGGCCAGATCGTGCAGGCGCGGCGCGCCCTTCGGCCGGACGGCCTGTTTCTGGGTGTTCTTTTCGGCGGACAGACCCTGGCGGACCTGCGCACCGCACTTGCCGAGGCAGAGGTGGCGTTGGCCGGCGGGCTGTCACCCCGGATTCTGCCGATGGGTGAACTGCGTGACCTTGGCGCGCTTCTGCAACGGGCCGGATTGGCATTGCCGGTGGCGGATGCGGTGACGCAGTCTGTCAGCTACGCCGACAGCTTCGCCCTCATGCGCGATCTGCGCGCGATGGGAGAGGCCAATGCCCTCGCCGGGCGCAGCCGCCGTTTCACCCGGCGCGACGTGCTGCAGCGGGCAACCGATATTCATGCGCAGCTTGCGCCCGATCCGGCCGCGCCGGGCCGGGTGCTGGCGCGATTCGAGTTGATCTTCCTGACCGGATGGGCACCCGCTGAAAGCCAGCCAAGACCCCTGCGCCCCGGCTCCGCTGCTGCGCGGCTGGCCGAGGCGCTGGGCACGAGCGAGACGCCGCTTCCCCCTGAGACCGATTGACACCGGTGATTGACGCCAGCGTCGATCCGGTTATGTCCCCCCTGCACCCAGACAAGCCAGCGGAAGAAAATAGATGTTTGACGTCAAGACCGGCGAAGGTAGCCTTGAGCCGATGAAAACCGAACCCGTCAAACCCGGAGAGGGCCGCCTGGCCCATGCTCCTGCCGACCATCCCCCGGTGCCTGTCGACCGGATCGGGATCCTGATTGCGAACCTCGGCACGCCGGACAACTACGACTATTGGTCGATGCGGCGCTACCTGAACGAATTTCTGTCGGACCGGCGCGTGATCGACTATTCGCCCTGGCTCTGGCAGCCGATCCTGCAGGCCATTGTCTTGACGAAGCGTCCGTTCTCGTCCGGGGCGAACTACAAGTCGATCTGGAACGAGGACAAGGGCGAAAGCCCGCTGATGACGATCACCAAGGATCAGACCGCCAAGATAAGGACCGAAATGGCGGCGCGCTACGGCGACCGGGTCATGGTCGATTTCTGCATGCGGTATGGCAATCCGTCGACCGAATCGAAGGTGCGCGAGATGGTCGCCGCGGGCTGCTCGCGCATCCTGTTCTTCCCGCTCTATCCGCAATATGCCGGCGCAACGACGGCGACGGCAAACGACCAGTTCTTCCGCGCGCTTATGAAGGAGAAGTGGCAGCCCGCGACCCGCACGGTGCCTGCCTATTTCGAACATCCCTTGTATATCGAGGCGCTGGCGCAGTCGGTCCAACGCGCCTATGCCGCGTTGGAAGAAAAGCCCGATGTGCTGGTGGCCAGCTATCATGGCGTCCCGAAACGCTACCTGATGGAGGGCGATCCCTACCACTGTCAGTGCCAGAAGACCTCGCGCCTGTTGCGCGAACGGCTGGGCTGGGAAAAGGGCAAGCTTGTCACGACGTTCCAGAGCCGCTTTGGACCCGAGGAATGGCTGAAGCCCTATACCGTGGAAGAAGTCGCCAGGCTGGCAGAAGCTGGCCACAAGCGCATCGCGGTGATCGCCCCCGCCTTCTCGGCCGACTGCATCGAGACGCTGGAGGAGATCAACGAGGAAATCCACGAGAGCTTCGAGGAAGCGGGCGGTGAGCAGTTCACCTATATCCCGTGCCTGAACGACGACGACGCACATATCACCGCCCTGTCGGCGGTCATCGCGGACAATCTGCGCGGCTGGATCGAGTAAGGCGGAAATTGCCGGAGTTTGCCTGCGCTTCGACCATCAAGAATGAAAAAGGGCGGCTCGATGAGCCGCCCTTCTCCATTCTGCCTTGGGCAGAAATCAGTCGGCTGCGATAGCGGCAGCAACCAGCAGGAGCAGCAGGATCGGGATGATCACACCGCCAGCCGAGGAGCTGGTGTCCTGAACGATGATTTCCGGCTCGACGACCGGGTCAGCGTAGCCGCCAGCGTAAGCGGTGGTAGCGGCGAGCGACAGTGCAGCAGCGAGAGCGATTTTCTTCATGTGTTTGTCTCCAGTATTCGCCCGAACCGCCCAAGAAAGCACGGATTCGGGCATCCAAGTTCACAACTCGTAAGAGCCCTATAGCCACCGGAGAACGTCGGAATCAACGGGTTGGTTCGGGTTTCGCGCTCGTTTTGGCGCGCGTCGTCAAATTAGCAACACTTGAGTCCCGATCTTCGTCAGGCTGAAAAGCTCGGCAATATGCTCGTTGAACAGGCCGATACAGCCATTTGAGGACTGACGCCCGATCTTGCGGGTGTCGTGGGTGCCGTGGATTCGGTAATACTGCCAGCTCAGCCACAGGGCGTGTGTTCCCAGCGGATTGTCCGGGCCGGGGCCAACGAAATCCGGCCATTCCGGATTACGCTCTTTCATCGCCGGGGTGGGCGCCCAGCTCGGTCCCTCGACCTTCTTGATGATCTCGGTCCGGCCGCGACGGGTCAGATCCTCGGACAGCGGCACGCTCGAGGGATAGAGCCGATAGATGCTCTCATCCTCGGACCAGAAGTGCAGAGCGCGCGAATCGATGTCGCAAAGGATCGCACCATTGTTCAGGTTCTGAAAGAACGGCCGCCAGTCCTGCGAGCGGAAGCCCGAGACATTGCGGCGCGCCGTCACATCGCCATCCCGCGCGGCCTCATCGTCGAAGCCAATCGCATCATCGCCGAATTCGAATGCATGCGCCGGAAGGGCGAGGCCGCCCATCACTGCGGCAGCGCTGCCCAGGAAGGCGCGGCGGTTCAGGGGGCCGGGACCTTCGGTTTTCATTGTCGTCTCCTCGTCTACCTCGGTTGCGCCTTGTGTCGGCCAAGCCTACGGCGCTTGAAATCCAATGCTTGCATCTAAGCGCGGCCCGATCGTAACGCAATTCAAACGCGCGTCAGAAGCTTCCGGTTCGTTCACGCTTTCTTGCGAACTGGCGGTTCGGTTTGATCCTTTCGCAACATGCCGATAAAGGATCTGCGCTTGGACGCTGTCGAACCGAAAGGACTGCAGATGCTGCGTATCGCCGGTCTCGCCCTTGTTGCGGCCTTCGGGCTTGCCGCCTGTGATGTCGCAGGGCCGCGCCTCGGCCCCGACGGTCGGCCGCTCCCGCAGGTCTACCGCATATCCGACCGCGAGGCGGCGCGCATTCAGCTTCGCATGGTGGAGTCGGTCAATGCCCTGCGTCAGGCGGCCGGGGCGCCAGCGCTGCAGCTGAACAGCGAATTGACGGCGGCCGCCGCGACCCACGCCCGCGACATGAGCGTGCAGAACCGCCCTTGGCATTTCGGGTCCGACGGATCTTCGCCGCTCGATCGGGCGCGTCGCGCGGGCTACACCGGCACACTTCTGGGCGAGCTTCTGTCCGAAACCTACGAATCCGAGGTCGAGACCCTCGCCGCCTGGGCAGAAGAGCCGCGCACACGGGCTGTCCTTCTGGACCCCGCGGCGCGCGACATGGGGTTCGCCTTCTTCCAGGAGCCGAACGGCAAGATCTGGTGGGTCATGACGACCGGCAGCGGTACAAGTTTCGGAACCCCCTTTACGGGTGGATTCTGATGGAGGTGCCGTCGCGGACCATCGCGTAGATGTCCTCCATCTCGCGGTCGGTCACGGCGATGCAACCTTCCGTCCAGTCGCGCCGACCCCTATCCTTGCCATTGCGGCCATGGATGAAGATGTCGCCACCGGGACTCAGGCCCGCCTCATTCGCCGCCAGCGTGTCGTGCACTTCGGGGTAGGAAATGCCGACAGACAGGTGAAACTCGCTGTTCGGGTTGCGCCGGTCGATGATGTAATCGCCCTCGGGCGTGCGGCCATCACCCTCGAACTGCTTGTGACCGACGGGAACGCGGCCCAGATCGATGTCGAATTTCCTGAGCGGCACGTCATGATGCATCAGATACATCGTCCGCGCCTCCTTGAAGACGAGGATTTGCGTCACCTCCGGACCGTCATAGGTCCGGAACTTCGACGGCCCGCAGGCCGTCACAAGCGCAGTGAACGCAAGGAGAAGAAAGACGCGAATCGATTTCATTGGACCTGCCCCAAGCCCCGTGTTTTTTAGCACGGTACCGCTTCTTGCGTCCGCTTGCCTAGCATTTCCCGCGGCGCGCCGGTCACCTTTCCGCGCGAAACCCTATCAGGCGATTACCGCTCGGCGGCCTCGCGCTTCGGAACCCGGCGGTCATCGACATCCGGCAGGGCGTCAAGCCGCGCCTCTATCAGGCGCAGCTTTCCCAGAACCTCGTCGCGGTATGCGTCGGTGGCGGCGTTCGATTCCTCGGCATGGGCGTCCTGCATCGAGTTCACGATCAGGCCGACCAGAAGGTTCACTACCGCAAAGGTGGTCATCATGATGAACGGCACGAAGAAGGCCCAAGCGTAGGGATAGACCTCCATGACCGGGCGGACGATCCCCATCGACCAAGATTCCAGCGTCATGATCTGGAACAGCGAATAGGCTGAATTGCCCAGATCGCCGAACCACTGCGGGAAGGCGTCGCCGAACAGCTTCGTCGCCATCACCGCACCGATGTAGAAGATCAGCCCCATCAGCAGGAACACCGAACCCATGCCGGGCAGGGCGGTCACGAAGCCCTCGACCACGCGGCGCAGGCGCGGGGCGGCGGTGATCAGGCGCAGCACCCGCAGGATGCGCAGCGCACGCAGTACACTCATCGTCTGCGCACCGGGCACGAGGCTGATACCGACAATGACGAAATCGAAGATGTTCCACCCGGACCTGAAGAAGGGCAGGCCCCGCGCGAACAACTTCAGCCCGATCTCGACCACGAACACCGCAAGGCAGGCCATGTCGAGCGCGAAGATCAGCGGCCCCCACGTGGCCATGATCTGATCCGAGGTTTCCATGCCCAGCAGGACCGCGTTGAACATGATGACGCCGATGATCCCGTTCCGGATGATCGGGCGGTCCAGCCAAAGGTCGATGCTCTCTCGCAGCGTCATGCCGGTCCTTTCAGGGGTCAGTGTTCGGCGGCCATATGACCCCTGACGAACAGCGCCGCAAGTTCCACATGCGCCGACCAGCGAAATTGATCGACCACCTGAACCCAATCCAGGCGATAGCCCGCGTCGCACAGGATGCGCGCATCGCGGGCGAAGGTGACCGGATTGCACGAAACGGCCGCTATCACCGGGACGGTGCTGTTCGCAAGCGCCCGCGTCTGCGCCTCGGCCCCGGCACGCGGCGGGTCGATCACCACGGCATCGAAGCGCGCCAGCTCGTCCGGCAGAAGGGGCCGACGGAACAGGTCACGTGCCTCGGTCGTCACGCGGTGCAGCCCTTGGGTTTTCCGCCAGCCCTCAGTCAGGGCCGTCAGCATCGTGGCCTCGCCCTCGACCGCATGCACCTCTGCCCGGGCTGCAATGGGCAGGGAAAAGGTGCCGCAGCCCGAGAACAGGTCGGCAACGTGGCGCGCCCGCCCCAGCGCCCCGGTCACGGCAGCCAACAGGGCGGCTTCGCCGTGCAGGGTCGCCTGCAGAAAGGCACCTGGCGGCGGCACGACCCGTGCCGATCCGAAGATCTGGGCTGGCGGCGCGCGCAGCGCGACGACCTCGTCGTCCCACGTCAACCGCGCCAGGCGATGCGCCTCGACCAGTTGCGCAAGCTTGCCTCGCAGCGCCGCATCCGCCGGCTTGCCGCCGCTGACCGAAACATCCGGGCCCGCATCCGACCGCGTCACGGTCAGCGCCAGTTCGCCCTTGCGCGAAGCACCAGCCGCCGTGATCGCCTCAAGCGCGGGCAAGGCTGCCATGAGGTCGGGATGCAGAAGTTGGCAGTCGGGGATCGCGACCACCGTGTCCGACGCGCGGGCATGAAATCCCAGGATCACAGCGGATTTAGTTCGCCGCCCCGCCAGAACCGCGCGGCGACGCGACCGCGGGGGCGAGGTCTGGATCGGCCGGAAGTCTGCCGTAAGCCCTTGCGCTGCCAACGCCTGACGCACCACATCGACCTTCCATCGCGCAACGAACGCATCCGACGCATGCTGCAGCGCGCAGCCGCCGCAAGCGCGTGCATGGGGGCAGGGTGGGCGCACCCGGTCGGCCGAGGGCGTCAGGATGCGCGGCGCGGTCATCCGGTCGCCGCTTACGTCGCCCTCGACAACCTCTCCGGGCAGAACAGCGGGGATGTAGATGCCATTGGCTACACCGTCCCCGCGATGGCCCAACCGCGCGACGGTCAGCTTCACTCTGCCGCCTCTTGCACGCCGATGAAGCCGCCCGACTGCCGGTTCCAGTAGCGGGCGTAGATCCCGCCCCGCTCCAGCAGGTCGTCGTGGCTGCCTTGTTCGACGATCCGGCCATCTTCCATCACGATGATCCGGTCCATCGCGGCGATGGTGGAAAGACGATGTGCGATGGCGAGCACGGTCTTGCCCTCCATCACCCGATCCAGCGCCCCCTGGATCGCCGCTTCGACTTCAGAGTCCAGCGCGCTTGTCGCCTCGTCCAGCACCAGGATCGGCGCGTCCTTCAGGAAGGTACGGGCAAGCGCGATGCGCTGACGCTGGCCACCCGACAGTTTCACCCCGCGCTCCCCCAGAAAGGCATCATAGCCCTTGCGCCCGTTGTGATCGACCATGTTCAGGATGAAGTCATGCGCCTCGGCCCGCCTTGCCGCCGCGATCACCTCGTCCATCGTGGCATCCGGGCGGCCATACAGGATGTTGTCCCGCGCAGTGCGGTTGAACATCGCCGTTTCCTGCGTGACCATGCCGATCTGACGGCGCAGGCTTTCCTGCGTCACCTTCCGGATGTCGTGGCCGTCGATCAGCACCCGGCCCTGCTCCACGTCATAGAGTCGCAGGAGCAGCGACACGAGCGAGGATTTCCCCGCGCCCGAGGCGCCGACGATTCCGATCCGCTCGCCCGGCTTGATGTGCAGATCGATGTGCTCCACGCCCCCGGTGCGACGGCCGTACGCAAAGCTTACGTCGTCGAACACGATCTCGCCCTGTGCGCGTGGCAGTTCGACGGCATCGGGCGCGTCGGACAGTTCGTGCGGAACGGCGAGCGTGCGCATTCCGTCCTCGACCTCGCCCACGGAACCGTAGATCGACAGCAGCGTGAAGCTGACCCAGCCCGACATCTGCGCGATCCGCATCGAGATGGCGCCTGCCGCAGCGATGTCGCCCGCAGTGGCGATGCCCTGCTGCCACAGCACCACCGTGCCGCCGATCAGCAGCACCGGCAGCACGCCCGCTAGCGTCATCAGCCCCAGCCGGAACCAGGTGGAGATGATGCCGAACTCGATCGACCGCTCGCGGAAAGTGCCCATTGCCTTGAGCGCGACTCGATCCTCGAACGCGGCATGGGCAAACAGCTTCACCGTCTTGATGTTGGTGATCGTGTCGACCACCTGACCCGAGACCATGGCCCGCGCCGCCGCCCGGGCCGCGGAATTCTCGCGCACCATCGGTATGAAATGGCGGATCAGGAACACGTAAGCCACCAGCCAGACCGCCAGCGCCAGCGCGATGCGCCAATCGATGACCAACAGGAAGATGGCCGAGCCGACGATGGAGGCCAGTGCAAAGGCGACGGTGTTGATCAACTCCGTCACCACATCGGTCACGGCGCGCGCCGCCTGCATCTGCTTCTGTGCGATCCGCCCCGCGAAATCGTTGTCGAAGAAGGTGACCGGCTGGCCCAGCGTCCAGCGGTGCAGCCGGCTGAGGACCAGCGGCATGACGTTCGGCCCGACCACGATGGCGTTTGTCGCGGACGACGCCGCGAAGGAAACCGGACGGATCACCAGATAGAAGATGACGAACCCGACCAGAAGGATCGCATGTTCACGGAAGAAGGTCGCAGGCCCCGCAGCCAGCGCCGCGTCGATCACCCAGCCCAGGATAAGGGCCGAAATCACCTCCATCACCCCGGCCGTGGCCGAGACAACGGCGGCCACGATCAGCATCGGCCAGGCACCGGCCAGGCACCAACGGAAAAAGGCGCCCAACTTGCGCGGCGGCGGCGCTTCGGCGCGCCGGAACGCGTCGATCAGCCCCGACAGCCAGTTTGCAAGCCGGGTCATTCAGCCGCCTCCTCGGTCCCCAGAAAGCCGCCAGACTGACGTGCCCAGAACCGCGCGTAAAGCCCGCCCCGCGCAAGAAGCGCCTCATGCGGGCCTTCCTCGGCCACTTTTCCGTCATCCAGCACCACGATCCGGTCCAGATGCGCGATGGTCGACAGTCGGTGCGCGATGGCGATGACGGTCTTGCCCTCCATCACGCCGTAAAGGGTGTTCTGGATCGCGGCCTCGACCTCGCTGTCCAGCGCCGAGGTGGCCTCGTCCAGGATCAGGATCGGCGCGTCCTTCAGGATGACCCGCGCGATGGTGATCCGCTGTCGTTGTCCACCCGACAATTTCACCCCGCGCTCACCGACATGGGCGTCGTAACCGCGCCGCCCCTCGGGGTCGGTCAGATCGAGGATGAAGTCGTGCGCCTCGGCACGCTTGGCCGCAGCGAACATCTCGTTCTCGGTTGCGTCGGGGCGGCCGTACAGGATGTTGTCACGAACCGAGCGATGCAGCAGGCTGCTGTCCTGCTGCACCATGCCAATCCGGGCGCGCAGGCTGTCCTGCGTCACACCCGCGATGTCTTGCCCGTCGATGAGGATGCGCCCATCCTCGGTGTCGTAGAACCGCAGCAGCAATTTCACGAGCGTTGATTTGCCCGCGCCGGACCGGCCCACCAGTCCGATCTTCTCGCCCGGCCGGATCGTCAGGTCGATGCTGTCCAGACCGCCATGTCCCCGGCCGAAATGGTGGCTCAACCCCTCGATCCGGATCTCGCCCCTGCGGAAGTCGAGCGGTTTCGCGTCGGCCGCATCGGTCAGCGTGATCGGCTGTGCAATCGTCTCCATCCCCTCGGCCACCACGCCGAGCGAGCGGAATAAGGTGGAAAGCGCCCACATGATCCAGCCCGTCATCGCGTTCAGCCGCAGCGTCAGCGCTGTCGCCGCCGCCACCACCCCGACGGATGCCTGCCCGATTGACCAGAGCCAGATCGCCCAGCCCACGACCGCCACGATCAGAAAGCCGTTCAGCGCCGTCAGCGCCACGTCCATGATCGTGTAGATCCGCATCTCACGCGCAAAGGTGCGGCGCGTGTGCTCGATCGCCTCGCGCGCCACGTCGAGTTCCCGGTCGTGGTGCGAGAACAGCTTGACCGAATGGATGTTGGTATAACTGTCCACGACACATCCCGTCACTGCGCTGCGGGCATCGGAACTGGCCTTGGACGCAGGCCCGACCCGGGCGATTGTCCAGCGGACAAGACCCGCATAAAGCGCGAACCAGATCAGAAGCGGGATCGCCAGCCGTGGGTCGGCCTCGGCCAGCAGGATCGCGGCACCGATCAGATAGGCCAGTGAGAAGGTGATGGCGTCAAAGACCTGAAACACCGCGTCGCCTGCAGCGGGCGGGGTCTGCATGATCCGGTTGGCGATGCGGCCGGCAAAGTCGTTCTCGAACCACCCGACCGACTGGCGCAGCACGTGCTTGTGCGCCCGCCACCGGATCAGCGTGCCGAAGTTGGGCAGGATGGCGTTATTCAAGAGCGCGACGTCCAGACCCTGAAGGATCGGCCGGATGACCAGGACGAACAGCGCCGCGAGGATCAGCTCGGTGCCATGCCGCTCCCAGACGCTGGCCGGGTCGTCACCCGACAGAACGTCGACCACGCGCCCCATGTACCAGATCAGCCCGATCTCTATCGTGGCCACGACGACCGACATGGCAGCTGTGGCGGCGAAGACCTTGTGAAAGGGGCGCGCATAGTCCCGCAGGAACGGCCAAAGCCGCCGCGGGGGGGTGTCGGTCTCCTGATACGCGGTATAGGGATCGACCAGTTTCTCGAAATGCCGGAACATTGCACGCCCTGGGTCTGCCCGGGGCATATAACCCGGATCGCGCTAAAGGAAAATCATCCCCGCAGACAGGGCAAGGAACGCAGCCATGAATGTGGTGAAGGCGTTCCATGCGCGCGGGGTGGTCAGCAGGTACGTCAGGGCAGAGCCGGCCGCCACCCAGAAGAGGCAGACGAACAGGTTCAGCCCGGAGAACGCCGTGCCCAGGCGCAGCGCCTCCTGCATCGGGGGCAGGGTGCTTGCGAACCCCGTCGCCGCCGCCAGCGCCACCGCCCAGAGCTTTGCGTTGATCCACTGGAACAACACCGCCTCGACAAAAGTGAAGGGGCGCTCTCGGTCGGGCTCCTGCGGTCGGCGCGTGCTCATGAAAAGCTGCCAGGCCATCCAGAGAATCCAGGTCGCCGCCGCGATCTTGAAGATCAGGTTCAGAATGGGCAGTTCGGCCATGATCGCCCCGATCCCCAGCCCGGTCAGCGCGGCGATCACGAAGACCCCGACGACTATCCCCGCCACATGCGGCAGTGTGCGCCGAAATCCGAACCGCGCACCTGAGGTCGTGATCAGGATGACGTTCGGCCCCGGCGAGAACAGCCCGGCAAAGACAAAGGCATAGAGTGGATCAACGACCATTTCGGCCCCCGGCGGCGCGCGCGCAGTTACGTCGCGGCGCCGCATGGATGCAAGGGGATCACCGCAACAGCGCTGCCCGGTCGAGGGTGAAGCCGGATGCAATCCACCGGGCCTCGATCTCGGAGAGCCGTTTGCCCAGCGCGGGGCCATTCAGCTCGGGCATCAGATCGGCTGCGCGCACAGGGAATTCGGCCCGCGCGCCCCTTGCAACTTCGGCGTGCCAGCCCTCGGGCGGCGCGGTTCCCGTCAGGGCAGACCGCGCGAGGAGGGCAAGTGTCGCGGCCTCTTTCCCGTGGCGGTAGGCGAGCTCGGCCGCGCCCGCCCCGTCCCGGGCCGCTGCACCTATGGTTTCGACGAGTTTCGCATCCTGCCGCGACAGGCGCAGCCGGTCTGCCGGCTCGCTGCCCCCCAGAACGGCGAGGCGACAGCGCCAATCCGGGCCGAGTTCGTAGAGCGATTCGAGGTGCACAAGCGGCGCAAGTGCCTTGGCATCAGCCCCTGGCAGCACGCGTGACAGCACCCCGGCCGACGCCATCGCGGCCACCGAAGGCGCCGGATCACGCGCCGACAGGAGCTTTCTCATCTCCGCGCCGATGCGCTCGCGCGACAGACCGTCGATCCCCTCGGCCGCCTCGGCGCAGGCCGAAAGCCCCTCCGCGTCCAATCCGTCCTGCGCATTGCCGTAATGGGCATGAAAACGGAAGAACCGAAGGATGCGCAGATAATCCTCGGCGATGCGGGCGGCCGGATCGCCAACGAAGCGGACGCGGCGGGCGATCACGTCGGGAAGGCCGCTCAAGGGGTCGATCACCGTGCCTTCCGGATCGGCATAAAGCGCGTTCATGGTGAAATCGCGCCGGGCGGCGTCATCTTCCAGGCTGTCGCCGAAAACCACGGTGGCGTGGCGCCCGAAGGTTTCGACATCGCGGCGGAACGTCGTCACCTCATAGGGCAAGTGCCCTGACACTACGGTGATCGTGCCGTGGTCGATCCCGGTCGGCACAGCCTTCAAGCCCGCTGCCGCCGCCAGTTCCACGACGCGTTCAGGCCGTGCGTCGGTGGCGACGTCCACGTCGCTGACCGGATGCCCCATCAGCGCATTTCTGACGCACCCGCCGACGAACAGGGCGCGATTTCCCCCATCCGTCAGCGCCCGGGTTACCGCGCGCGTCTCGGGACGGGTCAGCCAGTCGTCCGTGATGCGCGGGGTCATGACTCCATCCGCTCGGCCAAGCCCCGCAGGATGCGCGCCGTCGCGCCCCAGATGTAGTAAGGGCCGAAGGGGACGCTGTAGTAGCGCCGCCACTCTCCCAGCCAGCGCCGGCGTTCGATGCGGTAATGCGCAGGTTCCAGCACATGCGCCAACGGTACGGTAAAGATTTCCTCGACCTCGCCGGGCTCGGCCACTGGCTCGAAGTCGCGATTGATCCGGGCCAGGACCGGCGTGACGGCAAATCCGGTCACGGTCTCATGCACCGGAAGGCAACCGACGAGATCGACCGCTTCGGGGGGAAGGCCGATCTCTTCGTGCGCCTCACGGATCGCCGTCGCCTCGGGACTTGGATCGCCGGGGTCGGCACGCCCGCCGGGAAAGGCAATCTGGCCCGGGTGATGTTTCAGCCGTGAGGAACGCTTGGTCAGATACAGTTGCGGCCCGGCAGACCCATTTGCCACCCCGATCAACACCGCGGCGGGACGCAGAGCGCGCCCGGCCGAGAGCTGGATCGCGGGGTTGAGATCAAAATCGGACGACGGGCTGGCCGGACGTGCCAGCGCCGCGAAGAAACTGTCTGCCGGATCAATCGCCACCACGGTCCGACCCCTCGGTCGCCTCGAAACCCAGCGTCGCGGGATCAAGCACGTAGTGGGCCCCGCAGAACTGGCAATCGGCTGTCACATCACCCTTCTCCGTCGTCATCGTGGCGATGTCCTTGGCTGAATAGATCGACAGGCTTTGCCGCACCTTGTCTTCGGAGCAGGAACAGCCAAAACGAATGCGCTGGGCGTCGAATACACGAGGCTGTTCCTCATGGAACAGGCGCACGAGCAGATCGGTCGGCTGCACCGACGGGCCGATCAGTTCCAGATCCTCCACCGTGTCCAGAAGCAGATTGGCACGGCTCCAGTTCTCCTCGTCCTCGCCGAACAGGATGTCGGTCGCGGCCAACAGCCCGCCCTCGCCGGATCCACCCCCCTGGGCATGGGGCGAGGCCTTGGGCATGTGCTGCAGCATCACGCCGCCTGCGCGCCAGTGTTCGGGCTCTCCCGGCTGGGTGGATCGGCCCCAAGACAGTGAAAACCGCGTCGGCAACTGTTCGGACTGCGCGAAATAGGCCTCCGCACAGGACGAAAGCGACCCTCCTGTCAGGGGGGTGATCCCCTGATACGGCGTCGTTCCGGGGCCCTGGTCGATGAGGATCGCGAAATAGCCCTCGCCCAGTTGCTCAAGCGGGGGGCGGTGATCGATCGCCTTGGCATCGAACCCGGCCCAGGCGCGGATACGGGCGGTCCCGCCCTCTTCGGCCGGTCCGTAATAGTCCGTCGCGATCACCCGCACCGGCCCGTTGCCGCGCACCTGCAGCGACAACTTCCACCGCAACTTGATCGTCTGGCCGATCAGCGCCGTAAGCATCGCTGCCTCGGCCACCAGTTGCTCTACCGCCGGGGGATAGTCGTGGCGCGACAGCACGTCGTCCAGAACGCCATCCAGCCGGGCGACACGCCCGCGGATATCCGAGCGGTCAAGTTGGAAGGGGAGGACGGTGTCGTCCCAGGCGATCTGCGATCCGAGTGACATGGCGGGTCCTTGCGACTTTCCCTTGGACGGGCGGCTTGGCATACCCGGCTTATGTAGGCAGGGCAACGCCACGACCAAGGGGAGCGCGATGATCAGACGGTACGGGGAACCTGTGGAGCAGGGTCGGCACTATCGCCGCAGGCCGGGGGTCTATGCCGTGCTGAAGCACGAGAACCGCCTGCTGCTGACCCACCAGGCAGAGCCATGGCCAGAGTTCCAGCTTCCCGGTGGGGGCATCGATCCCGGCGAATCCCCGATCTTCGCGCTGCATCGTGAGGTGTTCGAGGAAACCGGCTGGCGTATTGCCCCGATCCGGCGGCTGGGTGCGTTCCGACGGTTCACCTACATGCCGGAATACGATCTCTGGGCCGAGAAACTATGCACCATCTTTCTTGCGCGACCCGTGCGCCGGCACGGATCCCCGCGCGAGCAGGGGCACAGCGCGCATTGGATGCCGATCGAACAGGCAGCCGACGAGCTTGGGAATGCGGGAGATCGCGCCTTCGTGACCCATCTTGTGCGGTGAAGGGTGCGTGAAGGCCGCAATTGAGGCTGATCCGGGGGTCTGCTAGGAAGACGCCCAATTTCGGACAGAGATCAGGGAGCAGATCATGAGTGAATCGGAAAACGGGGCCGCCAAGCCGGAGGCGGGGGCAGCCGCCCAGGGGGACGGGCAGCAGCAGGCCCAGCAACTGACGATGAAGGTTCTCGGACAGTTCATCCGCGACATGTCGTTCGAAAACATCGTCGCCCAGAAGGGCATTCAGGGGACCGAAGTCCAGCCCGACATCCAGGTGCAGGTCAGCCTTGATGCCAAGGCCCGGCAAGCCGCGAACCAGTACGAGGTGACCTGCAAGTTCAAGGTCCAGTCCCGGAACAAGGCGAACAACGAGCCGCTTTTCCTGCTGGAACTGGAATACGGCGGTATCTTTCACATCGAGGGCGTGCCACAGGAGCAAATGCATCCATTCCTGCTGATCGAATGTCCGCGGATGCTTTTCCCATTCATCCGGCGCATCGTCAGCGACGTGACGCGCGACGGCGGCTTCCCGGCACTGAACCTGGATAACGTCGACTTCCTTGCGCTTTACCGCCAGGAAATCTCCCGCCGTCAGGCCGACCAGCAGAAACCCCAGACCCCGGTTTCCTGAACGGCTCAGGAATACCGCAACCAGAGCGCGTTTTCTCCAAGGCCCGCGACGAACCCGTCGTGGGCCGTTTTCTCATCATCGGTGATTCGCGGCGGCAGCGGCATCGGGCGGGGCCTGGGCCGCCAGTCGGTCGTCTGCACGGATGGTCCCTGACGGCTGGTGACTGAGAGCGCGAAATCGGGCTGCCGCCCGCCGATGAGTTCCAGATAGACCTCAGCCAGGATTTCGCTGTCCAGCAACGCCCCGTGTTTCTCGCGGGCCGAGTTGTCGACGCCAAAGCGACGGCAGAGAGCATCGAGCGAGGCAGGGGAGCCTGGAAACCGGCGCCTGGCGATCATCAGCGTGTCAACCGCGACCTCATCCGACAGGCGGGCAAGACCTGCCCATTCCAGTTCGGCGTTCAGGAAGCGCATGTCGAAGGTGGCGTTGTGGATCACGAGCTTTGCGCCCGCGACGAAGTCGAGGAAGGCGCCGGCAACCGCAGTGAAAAGCGGCTTGTCGCGGAGAAACTCGTCGGTCAGGCCATGAACGGCTATCGCCTCGGCGGGAACCGCGCGCTGCGGATTGATATACTGATGATAGGTGCGTCCGGTGGGCATGTGGTTGAAAAGTTCCACCGCCCCGATCTCGACGATTCTGTGGCCGTCGTATGGGTCTAGCCCCGTCGTCTCGGTATCAAGAACGATCTCGCGCATCCTGTCCCTTTCCGAGTTTGGCAATCAGTGAACGTACTGCATCTCGCGCACCGTCGATCGTCAAGGTTTCGATCACATGGGTGGCGCGGGTGCGCTTTTCGGCATCCGGCAGCTGCCGCGCAAGCATCGCCTCGAAGCGTTCTTCCGTCATGCCGGGACGTGCCAGCACCCGCGCGCGTTGCACATCCGGCGGCGCGGTCACGACAAGCGTTGCATCCACGGTCGCATCGGCGCCGGTTTCAAACAGCAGCGGGATATCCAGAACGACAAGCGGCTCGCGCGCCCGAGCGGCACGCGCAATGAAAGCCTCACGATCCGCCGCAACCAACGGGTGAATCACCGCTTCGATCTGCGACAGTGCTGTCGCATCCCTTGCGATCCAATCCCGCAGAACGGCACGGTCCACCTGTCCGTCGACCACCGAAGCGGGAAACAATGCCGCCATCCTGGCGACCGCCGGTCCCTGATACAGCCGGTGCACGGCGGCATCCGCGTCCCAGACCGGCACGCCCTCTTCGGCGAACAGCCGCGCGGTCGTCGACTTCCCCATCCCGATGGAGCCTGTCAGGCCGAGGACGAACGGACGGCTCATGCCGGGTCGAGCAGCAGATCGCGTGTCGCCTGATCCACCTCGGGCCGATGACCAAACCAGCGCTCGAAGCCGGGAACGGCCTGATGCAGCAACATCCCCAACCCATCGACGGTCGTGCAGCCATGGGCTTCGGCGGATTGAAGAAAACCGGTGCGCAGGGGCGTGTAGACGAGGTCATTCACCACAGCCTGCGGCGGGAGGCGATCCAGCGACAGCTTGAGATCGGGCTTGCCTTGCATGCCAAGCGCCGTGGTGTTCACAAGAGTGACGCAATCTTCGAGCATCGCCGCCGATTGCACCCAGTCATAGACGGAAATCCGGCCCCCGAACTCGGCGTGGAGCGCCTCGGCACGTGCCCGTGTCCGATTGGCCAGCCGGATTTCGGGAACGCCTGCCTCAAGCAATGCTACGATAACCGCGCGCGAGGCCCCGCCCGCCCCCAGAACGGCTGCGGGTCCCGCGGCTGGTTGCCAACCCGGCGCACCTGCATGCAGATTAGTGAGAAATCCGTAGCCGTCGGTGTTGTCAGCGTGAATCTTGCCATCCTTGCGAAAGATCAGCGTGTTTGCCGCACCGATCAGCGCCGCGCGGTCACTGATCACATCGGCGATCTTTAGGACGCTTTCCTTATGGGGAATCGTCACATTCACCCCGACGAAGCCCGCCTTGGGCAAGGCCAAGAGCACCTCTTCGAGATCTCCCTGGGCGACATCGAGCGGGACGTAGTACCCGGTGATTCCGTAACGGCGCAACCAATGCGCGTGAAGGCGCGGTGACTTGCTGTGCGCGACGGGTTGACCGACGACACCGGCCAGCGGGATCGAAGAAAGAGATGTCATGTTTCCAGGTCACCACGGGCCACCATTGCGTTCAGCAACGGTATCAACGGCAGGCCAAGGATCGTGAAGTAGTCACCTTCGATCGCGCTGAACAAACGCACGCCCTCCTCCTCCAACAGGTATCCGCCGATGGAATGGCGGATGCTGTCCCAGTTGCGGTCAACATAGCTGGCGATCCAGGCGTCGGAAAGGTGGCGCATGCTCAACCGCGCGACGCCGACATGACGCCAGACGGGACGGGCCACATCGTAGAGAACCGCGGCGGAGAGCAAGCGATGCGTCTTGCCCGAAAGCTGTGCCAGCTGTGTTCGCGCCATGGCTGGACTCTCTGGCTTCGAAAGAAGCTGGCCCTCCAGATCGAGGATCTGATCGCAGCCCAACACAAGCGCGCCCCGCTCTCGCTCTGCGATCTTCCGCGCCTTCATCTCTGCCAAGGTGTCTGCAACGTTGCGCGGGCTGGCACCCTCGGCCTGCAAGGCGGCCCTGATTGCTGCTTCGTCCACGCGGGCCGGTCGCGCGGTCACTGCAAGGCCTGCGTTTTGCAGCAATCTGAGGCGTACCTCGGAACCGGACGCGAGCAGGAGGGGACGATCCATGGTTGGGGAAGCCTGTGGATAAGCGGGGAACAATCCAGGGTGTGTCAACTCAAGCCGGGGGTCGGAGGAGATCAATGCGGCCCGTGCCCTTCCCCTGTCAAGTGATCAGGGAAGTTATCCCGTTGTGGATCGGTAACCAACGGACCTGTGGGACATCGAAAGAAGTTGAGTGAGAGCAACACTTCTCCACAGATAGGCGTCGGCTAGGGTCCGATATAGGTTATTGAATATAATGGGATAAATGTTCCTGCGTGGCACTTTTTCAGCTTATCCATACATCCATCCACACCCTTGGAAGCAGTGGATTGATTTCCGGATAACTCCGGCAATCCGGAAATCCACTGCCTCTACAACTACATCATCTTTCCTTTCACCTATTATTTAATTTAGAAGGCAGGCTAGGGAACAACGGGTCGGGTGCATGATGACAGACTGGTTTATCGCGCTTTACCCATGGGTGAAGGCGGTTCACATAATGGCCGTCATCGCGTGGATGGCGGGGTTGTTCTATCTGCCGAGATTGTTCGTCTATCACGCCGAACAGGCGCAGACAGGGTCGGACCGCGACCGACTTTTCCAGACCATGGAGTTGAAACTCCTGCGCGTCATCATGAACCCTGCCATGATCACCACTTGGGTGCTTGGGCTACTTCTGGTTGTGACGCCCGGGATCGTGGATTGGTCGATGGCTTGGCCTTGGGTAAAGGTGGCTGGAGTCGCCGGGATGACGTGGTTTCACATGTGGCTTGCGGGGCGTCGCCGGGATTTCCTGCAGGGTCGGAACAGGCTGTCTGGACGACGCTTCCGGATGATGAACGAAGTGCCGACCGTGCTGATGGTGGCGATCGTGATTTCCGTTGTCGTGAAGTACTGAGCCAGACAGGCTGATTGACTCGATCACGGTCCCGGTGTATCCGACCTTTGGCCGTCCGGCCCTTGAACTCCCCCGAACCGACACAGCATGCCCCGCCGGGGCTGCCATCATATTGCGATCCCATGACCGAGCATCATTTGAATCTTTCCGAACTCAAGGCGAAATCGCCGGCCGATCTTCTGGCCATGGCTGAAGATTTGGATATCGAGAATGCCTCGTCCATGCGTAAGGGCGAGATGATGTTCTCGATCCTGAAGGAGCGGGCCGAGGAGGGCTGGGAGGTTGGCGGGGACGGCGTTCTGGAGGTGCTTCAGGACGGCTTCGGCTTTTTGCGGTCGAAAGAAGCCAACTACCTTCCTGGACCGGATGACATCTATGTCTCGCCTGACATGATCCGGCAGTTCAGTCTGCGCACTGGCGACACGGTGGAGGGAGTGATCCAGGCACCGCGGGAGAACGAGCGTTACTTCTGCATGACGAACGTCACGCGGATCAACTTCGATGAACCCGAGAAAGCACGCCACAAGGTGCATTTCGACAACCTTACGCCGCTTTATCCCGACGAACGTCTTCGGATGGAACAGCCGGACCCCACGGTGAAGGATCGATCTGGCCGGATCATCGATATCGTTGCCCCGCTCGGCAAGGGACAGCGCGCCCTGATCGTCGCACCCCCTCGGACCGGTAAGACAGTTCTGCTTCAGAATATTGCCCAGTCGATCGCAGAGAACCATCCGGAATGTTATCTGATCGTTCTGTTGATCGACGAGCGTCCCGAGGAAGTGACCGACATGCAGCGATCGGTAAAAGGCGAGGTCGTCTCTTCCACTTTCGACGAACCGGCAACGCGACACGTGGCCGTCGCCGAAATGGTGATCGAAAAGGCGAAGCGTCTGGTGGAGCACAAGCGTGATGTCGTGATACTTCTGGATTCGATCACCCGCTTGGGCCGTGCGTTCAACACTGTCGTTCCCAGTTCCGGCAAGGTGCTGACGGGCGGCGTCGATGCCAACGCGTTGCAGCGACCGAAGCGTTTCTTCGGTGCGGCGCGGAACATCGAGGAGGGCGGTAGCCTGACGATCATCGCGACCGCATTGATCGACACCGGAAGCCGGATGGACGAAGTGATCTTCGAAGAGTTCAAGGGCACGGGCAACAGCGAGATTGTTCTGGATCGGAAGGTTGCGGACAAGCGCGTTTTCCCCGCCATGGATATCCTGAAGTCGGGCACGCGGAAGGAAGAACTGCTCGTCGACAAGGGCGATCTGCAGAAAACCTTTGTTCTGCGTCGGATCCTGAACCCGATGGGAACGACGGATGCCATCGAGTTCCTCATCTCGAAGTTGAAGCAGACCAAGACGAACAGCGACTTCTTCGACTCAATGAACACCTGAGTTATCTATAGATAACAGGGAGTTATTGTGTCTGATACGATCTTCGCCCTGGCAACTGCGCGAGGCCGCGCCGGCGTTGCCGTCGTTCGTGCATCCGGACCAGAGGCTTGGGCTGTCGCGGAGCGATTGGCTGGGTCGCTGCCAGAACCCCGACTCGTCGCGCTGCGGCGAATTCGCGACAGCAGCGGTCAGGTGCTCGATGAAGCGTTGGTGGTGTGCTTCCAGAAGGGAGCAAGCTTTACCGGTGAAGAGGTTGTCGAATTTCATCTGCATGGTGGTATTGCGACCGTGTCCGCCATGCTGGAGGTCCTTTCGGATCAGCGGGGCCTTCGACTGGCGGAACCAGGAGAGTTCACGCGTCGCGCCTTGATGAATGGTTGCCTCGATCTCGCACAGGTCGAGGGCCTGGCGGATCTCATCGATGCTGAGACGGAGGCGCAGCGCCGGCAGGCGCAGCGCGTTCTGTCTGGCGCGGTTGGGCGGCGGGCCGAGGAATGGCGAAGCCAGTTGATCCGCGCAGCCGCGTTGCTGGAAGCGACTATCGATTTTGCGGATGAGGATGTTCCCGTCAATGTTGCACCGGAAGTGCTGTCGTTGGTGAATTCTGTCCTCTCGGACCTTCGGCGGGAAGCAGCGGGAGCGCAAGTCGCAGAGCGGATTCGGGAAGGGTTCGAGGTGGCGATCGTCGGCCGCCCCAATGTGGGTAAGTCGACGCTTTTGAACGCGTTGGCTGGTCGTGACGCCGCCATCACCTCTGAATTCGCAGGAACTACACGGGACGTGATCGAGGTCCGGATGAGCTTGGCCGGCCTGCCGGTGACGATCCTCGATACAGCAGGCTTGCGACAGACGGACGATGCCGTGGAGCAGATTGGTATCGAGCGCGCGGTTGCGAGGGCAGATGCCGCCGATTTGAGGGTGTTCCTTCTGTCGAACGAGCATGATGATCTTCCGGTGACCGCCAAATCTGGAGATATCTTTGTCCGCGGAAAATCTGACCTTAACCCTGGCACTGGTTTGAGGGTTTCCGGTTTGACGGGTGCGGGGCTTGATGAGCTCACGGCCGAGATTGAGGGGCGGCTGCGACCACTGGTTGGTGGTGCAGGAACGCTGACGAGGGAACGTCATCGTGTTGCGGTCTTGCGTGCAATCGGGGTTCTAGAATCGGCTGTGAACGGGATAGAAGATGGGGGAGCGTTTGAACTGGCCGCAGAAGATCTCAGGACAGCACTGCGTGCTTTGGATTCTCTGGTGGGCCGGATCGACGTGGAGCATTTGCTGGATGAGATCTTCAGCAGTTTTTGCATTGGAAAGTAGGGAGTGTTTCACGTGAAACACTATGATGTTGTCGTCGTGGGGGGCGGTCACGCGGGATGCGAAGCCGCGCATGCGGCCGCACGAGTGGGTGCGCGCACCGCTCTGGTGACCCTGAAAGCGGCGTCGATCGGGGTGATGTCGTGCAATCCCGCAATCGGAGGACTGGGAAAGGGGCACCTGGTTCGGGAGATCGATGCGCTGGATGGCCTGATGGGACGCGCGGCTGACCGGGCTGGTATTCAGTTCCGCCTCCTCAATCGGAGCAAGGGTCCCGCCGTGCAGGGTCCGAGGACCCAGGCTGACCGGCGCCTTTATCGGCAGGCAGTTCAACAAGCAATCGCTGCGCAACCAAACCTGGAAGTTGTCGAAGCAGAAGCCACCGATCTGGTAATTGACGGTGGCCGTGTGACTGGGCTGACGTTGAGTGGTGACGTTTCGCTTACGGCCGGTGCCGTCGTGTTGACAACTGGCACTTTCTTGCGCGGCGAGATTCACATCGGACATGAACGGCGCCCCGCTGGCCGGATGGGCGAGGCACCATCTGTCAGGCTTGCAGAGCGAATCGAGGAATTCGGGCTGGCGACCGGTCGCCTCAAAACGGGCACGCCCCCAAGACTCGACGGCCGTACGATCAATTGGGACGTACTCGAGTTGCAGCCTGGGGATGATGATCCTTGCATGATGTCGTTCCTGAACACGCTTCCCTTCGTGCGGCAGATAAACTGCGGTGTGACGCACACGAATGAGAACACCCACGAGATCGTCCGGTCGAACCTTGATCGCTCGGCGATGTACGGGGGCGCTATTCAGGGGAATGGACCGCGATATTGCCCGTCGATCGAGGACAAGATCGTCCGCTTTGCGGAGAAGATCTCTCACCAGGTGTTTCTGGAGCCTGAGGGCCTCGATGATGCCACGGTTTATCCGAATGGTCTCTCGACCTCCTTGCCGCTGGACGTGCAGGTTGAATATCTGCGGTCCATAAAGGGCTTGGAGCGGGTAGAAATAACGCAGCCGGGATATGCCATCGAGTATGACTACGTTGACCCACGCAGCCTTGGCCCCAGCATGGAGGTACAGGAGGTGAGGGGCCTGTTCCTTGCAGGCCAGATCAACGGGACGACCGGTTATGAAGAGGCAGCCGCTCAGGGTTTGCTGGCTGGTTTGAACGCGGCCAGGTCGGCGTCAGGTGGTGATCCAGTCGTTCTGAGCCGCCGGGAGTCATACATCGGTGTGATGGTGGATGATCTGACGACGCGCGGTGTGACGGAACCCTATCGAATGTTCACGTCGCGCGCCGAGTATCGGCTGACGCTTCGTGCGGACAACGCTGATTCTCGGTTGACGCCACTCGGAATTGATCTTGGATGTGTATCAGTTGAGCGTCAGAGGGCCTTTGAGGCGAAAGCCGCAGAGCTTGATACGGCACGGACTCTGTTGCAGGCGATCAGCTTCACCCCCACTGAGTTGGACAATGTCGGCGTGATGGTAAGTCAAGACGGAGTCCGGAGGAGTGCGTACAAGTTGCTGGCGTCGACGGATGTATCGACAGACAAGTTGTTGAGGATTTCGCCGCAACTCCGCACTCTAAGCGCCTCGGCCTTGGCACAATTGGCCCGTGAGGCGCTTTATGCAGAATATCTGCAGCGTCAAATAACGGACATTGAAGCTCTCAAGCGTGACGAGGGACTGATCATTCCGGGTAACATCGACTACAGTACAATCTCAGGCCTTTCCGCAGAATTGCGGCAGAAGGTGGTACAGACGAGGCCGCATAGCATAGCTCAGGCAGCGCGCATCGAGGGGATGACGCCTGCCGCGCTCACCGTGCTGCTCGGTGCGATCAGAGCGGCCGGAACGAAGAAGTCAGCATGACCTTTTCGGTTATATCGGAGCTTGCCGGACTGACCCAGGATGTTTCACGTGAAACAACTGAGCGCCTGGCCAGTTATGAGGCGGGGCTGAAGAAGTGGTCCGCACGCATCAATCTGGTCTCGCCAAAAGATCTGAGCCAATTCTACACACGTCATTTGCTTGATTCCGCGCAGCTATTTTCGTGCGTGGCAGTTAATGAAGGGCATTGGGCGGATCTGGGCAGCGGCGGCGGCCTTCCAGGCTTGGTGATCGCAATCCTTGCGGCAGAGAAGGCACCAGAGTTGCGCATGTCATTGGTTGAATCAGACCAAAGAAAGGCAGTTTTCCTGATGACCATGGCCCACGAGTTGGGTTTGAACGCGTCGGTCCACTCCGAGCGCATCGAAAAGCTGCAGCCGTTGGACGCCGACGTCATTTCTGCCAGGGCCCTGGCACCACTGGACCGTCTGTTGGGCTATGCCACTCGACACCTCAAGTCGGGCGGCACTTGCATATTCCCGAAAGGCGCCACTTACCAAGACGAGATAGCACAGGCACAGAGAAACTGGGATTTCCAGCTTGACGTTATGCCAAGCTGCACACAAAGCGGGGCAGCCATTCTGAAGATCCAGGCCCCGTCGCGTCGCGCGGGCAATGGGTGAATCCATGACAAGAATCCTGGCTATCGCAAACCAGAAGGGTGGAGTTGGAAAGACGACAACCGCCATCAATCTGGCCGCGGCGCTGGCCGAACTGGGCCATCGGGTTCTCGTGGTCGATCTGGACCCGCAAGGTAATGCATCGACGGGGCTGGGGATTGAGTCGGATCAACGACAAAAGACGACCTATGAGTTGTTGATCTCGCAGACTCCAGCGCAAGAGATCGTTCTCCCTACGCACATTGAACGTGTCTGGCTCTCGGCCGCGAACTCCGATCTGGCTTCGGCTGATCTTGAGCTGATGGCAATGGAACGTCGGACGTTCCGGCTTCGGCGCGCGTTGCGGGAGGACGCTGACGTCCTGGCAAAGTATGATTTTGTTTTGATCGATTGCCCGCCCTCCCTTAATCTTCTGACGCTTAATGCAATGATTGCCGCGGACTCGGTACTTGTTCCGTTGCAGGCAGAGTATTTCGCCCTCGAAGGGTTGTCGCAACTGCTCCAGACAATCCGGAGCGTGCGGGAGACCGCGAACAATGACTTGCGGATTGAAGGCGTTCTCTTGACGATGCACGACAAACGCAACAATCTCGCTCAACAGGTGGAGCAGGATGCGCGCGAGCACCTTGGCGATCTGGTGTTTGACACAGTTGTTCCGAGAAACGTTCGGATTAGCGAAGCGCCTTCCTTCGGGACACCGGTGATCGTATACGATTCGACCTCGAAAGGAAGTCAGGCCTACCGCGCACTCGCACAGGAAATGTTGGCGCGCAGCAAGGCGCCGGCTTGAGGTAAACGGAGCAAGAAGTGGAAAAGAAATTCGAGCGGCGGGGACTTGGCAGGGGCTTGTCGGCGCTGATGGCGGATGTCGGTCTTGACGCACCTTCCGATCCGCCGGCTGCGAGAACTGCCGAGCGCATGTTGCCGGTCGAACAACTTCAGCCAAACCCTGATCAGCCGAGGCAGCTGTTTTCTCCAGAGGGTCTGGAGGAGCTGGCGCAGTCCATCCGGGAAAAGGGAATCATCCAGCCGCTGATCGTGCGCGCTGATCCGCAGACGCCAGGACAATATCAGATTGTGGCCGGCGAGCGGCGCTGGCGAGCCGCACAATTGGCGCAGCTGCATGAAGTCCCGGTGATCGAGCGGGGGTATTCGGACGCAGAGGTGCTCGAGATTGCGATCATCGAGAACCTGCAGCGCTCCGACCTCAACCCCGTGGAAGAAGCGCGCGCATACGACCAGTTGATGATGCGCTTCGGACATACACAAGAGAAGGTGGCCGAGGCGCTGGGAAAGAGTCGCAGTCACATCGCCAACATGCTCCGTCTGCTCAGCCTGCCGTCAGAGGTGCAGGAGCACTTGCAGGCTGGAACCCTGACGATGGGACATGCCCGTGCCCTTATCCCCCTACCGAATGCAGGCGAGGTCGCGAGGCAGGTCATAGCCAAGGGCATGTCGGTCAGGGCAACCGAAGATCTGGTTCGCAAGCTTCTGGCCAAGCCCGACCAGGGGCAGGGCAGCGCCGCGCCAAGGAAACCGGTCACTGCCGAGAAGGATGCCGACACCCGCGCGTTGGAGCAGGACGTGTCAGCGAGCCTTCGCATGCCCGTGTCGATTGACCACAGGCCCGGCGTTGACGGCGGTACACTGACAGTGACTTTCCGCAATCTAGATGACCTTGATGTGCTTTGCCGTCTGCTGACCACGCAGGGCCACGGCGACGCTTGGTAGATGCAGCGTCAATCGGTCAAGAGTGCTGCTGTAATCGGGTTGAGAAGCAGGCGTCCGCGCTGACTGACGATCAGCCGGTCGCCAGAAATCTGTAGGAGTCCGGCGTCGGATAACTCGGCAATCCTGTTTTTATTCAGAGGCTTATCAGATATATGGGCATGTCGCGACAGGCTGACGCCTTCGTTCAGGCGCAACCCCATCATCAGCATTTCTTCGCCTTGCTCTACGGGGTCCAATACAGTGCGTAAGATGTCGCCCGTGTTGCGCTCCGATACGGATTGAAGCCAGGCCCCCGGCGCCCGGACCGCTTCGGTCGCATGGCGTCTTCCCCCAAGTGTCAGCCGACCATGCGCACCTGGCCCGATGCCGGCATAATCTCCGTATCGCCAGTAGACCAGGTTGTGGCGGCACCAGGCTTCCGCCCGCGCGACGTTCGAGACCTCATAAGAAACCATTCCAGCAGCCGCACAAAGATCGGTGGTCGCCTCGTACAGCGTTGCGGCCTGATCGTCATCAGGCAGACCACGGAGGCCACCTGCCTGGTGGCGTGCATGGAACGCGGTGCCTTCCTCGATCGTCAACTGGTAGAGCGACAGATGATCGACCGCCATGGCAAGGGCTTCTGAAAGTTCCGCCTTCCAATGCTCGATTTCCTGATCCTGGCGCGCATAGATCAGGTCAAAGCTGACGCGCTGGAAGTTCTCTCGTGCAACATCAAAGGCGCGGCGCGCCTCCTCGGCGCTGTGCTGCCGGCCCAGGCGTTTCAGGTCCTGATTGTTCAGGGCCTGAATGCCCATGGAAAGCCGGTTCACACCCGCCTGCGCAAAGGCCCGGAAGCGCCCGGCCTCAGAAGAGGTGGGGTTGGCCTCCAGCGTGACTTCGAGATCGTTGCGTAGCCGCCAGCGGAGCCGCACCCGGTCCAGAATGGCAGCCACCGTCTCGGGCGACATCAGGCTTGGGGTGCCGCCTCCGAAGAACACTGTGTCCAACCGACGACCTTTCGTCTCTTCTGCGACGCGGTCGATCTCGCTCAGATAGGCATCGCGCCAGCGGTTGTTATCGATCACGCTGGCGACGTGCGAATTGAAATCGCAATAGGGGCATTTCGCGGCACAGAACGGCCAGTGGATGTACAGCCCGAAGCCGCCGTTCTCCCAATCCTCCATGACTCAATCCTTGAGCGCCGTGATTTCGACCTCGATCTTCATCTCTGGCCGGATCAAGCCGGCGATGACCATTGTCGCGGCGGGCGGATGTGCGCCCAGACGTTCACGCAGGACCGGGGCAACTTCGTCAAGCAATGCTGCGTCTGTTAGAATATAGGTTACGCGGACGATGTCGGCGAGGCCAAAACCCGCTTCGGCAAGCACGGCCTCGATCGTCGCCAAGGCATTGGAGGCTTGCGCTGCGGCGTCCTGCGGCATCGTCATCGATGCATAATCGTACCCGGTTACGCCGGAAACGAAGCACCACGGACCCTTTATGAGGGCGCGGCAATACCCGATCTGGGACTCGAACGGCGAACCGGTGTAATACCGTTTCACGGGAAACATGCCGCGACGAAGTGCTCGAAAGCTCGGGCACGATGGCTGATCCGGTTCTTCGCCCAGCGATCCATCTCGCCAAAGGTCTGATCGAGGCCGTCCGGCAGGAAGATCGGATCGTAGCCGTGCCCTTGGTCACCGCGCATCGGCCAGACGATGCGCCCGTCGATCTGCCCCTCGAAAATCTGATCCTCGCCATCCGGCCACGCCAGGGCGAGTGTACACCGGAACCGCGCGCGACGTGGTTCCGGCGCGCGCTTCTTTTCCAGCTCGGACCAGGCACGGGTCATGGCGCGTACGAAGTTCCTACCGCCGGGCCCCTCGGCCCAATCGGCGGTGTAGACGCCGGGCGCCCCGTCCAGAGCTTCGATCTCGATCCCGGAATCGTCGGCCAGCGCCGGCAGTCCCGACGCCTTTGCCGCTGCATGGGCCTTGATTCGGGCGTTGCCCGCAAAGGTTGATTCAGTCTCCTCGGGCTCCGGCAGGCCCAATTCAGCGGAGGAGACGAGTTTGACGTCAAAGGGCTCCAGAAGCTTTGCGATCTCTTCCAGTTTGCCGGTGTTATGCGTCGCAACCACCAGCCGGCCGCCTTCTAGCCGGCGCATTCCACGGCCTCCTTCTGCGCGCGGACCAGACCAGCTGACCCAGCCTCGGCCAGATCCATCAGCTGCGTCATCTCAGTCCGCGAAAACGTTGCCCCCTCGGCCGACATCTGCACCTCGACCAGGCGTCCGCCACCGGTCAGGATGAAATTTCCGTCCACCCCGGCTTCGCTGTCCTCGGCGTAATCCAGATCGAGAATCGGCTGGCCGGCGTAGATGCCGCAAGACACGGCGGCCACGTGATCGATCAGCGGATCGCTGTGGATCAAGCCCGCCTTCAGCAACCGGTTCACCGCCAGGCGCAGCGCCACCCAGCCGCCGGTGATCGCTGCGCATCGCGTGCCCCCATCGGCCTCGATCACATCGCAGTCGATCGTGATTTGCCGTTCACCCAGTGCGGCCCGGTCCACGCCAGCCCGCAGCGCGCGGCCAATCAGCCGCTGGATCTCGATCGTCCGGCCCTGTTGCTTTCCAGCGGCCGCTTCGCGCCGGTTGCGCGTGTTCGTCGCGCGCGGTAGCATCCCATATTCCGCCGTCACCCAGCCCAGACCGGTGTTGCGCAGGAAGGGCGGGGGGCGATCTTCGATACTGGCGGAACAGAGCACACGGGTGCCGCCGATCTGCATCATGCACGACCCTTCGGCATGCCGCTGCACGCCCGTCTCAATTGAAACTGGCCGCATTTCGCCTAGATTTCTACCCGATGGGCGCATGCTCGATCCTTTCCTGCGACCGGCACAGTTACCTGTCCCAAAGGTCGCTGTGCAACCCCGATTGACGGACAGCTTGCCAGATCCCTATTCTAGCGGGCTGCCGAGGTGCGAAGACCATGAGCGACGGATCCAACCTGCTGACCGACATGAACGAGCGCTCGCGCGAGGTATTCCGCCGCGTGGTCGAAGGCTATCTGGCGTCGGGCGAACCGGTGGGTTCGCGCACGCTCACCCGCAGCATGAGCGAGAAGGTCTCGGCCGCGACGATCCGGAACGTGATGCAGGATCTCGAGTACCTGGGCCTTCTGGACAGCCCGCACATCTCGGCCGGGCGGGTGCCCACACAGCTTGGCCTGCGCATGTTCGTCGACGGTCTGCTGGAGGTCGCCAGCCTTGCGGACGAGGATCGCGCACGCATCGACAGCTCTTTAGGCACGAACGAAAGCGACGTCGGCACGCTGCTTGACCGGGTTGGCCTGGCGCTGTCCGGGATAACGCATGGCGCCAGTCTGGTCCTCTCACCCAAGCGGGAAGCGCCGATCCGGCATATCGAATTCGTCAGCCTCGGCCCCGACCGCGCCCTGGTCGTGCTGGTCTTCGCCGACGGCAATGTCGAAAATCGCCTATTCACGCCGCCGCCCGGTCAGACCCCGTCGTCGATGCGTGAGGCGGCAAACTTCCTCAACGCCATGGCAGAGGGTGTAACGATGTCCGAGCTGCGGGCACGGATCACGTCCGAAATCAGCCGCAGGCGACAGGAGATCGACTCGCTGGCTCGTGAACTGGTCGAACAGGGTCTGGCCATCTGGCAGGGCGAGGGCGAACCGCACGAGCGTCTGATCGTGCGTGGTCGAGCGAATCTGCTAGGGCAGGGCGATCAGGAGGTCGATCTGGAGCGGATTCGCCGCCTTTTCGACGATCTGGAGCGCAAGAGGGACATCGCCGAATTCCTCGAGCTCGCCGAAGATGGCGAAGGTGTGCGCATTTTCATCGGGTCAGAGAACAAACTTTTCTCGCTGACGGGTTCCTCTCTGGTGGTCTCTCCTTATATGAACGCGGATCGGAAGATCATCGGCGTGGTGGGCGTGATAGGGCCGACCCGGCTCAATTACGGGCGCATCGTGCCGATCGTGGATTATACGGCTCAACTGGTCGGGCGACTGCTGTCCGACCGGGGCAAGGGGTAGACATGGCCAAGGCACAGACAGACGACACCGTATCGCAAGACGCAGTTGACGAGACGCCGGAAGTCACGACCAACGCGCCCGAGGCATCCGATCTGGATGCCGAGATCGCCCGTCTGACCGCAGAGCGGGACGACATGCGCGACCGATTCATGCGTGCGCTGGCGGATGCAGAGAATTCGCGCAAGCGGGGCGAACGGGATCGGCGCGAGGCCGAGCAATACGGCAGCGCCAAGTTCGCGCGCGACATGCTGCCGGTCTACGACAATCTGAAACGGGCGCTGGACAGCGCGACCGAAGAGCAGAAGGGCACGGCGGTGTTCGAGGGGATCGAACTGACCTTGCGCGAGCTTCTGAACATCTTCTCGCGCCATGGCATCAGCCGTATCGCGCCCGAGGTCGGCAGCCCCTTTGACCCGCAGCACCATCAGGCGATGTTCGAGGCGCCGGTGGCCGACATTCCCGCGGGTGGCGTCGTGCAGGTCATGACGGAGGGGTTCCTGCTGCATGACCGCCTGCTGCGCCCGGCGCAGGTCGGCGTCTCCTCGACTGCGGCGAACTGAGCGGGATGCGCGGTCAGTCCTGCATGAGCGCTTTCAACTCGTAGACCAGCGCCAAGGCGTCCTTGGGCGTCAGTTCATCCGGGTGCGTGTCCTGCAACCGGGTCATCACCGCCGATGGTTCGGTTCTTGTGGGGGCGAGGGGTGCAGGCGGCCGGGCGGAAAACAGCGGCAGATCGTCGATCAGCGCCTTTTGTCGCACGCCGCCCTCGCGCTCGCCTTGCTCCAGCGCCTCAAGGATGACGCGCGCGCGCTCGATCACGGGGCTTGGCAGACCGGCCAGACGCGCGACCTGCACACCATAGGACCGGTCGGCCGCGCCTTTGCGCACTTCGTGCAGAAAGATCACCTCGCCCTGCCATTCCTTGACCGCGACGGTGGCGTTCTCCACCCCGTCCAGCTTGGAGGCAAGCGTTGTCATCTCGTGATAGTGGGTCGCGAACAGCGCGCGGCAGCGGTTCACGTCGTGCAGATGTTCCAGCGTGGCCCAGGCGATTGACAGGCCGTCATAGGTGGCCGTGCCGCGCCCGATCTCGTCCAGGATCACCAGGGCGCGGTCGTCCGCCTGGTTCAGAATCGCGGCGGTCTCTACCATCTCGACCATGAAGGTTGATCGCCCCCGCGCCAGATCGTCGGCCGCCCCCACCCGACTGAAGATCTGGCTGACGAGCCCGATATGCGCCTGTTCCGCCGGTACGAAACTTCCCGATTGCGCCAGCAGCGCGATCAGGGCGTTCTGGCGCAGGAAAGTGGATTTCCCGGCCATGTTCGGACCTGTCACCAGCCAGATTGCGCCGGCCTCTCCAGTCAGTTCACAGTCGTTGGCGATGAACGGAGTGTTCTCGGCCCGCAAGGCGCGTTCGACAACGGGGTGTCTGCCGGCCACGATGCGGAAGCTGCGACTGTCGTCCACGACCGGTTCGGCCCAGTCTTCGGCCACGGCCAGATCGGCCAGCGCGGCGGCCAGGTCGATCTCGGCCAGCGCCTGGGCCGCCGACGAGATACGATCTGCGGTCTCCAGCACAGCACCGCGCAACGAGGAGAAAAGCCGCTTTTCGATCTCCATCGCGTGGCCGGCTGCATTCAGGATGCGTGTTTCCAGTTCCGACAGCTCCAGCGTCGTGAAACGCACCTGGTTTGCCGTGGTCTGCCGGTGCTTGAACGTCTCGTTCAGCGGCGGGGCCAGCATCCGGTCGGCGTGGGTCGCTGTTGTCTCGATGAAGTAGCCCAAGACATTGTTGTGCTTTATCTTGAGGCTCTGGATGCCGGTCTGACGGACATAGTCGGCCTGCATCCGCGCGATCACGCCACGTCCTTCGTCCCGAAGGCGGCGCGTTTCGTCCAGTTCGCCATCATATCCGGTGGCGATGAACCCGCCGTCGCGCAGCAGAAGCGGCGGTTCCGCTACCAGCGCCGCATCCAGCAACTCCACCAGGTCATCGTGTCCGCTAAGCGCAGCGCTTGCGCGCCGCAACCGGTCAGCGTCGATCTCGCCGACGGCATCGGCGACCGCGCCCGCCTGCTCCAGCCCGGCCCGGATGGCGGCCAGATCGCGCGGCCCGCCACGGTCAAGGGCAAGCCGCGACAGCGCGCGGTCCATATCCGGCACCCGGCGCAGCAGCGATCGAAGGCTCTCTGTGCGCGCGCGATCCTCGACCAGCACCCGCACTGCTGTCAGACGATCCCGGATTTCGGCCAGATCCCGCGACGGGCCGGACAACCGCCGTTCCAGCAGCCGGCCGCCGGCGGCTGTAAGCGTCCGGTCGATCGCCCCCAGAAGCGACCCCTCGCGTCCACCCGCCATCGCCGCGGTGATTTCCAGGTTACGCCGTGTGGCCGCGTCGATCTGGACCAGATCGCCGTCCTTGTCTCGGACAGGTGGGCGAAGCAGGGGCACCTGTCCTTTCTGCGTCACTTCCAGATAATCCAGGATCGCGCCCATGGCGCCGACTTCAGCCCGGTTGAAGGCGCCGAACCCATCCAGCGTGCCGACCTGGAAGTGCGTACACAGTCGCCGCTCTCCCCCCGTGCTGTCAAAGCTCGACCGCGACGCCATGCTGGGCGCCGCGCCTGCATCCTGGGCGGCTGTTGCATGGGCTTGGAAAGCAGTGTCCGACAGCAGCACCTCGCGCGGCCGCAGGCGCGCAAGTTCCGGGGCAAGCCGCGCGGGCGGGCAGGGCATCACCCTGAACTCTCCGGTGGAAATGTCTACCCAGGCCAATGCGGCCTCATCCCGCACCTCGGCCACGGCCGCCAGGAAGTTGTTGCGCCGCGCGTCCAGCAGGCTTTCCTCGGTCAGGGTGCCGGGTGTGACGAGGCGCACGACTTCGCGCTTCACCACGGCTTTTGATCCGCGCTTCTTCGCCTCGGCCGGGTCTTCCATCTGCTCTGCGATCGCGACGCGGAAACCCTTGCGGATCAGTTGCAGCAGATACCCCTCGGCCGAATGGACCGGGACGCCGCACATCGGGATATCCTCGCCCAGGTGCTGCCCGCGTTTCGTCAGCGCGATATCCAGCGCCGCAGCGGCGGCGACGGCATCGTCAAAGAACATCTCGTAGAAATCGCCCATCCGGTAGAACAGCAGCGCATCGGCATGCGCGGCCTTGATCTCCAGATATTGCGCCATCATCGGCGTGACGCTGCCCTGATCGCTCACTCCGGCCCCCTGTTCGCCGGGCAGACCGTAGCGAAGGCTGCCGCCGCGTGAAAGCGGCAAACCCGCTATTTCTGGGGTCAGACGCGGGCGAGAGCGCCGAAGATCGCGTCCCGGTGTTCGGCCATGTAGATCCGCAGCCAGGGGGTGAAGCCGCCGGGCGTGTCGGCCAGTTCAAGCACAAGATCGTCCAGAGCGATCCAGCGGGTCTCCATCACCTCGAGCGGGTTCAGGCGGATCGTCAGGGCAGCGGGGGCTTCAGCCACGAAGATGTCGACCACTTCATGCTCGGTCAGTCCGCCGCCCACGTCGGCGCGGTATTCGACACGGTCACGATGGGCGAGGGTCAGGCCGGTGATCCCCAACTCCTCGTGCAGGCGGCGCTCGGCGCAGGCCAGCGCGTCCTCACCCCACAGTGGGTGTGTGCAGCAGGTGTTCGCCCAAAGCCCCGGCGTATGATACTTGCCCAGCGCCCGGCGCTGGATCAGCACCCTGTCTCCGTCCAAGACGAAGACCGATACCGCCATGTGCCGCAGGCCGCGCTGATGGACCTCCAGCTTCTCGACGGGTTTCAATACGCCGCCTTCCCAGGCGGGGATGAGGTCTCTCATGTGGATACCGCAGGAATCAATCCGGTCAGGTGGGCTATGTTCTTCAGCCCGATCTTCATGTGGGCGAGAGGGCGTGCCTTGACAAGTTCCTTGTTCATGTAGGCCTCGAACGTCAGTTTCTGAACGTCGATGTCATGGCAGAGCGACACGAACCGTTCGCGTCTGTCGTCGCTGCGGTAATAGGCGTTCTGCATCGCGCCGAGGATCCGGAAGACCGATCCGTGCTGCTTCAGAAACATCTTGCGCGCCAGCCGCAGATCCTTTGCGCGGCCGGATGCGAGGCAGGCCATCGCCGCCGTGGCTGCCGCACGGCCACCGGCCATGGCGTAGAAGATCCCCTCGCCGGAACTGGGTGCGACCACGCCCGCCGCGTCCCCGGCCAGCACGACATCGCGGCCGTTGTCCCAGCGGTCGAGCGGCTTCAGCGGGATCGGTGCGCCCTCGCGCCGGATCGTCTCGCAATCGGTCAGGCCGGACGCGGCGCGCAGGTCGGCCGTGGCTTTCTTCAGGTCGACGCCGTCCTTACCCGTCCCCATGCCGACGCTGGCCTGATCGCCGTGGGGAAAGACCCAACCGTAGAAGTCCGGGCTGATCGCGCCGTCATAGATCACGTCGCAGCGCGCAGGGTCGTATTCGCCCCGCTTGCCGGGTGACTTTATGATCTCGTGATAGGCGATGACGTAAGGGATCTTGTCGCCACCCGGCACCTCGGCCCGTGCGACGTCAGACCGCGCACCGTCAGCACCGATCACGAGGCGGGTCTGGAGCGAGATCTCATCACGGCTGGCCTTGTCCCGGTAGACAACCCGGGTGGTTCCATCCTCGCGCTCAAGCCGCAAGAAGGTGCCGGTGTGACGATCGGCACCGGCGCCCACGGCGCGGATACGCAGGAATTCGTCGAAATGCTCGCGGTCGACCATGCCGACGAAACCGCCCTCGATCGGGATATCGACCCGGCGCTGCGTGGGAGAGATCATCCGCGCGGTACTGATCTTGGCGACGATCTGACTGTCGGGAATGTCGAAGTCGCGGATCAGTCGCGGCGGGATCGCGCCGCCGCACGGCTTGATCCTGCCCGCGCGGTCAATCATCGCCACGCGCTTGCCCGCCCGCGCCATATCCTCGGCTGCCGTCGCGCCCGAGGGGCCGCCGCCCACAACCACCACGTCGTAGATCATCCGCCTACTCCCCTGCCATCACGGTGCCGCGCTGGGCCGCCGTGCGCCTTTCCATCACCCGAAGCGCCATCGCTGCCGCCATCAGGAAGAATGCCGCCTCGATCAGGAAGACACTTCCGAACGCCGCCGCATCGGTCTGCATTGTCCGGCGCATGACATCAGCCATTCCAGCCCCTGTCAGGCCCCCGAACCCGGCGGCAATCGCCTGCGCCCCGCCCCAAAGCCCCATCCGCGTGCCTTCGCGGCCCGCGCGTCCCTGACCGGCCAGTGCCATCATTGAACCGATCGCGGCGACGGCGAACATGCCGTTGAAGAACCCCACGGCCATGACGGCGGGAACAAGCAACGCCGCCGACCCGGTCACCCCGACAAGGGCGATGGTGGCCAGCGACGCGGCAGACCCGAGGCACCCGGCGACGACCCATCCGCGCAGGCTGCCGAGCCTGAGTCCCGTCGCCGCGACGCCGACGGTCAGCATGCCGAGGAAGACGCCCCCGTTCTGGGCGCCCGACATGCTGGTGGTCTGTCCAGGCGTGAAGCCGAAGACGAGACCTGCGAAGGGTTCGAGGATCAGTTCCTGCATGAAATAGGCGGTCATCGACAGGCCGACGAAGATCGTGAACCGCCGCGCGTCGGGTTCGTTCCAGATTTCGGCAATGCCTTCACGGAAGGGCATCGGGTCTGGTTCCGGCCGGGCGGACAGGCCACGCTCGATCCGCCAGACAGCCAGACAGGTGAGCGCCAGACCGCCCACGCAGACCAGGGCGACGATTTGCAGCATCCGGGCATGGGAGTAGGGGTCGAGGAGCCGCCCGACCACCGTCGCCGTCACGGCAATCCCGAAGATCATCATCAACCACGTGATCGTCGCGGCGGCAGGGCGCCTGCGCGGTGCCGTCGTCGTTGCCAGAAGCGCCAGCAGCGAGGTTCCGGAGGCGCCGACGCCCAGCCCGATCAGCGCATAGGCCACAACCGAAAGACCAAGGCCCCAGGCCAGGTGATCTTCCAGCACTGGGATCGATAGGGCGGCTAAAAAGGCTCCCCCGGCAAGGACGCCCATGCCGCCGACGATCCAGCGCGTGCGGTGGCCACCGGTATCGGACAGGAAGCCCCAGTTCGGCCGGGTGATCTGGATGCCGTAGTGGAGCGCGACCAGCATGCCCGGTAAAACGGCCGGCAAGGCCAGTTCCACGATCATCAAGCGGTTCAGGGTCGAGGTCATCAGCACCACGATGGCGCCCAGGCACATCTGCACCAGGCCCAGGCGGATGATGCCGAACCACGACAGGGTCATCCCGGCCCCCCTAGTCCGCGCAGGGCAAAGGCCGCGATCATCATCCCGGCGACGTAGAGCGTGACGCCCGTGCCGTTGTACCAGGGGGCCTTGGCGCGCGGGTCACGAAGCAAGACGCGCATCGCCAGAAGTTGCAAGGCGACCGAGACCGCGATCGCGGCGCCATGACCGGTAGCGCCCCACGCAAGCAGCAGCGCGATCACGGCAAGCTGCGGTGCGACCATGACCCAGCAGGCCAGCCGCGCAGCGCGTTCGGGGCCAAGCGTGACCGGCAAGGAGTTCACGCCCATTTTCCGGTCGCCTTCCAGCGCCTTGAAATCATTGAGGGTCATGATGCCGTGCGCGCCGATTCCGTAGAGCAGGGCAATCACCACGACCTGCCAGGAGGGCGCGCCGGCGGCGAGCACGGCAGCCCCGGTGAACCAGGGCAGCGTCTCATACGACAGCCCCACCAGCCCCGGACCCCACCACCCCGACCGCTTCAGCCGCACCGGTTCGGCGGAATAGGCCCAGGCGGCAAGCACGGCGACCACCGTCGCCCCGAACCCCCAGGGACCAAGCAGCCAGCCAAGCGCCAGCGACAGGGCTGACATCGTCAGCGCGATCCATAGCCCCCAGCGCCCCGGAATCCGGCCAGAGGGGATCGGGCGGTTCGGTTCGTTGATCGCGTCCACATGCCGGTCGCACCAGTCATTTGCCGCCTGGCTCATGCCGCAGACGATCGGACCGGCAAGCAGCACGCCCAGGATGACCAGCCACCAGCTTTCCGGCCAGACGCCGGCCGAAACCGCACCGCACAAATAGGCCCACATCGGCGGGAACCATGTGATCGGCTTGATCAACTCAAGCATGGCCCTGGGATGGGGCAGACCGGCGTGAATATCGGCTCTGACAGACATGTGTCAACTAGACACTACATCCGGGAGTCGGGCAAGTGTAAATCAAGCCTTACACTCGCTCGGTCAGTCATGTCCGGAGTGAGTAAATTGGCCGGCCCGACACCGCCCCTCAACAAGGCGGTTCGGGCCGGCCGATCAATCGGTATCGCGGCTCAGAAGCCCGTACTTGCGCAGCTTGACGTAAAGCGATTGACGCGAGAGACCCAGCATCTCGGCTGCGGCAACCCGGTTGTTGCGCGTCAGGTCGACGGCGGTTTCGATGCACATCTTCTCGACGACATCCGTCGTCTCGGCGACGATGTCCTTCAGCGTCGCCGACCCGACCATCTCGGTCAGGTTCCGCATCGCGTCGTCCGATACCGGCGCTCCGGGATTCCGCATTGCCTCAGCCCGGCTGACATCGCGAATCACGAAGACGATCGACGGGTGGCTGCGATGCGAAAGGAAGGTGGCCGAGATCTCGACGGGAACCTGAACGCCGTACTGCCCCTGCAGCTTGGTGGCGAACATGCGCATCTGGCCGACACGGGCGGCCGTTTCCACCAGAACCTTCAGATCTACCGTGCCACGGGCCAGGAATTCCTCAAGGCTGTGGCCCTTTGCCTCGCCCAGATGCGCCAGGTCGATCAGGTTCAGGAAGCTTTCGTTCGCGGCCCGTATGATCCCATCGCGATCGGTGAACACGATCCCGTCGACGCCCGAGGCGAAGAAGCCATTCAGGTTTTCGGACAATTCGCCGCCGACCTGAGGGGCGGTTTCCGCGGTTTCGAGCCGGCAGAGCAGAATCCGCTCGCCTGCGGCGCGGAAGATCGTCGGATTGATCAGAACCTTGCGACGGGAGCGGCGGCTTTGAAGCTCCACCGGTGCGCTGCCTTCGCTGTAGGCGCTGCTTGTCAACGCCTCCACCAGTTCGGAACGCTGCCGGCCTTCGAACTCTTGCGCAAAAGCAGAGCCGACGAGGTCGTTGCGCGATGCCCCCAGCAATTCAGCAGCAGCCGCGTTCACGTCTGTTATGCGCCCTGCCGACAGCCCGACGAAGACCATGGCATCGTGCATCGTCTCCATCAGCACGCGATAGCGCGTGTCGTATTCGCGCTGCGCCTCATAGTCGCGCTCCAGCGCAAGCTGGGCCTTCACCAGCTGTTGCTGCATCTCGGCGATCGGCCGCAGGTCGCGGCCGAGCATCAGCACCGTGCCTTCGGGTCCGATCGGGTGGAAGGTGTATCGAATCGGGAATTCCCACTTGGCGCCGTCGGTGTGGTTCAACTCGATCGGTTTCAGCCGGTCGAACCCCTGCTCCAGGGCGGCCAACTGTCCCTCGAACTTGCTGACGCTTTCAACGGTCAGCAGATCGCGCAGATCCTGACCCTCCCAGTGTTCGAGGCGCGAGATCGTCTGATTGGACGGGTTGATCAGAACCGACAAGACGGAACCGTCCCGCGAAATCACGACAGCGATATCCGATGCCGTGGCGATGATGTCGCCAAGAAGTTCCGGTGCGATCAACGGAATGGCCCCGCTGGACCAATACTTGGTTCCGCGGGGCGTCATGGCGTTCTCGGCGTCCGTAGGGGCCGAATCATCACCTGTTTCCAATCCTATCTCTGGCGTCGTACGCCGATTTCTGAAACGGGCAGCCCGCACAGTCTCAACGCCTCCCTCGGATCCGACGTTACGTGATCGGCACCCGTGAAGCTCCGGATCGCCTGTGCATTCTCTATGTAGGACCCACCCACAACCACTGGCGGACGAGAGGACCTCGTCACATTCATTAGATTGATCATATTGCGGAGCTTTTCAAGTCTGCCCTCCCAGGCAATCGAGATGGTCACCATGTCGAAGGCTCCGTTCCGCAACCGGCCGACGACCTCGCTCTCCGGCCGGCCGAGCGACATCTGCACCGAAACACCAAGGCGCCGGAACTGCGTGGCGGCCAGCATCGGGCCCAATGTATGGTAATCTTCTTCCGGCACGACCATCAGGATGCAGGGCGCGTCCAGCCGCCCCATCGCATCGCCGCGCCAGTCTCTCGCGATCTCGCGCACCAGTTGCTGAAGCCGTCCCACGCCGATGGTGACGTCGGCAAAACTGGTCTGGTCGGAACACCATTCCTCGCCCAGGCGGCGGGCGATCATCGGGATCAGCCGATCGACGATGTCCTCTTGCGAGACGCCCTGCAGACGTAGATTGCCAAGCACCCGGCGACGAAGACCGTCATCGGACCCGCTGAGCGCCCGCGCGACCGGTGCAATCGTATCGTTCCAGTGGTCGTCTTCCAGCCCGCCCGCAGTCAGTATTCCCGCAAGTTGCGCGGTGATGGCAGGTGTCACACCCACCTCCATTCCTTGATCCGGCGCAAGTCTTTCACGAGTCAGCAGCATTATGCAATTCCTTCCGCCGAAATCCGGCCCAGCCAATTACCCGCACCAGTCTCGATCAGAAACGCCGGATGCCTTGCAGTGTCAGAAAAAGACTCCGAGTTGTCAAAGATAATTGACACTCTGCCCGAAATTTTCACGGGACCGCGACGCCGGGAGGGGCGTTCTTCCTGCTTTCACGCAAGCTGCAGGGGCCTGAGCTCCTGAGCGTTCGGGCGACGCTTGGCACGAGTGTCAACTTCTGCAGTGTAAGTTTTAATTGACACTTTTGGCGGGCCGTGAGTAACCTCGGTGTCAGGTGAAGGACCATGGCGGCGAGGAGAAGGATGCAGAAACCGGCACGATCAGCGCCGAAGCGGCTTTATTCTCCCGATCAGCGTGCGCGACGCGATGCTTCGGTCTGGACGCTGATTCAGGGTGTGCTGGCGCCCTTGCAGTTCATCGCCTTCGGGATCTCGGTTGCCCTGGTGCTCCGCTACATGGCGACCGGCGCGGGGTACGAGGCCGCGACGATCTCCATCATCATCAAGACCGGCTTTCTCTACGTCATCATGGTCACGGGGGCGATCTGGGAAAAGGTCGTGTTCGGTCAGTACCTTTTTGCCCAGGCGTTCTTCTGGGAGGATGTGTTCAGCTTCGTCGTCATCGCGCTGCACACGGCTTATCTCTGGGCGCTCTTCACCTCTGCACTGACGCCGATGGGGCTGATGTGGCTCGCGCTGGCGGCCTATGCGGCCTACGTGATCAACGCCGGGCAGTTCCTCTGGAAACTTCGCATGGCACGCCGCGACAGCGAGGTGCCGGCATGACCCGCCCCGCCGCCCCGCCTCCTACACTGGGTTGCCGTGACCTGCCGATTCTCAAGGAACGCGGCCAGCGAGAGGTCTTCTGCGGACTGACCGGAATCATCTGGCTGCACCGCAAGATGCAGGATGCCTTCTTCCTTGTGGTTGGCAGCCGCACCTGTGCGCACCTCCTGCAAAGCGCCGCCGGCGTGATGATCTTTGCCGAACCCAGATTCGGCACCGCGATCCTTGAAGAAAAGGATCTCGCCGGCCTGGCCGATGCACATGAGGAGCTTGACCGCGAAGTCGCGCGGCTGCTCTCGCGTCGCCCCGACATTCGTCAGCTCTTCCTCGTCGGGTCCTGCCCGTCCGAGGTCATCAAGCTCGACCTCGCCCGTGCCGCAGAACGCCTGTCGCAGATCCACGCGCCCCATGTCCGGGTGCTGAACTACTCCGGCTCAGGGATCGAGACGACGTTCACCGAGGGCGAGGACGCCTGTCTTGCGGCAATGGTCCCGGTGCTTCCCGAATCAGATGCGCGGGAATTGCTGCTCGTCGGCGCGCTGCCGGACGTGGTCGAGGATCAGGCGCTGCAATTGCTTGCGGATCTCGGCATCGCGCCGGTCCGCGTGCTGCCCGCCCGTCGGTCCGAGGCATTGCCGGCTGTCGGTGCGAACACCGTCTTCGCGCTGACCCAGCCCTTTCTTGGGGAAACCGCTGCCGCGCTTGAACGTCGTGGCGCGCGTCACCTGCCCGCGCCGTTCCCCTTTGGCGAAGAAGGCACCACAGCCTGGCTGGCTGCCGTCGCGCAGGAATTCGGCGTCACCCGCGAAACATTCGAGCGCGTGACCCAGGCGCCCCGCGCCCGCGCCCGGAAGGCCATCGCCGCCGCGACCGAAACGCTGAACGGGAAATCCATCTTCTTCTTCCCCGACAGCCAGCTCGAGATCCCTCTGGCCAGGTTCCTGACCCGCGAATGCGGCATGACCGCGATCGAGGTCGGCGCGCCCTTCATCAACAAGGGCATCGTCGGCCCCGACCTCGACCTGCTGGCCGCCGGCCCAACGATCTCCGAAGGGCAGGACGTCGACCGCCAGCTTGACCGTGCCCGCGCCGCCCGCCCCGACCTCACCGTTTGCGGCCTTGGCCTCGCCAATCCGCTCGAGGCCGAGGGGCTGGCTACCAAATGGGCCATCGAACTGGTCTTCACCCCGGTGCATTTCTACGAACAGGCGGGCGATCTTGCAGCGCTCTTCGCCCGCCCGCTGCGGCGCCACCAGATCCTGAAGGTGGAGGCCGCGGAATGAAGCTGACGGTCTGGACCTACGAGGGGCCCCCGCATGTCGGCGCAATGCGCGTGGCAACGGGGATGACCGGTCTGCACTACGTGCTGCACGCGCCACAGGGCGATACCTACGCTGATCTGCTGTTCACGATGATCGAACGGCGGAACCATCGTCCACCGGTCAGCTACACGACCTTTCAGGCGCGCGACCTCGGCTCGGACACCGCCAACCTGTTCAAGACCGCCTGCCGCGACGCTTATGAACGGTTCAAGCCGCAGGCGCTGATCGTCGGCGCATCCTGCACGGCCGAACTGATCCAGGACGACCCCGGCGGCCTGGCCGAGACGATGGGACTACCCGTGCCGGTTATCGCGCTGGAGCTTCCGAGCTATCAGCGCAAGGAAAACTTCGGCACTGACGAAACCTTCTTCCAGCTTGTCCGTCATCTTGCCCGCCCGATGGCGCGGACCGAGCGCGTGACCGCCAACCTGATCGGCCCCACCGCGCTGGGCTTCCGCCATCGCGACGACATCACCGAGGTGACCGCGCTGCTGGACGAGATGGGCATCGGCGTCAACGTCGTGGCCCCGATGGGCGCCACGCCCGCCGACATCGCCCGGATGGGCGCGGCGCATTTCAACGTGCTGATGTATCCCGAACACGCCGAAGCTGCCGCACGCTGGATGGAGCGCGACCTTGGCCAGCCCTGGAGCCGCACCGTCCCGATCGGCGTCGGCGCGACCCGCGATTTCCTGGCCGAGGTGGCGCGGATCACCGGCCTGCCTGTCCGCACAGACGAAAGCCGCCTGCGCCAGCCGTGGTGGTCGCGCTCGGTCGATTCGACCTACCTGACCGGCAAGCGCGTCTTCCTGTTCGGCGATGGCACCCATGTCGCCGCCGCCGCCCGCATCGCCCGCGACGAGATGGGCTTCGAGGTGGTGGGGCTGGGTTGCTACAACCGCGAGATGGCGCGCCCGATCCGCGCACTGGCCAAGGCCTATGGCGTCGAAGCGCTGATCACCGACGACTACCTGGAGGTGGAGCAGGCCATCGAGGCGCTCGCACCCGAAATGATCCTGGGCACCCAGATGGAACGCCACATCGGCAAGCGGCTGGGCATCCCCTGCGCCGTGATCTCGGCACCTGTCCACGTGCAGGATTTCCCCGCGCGCTACTCCCCCCAGATGGGGTGGGAGGGAGCGAACGTCATCTTCGACACCTGGATACATCCACTGGTCATGGGGCTGGAGGAACACCTTCTGCACATGTTCCGCGACGATTTCGAGTTTCACGACGCCGCCGGCCCCAGTCATCACGGCGGTCACGCCCCGAAACCGATGGAGGGCGACGCGAACCCGCAGCCGGCCGCGGCCGACGGGCGCTCGATGCCCCCTGAGGGCGCACCCCTGCCCACGGGCGCCGAGGTCGTCTGGCTGCCGGACGCGGAAACCGAATTAAAGAAGATCCCCTTCTTCGTCCGCGGCAAGGCGCGCCGCAACACCGAGAGATTCGCCGTCGAGCGCGGCGTTGCGCAGATCTCCAAGGACATGCTCTACGAGGCAAAGGCCCATTATGCGCGATGATCGCCATATCCCCGGCTACCGCATCGTCATCGTGACGCTGGACAGCCACTCCGCAGGTCCCGCCGCGCGGGTCGCGGATCGGTTGTCGGACGACTTTCCCGGTCTGAGTGTCTCGATCCACGCGGCGGCGGAATGGTCCGAGAATCCCGACGCGCGCGAAGCGGCCATCGACGCCGTGCGCCACGGCGACATCGTCATTGCGAACCTTCTGTTCATCGAGGAGCATGTTCAGGCGATCCTGCCCGCGATGCGCGCCCGGCGTGACGACTGCGACGCGATGATCGGCGTGATTGCGGACCGCGAGATCGTACAGCTGACCCGAATGGGCGATCTCGACATGATGAAGCCCGCGACCGGCATCATGGCGATGCTGAAAAAGCTGCGCGGCGGGCACAAGCAGCCCTCGGCCGATTCGGGCCAGCGCCAGATGACCATGCTGCGTCGCCTGCCGAAAATCCTGCGCTTCATTCCCGGCAAGGCCCAGGATCTCCGCGCCTGGTTCCTGACGATGCAATACTGGCTGGGCGGGTCCGACGACAACGTCGAGCAGATGGTGCGCTTCCTGATCGGCCGCTACGCCAAGGATCGGGCCTGGCGCGGGGCCGAGGCGAAGGCGCCGATCGACTATCCCGACGTGGGTCTATACCACCCGGGCCTGAAGGACCGGATCACCACCAGGCTATCGGACCTGCCGGCCCCCAAGAACCCCGTCGCGACGGTCGGTCTTCTGCTAATGCGGTCCTACGTTCTGGCGAACGACAATGCCCATTACGATGCGGTGATCGAGGCGCTGGAAGCGCGCGGGCTGCGCGTGATCCCGGCCTTTTCCGGTGGGCTCGATGGGCGTCCGGCGATAGCCGAGTATTTCCGCAGCGCCAGCGGTTCCCGGATCGATGCGTTGATCTCGCTGACCGGGTTCAGCCTGATCGGCGGCCCAGCCTACAACGACAGCGCCGCGGCAGTCGAGGTTCTCGCCGATCTCGACCTGCCCTACATCGCCGCCCATCCGCTGGAATTCCAGACGCTGGGCCAGTGGGGCGCCAGCGGTCAGGGCCTCGGCCCGGTCGAAACCACGATGCTGATCGCCCTGCCCGAGATCGACGGGGCGACCAATCCGACCATCTTCGCGGGCCGTCATGGCGAGGGGATCTGCATCGGCTGTTCCCGCGGCTGCACGGCGCAACTGGCGCACAAGGCGATGGCGCCCTGCCACGAGCGGATCGACCGGCTGGCGCAGCGCGCGCTGAACCTCGCCACACTTCGCCGTCAGCGTGTGGCAGAGCGCAAGGTCGCCATCGTCCTGTTCGGGTTTCCACCCAATGCCGGCGCAGTGGGTACGGCGGGATATCTGAGTGTCTTCGAAAGCCTGCACAATACCCTGCACGCCATGGCGGCCGAGGGCTACGACCTGACGCCCCCACCCACGGTCGAGGCACTGCGCGACGCGGTGTTGGGCGGCAATGCCGACCGTTTCGGGCAAGACGCGAACGTGGCCGCCCACGTCCCCGCCGACGACATCGTGCGCGGCACGCCCTGGCTGAAGGACATTGAATCCGTCTGGGGCCCGGCACCGGGCCGCGTGCAATCGGACGGGCGCGGCGTCTTCGTCCTCGGCATGCAGTTCGGGAACGTCTTCGTCGGGATCCAGCCGACCTTCGGCTACGAAGGCGACCCGATGCGGTTGCTGTTCGAAAAGGGCTTTGCCCCGACGCATGCCTTCGCCACCTTCTACCTGTGGCTCAAGAACCGCTTCCGCGCCGACGTGATCCTGCACTTCGGCATGCATGGCGCGCTGGAGTTCATGCCGGGCCGCCAGGCGGGGATGGGCTCCACGGATTGGCCCGACCGGCTGATCGGCGATCTGCCCAACGTCTATCTCTACGCCTCCAACAACCCGTCCGAGGCGACGCTGGCCAAGCGCCGCTCGGGCGCCGTCACCGTCACCCACCTGACCCCGCCGCTGGCCGCGTCCGGCCTCTACAAGGGTTTGCTGGAACTGAAGGACACACTGACCCGCTGGCGCGCCATGGCCCCCGACGCGCCGGAGCGCGCGGATGTAGAAGCCCTGCTCGCCCAACAGGCAGAGGCCGTGGATCTGGGCGGCGCCGACCCGCAAACCCTGTGGCTGAAGCTGCTGGAGACCGAGGACGCGCTGATCCCGGACGGGCTGCACATCGTCGGTCGCCCGCTGGCGGACGCCGCCCGCACCGAACATCTGCGCGTGATGGCCGAGCCCGACCCCGAGATTCGAGCGCGCGTCGATCGGCTTCTGCAGGAAGACCACGAGACGCCCGCGATCCTGCGTGCCCTGTCCGGGCGCTATATCCGCCCGGTTCCCGGCGGCGATCTGATCCGCAACCCCGAGGTTCTGCCCACCGGCCGCAACATTCATGCCTTCGACCCGTTCCGCATGCCCACCGCATTCGCCATGCAGCAGGGCGCGGCGCAGGCCGACCTGCTGCTGGCGACCCATCCCACCCTGCCGCGCAGCGTTGCGCTGGTGCTGTGGGGCTCCGACAACATCAAGTCCGACGGCGTGCCGATCGCCCAGGCGCTGGCGCTGATGGGAACGAAGCCGCGCTTCGACAGCTTTGGCCGCCTGGCCGGCGCCGACCTGATCCCGCTGGCCGAACTCGGGCGCCCGCGCATCGACGTGGTCATGACGCTCTCGGGCATCTTCCGCGACCTGCTGCCGCTCCAGACCCGGATGCTGGCTGAAGCCGCCTGGAAGGCGGCCACCGCCGATGAACCGCTGGATGAGAACTTCATCCGTGCCCACGCGCTCGACTACGCCGAACGGATGGGCGTCGAGATCGAGGAGGCCGCGCTGCGTGTCTTCTCGAACGCCGAGGGCGCCTATGGATCGAACGTCAACATCATGGTCGACAGTTCTGCCTGGGGGCAGGAGGATGAACTGGCCGACGCCTACGAGGCGCGCAAATCCTTTGCCTATGGCCGCAACGGCAAGGCGGTGAAGAAGCCCGCCCTGCTGCAGCAGGCACTGCGCGACGTGGATGTCGCCTACCAGAACCTTGAATCCGTCGAACTGGGCGTCACCACGGTCGATCACTACTTCGACACGCTGGGCGGCATCGCACGCGCGGTGAAACGCGCCCGCGGACAGGATGCCGCGATCTATATCGGCGATGCCACCACGGGCAGCGCCAAGGTGCGCACCTTGCAGGATCAGGTGGCGTTGGAGACCCGCGCCCGCAGCCTGAATCCGAAGTTCTACGAGGGCCTGCTGAAGCATGGCGCCGAGGGCGTGCGCCAGATCGAGGCGCATGTGACCAACACGATGGGCTGGTCGGCCACCACCGGGCAGGTCGAACCCTGGGTCTATCAGCGCCTGTCGGAGACCTTCGTGCTGGACGAGGCGATGCGCCGCCGTCTGGCCGCGCTGAACCCCAAGGCCAGCGCCCGCATGGCAAACCGCCTGCTGGAAGCCAGCGACCGCAACTACTGGCAACCCGATGCCGACACGCTGGCTGCGCTTCAGGGCGCGGCCGATGAAATCGAAGACCGTCTGGAAGGGATCGCGGCCGAATGACCGTGGACCACAGACATATGGAAAGGAAGCGCGCATGAGCCCGCTAGACCGCAGCCCGCCGATCCTTCGTGGACAAGATGGCGAGGGGTCCGTGCAGGTGCATCAGGACGCCAGCATGAAGATCGAAGGCGCCAAGGTATTCGCCGTCTACGGCAAGGGGGGGATCGGCAAATCGACGACCTCCAGCAACCTGTCGGCGGCGTTTTCCATGCTGGGAAAGCGCGTCCTGCAGATCGGCTGCGACCCCAAGCACGACAGCACCTTCACCCTGACCGGGCGACTGGTGCCGACAGTGATCGACACCCTGAAGGACGTGGATTTCCACGCCGAGGAACTGCGCCCCGAGGATTTCGTCTACGAAGGCTTCAACGGCGTGAAATGCGTCGAGGCCGGCGGCCCGCCCGCCGGCACCGGCTGCGGCGGCTATGTCGTGGGCCAGACGGTGAAGCTTCTGAAGCAGCATCACATGCTGGAAGACACCGACATCGTGATCTTCGATGTCCTCGGCGACGTGGTCTGCGGCGGCTTTGCCGCGCCCCTGCAGCACGCCGACCGCGCGGTGATCGTCACCGCCAACGACTTCGATTCGATCTACGCGATGAACCGGATCATCGCCGCCGTGCAGGCCAAGGCCAAGAACTACAACGTCCGCCTGGCCGGTTGCGTCGCGAACCGCTCGAAGGACACTGACGAGGTGGATCGCTACTGCCGCACCGTCGGCTTCAACCGTCTGGCGCATATGCCCGATTATGACGCGATCCGCCGCTCGCGCCTGAAAAAGAAGACCCTGTTCGAGATGGACGCGGACGAGGATGTGGTGATGGCCCGCAAGGAATACATCCGGCTGGCCGAGACGCTTTTCGCCGGCACCGAGCCGCTGGCACCCGCGCCGCTGGAAGACCGCGAGATCTTCGAGCTTCTGGGATTCGATTGATGGACACCTACGCCACCACCCGCGCGCGGCTGGAACACTATTTCGACCGCACCGCGTCGCAGACATGGGAGCGTCTGACCTCGGACGCGCCGGTTTCCCGCGTGCGTCAGACCGTGCGCGAGGGACGAGATACCATGCGCGCGGCGATGCTGGCGCGTCTGCCGGACGACCTGCGCGGCGCGCGGGTGCTGGACGCGGGCTGCGGCGCCGGGCCGATGACGGTGGAATTGGCGGCACGCGGCGCGCAGGTCGTGGCGGTCGACATCTCGGACAGCCTGCTGGACGTCGCCCGGCGGCGCACGCCCGCCGCGCTGCTGCCGCAGATCGACTTTCTCGCCGGCGACATGCTGGACGACGCGCACGGCGCGTTCGACTACGTCATGGCGATGGACAGCCTGATCCACTATCGCGCGGATGACATCGGTGCGGCGCTGGCCCGTCTGGCCGGGCGCACGCAGTCTGCCGTGGTGTTCACCATCGCCCCGAAAACCGCGTTCCTGACCGCCTTCTGGCTGGCGGGGAAGGTCTTTCCGCAGTCCGACCGCTCGCCCCGGATCATTCCGCATTCCGACGCGTCGATCCAGGCTGCCCTGCACGCGAACGGCGTCGAGGCCCGCCTGTCGCGCGTGCAGCGCGTCACCCGTGGCTTCTACATCTCTCAGGCGATGGAACTGCGCCCATGATCCCTGGCCCCCGCCTCCTGAAACAGTTGACGATCCGCGCGCTTCCTTTTGCGGATGCCGCGTCCGAGGGGCTGCCGCTGGGCCAGCTTCTGCGGTTGTCGCTGTTTCAGGTTGCGGTGGGCATGGCGACGGTGATGCTGCTGGGCACGCTGAACCGCGTGATGATCGTGGAGTTGTCGGTGCCCGCGATGGTCGTCGCGGCTATGATCGCGCTGCCGGTGCTGATCGCGCCGTTCCGCGCGCTGATGGGGTTCAAGTCCGACACCTACCGCTCCGCCATCGGCTGGAAGCGCGTGCCCTACCTGTGGTTCGGCTCGCTCTGGCAGATGGGCGGCTTCGCGGTGATGCCCTCCGCGCTTCTGGTTCTGGGTGGCGACACCGTCCATCACGTTCCCTTCGCGGGCGAGGTGTTGGCGGCGCTGGCCTTTCTGATGGCCGGCCTCGGGCTTCACATGACGCAGACGGCGGGTCTGGCGTTGGCGTCCGACCGCGCCACCGATGAGACGCGCCCCCGCGTCGTGGCGCTGCTGTACGTGATGTTCCTCATCGGCATGGCGGCTTCGGCGATCATCATCGGATGGCTGCTGCGCGACTTCTCTCCGCTGCTGCTGATCCAGGTGGTGCAGGGCGCGGCCGTGGTCACCATCGCGCTGAACCTGATCGCGCTGTGGAAGCAGGAGCGTGTCCGCCCGATGAGCCGTGAGGAACGCGAGGCCCCGCGCCCGCGCTTTGCCGACGCCTGGGCCGATTACGCCCGCGGCGGCAACGCCGGGCGGCTGCTGGCCGTGGTGGCGATCGGTGCGCTGGCCTTCAACATGCAGGACGTGCTGCTGGAACCCTACGGGGGCGAGGTGCTGGGGCTGTCCGTCTCGGCCACCACGCTGCTGACCGCGATGTGGGCCACGGGTGCGTTGGTGGGCTTCGGCCTCGCCGCGCGGTGGCTCGCGCGCGGGGTCTGCGCCTACCGGATGGCCGGGCGCGGCATCCTGATCGGGGTCGCCGCCTTCTCGGCGGTGATCTTCGCCGCACCGATGGACAGCGCCCCCATCTTCTATGCAGGCGCCGCGCTGATCGGCCTTGGGGCGGGTCTGTTCGGCGTCGCCACGCTGACGGCCGCGATGACGATGCCTACCGCCGGTATCGCCGGGCGCGGCCTTGCGCTGGGCGCGTGGGGCGCGGCGCAGGCCACCGCGGCGGGGCTGGCGATCTTTCTTGGCGGGGCGATCCGCGACGGCGTGAACCATGCCGCGCTGTCGGGCGCTCTGGGCGAGGCGCTGACCAGCGCCGCCACCGGCTATTCGGTGGTCTACCACATCGAGATCGGACTGCTGTTCCTGACCCTCATCATCCTTGGCCCGCTGGTGCGGCGGGCCACGACCCAAACCACCACGACCGGCACGGCCAGGATCGGGCTTGCCGACCTGCCCACCTGAGCCCCTACGGAGGACCGACCGATGTCTGACTACGGAAGCATCTTCGCCCATTACGACCTGGCGACGGTGTCGCTTTATCTCTTCTGGCTCTTCTTCGCGCTGCTGATCTACTACCTGCAGACCGAGAACATGCGCGAAGGCTACCCGCTGGAAGACGACGACGGGCGCCCGGCCGCGAACCAGGGGCCGTTCCCGGTACCGAAGCCAAAGACCTTCAAGCTGCCGCACGGCCGCGGCGATGTCACGCTGCCCGGCCCCGACAAGCAGGCGCGCACCGACCTCGCCCTGCGCAAGACGGCCGCCGGCAACGGCTTCCCGTTCGAGCCGACGGGCGATCCGCTGGTCGACGGTGTCGGTCCGGCAAGCTGGGCCAACCGCTCCGACCATCCCGAACTGGACGGCAAGGGCCATCCGAAGATCATCCCGATGTCGGGGTCCGATCACTTCCACGTCTCGGCCGGGCGCGACCCGCGCGGCCTGCCGGTGCAGGCGGGCGATGACGTTGTGGTCGGCACGATCAGCGACATGTGGATCGACGAACCCGAACAACTGGTCCGCTATCTGGAAATCGAACTGGACGGCACCCACGGCACGGGCAAGCGGCTGGTCCCGATCCAGCTGGTCAAGATCAGGGGCGACCGGGTCCGCATTCATTCGATCTACGGCAAGCACTTTGCCAACGTCCCGCAGACCAAGTCGCCTGCTCAGGTGACCCTGCTCGAGGAGGACAAGATCAGCGCCTACTACGGCGGCGGCAAGCTCTACGCGTCCGAGGGCCGTCTGGGTCCGATCGTCGGCTGACAGTGCCAAGCCGGGGCGCTGCGCCGCCCCGGCCAAATCAAGAAGAAGACGAAGGGAAACGGCCATGACACACGACCACGACGATTTTGCCGTCGAACCGATCCCCGGCCTGCCGGAGCGACCGCCAGAGGGCGAAGAAATCCTTTGGCAGGGGCGTCCGAACACCTGGCGGCTGGCGGTTGAATCGCTGTCGCTCTATTGGGTCGCGGGATATTTCGTCCTGTTCGCGGTCTGGCGCGCGGTGGTCGCGGGCGGCACGGTGCCGTTCTGGGACGCGGTGCGCACCGGTTCTCCCTTCCTTGTGATGGGCGTGGTCGCCTGCGGGCTTCTGCTGGCCATCGCCTGGGCGCAGGCCCGCGCCACGGTCTACACCATCACCAACCGCCGGGTGGCCATGCGCATCGGGGCCGCGCTGACGATGACCCTGAACCTGCCCTATCGTTGGATCGGAAATGCCACGCTCGACCTGCGGCGCGGCGGCACGGGCACCATCGCGCTGGACCTGCTGGGCGAGACGCGGCTGTCGTACATGAACACCTGGCCGCATGTCCGGCCGTGGTACATGAAGAAGACCCAGCCGGCGCTGCGCTGCATCCCTGATGCCGCACGGGTGGCCGCGTTGCTGGCCGATGCGGCAGAGACGCGCGTCGCCGAACCGGTCGTCACACGCGTGACGGTCCCCGACGCGATCGCGGCGGAGTAACGGTCATGGCTGTCCTTTCCCCCGAACAGAAGCTGGTCCAGCGCGACAAGGAGATGATCCCGCGCCGGCTGTTGCAGGCGATGTTCGCACTCGTCGTGGCGGTGCTGGTCATCGTCACCTGGGCGCGACTGACCGATCGGCCGCTGACCGCAATGCCGCCCTCGGACGTGCCGATGCTGCGCGACAAGCCGATCGTGCTGGTGGGCAGCATGTCGGGCGCGGCGCGGGTCTATGACCTCGACGGCACGATGATCGCGGATCTGGATGAGAACCAGGGCGGCTTTATCGCCGGCGTCTGGCGCGTCCTTGTGCGTGAGCGCAACAAACATGGCGTCGCGACCGACGCGCCGATCCGTCTGGTGATGTTTGCCGACGGCCGGCTCGGTCTGCGCGACGACCTGACCGGATGGCGGGCCGAGCTCCAGGGCTTCGGTTCCGACAACGCAGCGGCCTTCGCCAGGCTGCTGGACTGACGACGACAAAGACCAAAAACACAAGGGAACAAGAAATGGGACTGTTCTGGAAGGAGAAGGAAACCGCCCCCTGCACGGTGGAGGTTTCGCACAAGTTCGAATCGCTGCATGCCCATGTGCGGTTCAACAACGGCGCAGTGGTGCATCCGGGCGACGAGGTGCTCGTCCACGGCGCCCCGGTCATGGCCCCCTATGGCGAGGTCGTGATCGAGGACCGCACCGCCACCATCACCCGCGCGAGCCTGATCGAGCGGCTCTGGACCCGCCTCACCGGCGATCTGGAAGTGATGGAACTGTGTGAATTCTCATTCTCCGAGGAGATGGCGCTATGAATGCCCAGACCGAAATCAAGCCGACGCGCGGCGACGTGTCCGAAACGACCCACAAGGCCGCCGAGACCACCCTGCTCGACCCGCGCTTCTACACCACCGACTTCGACGAGCTGGACCGGATCGACGTCAGCTCCGTCCGCGGCGACTGGGACAAGCTGATCGCGCAGATGAAATCCGACCCGAACAAGGGCCACTTCAAGAAGACCGAGGCCTGGGACGCGGTCGACTGGGAGGGGATGGAGCCGGAACTGAAGAAAGAGCTGATCGACTTCATGGTCTCCTCGCTCACGGCTGAATTCTCGGGCTGCGTGCTCTACAAGGAGATGAAGCGCCGCGGCAACAACCCCGACATCTGCGAGCTGTTCAACTACATGGCCCGCGACGAGGCCCGCCACGCCGGCTTCATCAACGATGCGCTGCGCGAGGCGAACATCGCGGTGAACCTGGGCTTCCTGACCAAGGCGAAGAAGTACACCTACTTCCGGCCCAAGTTCATCTACTACGCCACCTACCTGTCGGAAAAGATCGGCTACGCCCGCTACATCACCATCTACCGGCACCTGGAACAGAACCCGGACAAGATGATCCACCCGATCTTCAAATGGTTTGAACAGTGGTGCAACGACGAGTTCAGCCACGGCGAGGCCTTCGCGCTCTTGATGAAGACTGACCCGAAACTGACGGAAAGCTTCGTCAACAAGCTGTGGATCCGGTTCTTCCTTGTCGCCGTGTTCAGCGTGATGTGCGTGCGCGACCACGCCCGGCCGCATTTCCACAAGGCGCTGGGCCTCGACATCGACTGGTACGACCGCGAGGTGCTGAAGAAGACCTCCGAGATCAGCCGCCAGATCTTCCCGATCGAGATCGACCTCGATAATCCGCGGTGGGAGGCCGGGCTGAAGAAGCTGCGCGTCGCAATGGGCGACATGGCCGAGGCGAAATCCCGCGGCGGCGTCGGCGGCTGGATCGGATCGAAAAAGGCGGCGCTGCGCGCCGGGCTCACCTTTGCCGGTCTCTACCTGATTCCGGTGAAGAAGCATCAGGTGCCGGCCAACCCGCGCCTCGTGCCGGCCTACTGATGGCTTCGGGCTGGACAGCCGCGCTTTTCGCGCTGTTCATCTGGTGGTTCTCCACCGGGGCGATCCTGATGGTCGTGAAGCGGGCCGATCTGGGGGGCGCAGGTGCCCACCTGCGCGCCACGCTTCTCGGCCTGCCATTGTTCGGCCTTGGCCTTTACGGCTTCTGGGCGACGCTGGGCGACACCACACTGCCCGGCGTCTACCTTGCCTTCCTCTCCGCGCTCGCTGTCTGGGGCTGGGTGGAGCTGGCGTTCCTGACGGGCGTCGTCACCGGGCCGAACCGGCATCCCTGCCCGCGCGGCGTGCCGGAATGGGAGCGCTTCATCCGCGCCTGGGGCACCATCGCCTATCACGAGATGGCGCTGGTCGCCTTGCTGATCGGCATGGGGCTGCTCGCCTGGTCCGCGCCCAACGGCTTCGGTTTCTGGACCTTTGCGGTGCTGTTCTTCGCGCGCATCTCGGCCAAGCTGAACCTGTTCTTCGGCGTGCCGCGGATCAATGTCGAATTCCTGCCACGGCCGCTGGCACACCTGTCCAGTCATTTCCGGATCGCGGCGCTGAACTGGGTCTACCCGATTTCGATCACCGCGCTCAGCTTCGCCACCGCCTGCTGGCTGGAACGGGTCTACGCCGCCACGACACCGGCCGAGGTGGTGGGCTTCGCGCTGCTGTCCGCGCTGACGGCGCTGGCGCTTCTGGAACACTGGCTTATGGTGCTGCCGCTGCCGGATGCGAAACTCTGGCGCTGGATGCTGCCCGCGCCCAAACCCGAAAAGAACAACTGACGGAGGAAACCCCGTGGACTTCGATGCCCTTTTCACCGCCCAGCTCGACCAGTTGCGGCACGACGGCAACTATCGCGTCTTCGCCGATCTGGAACGCAAGTGCGGCGCCTTTCCCAGGGCAGTGAACCACCACGAACAGGGCACGCGAGAGGTGACGGTCTGGTGCTCGAACGACTATCTGGGCATGGGGCAGCACCCGACGGTCACCCAGGCGATGAAGGACACGATCGACGCCTGCGGCGCGGGCGCCGGCGGCACGCGCAACATCTCGGGCACGAACCATTACCACACCCTGCTGGAGGCCGAACTGGCCGACCTGCACGGCAAGGAGTCCGCGCTGATCTTCACCTCGGGCTACGTGTCGAACTGGGCCGCGCTTTCCACCCTCGGCAGCCGCATCCCCGGCGCGGTGATCCTGTCCGACGCGCTGAACCACGCCAGCATGATCGAGGGGATCCGCCATTCCCGCGCCGACAAGGTGCTGTGGAAGCACAACGACCCCGAAGATCTGGACCGCAAGCTCTCCGCCATCGGCCCCGACCGGCCAAAGATCGTGGCGTTCGAGTCGGTCTATTCCATGGACGGCGACATCGCCCCGATCAAGGAGATCGTCGAGGTCGCCGAAAAGCACGGCGCCATGACCTATCTGGACGAGGTGCACGGCGTCGGCCTTTATGGCCCGCGCGGCGGCGGCGTGGCGGAACAGGAAGGGATGATGGACCGCATTACCCTGATCGAGGGCACGCTGGGCAAGGCCTTCGGCGTGATGGGCGGCTACGTCACCGGGTCGGCGCCGCTGTGCGACTTCATCCGCTCCTTCGCCTCCGGCTTCATCTTCACCACCGCCCTGCCGCCGGGCGTGGCCGCTGCCGCCACCGCCTCGATCCGCCACCTGAAGGACAGCGACATGGAGCGGATGCGCCAGCGCCGTCAGGTCGCCCGCCTGCGCGCGGGTCTTGATCGCCTCGGCATCCCGCATCTGCCGAACCCCAGCCACATCATCCCGGTGATGATCTGCGATCCCGTCAAATGCCGCCAGATCGCCGACATCCTGATGGACGACTTCGGCATCTACGTGCAGCCGATCAACTACCCCACCGTGCCCAAGGGGACCGAGCGGTTGCGCTTCACCCCCTCGCCCCTGCACACGGACGCCGACATCGACCACCTGCTGAACGCGCTGGAGGTTCTGTGGAAGCAATGCGCGCTCTCTCGCGCAGTGGCCTGATCCGGGGCGGGTTCCGGCAATTGGTGAATTGACGCGCGCGGTTCAATCGCTAGGTTACGCCAGACCGCAACCCCTTAGGGAGAGAGCAATGAAAAAGCACATGGCGCTTGTCGCAGCCGGCCTGATGACCGCGTCTCCGGCGCTGGCACAGGATCCGGAAGCCGGCGAACGTGTCTGGGGTCAGTGCCGCGCCTGCCACATGATCCAGGACGATGACGGCCAGGACATCCAGCGCGGCGGCCGCACCGGCCCGAACCTCTACAACATCATCGGCAGCACCGCCGGCACGGAAGAGGGCTTCCGATACTCCGCGTCGATGGTCGCGGCGGGTGAGGCTGGCCTCGTCTGGGACGAAGAGAACATCGTGGCCTACCTGGCCGATCCCACCGGCTTCCTGCGCGAATACCTCGACGACAGCAGCGCCCGTGGCAACATGGCGTTCCAGTTGCGCCGCGAGGAGCAGGCCAAGGACATGGCCGCCTACCTGGCCACGGTCTCGCCCGACGCACCCGAGGGTGACGACGAGGACGAAGAAGAAAGCTGATCACAACCTCTCGAACCAACGACAGGGCCGCCCGATGGGGCGGCCCTTTCGGTTTCCGGGCGGCAGCCGCATGGCCGGTCCTGACCGGCGCGCGCAGAGAGATCGACTTGATCCCCGACAGGAAATGAGCCACTCCTTTTCGGCAGTGCGTCAGGATTGGACAAGGTGTCATGAGAATAGCCGTCCTTATCGGTTCCCTTGCGGTCGGGCTGTCTGGCCCGGTGCAGGCCAATGCGCAGGATGTCTCCGCCGGCGAAGCGCTGTATCAGAGCGTCTGCAAGAACTGTCACGGCCCCAAGGCGCAGGGCATGGCCAGCTTTCCGAAACTGGCCGGCAACAGCGCCGAGTACCTCGTCGAGCGGCTGAACCAGTATCGCGCCGGCGAAAGGGTCGGCCCCAACTCGGCCTTGATGATGCCGCTGGCTGCGGATCTGTCCGACGAGGACATCGTCGATCTCGCGGAGTACATTACGACGTCCTTCGATTGAGCAGGCTCATCGAAAACTGTTGCTGTCCTTCATGGCCGGATCTACGGTGAGCTTCCCTTGGGTCACCCTGAAGTGAATCAAGGGGGTCGGTTCATAATGCCGACAGAAGCAGTATGCTTTGGGAGGACTTCATGATGCATCTACAACGCAGCAGACCTGCGCCATGGCTGATTCCGCTGGTCGCGGGTGCCGTGCTGTGCGCGTCTCCGGTGATCGCACAGACCGGCGCCAACACCACCAGCCTCCAGCACACCGTCGTGTTGTCGGATCTGGACAACCCGTGGGACATGGCGTTGCTCGATGACGGAACGATGTTCTTTACCGAAAAGTGCCTCGGTCTGTCCGTCCTGATGCCGTCGGGCGAGGTCAACAAGTTGCTGGGCATGGGCGGCACCGAAGGGTACGCCAGCACCGCTGACGATCTTTTCTGCGAAGGTCAGGCCGGCATGATGGGCGTGGCCGTGGACCCGAACTTCGCCGAGAATCGGCGGATCTACGTCTACTCCACCTCGAACATGTCCGATCCGCATACCAACCGGCTGATGCGGCTTGTGGTGAACGATGACTTCACCGGCGTCTCGGATCGCACCGACATCGTTGATGACGTTCCCTACAAGATGGAGGCCAGCGATCACCCGTTCGGCGGTCCCGGCGCGCACAACGGCGGCCGCGTGCGGTTCGGTCCCGACGGGGCGTTGTGGCTCACCACCGGGGACAACCACAACGAGGAGATCCCGCAAAGCCCCACGCTGATGGGCAGCAAGGTGCTGCGCATGGACACCGACGGCAACGCGCATCCCGAGAACAGCCCGCCCGAAGGCTTCGATCCGCGGACCTATACCTACGGCCACCGGAACGTGCAGGGCATCGCCTTCCACCCCGAGACCGGCACGCCGATCGTCGTGGAGCACGGACCCTGGCACTCCGACGAGATTACGGTGCTGCAGAACGGCGGCAACGGTGGCTGGGATCCGCGGCCCAACATGGCCGGGCGTGGTGACTGCCCCGATGACTACTGCGGCTACAGCCCGAACCAGATGGAGGGGATGAACCGCTACGAGCGTGCGTCCTTCATGCCGATGACCGACTTCGAGACCTATCCCGATGCCATGCCCCCGATCTGGGACAACAACGGCTGGTCGCAGGGTTCGTCCTCGGCCGCCTTCCTCACCGGAGAGCAGTGGGGTGACTGGAACGGGCATATGGTGGTCGGCCTGATGGGCATCGGGTTCGGCGGCACGCCGCTTGGCCAGCGCATCGACGTGATCGAACTGTCCGAGGATGGCACCTCCGTCGTCGACGTCACCGAGATGACGCTCCCGATGGAGCCGGGCCGCTTCCGGTCGCTGGTCCTCGGCCCCGACGGCAGCCTGTACGCCGCGGTTGACGAGGGCACGATCCACAAGCTCACACCGGGCAACTGACCGATAACCCGACCACGCCGCCCAACGGCGGCGTGGTCACCCTGATCCCTGGTGGAACTTTACAAGCTCCGCAGGTGCCCTCGCAGCGCGGCGCCTGTCCGCCACGGCAAGATCGGGCCGGAGAGGGCAATGACCAGGTAGCCGTTCACCGCTGCCCGACTCCATCGACATGTCCAGAATCGGGAAAGTTGGCTCTTCCCCGCGCGTTCATGCAATTAAGATCGATGACTGGTCTCTTGAACACCAGGCGACCAGCGGCCCGCGCGTCGGCGATTAAAATCCGGTAAAGAAAAAAGCGGAAATCTTTTATTCTCAATCACTTGAAATTTCGTGCACGCGTGCACGCCCGTGCACAGGCACCACCCCGCCCCTCAGTTCAGCAGCCCCGCATGACGCATCGCCGCCTCGATCCGGTCCTTCACCCCCTCGGTCAGCCCCACCAGCGGCAGCCGCACCTCCTCCGAACAGCGGCCCAGCCGGGAAAGCCCGTACTTCGCCCCCGCCAGCCCCGGCTCCAGAAAGATCGCCACATGCAGCGGCATCAGCCGGTCCTGATACTCCAGCGCGGTGGCATAATCCCCGGCCAGCGTCGCCGCCTGGAACTCCGCGCACAACCGCGGCGCCACGTTCGCCGTGACCGAGATGCAGCCCACCCCGCCGTGCGCGTTGAAGCCCAGCGCGGTGGCATCCTCGCCCGAGAGCTGGATGAAGTCCTTGCCGCAGCTCTCGCGCTGCATCGACACCCGCTCCAGCTTGCCGGTCGCGTCCTTCACGCCCACGATCCGCGGCAGGCGGGCCAGCTCGCCCATCGTCTCGGGCGTCATGTCCACGACCGACCGGCCGGGGATGTTGTAGATGATGATCGGCAGGTCGCAGGCATCGTGCACCGCGCGGAAATGCGCGATCAGCCCGGCCTGCGTCGGCTTGTTGTAATAGGGCGTGACCACAAGCGCCGCATCCGCGCCCACCTTCTCGGCGTGGCGGATCAGCCGGATCGCCTCGGCCGTGTTGTTCGACCCGGTGCCCGCGATCACCGGCACCCGGCCCGCAGCGGCGCTGACCACTTCCTCGACCACGCGGTCATGCTCGGCATGGCTCAGCGTCGGGCTTTCGCCGGTGGTGCCCACGGGGACAATGCCGGTCGATCCTTCTTCGATCTGCCACTCGACCAGCGCGTGCAGCGTCTCGATGTCCAGCGCGCCATCCTTGAACGGCGTCACCAGCGCAGGCATCGACCCCTTGAACATCACACGCTCCCTCTTGTCGGACTGAGTCGCCCCGTGGCGAAATCGCGCGGACCCTAGCGGCAGTCCCCGTCATTGCCAAGTTTGTGTGTTGCGGGCGGCGGCGGCGCGGCTAGTGTGCGCGCCATGCGATACATAGCCCTTGCCCTGACCCTGCTTCTTCCCCTGCCCGCCGCCGCCGATCCGGGCGTTGCCGCGGCCCTGCGCGAGACTGGCGCACGAAACTGGACGGCCGCGCTGGGCCACGCCGACCGGGCCGCCGATCGGGCCATTGCGCGCAATCTGGTCGAATGGCACCGCCTGCGCGCCGGCGAGGGCACGCTTGCCGACTATACCGCCTTTCTGTCCCGCCGCGCCGACTGGCCCGGCATGGCTTACCTGCGGGTGCGCGGAGAGGCGTCGCTGACCGATGCGCCGCCCGACGCGGTGGTTTCCTATTTCGCCGACCAGCGCCCCGCCACCGGAGAGGGGGCCATCGCGCTGATCCGTGCCCACCGCGCGCGGGGCGAGCCAGAGGCCGCGCGCGCCGAGGTGCGGCGGATCTGGCGGGAGATGCCGCTGTCGGCAGAGGTCGAGGCCGCGCTGCTGGCGCTGCATCTGGACGATCTGCAACCGCTGCACGAGGAACGGCTGGATGCGATGCTCTGGCGCGGGGCGCTGGACGATGCCGAGCGGATGCTGCCACGCGTCAGCGCCGACTGGCGCACGCTCGCCACGGCCCGGATCGCCCTGCAGGCCCGCCGTCCCGGCGTTGACGCCCTGATCGGCGCCGTGCCCGCCGGACTGGCCGATCACCCCGGCCTTGCCTGGGATCGCTTTGCCTGGCGCATGGTCGGCAGCCAGTACGACAGCGCGACGGAGTTTCTGCTAGAGCGCTCCAAATCGACCGCGGCCCTCGGACGGCCAGAGGTCTGGGGCGCCCGGCGCGCGCTCCTCGCCCGACGGGCGCTGCGCGAGGGCGATCCGCGCGCGGCCTATCGACTGGCCGCCAATCACTACCTGACCGAGGGCGCGGATTACGCCGATCTGGAATGGCTTGCGGGTTTCATCGCGCTCACGCGACTTGACGATGCGGCGACCGCCTTGCGCCACTTTCAGGCGCTGCGCGCCGCCGTCTCCTCGCCGATCAGCCTGGGCCGCGCGGGCTACTGGGAGGGCCGCGCGCACGAGGCGCTGGGCGAGGCCGAAGCGGCGCGCACTGCCTATGCCTATGGCGCCGAGCATCAGACATCCTTTTACGGCCTGCTGTCGGCCGAGCGCGCCGGGCTGCCGATGGACCCGGCGCTGCTGGGGACTGACCCGGCACGTGATTGGCGCGAAACCGGGTTTGCCGGCTCTTCGGTCCTTGCGGCGGCAAAGCTGATCCAGGCGGCTGGCGACCAGGTGCTGGCGCGGCGGTTCCTCTATCACTTGGCCGAGGGCGTGCCGGATCACGAACTGGCCGCCCTTGCCGATCTGGCGCTGGACTGGGGCGAGGCGAACACCGCACTGACGATCGCCAAGCTGGCCGCCAGCCGCGGGATCATCCTGCCGCGTGCCTATTTTCCGGTGACGGATCTGGCAGCCATGGACCTGCCGGTGGATGCCGCGCTGGCGCTGGCGATCGCGCGACGCGAGTCGGAATTCGACCACCGCGCAGTCAGCCCGGTCGGGGCGCGCGGCCTGATGCAGGTGATGCCGGGCACTGCCGAGATGGTATCGCGAAGGCTGGGCGAGGACTATCAACTGGCCCGGCTGACCGCCGATCCGGAGTTCAACGCGCGGCTCGGCGCGGCCTATCTGGCCGAACTGCGTGAAGAGTTCGGATCGGCCACGATCCTGGTCGCGGCAGGTTACAACGCCGGGCCGGGGCGGCCACGGGAATGGGTGCAGACGCTGGGCGATCCGCGCGCGCCGGGCGTGGATCCGGTGGAGTGGATCGAGATGGTCCCCTTCACCGAGACGCGCAACTACATCATGCGCGTGATGGAGGCGCTTTGGATCTATCGCGCGCGCCTGGCTGGCGAGCCGATCCCGCTGGCGTTGACCGACGATCTGAAGGGCCGGTGATTGGGCGTTTGCCCTGTGGCGATGCGGGTGTAGGCTTCGGTCGACGTTCCATGAAGGAGAACCCGCATGGCTACCCCGAAGAAATCCTGTGATCTGGTGATGAAGGGCGGGATCACCAGCGGCGTCGTCTACCCGATGGCGGTGGTGGAACTGGCGCGCGAATACCGCTTCGACAACATCGGCGGCACCTCGGCCGGGGCGATTGCCGCGGTCATCACCGCGGCGGCCGAGTACGGGCGCGAGTCGGGCGGCTTCGACAAGGTTGCGAAACTGCCCGATGATCTGTCGAAGAACCTGCTGGAAAAGTTCCAACCGACGCCAAAGCTGAAACCGCTGTTCGACCTGCTGATCGCCTCGATGGAGGGCAGCAAGACGCGGCTGCCGCTGGCGCTGCTGGGTGGCTACCGGGGCGACGCGCTGTTCGGCGCGGCGCCGGGGGCGGCGATCTTGCTGCTGGCACTGTTCGGCGGGTCGGTGGGCTTTGCGGTGCTGGGCGTGCTGGTCCTGTTGCTTGGCGCGTTCTTCATGGCGGGCCGCGCCGCGCTGCGCCAGGTGACCGAGGATCTGCCCGGGAACGACTACGGCATGTGCACCGGGCTGACGCAGCCCGGCGCCAAGGGGCCGGCGCTGACCGACTGGATGTGCAAGACGATCGACGATGCGGCGGGCCTGAAGCCGGGAGAGGGGCCGCTGACCCTGCGCCACCTGCACGACCGCGGGATCAAGGCGCGCACGGTGACGACCGACATCACCACCCACCGTCCCTTTGCCCTGCCGATGGGCAACAACTATCACGCATTCTCGGAAAAGGAGTTTCGCCGCCTGTTCCCGGCCTATGTGGTGGACCACATGATCGCCAACTCGGCACCGGTGCCGGACCATTGGGGGCCGGATGCCGCGGATCTGCACTTCTTCCGCTCCGACGCCTTGCCGCTGGTTGTGCTGGCGCGGATGAGCCTCAGCTTTCCCGGCCTCATCGCGGCCGTGCCGCTGCACCGGATCGACTACACTCTGGTGCATCCGGACGCCAAGCCCTGCCGTCGGCGCTGCCTGTTTTCCGATGGCGGCATTTCCTCGAACTTTCCAGTGCACTTCTTCGACGAATTCCTGCCGCAGACGCCCACCTTCGGCATTGCGCTGGCAGAGCTTGACCCGATGCGGGTGCGTCCAAACAGCGGCAACGATGGCCGCGTGCGATTGCCAACGCGGGCAGGCAGTGGGATGCTGCTGCCGACGCGGCCGTTCAAGGGGTTGGCGGGTTTTGGCATGGCGCTGTTCGATTCCGCCAAGGACTGGCAGGACTCGCTTCAGTCGATCCTGCCGGGCTATCGTGAGCGCATCGTCACGGTCAGCCTGTTGCCCAGCGAGGGGGGCATGAACCTGAACATGCCGCAATCGACCATCACGCTTCTGTCCGATCTGGGCGCGCGGGCGGGCGGTGAAATCGTGGAGAATTTCGACCTGAACGAACACCGCTGGCGCCGCTATCTGGTGGAGCTGCGCGGCGTGGACGAGATGCTCCGGCAGTTCGCGCGGTCCTGGTACATGACCGATGTCCAGCCCGGCGCCGATCCCTATCCAGATCTCGCGTCGGAGTATGCGCCGAAATCCTTCAAGGGACTGTCGCGCGCACAGCGCGAGCTGCTGAAGTCCAAGGCCGAGCGCATCGCGGAACTGGGACGCGAGCTGGAGGCCGATGCGGCGATCTCCGAGAACGACCTGCCGCGCAGCCGCTCACGCCTGCGCAACATCGCCGAGATGGACGATTGGGACGGCATCATCGCGACCGAGGAAGAGATCGATCCGTCGAGCTGAGGGGCCGCCTCGGGGGCATCGAGCCCCCGCTCGGCGGCGCTGCCGCGGACGGCCGAGGTGGTGGCCCGTCAGTGGTTGTCGCGGGGCAGACCGCGGGTCTGCGCGATCCGCTGGTAGTCGACCGCTGGCTTCAGAACCGCGCCCTCGCCCAGTTGATCGACCAGGCCCCGTTGGATTTCCTGCCAGGGCGACTGGTGGACGGGATAGGGATAACCCCCGGCTTCGGCCAGCGCCTGCCGCCGCCTGTCCAGTTCGGGATCGGAGATCAGGATGTCGGCCGTTCCCTTGCGCAGGTCGATCCGCACCCGGTCGCCGGTTTGCAGCAGCGCGAGACCCCCGCCCGCCGCCGCTTCGGGACTGGCGTTCAGGATCGAGGGGCTGCCGGAGGTGCCCGATTGCCGCCCGTCGCCGATACAGGGCAGGCTGTCGATGCCCTGCTTGATCAGATAGTCGGGCGGGCGCATGTTCACCACCTCTGCCGCACCCGGATAGCCGATGGGGCCGGCGCCACGCATGAACAGGATCGCATCGGCATCGATCTCCAGCGCGGGATCGTCGATGCGGTCGTGGTAATCCTCGGGCCCGTCGAAGACCACCGCGCGGCCCTCGAACGCCTCGGGGTCGGTGGGGTTCGACAGGTAGCGGGCACGGAAGGTGTCGCTGATCACGCTGGTCTTCATGATGGCGCTGTCGAACAGGTTGCCCTGCAGAACCAGGAACCCCGCATCGCGCCGCAATGGCCGGTCGAACCGCCGGATCACCCTTTCGTCACGGATCGGCGTGTCGGCGTAGTTCTCCCCGATGGTGCGGCCGTTCACGGTCGGCGCATCCTGGGCGATCAGCCCCTGCGACATCAGCTCGTTCACCACCGCCGGCACACCGCCCGCGCGGTGGAAGTCCTCGCCCAGATACTCGCCCGCCGGCTGCAGGTTCACCAGCAGCGGCACCTTGTGGCCATGGGTCTGCCAGTCGGTCAGCGGCAGATCGACGCCCGCGTGGCGCGCGATCGCGGTGATGTGGATAGGCGCATTGGTCGATCCGCCGATGGCAGAGTTGACGACGATCGCGTTGCGGAAGGCCGCTGGCGTCAGGATGCCCGAGGGTTTCAGATCCGCGTGCACCATCTCCACGATCCGCTTGCCGGTGCGCCACGCCATTTCCTGCCGGTCACGATGCGGCGCGGGGATCGCGGCCGACCCCGGCAGTTGCATCCCCAGCGCTTCGGCCAGGCTGTTCATCGTAGTGGCGGTGCCCATGGTGTTGCAGTAGCCGGTCGATGGCGCGGACGAGGCCACCAGCTCCACGAACTCCTCGTACCCGATCTCGCCTGCGGCCATCATCTGCCGCGCCTTCCAGATGATCGTGCCCGACCCCGTGCGCACACCCTTGTGCCAGCCGTTCAGCATCGGTCCGACCGACAGCGCGATGGCGGGGATGTTCACCGTTGCCGCGCCCATCAGCATCGCGGGCGTGGTCTTGTCACAGCCGATGGTCAGCACCACCCCGTCCAGCGGATAGCCGTACAGCACCTCGACCAGCCCCAGATAGGCCAGGTTGCGGTCCAGCCCGGCCGTAGGGCGCTTGCCCGTCTCCTGGATCGGATGCACGGGGAATTCCAGCGGGATGCCGCCCGCTTCGCGGATGCCGTCGCGGACGCGGTCGGCCAGCACGATGTGATGCCGGTTGCAGGGCGACAGGTCCGACCCGGTCTGCGCGATGCCGATGATCGGCTTGCCCGATTGCAGTTCCTCGCGGCTGAGGCCGTAGTTCATGTACCGCTCCAGATAGAGCGCGGTCATGTCCGGGTTCTCGGGTGTATCGAACCAGGCGCGCGAGCGCAGGCGGGGTCTTTCGCCGGTCGGGGAACCCATGGCCGATCCTTTCCTGTTCGATCACCTTCGCCCTGGATGCTACCTTGGGGCGCGCGCGCTGTCGCGGGCCCGTTTCAGTCCTTGTGCTCCACCTGGGGCGTCACGTCGCGGGGATCCCCTTGCAGCCGGTCCTGCATCATCTCCACGAACCCCTCGGGCAGCATCAGCTGGCGGTGCGGGAACGGAATCTCGATGCCGCGCTCGTCGAACACCTCTTTCACCAGTTCGGTGTAGCGGCGGCCGAGGCCCCATTGCTTGCCCGGCAGCGTCTTGATCCGGGCGCGGACCACCACGGCGCTGTCGCCCAGCGCGGTGACGCCGTGCATCTCCAGCGGCGCGATGATGTCGCGCGTGAACTCGCCCTCGGCCTTCAGCCGGTCAAAGGCCTCCTGCATCGCCTCCTTCACGTCCGACACCTTTTCCTTGTAGGCGGCACCCACCTCGGCCACGTGGAACGAGAAGTCGCGCGACAGGTTCGTGACCGTGTCCACCGAGGAGAACGGGATGATGTGCACCGCGCCGTCCAGCGTGCGAATGCGGACCGAGCGGATCGTGACCTTTTCCACCCCGCCGGTCGTGCCCGCGACGCCAACCACATCCCCTTCGTTGATCGCGTTTTCCAGCTGGATGAAGGTGCCGGTGATGATGTCCTGCACCAGCTTCTGCGCGCCGAACCCGACGGCCAGGCCGATGACCCCGGCGCCGGCCAGAAGCGGCGCGATGTTGATGCCCAGCTGCGACAGCGCGATCATCGTCGCCAGCACCACCAGAACGATGGTGAAGGCGTTGCGGAACAGCGCCAGCAGCGTGCGCGACCGGGCGCTGACGTTGCGCCCCGTCAGTTCGTCCATCAGACGCTCGTCGATCCAGGATGCCGTGACCGCCCACAAGAGGGCAGCGAACAACGTCACCAGCGCTGCCGAGGCGATGCGCCAGAACACCGTCTGCGCGGCGTCGCTTGCCATCCAGCCCGCCACATCGACCCAGTCCCAGCCGGTCAGGATCAGGCCGACCGCCGTCAGCACAAGCGCCAGCACGACGACATAGGCCACGACCGTCGCGATCTGGTTCGCGCGGGGCGGCAATTTCGGCAGGCCGGTCCTGACCGCTTTCGGCATAGGCGCGCGCACATCGGGTGCACGCTTCATCAGCCGCAGGGCGGCCAGGAACAGCAACACCGCGATCACCGTGTAGCCGGTGCCCGTCAGGACGACGTCGGCCACGATGTTCGGCCGCGTGACCGCCAGGAACCAGGCGTAAAGCACGTATCCGATGGCCAGCGGCGGCCAGACCCGGCGCCACGCCGACTGCGCGCCGCTGGCCATCGCGGCGGCGGTGTCGTCTTCGTCCTCGGCGGTGCCGGTGGCCCGGTCCCGCGCGGCCTCTGCGTTCCATGCCGCATCGACGGCGCGGGCGATCTTGCGGATCGCGACCAGTGCCGCGATGGCCGCGACGGTGGCGATCAGCGTGCGCACCGGGCGCACGGCGGCAAAGCCGATCCAGAGCTGAGTGAGCGGGATCAGGAACAAAAAGCCCTGCACCACGATGCCCATCACCAGCCGCACGTTGCGGAAGATCACCGCCTGCGCCGTTGCGGGCAGCTGCGACAAGACCGGCTCGCGGTCGGCATCCGGATTGGCCAGCGCGCGCAGGGCCACGCGCAGCACCCCAAAGACCAGAAACGCGTTCAGATACAGGATCTGCGCCTGGGACGGCGCGTTGTCCTGCGAGAAGACGAAAACCGCCAGCCCGTAGCCCAGCGCCCAGGCGAGAGCGACCGCGATCAGCCGGGCGCCGATGGCCAGCGCGGTGAGCTGCACGCGCTTCACCAGCCCCGCGTCGGGCGCGGGCGCGAGCCGCCGGGCAATGCCGGCCGCGACGGACCCGAACGCCAGGGCAGCTGCGATCGTCGTGGCGATCGTCAGCGCCACGGTCAGGACCTGCGGGCCAAGGTCGCGGCCGTTCGGCTGCAACTGCGTGCCCAAGCTCAGGATGCGGGTCATCTCGCGCTGGATGCTGCCGACCTCTGATGCGGCGTCACGGAAAAAGGTGGCCATCGCCGCCGCCAGCTGCTGGGCGACGTTCGGCTCTGGCTGCGGCTCTTCGGGTTCCGCGGGCGCGCCGGTCTCGCGCAGCCGGTCGAGCAGCGCCGCGCGGACCGCATCATCCTCCAGAATGGTGACGATCTGCTCGATCTGTTCCTGCACGCGGCCGTCCGGCGGGCTGGCGCCCTCGGTCGTCTGCGCGGTCAGGGTGCCGGCGAAGGATAAAAGAAACAGCGCCGCAAGGGCGCCGAGAAAAGCTCGAATGGGCATTGGTGTCCTTGGTCCCTCGGTCGTCGCGGCGGTCAGGCGGCCAGCGTTCCGCCGTCCGGCAGGGCGATCGCGTCCATCTGGCTGCGCGCCCAGGCCCGCACATCGTAGCGCCGGACAATCGCGCGCAGATGTTTCATGCGTTCGCGCCGTTCGTCGGCCGGCATCGTCAGCGCAAGCTCGATAGCATGGTCCATCGACCGATTGGAATAGGGGTTGGTCAGCACCGCCGCCGACATCTCGATGGCCGCGCCCGCGAATTCCGACAGCACCAGAACGCCGCTGTCGTCGATCCGGCTGGCGGCGAATTCCTTTGCGACCAGGTTCATCCCATCCGCCAGCGGCGTGATCCAGCACACATCCGCCGCGCGGTAATAGGACACCAGCGTCTCGAACGGGATCGCGCGCGAGACCAGCGCGATGGGCTGCCAGTCAAAGGTGCCGTAACGGCCGTTGATCCGCCCCGCGATCTGCTCGATCTCGGACTGGATCTCGCGATAGGCGGTCATGCTGCGGTTGGCCGAGACCGAGACATGCAGCAGCCGCACCTTGCCGCGCATCTCGGGCCGCCGCTCCAGCAGCCGCTCGAAGCTCAGAAGTTGTTCGGCCCCGCCCTTGGTGTAGTCGGTGCGCCCCACGGACAGGATCATCTGCGCATCGCCCAGTTCGGCCCGGATCCCGGCGGTGCGCTTTTCGGTGTCCGCGCGGGCCGAGACCTGTTCGATGTAATCCGGCGCAATGCCGACCGGGGCGGTGGCGATCCGCACGGTGCGGCCGTTGTGCTGGAAGCTGACCGGCACCGTCCGCTCCATCAGCGCCGAGCCCTGCGTCACGAAATCCGGGTTCACCGGCTCCCGCTCCACCGGGCCCAGATCATGCAGGCTGCGCACGACCGACACGAAGTTGGCCGAATAGCGCGGGATGTGAAAGCCCACCACGTCGCAGGCCAGCAGGCTGTCGATGATCTCGCCGCGCCAGGGCAGCACGTTGAACATGTCGGGCGACGGAAACGGCGTGTGGTGGAAGAAGCTGATCCGCACATCTGGCCGCAACTGCCGCAGGTAGCCGGGCACCAGCCACAGGTTGTAGTCGTGCACCCAGACGACGGCGCCCTGTGCCGCCTCGGCCGCCGCCGCCTCGGCAAAGGCCCAGTTCACCTCGCGAAAGGTGGGCCAGTCCACGGGGTCGTAATTGTACTTGTCCTTGAAGCCGTGAAGGATCGGCCAGAACGCCTCTTTCGAGGTGACGTGATAGAAGCTTTCCACCTGCGCCGCCGTCAGCGGCAGGCGCGATACGGTGTACTTGCCGAAACTGTCCTCGATCTCCACCACCCGGTCGAACCCGGGGTTCGACGTGTCCTCGGCCAGTTTCCACGCCACCCAGGCGCCCTTGTCCACCTTGCCGAAGAAGCTTTTCAGCGTCGGGACGATGCCGTTGGGGCTGGAATTCTCCTTGTAGGTGACGCGACCGTTCTCCTCGACCTCTTCATAGGGTTGGCGATGATAGACGATGACCAGATCGCTTGGCATGTCAGATATCCTTTCCGATCGGGTGCAGGTTGAAGGCGGCGATGGCCTCGGCGATGCCGGCGGCGCCCACGGCGCGGGCCTTGTGCACGTGGTCCAGATCGCGCACCCGGTCCAGCAGCGCGGTTTCCGACCCGCCAACGGCCACGGCGGGCAGGCCCACCTCCAGCATCGACAGGTCGTTCAGCGTGTCGCCGGCCACCAGCACGCGGGAGGGCTCCAGCGACAGGTGATCGGCCAGACGGCGCACCGACGGGCCCTTGCTGATCCCGCGCGGCAGCACGTCAAAGAACCGGTTGTCCGAGATCAGCCAGTCCAGCCCCAGCCCCTCCACCACCGTCTTCGCGGCGGGGTCAAAGGCGGCGGGGTCCATGTCGTAGCTGATGCGATGGCGGAACTCGATGGTCTGAATCGACAGGCCGGGATGGTCGTCCAGCGCGGCGGTCACCCGCGGCCCCGACCCGTTCCAGCGCGCGGCGATCTCGGCCTCCAGCGCCGGGATCGGGTGCACACCGCCGTCCGCCACATGAGCGATGGTCGTGCCCACGTCGCCGATCACATAGTCGGGCCAGGGCAGGCCATCTTGGCACATCTGCATGATGAACGCCGGGTCGCGCCCGGTGACGAAGACCAGCCCCACGGTCTCGCGGTTGCCCTCGATCCAACGGTAAAGCGCCAGTCGGTCGGCCTCGGTCCCGCCCAGGAACGTGCCGTCCAGATCGGTCGCCAGCACGAAGTGCCGGTCGGCCAGGGGTGTGAGCGGTGCGCTATCTTGGCTCATGCCAGCACCCCCGCCTGATCGAAGGCCAGCATCAGCGCGCGCGGTTCAGGCTGGATCGGCCGCGACCACAGGGCGCGGAAGGTCTCGGTCAGGTCCGCGCCATCGTGCAGCACGTCATGCACCGCCTCGCAGATCGGCATCGACACCCGCACCCGGCGGGCCAGATCGACGACCGAGATTGCGTTCACCTCGCCCTCGACGACTACCGGCTTGCCGTCAAAGCAATCCGCACGCGCGATCCCCTGACCCAACTGCACCCCCAGCGACATGTTGCGCGAGGTCTGGCTGGAACAGGTCAGCGTCAGGTCGCCCGCGCCCGAAAGCCCCGTCACCGTCTCGCGCCGGCCGCCCAGCGCCTCGGCCAGGGTCTTCATCTCGTCGATGCCACGCGCGATGAGCGCCGCGCGGGTGTTTTCGGCAAACCCCGCCCCGGTCATCATCCCGCAGGCGATGGCGATCACGTTCTTCACCGCGCCGCCGATCTCTACCCCCACCACGTCGTCGGAGACATAGGGGCGGAAGAACTCCGACCCCATCGAAACCGACAGCCGCGCTGCCGGGCTGTCCTCGGGGCGCAGGCGGTCGTCGTAGCTGAACGGAAAGGCGACGGTGGCGGCAGTGGGGTATTGCAGCGCGGTTTCGCGGGCGAAGGTCGGCCCCGACAGCGCGCCGACCGGATGGCCCGGCAACTCCTCGGCCACCACATGCGACAACAGCTTGCCACTGCCCAGTTCGATCCCCTTGGCACACAAGGCCACGGGCGCGCCGCGCGCCAGATGCGGGCGGATCTTGGCTGCCATCTCGCGCAGCGTGTGCGACGGCGTGACCAGCAGGATCGCCTCGGCCCCCGCCAGCGCCTCGGCCAGGTCGGCGGTGGCGTCAATCCCGGCGGGCAGGTCGATGTCGGGCATGTGGCGCGTGTTGCGCCCAGTGGCGGCGATGTCCTGCATCAACGCGGCGTCGCGCCCCCAAAGGCTGACGCGCCGCCCGGCCACCCGCGCGACCACCGCCAATGCCGTGCCCCACGACCCCGATCCGATCACCGCGATCTTGCCATAGGGCACCGACGGCCCGCGCGGCGCCGCCACCCTGATAGTGTCTCGCTTGTCCAACCCGTCCCGTGGGGTTCCGTCCATCGCATGCTCGCGCCCGTATTCGGGCGCGCCCCCGTTCTGTTCCGTCCACCGCGCGGCCCATTGAGATGCAGGCCGCCTTACGTTTCGTAACCACAGATAGCGGTACCATAGAGCATTGCAACCAGTGCATGGATGCAGACGCAGAAACCGCGCGCTCGCACCCCGAAAAATTCCAGAGCGTTCAGGAAACTGGCACGATTGCACAAATTCTGTGCGCGTCGGTGCCCGGTCGGGGTTGCTTGTAAGGTCCGGGCCTCGACCAACCGGTCGTCGCAGAGGGGGCGATGATCAGGGGTCAAGATACTGACTAAATTCATAAAAATGACCTTCCACGACGCTCATAACCGCGCCTCCGGTGACAGCTTTTCCCCTGATCGGGCTGCATCCGGTGTCGCGTGACGCAATCTTCGGGAACTTTGACTCTGTGGCCTGCGTTCATAATTTGATCGAGTGTGCCGCGCCGCGGCATACCAGCCTATGCAAAAATATTGGAGCTGAAGGCATGAAAAAGACCCAGGTGCGTACTGCGATCTTTCCCGTTGCCGGTCTCGGCACCCGCTTCCTGCCCGCGACGAAGTCGCTGCCGAAAGAGTTGTTGCCGGTGATCGACACGCCGCTGATCCAGTTCGCCCTGGACGAGGCGCGCGACGCCGGGATCGAGCGCATGATCTTCGTCAGCCACCCGTCGAAGGCCGCGATCGAGCATTACGTCCGCACGGACGAGGTGCTGTCCGCCACTCTCCGCGCGCGGGGCAAGGCGCGGATGGCGGACCGGCTCGATTCCGGCGCCCTCGACCCCGACGAGAACGAGGTCGTCTTCACCATGCAGCCCGACCCGCTGGGCCTTGGCCACGCGGTGCTGTGCGCCGCGCCGCATGTACTGCCGGGGCCGGTCGCGGTGCTGCTGCCCGACGACTTCATCACCGGGCAGCCCGGCTGCCTGTCCGAGATGATTGCGGCCTATGCCGAATGCGACGCGGGCCACATGGTCGCCACCATGACCGTCCCGCGCGATCAGGTGTCGAGCTACGGCATCCTGCGCGTCACCGGGCAGTCGGGCCCGTTGCTGTCTGCAGACGGAATGGTGGAAAAGCCCGCCCCCGAGGCCGCGCCCTCGACCGAGGCGGTGGTCGGTCGCTACATCCTGGACGGCTCGCTCTTCGGCGACCTGGAGCAGCAGACCCCCGGCGCGGGCAACGAGATCCAGCTGACCGACGCCATTGCCCGCGGCATCGCCCGCGTGGGCCTTGCCGGTTTGCGCTTCTCGGGCACGCGCTACGATTGCGGGTCCAAGGCCGGCATGCTGCGCGCCACTTTGGCGATGGCCGCGGCCGACCCCGCCTATGCCGAGGTTCTGGCCGAGCACAGGCCGCGGCCGGCATTGCGACTCGCGGCCGAGTAAGGGGGCGTTACTCCACGCCGCCGCGCGACAGCCGCTGCGCGTGCCGCGCCACCTGCGCGTCACGCGTCAGCGCCGCCATGCGGAAGAAGCCGTGCACCATCTTGGAAAACGGCATCAGCAGGAAAAAGGCCAGCACCGCGCCCAGATGCACCGCCAGAAGTGGTGCCACCAGCGCGGTGCCGGTCGCGGCGTACAGCACCAGCCCGGTCAGGCTGACGAAGAACAGAAGAGCCACGAATCCCATCTCGCCGCCCCAGACACGCTTGGCGCCCAGCTCCGGGTCGGCCTTCAGCTTCAGCACGGCCAGCCCGATGGTGCCCAGGCACAGCAGGATGCCCCCCGGAATACCCAGAATCTTCGGCAGGCTGAACAGCCCATAGGGCGCCTCCCACCCGAACACGTAGTGCATCACCGTGCCCGAACTGGTCGCGGCAAAGCACAAAAGGAAGCCGTACAGCACCGCCTGATGCGCGTGGCGCCGTGCATTCGAAAACCGGTCTTCCTTCTCGAAGTTGCAGCCCTGCCCCTGCCCGCCGCTCAGATCCTTCAGCTTTGCGGCCGACTTCACCGCCGCGTGCAGGTCGGCCATCGTCACGCGGGTGCCGCCGACCTCGCGCCAATAGTCGCGCAAGGCCAGCCCAATGATCGCCAGCGGCGCAAGGAACGCGGGCGCAAAGATCGCCACCATCGCGCTGTGCGACAGATAGGCGTAGAACCCCTCGCCCGACTCGGGCCGCAGCGCGGCCAGTGCCGCGAACAGCAGCGCCAGCCCCGCGACCAGCGCCCCCGCCAGCGCCACGCCGCTTTGCTGGAACAGCCGTGCCACCCCCGCGGGCTTGATGAAACGCTCCCAGCTGTCCTGCCGCACCTCGGCCAGCGCCGCGGGCAGGTTCAGCGCGAACTCATGCGGCTCCGTGTACTGGCAGGCGTAATAGCAGCCGCGGCAGTTGTGGCACAGGTTCGCCAGCTGCGTGATGTCGCCGTCCGCAAAGGCGCGCTCGCGGTTGATCGCCGGAAAGACCGAACAGTAGCCCTCGCAATAGCGGCAGGCGTTGCAGATCTCCACCTGACGGCGGGCCTCGGCGATGGCGTCGGGGGCGATACGGGGGGTGGCGTCAAGCATGGGCTGCGGCCTCTCTTCCTGCGATGCGACCGAATACGGTGCCGATGGTCATGCCGAACCCGGCCAGATAGCCCTGACCCAGGATGGAGCCAGCCATGATCTCTCCGGCGGCCCAGACATTGGCCAACGGGCCGTCGGCGGTGTGCACCCGCGCGGTCTCGTCCACCTTCAGGCCCAGATAGGTGAAGGTGACGCCGGGGCGCAATTCGTAGCCATAATAGGGCGGGGTGTCGATGGGCCGGGCCCAGTTGGTCTTGGGCGGGTCCAGCCCCTCGGTCGCCACGCCGTCCAGCTCGGTGGGGTGGAACGTGCCGGGGCGGCAGGCGGCGTTGAACCCCTCGACCGTTTCCTTCAGCTTCGTGCCGGAAATGCCCAGCGCCTGCCCCAGCCCCTCGATCGTGTCGGCCTGGACGGGGGGAAAGACAGAGGGCATGAACAGGTTCAGGCTTTTCGAATCGATGATCGAGTAGCCCACCTGATCGGGCTGCGCGGCCACCAGCCGGCCCCAGATCGCATAGCGCTTGGGCCAGACATCCTCGCCCTCGTCATAGAACCGGTCGCCGTTCTTGTTCACGACGATAGAGAACGGCACGCAATCCAGCCGGGTGACGATACCGCCATCGTATTTCGGCGCCCGCCCGTCGATGGCGACGGCGTGGCACTGCGTCGGGTCGCCCACCGAATCCGCGCCCTGGTCCAGCATGTCGCGCAAAACCACGCCGCGGTTATAGGGCGTGCCCCGGATCAGGAAGTTCGCCGCCGCCGGCCCCCAGGCCCGCGTCAGCCATTCCAGGTCCGCCTGGAACCCGCCCGATGCCAGCACCACCGCCCGTCCGTCGATCCGGTGCTGCTGCCCGGCGATCTTGGCCTCCAGATGGGTGAAGCGGTCGCCCTCAAGGCCCACATGGGTCACCTCGGCGTCATAGGCGACGGTGACGCCCAGATCCTCGGCCGTGTTGTAATAGGCGTTCACCAGCGCCTTGCCGCCGCCCAGAAAGAACGCGTTGGTCCGGCTGAGGCTCAGCGTGCCCGACAGCGACGGCTGAAAGCGCACGCCATGCGCCTCCATCCACGGCAGGCATTTCTCGCTTTCGCGGATCGTCATGCGGGCGAGTTTCTCGTCGGTCACGCCCTTGGTCACGCGCATCAGGTCGTCGAAATACTCGTCTTCCTCGTAGCTGTCGGTCAGCACCGACAGCGGGCCGTGGTGCATGCAGCGAAAGTTGCGGGTGTGGCGCGAATTTCCGCCGCGATAGACCTTCGGCGCGGATTCGAGGATCAGCACCTTGCGCCCGGCCTCGGCCGCGATGATCGCGGCGCAAAGGGCAGCATTGCCGCCGCCCACCACGACGATGTCCCAGGGGCCGCTCAGTTCCGTCGTTGTCATTCCGTCAGACCTCGTTTCCTGCGTCCGTGGTGCCATCCGTGTCCGCGTCGCGCAACTGGCGCAGCCGCATCAGCTGCGCCATCTCGATATGGGTGCGCATCGCGACTTCCGCGCCGGTCATGTCCCGCTCGACCAGCGCCTTCAGGATGCGGCCATGCTCCTGCAGCGCCTGTTCGGCGCGGTCGGGGTCGGCCAGCGTGCTGGGGCCAAGGATCAGCAGCGTCCGCTGCAGCGCCGCCATCGCGCGTGACAGGAACCGGTTGCGCGCCGCGATCAGCAGCGTGGCGTGGAATTGCCGGTTCAGCCGCCCGGTCCGTTCGGGGTCGTTCACCGCCCCGGCCATCTCCATGTTCAGCGCCTTCAGTTCCGCCAGTTCCACGTCCGACGCGCCCCGCGCCGCCATCCGCGCCGCCGTGCCTTCCAGCACGCTGCGCATCTCGTAAAGCTCCATCACCTCGGCATGATCCAGCCGGCGGACGGCCGCGCCGCTGCGCGCCTCGTGCACCACCAGCCCCTCGGCCTCCAGCCGCCGGATCGCCTCGCGCACCGGGGTGCGGCTGATCCCCAGCCGCGCGGCGAGGTCGGTCTCGCGCAGCCGCGCGCCGGGGGTCAGGCGGCCGGTGCGGATCTCGTCCAGCAGGCGGTCATAGGCGGTGCGGCTCGGCGGCGGAACAGGGTCCGCCATGCCCTCGTCGGGCATCTCCAGCGGCTCTGATACGATGTCGGACATGGCGCTCTCCTGCAGCGAATCCGGGCAGATTGTATCCAGGCGTATACACGCGGATACAAGTGGATACAACAATCGGGTTGCATCTTGTATCCAAGCGTATACACGGGGATACAATCTGATCAACCGGAACCGGGCAGACCATGGCCATTCTTTCCCGCAGACGGGTGTTCACGCTGGCGCTTGCCGCCGCCGGAACGGCCGCCTTCTGGGTGGCGGGCCTGCCGCTGCCATTCCTGTTCGGGCCGATGGCGTTCTGCCTGATCGCGGCGCTTGCGGGCCTGCGGTTGCAGGGCATGGGGCAGGTCAGCACCGCCGCGCGCACCATCCTGGGCGTGGCGGTAGGCGCGTCGATCACGCCCGAGGTCGTGGCGCAACTCCCCAGCATGGCGGCCTCGGTCGCGCTGATCCCTCCCTATGTTCTGCTGATAGGCCTGATCGGCGTGCCATTCTTCCAGCGCATCTGCGGCTTCGACCGCATCACCGCGTTCTACGCGGCGATGCCGGGGGGCCTGCAGGACATGGTCGTCTTCGGGCAAGAAGCCGGCGCCGACGTGCGCGCGCTGTCGCTGATCCATGCCACGCGCGTGCTGATCATCATTGCCTTGGCCCCGATCATCCTGACCTGGATCTACGGCGCGCAACTGACCGCCCCGATGGGCGCGCCCGCCGCCGACCTGCCCCTGCGCGAGCTGCTGATCATGGCCGCCGCCGCGCTGATCGGCTGGAAGGGCGGCGAACGGATCGGCCTGTTCGGCGCGGCGATCCTGGGCCCGATGATCCTGGCCGCGGTGCTGTCGCTGACGGATGTGATCCACTACCGCCCACCGGCCGAGGCGATCCTGGCGGCGCAGTATTTCATCGGCATCGGCATCGGCGTGCACTATGTCGGCGTGACATGGCGCGAATTGCAGAAGGACGTGCTGTCGGGCATGGCCTATGCCGTGATCCTGGCGATGCTGGCGGCGGCCTTCACGGTGGTTGTGACGATGGCGGGCCTTGCCGCGCCGGTCGAGGCATTCCTGGCCTTTGCCCCCGGCGGGCAGGCCGAGATGACGGTGCTGGCCATCGTGGTGGGGGCGGACCTGGGGTTTGTGGTGGTGCACCATCTGGCGCGGATCGTGCTGGTGATCACCGGGGCGCCCATCGTGGCGCGCATGGGGGGGCGACGATGAAGATTGCGGTTCTGGACGACTATGCGGGCCGGGCGCTGGATCTGGCCGACTGGTCGGGGCTGGACGTCACGGTGTTCCGCGACACGATTTCCGGCGCGGCGCTGGTCGAACGCCTGACGCCGTTCAACGCTGTCTGCGTGATGCGCGAGCGCACGCCGCTGCCAGCGGATGTGATCGACAACCTGCCCAACCTGCGGCTGATCGTGACCACCGGGCCGCGCAACCTGTCCATAGATCTGGACGCCGCCAAGGCACGCGGCGTGACGGTCTGCGGGACGCGGTCGCGCAAGACCACCACTTCAGAACTGGCGATGCTGCTGATCCTGGCGCTGAACCGCCGGCTGGTGCCGGAGGCGGAAAGCTTGGCTGAGGGCGGCTGGCAGGCCGGGCTGGGGCGCGATCTGGCCGGGCTGACACTGGGGCTGGTGGGACTGGGCAACATCGGCGCGCAGATGGCGGCGCTGGGCCGAGCCTTCGGGATGGAGGTGGCAGCCTGGTCGCAGAACCTGAGCGATTCCCGCGCGGCCGAGGTGGGCGCGCGGCGCTGCGAGACGCTGGAGGATCTGATGGCCGTGTCGGACGTGGTGTCGGTGCATCTGGTGCTGTCGGACCGCTCGCGCGGGCTGATCGGGGCGGATGCCTTTGCGGCGATGCGGGAGGGGGCGGTGTTCGTGAACACCTCGCGCGCGCCCATCGTCGATACCGCCGCCCTGATCGCGGGGATGGAGGCCGGGAAACCCGCGATGGCGGGGCTGGACGTGTTCGACACCGAGCCGCTGCCCGCCGACGATCCGCTGATGCAGGCGGCGGGTCACTTCGGTGGCCGCCTGCTGCTGACCCCGCATCTGGGCTACACGACCGAGGCGACGTTCCGGCTGTTCTACACCGAGACGGTCGAGGCGGTGCGGGCCTGGATGGACGGCGCACCAGTGCGGGTGATCGCGGGCTGAGCGCCCGCCGCAGCGCCGCACCACGTTTCCGTCGCGATTTCGCCCCCTGCGTGCCATCCGGCGCGGGCAGACTGCCACAGCTGACGGATCGGGGGTGGGCCATGCTGCTGGATGTGCTGAACTGGGCCGGGATCGGGTTTCTGGCGCTGTGCGGGCTGTGTTTCGTGGGGCTGGTGGTGCCATTCCGGCCGTTCGGAAGCCGCAGGCGGGCCGCCTGGTCGCTGATCGTGGCGGCGGGGGCGCTGGGCGCCACCACGCTGAGCCAGGCAGCCGTCGCCCCGCCCGCGCCGCAGCAGACGGCCAGCGCGCCCGCCGCTGAGGCGCCTGAGCCCGAGGGGCGCGTGGCCGAGATGGCCGCGACGGCCGCCGAACTGGTCGCGCCGGCCATGCGCGCGACGGGGGATGCGGTGCGTGCCGTCACCAACCTGGTGCCCGCGCGGCCGGAGGCGGTGGACGCGGTGTTGCAGGCGGTACGGCTGACGCCGCCGGCCGCCCCTGCGCCCGATCCCGCCCCGACGCTGCGCTTACCCGAAACGGCCTTTCGCTGGACAGGCGACAGCGACCCCTTTCGAGCCGAGATCGTGGAACTGGTCAACCGGATCGCCCGCCAGCACGCCGGGTGCCGCGAGCCCGATCCGAAATCGCTGCGCCGGGCGGCCGGGGGTGGGGGCCGCGAGCCGCAGTTCCTTATCACCTGCGGGCGCGGGCATGACGCGTTCCGCATCCGGTTCCGGCCCGGCGATGCGGCGGCGGGGCGGGTGTTTTCGCGCGTGCCCCCGCTGGAGCCCGACGAGGCGCTGGCGGCCTGCGTGGCGGCGGCGCGGGCAAGGGCGGCGGAGCCGGACTCAATCCGATTCACCGAGGCGCCCGACCTGACCTACGTCAACCGCAACTCGGGCGAGGCGCGGGTTCAGGCGCGCTTTCGCGGGCGGATGACCGGTGCGGGCGAGCAGGGCTATGCCATCGACTGCCTGTTCGAGGGCCGCCGCCTGATCGAGGCGCGGGTGGAGGCGCAGGCGGGCTGAGCACGGTTTGGGCACGCGTGCACAAAATGCCAAGGCATTGAAATCGATTGATTTCGGATTTTCTGTTTACCGGATCTCAACGATCTTCACGCGGGCGGCTCAGCGCCGGGGCAATTCTTCCGGCTCTTCGCAAGGGTAGGGCGTGCCGGTGGCGGCCAGGGCGCGGGTGGGTTTTCCTTTTCCAGCATATGAACGCGCTGGATGGCGTTCATCGGCCTGTGGCGAGCAGTGCTGCCTGCGCTGCCTTGCGTTGGGCGCGTTCCCTGCAGTTGCACTGTTATGGTAAAGATCGGACGTTCGGGGCCTTCCGGTTGTATTCGGGAAGAATACCCAAGCCGCGTAGCATAAACATATTGTCACACAAAGAAGTGTTAATGCAAACTTAACGTGAGGGATCTGATTCGCATGCGCGCTTGAGCGACAGGGAAGCCCAAGGCATCCCGCCGCAATGGCAAGAGGCACCGGTAACCTCTCACGTTTTCTTGTTTGCAATATGGGAGTAGTCCGATGAAGAGGTTATACAACTCTGCCGCCTTGGCAGCGGTTTGTCTTGGGATGGTCGTGGGTGGCGCGAACGCCGCCACGATTACCGGATGGAATACCGACAACGTCGATGTCGGCGCCACGCCGGCGGAGGGGGTCCCCGGTGTAAGCGTCGTGTATGACCGGGTGTTGCCGGATGCCGATGCCGTCACCAACGGGCAGATCTCCTTCACCCCGCCCGAGGCCGTAAGCCCCGGCATCAAGGTCGAGGCTGAGGAGTACACACAAGGCGGCTCCGATCCCCTCACGCTCGACGGTTGCCTGATGACCTCCAACCCCGACGCCACGTGCACCAGCCCGTTCCAGAGCGGCAAGCGCATCAAGCAGCAGATGACGGGCCTCGGCACGGTCGATCTGGTGTTCGACATCGACAATGACGGGTCGGATTCCAGCTATCAGGTGTTTCATCGCCTGATCAATCAGACCGGCACGTCGCTGGACGGGTTCACCATCGAGCTTGGCTTCGGCATCGGGGAGGAGTTCACCAAGGCAACGCTTGGCGATGGGCTGAGCTTCTCGAGCACCTTCCGCGCCAGCCCGGCGGGAAGCGGTGCGGCATCCACCCAGTTTCCGTTCGGGCTGTTCGGCGATGCCACGACCAACCCGAACTTTGATCTGGACGGCTTCTTCGCCTCGGAGCGCACCGGGTTCGACGTCAGCCTGGATTCTTTCACCCTGGCGAGCACGGGCATTTTCGGCCCCTATGACGACATCTTCGGCTACTGGCTGTCGCAGGAGGCCGTGCCGACCGGAGCGTTCTGGGACAACGACGGCGACGACACGACGGAGGCGCTGTTGATGGCGTGGTTGAACCCGGAAGGTATCTGGGAAAGCCGGCGCGAGGTGGACGAGGACGATCCGACCGCAGCGGTTTCCGCAGCGTCGACCTTCTGGGATTCGTACGAAGATATGGTCGCGGGCCTTGGGCTTGAGGGCGCGCTTTTCCAGGACGTCATCGAGGATCTGGCGAACCTGAACGTGAACTTCGCGATCAACCTGACCGATCTGGGCAACCGGAGCTCGTTCACGCTGCGCACGTTCGTCCACCAGGCCCCGGTGGCCCCGATCCCGCTGCCGGCCGGTGCTCCGCTGCTGATCGGCGCGCTTGGGCTGCTTGCAACGTTGCGTCGGCGCAGGCATCTCGTTGCCTGAGCCAGCCTGAAACCAGAGCAACCCCGCCGATGCGGGGTTGCTTGCGCGCTTCGGGGGTGTGCCGCCAACCGTGCAGACAAGCCCGCGGGCTCAGCGCCGGGGCAACTCTTCCGGCTCTTCGCAGGGGTAGGGCGTACCGCTAGGCAGTCGGCAAAGCGTGGTGAAATAGCCCGGATCCACCGTGCCGGTGGCGGGCAGGGCGCGGGTGCGGTCCTGCCGGTCGAGGTAGTCGCTGCAACTGGCGACGTAGTAGCGTTCCACCCGGTCGGCGCCGTCGTACCATTGCCGGAAGGCGGCGGCCGTGGCGGCCGGGCCGTCGCCGGTCTGCTCCATCACCTGCGCGTAGCGGGCGGCGACATCGGCCTGCGACGGCCAGCCGGCCAGCGCCTCCCACGGGGCCGGGTCGCCCATTTCCTTCAGATCCCAGGCGACGTGCAGGCTGACCGCGCTGGCGTCGGCCTCGATCGCGAAGGTGGCGCGGGCGTTTTCGCGCATCGACAGGCTGGGGGCGGGGCACATGCTGCGCGCCACCTGATCCAGGTGGCGCAGTTCGTGCAGCAGGATGCCGCGCTGCAACCCCTCGGGCAGGCCGCGGGTCAGCACGATCAGCCCCCGTTCGACGATCATGTAGCCTTGGGTTTCGACGTTCGGGTCATCGAGGCAGAAGGTGGGGCGCATCTGTTCCATCCCCTCGGCCAGCGAGGGGTGGCGGTCGAACGCGTGGCCGAGGCTGTCGAGCAGCGCGCGGATCGTGCGCTGATCCTCGGTCACGGTTGCGGTCCAGGGGGCGCGCAGGCAGTGCAGCGCCGCATGGGCCGGGCGGGCCAGGGGGACCAGCAGCAGAAGCGCCAGCAGCCCCCCGCGCAGCCGGACCCGACCAGCCACTGCCTGGTCAGCCACCGTCCGGGCCGGCCCAGACCGCGCCGGGCACAAGCACCTCGCCCCGCGCCAGCAGGCGGGCGGTGCGCAGCAGCCCGGCCGAGCGAATGCCGGTGTCGTCGCGGTCCACGGTCACCAGCATCTCGCCCATCGGGTGCTCGATGGTCACCAGCGCGGGGTTGCCGACCGGCGGGTTCGCCAGCCCCTCGGCCACCGTTCCCGGCGTCAGCAGGCAGGCGGCAAGGCATTGCGAGCCGGTGACGGCCAGCGTGGGGTGGCAGGCCCAGGGCGTGAGGTAACGCACCGAGACCGCGCCGCCCGCGCGGGGTTTCGCCAGCAGGCCGACCTTTGGCGTGACGGATTTGGAGACCTCGCCCAGATTCATCATCGGGCCGGCTTTCAGCCGCACCGCCTCGATCCGCGCCAAGGCGTCGGTGTTGCCGTTGATCTCCTCGACCGTTTCATACCCGGTCAGGCCGAAATCGGCGGCGCGGGCGATCATCATCGGCATGGCGACGTCGATCAGCGTCACCTCGATCCCGTCGATCACGTCGCGCGGCTGCCCCGAGGGCAGGAGCGCGCCACAGACCGAGCCCACGGTGTCCATGAAACTCAAGAGGATCGGCGCGGCGGTGCCGGGCACGCCGTCGATCACGGCGTCGCCGTCATAGCGGACCTGCCCGCCGGGGGTCTGCACGACCGCCTCGATCCGGGCGCCGGTGTTGACGGCGCGGATCTTCACCTGCGTCTCGTTGCCTGTGGGTTCGACGATGCCCATTTCCAGCGCGGCGGGGCCGACGCCCGACAGCATGTTGCCGCAGGTGGGGCGATAGTCCACGTCGGGTTTCATCGGGTCCACCTGGGCGAAGAAATAGTCCACGTCGGCCCAGCCGTCGGTGCCGGGCGAGAGCATCACCACCTTGGTCGTCACCGTGGCGCTGCCGCCCAGCCCGTCGATGTTCAGCGGGTGGCCGGAGCCCATGACGGCGTTGAGGACGGCCGAAAGCGTCTCGCGATCCTCGGGCAGGTCGGCGCGGTGGAAATAGGGCCCGCGCGAGGTGCCGCCGCGCAGGAACAGGTAGGGGATGGCGGTCTGTTTCATGACTGTCTGATCCGGTCTGCAAGGTGGGCCGCGAACGCGCTTGTGCCGAGCGCGCCGCCAAGGTCGGGTGTGCGGGTGGAGGGCGCAGACAGGGCCGCGTCAAGCGCCCCCTCAATCGCGCCCGCCGCGTCGGCGTGGCCCAGGTGGCGCAGCAGCATCGCGGCGGAGGCGATGAGCGAGGTGGGGTTGGCGCGATCCTGACCGGCGATGTCGGGGGCCGAGCCATGCTGCGCCTGCGCCACCGCACGGCCGGGGCCGAGGTTGAGCGAGGCGGCGAGACCGAGGCCGCCGGACAGCTCGGACGCGAGGTCGGAGAGGATGTCGCCGTACATGTTGGTGGTGACGATCACGTCGAACCGCGTGGGGTCGCGCACCAGCAGGGCGGCTGCGGCATCGACGAGCACTTCCTCGTATTCGATCTGCGGATGGTCTGCGGCGACCGCGCGGCATTGGTCGAGGAACAGCCCGTCGGACAGGCGCAGGACGTTGGCCTTGTGCACCGCGGCCACCCGCAGGGCCGGGCGTTGGGCGGCCAGGGCAAAGCCGGCTTCGGCGATGCGGCGGGAGTTTTTCGCGGTGATCTTGCGGAAGGCAAGGGCGATGCCCGGCTCTGGCATCACCTCTCCCGGCCCGGCGTGCATGTTGCGGTCGGCGTAGAAGCCTTCGAGGTTTTCGCGCATCACCACGAGGTCCACCTCGGGCACGATGGGGCGGGGGACGCCGGGGCGCGACCGGGCGGGGCGGATGTTGGCGTAGAGTTCGAGTTCCCGGCGGAGCGTGCCCGAGGGGTTCAGCCCACCCTCGGCCACCGGGGGATAGGCGTTGTGCGACACGGGGCCGAGGATCACGCCGTCGGCGGCTTTCGCGGCGTCGATCACCGCCTGCGGGATGGTGGTGCCGCTGGCCTTCAGCGCGGGAAAGCCGATCTCGGCCCGGTCGATGCGCAGGGCGAGGCCGAAGCGGTCGGCGACGGCGGCCAGCACGCCTTCGGTCGCCGCCGTGATCTCGGGCCCGATGCCGTCACCAGGCAGGCAGAGCAGGTGCATGGCTTTCCCTTAGTTGAAGGGCCAGGGCAGGCGCGTGACCTCTTGCAGCCAGCCGCCGGGGAAGCGCAGGTTCAGCGCATTGGCGAGGGTCAGGATGAAGCCGGTGGCGCCCGCCGTCAGGATCGCCGTCTTCGCCCAGGTGGCGCCCGCGCGGACCCGCATGAAGGCGACGAAGAAGGCGACCAGCGCGATGATGAAGCCGAACAGCGCAGTCAGCCCGATCAGCACCGCGATCCAGATCAGACCCTCCCACAGGTTGCGCGCCCCCTCGGCCAGTTGGCGCGGCTCGTTGTCGAAGGCGGCGTTCGTGCCGACGGGCGCGAACATCAGGAAGCCCAGAGTCGCCAGCGTGAACAGCGCCCCGGCCGAGAACATGTAGAGCGGGAACACCCGGCCGAGGAAGGAATGCCCCGTCGCATCCCAGATCGCGACGGCGAAGCCCGCGAGGATCAGCAGGGTGAACAGGATCTGCGGCCGCCGGGCGCGGAAGGCGGCGGCAAAGCCCCCCTCGCGGTCGCCCTCTCCCATCGCCGCATCCTCGGGCGAGGTTTCGGAGACGCGGGCGCGCACGCCCAGCCAGACCGAGACGACGGTGATCGCGGCGATGATCATCACGCCGGTGCGGGTCAGGAAATCCCAGCCGTAGAACTGCACCGCCTGATAGAGATAGGTCTCTGCCTGGGTCGCCAGCACGAAGCCGATCAGCAGCGCCGGGCGCGGCCAGCCGAAGCGGCGCATGTAGACCCCCAGGATGCCGATCGCCAGAAGCGCCGCCAGATCGGCCACGGTGCGGGTGGCTTGAAAGGCGGCGAAGCAGATCACCATGATCATGAAGGGCGCGAGCAGCTTGAACGGGATCAGCGTGAGGCGCGAGATCGGCACCGCCAGCAGGATGCACAGCCCCGCCCCAAGAACGTTCGCGAGCGCCAGCGACCAGACGATGGTGTAGGTGATGTCCAGGTTGGCGCCCACCATCGACGGCCCAGGCTGGATGCCCAGAAGCACCATGCCGCCCAGGAACACCGCCATCGAGCCGGAACCGGGGATGCCGAACAGCAGCGTGGGCAAGAGGCCGCCACCCTCTTTCGCGTTGTTGGCGGATTCGGGCGCGATCACGCCGCGCACATCGCCCTGGCCGAAACGAGGGTTCTTCTTGACCGACTGCACCGCATGGCCATAGGCGATCCAGTCCACCACCGTGCCGCCAAGGCCCGGGATCGCGCCGATCATCGCGCCGATCCCCGCGCAGCGCAGCGCCAGCCACCAGTTGCGGATCACGTCGCCCAGGCCGCGGAACCAGCCCTTGCCCAGACTTCCGCCCGAGGCAATGGCGCGGTCGCGGCGCAGAAGGTCCACGATCTCCGGCACGGCAAAAAGGCCGAGGCCCACGATGACAAGCGGGATGCCGTCGTAGAGATAATCGACGCCGTAGACCATGCGGAATTCGCCCGTCGCGGGCGCCCCGCCGATGGAGCCGACGACGATCCCGATGCCGCAGGCCGCCAGGCCCTTCACCAGGCTCTTGCCCGCCAGAACGCCCACCATCGAGAGCCCGAAGAGGGAGAGCATGAACAGTTCGGCCGAGCCGAAGGACAGGATGATCGGCCGGGCGATCAGCACGAAGCCGGTCAGCACCAGGGCGCCGATCAGACCGCCCAGAAGCGAGGCGAAGAAGGCCGCCGACAAGGCGCGCGCGGCCTCGCCGTTCTTGGCCATGGGGAAGCCGTCGAGGACGGTCGCCTGACTGGCCGACGACCCCGGTATCCCCATCAGCACGCTGGCGAAGGTGTCGGAGGTGGGGATGACCGCAACCAGCCCGATCAGCATGGCCAGCGCCGATGTGGTTTCCAACCCGTAGAGGAAGGGCATCATCAGCGACAGACCGGCGATGCCGCCAAGGCCGGGGAAGACCCCGATCATCAGGCCCACGAGGACACCGATCATCATATAGCTGATGTGCTGCAGCGTCAGGATGTCGGTGAGCGCGGAAAGAAATACGTCGGTCATCGTGGCCCCCGGCTGGCGATGCGGCGATCAGGGTCGGCGCAGCCGCCCCGGCGCGGGGGCCGGGGCGGCTGGCTTCAGGTGCTGGCGGCTTATTCGCCGAGCCTCGCGTTGTAGTCTTCTTCCAGCATCTTCACGGTCCGCTCGCGCACTTCGGGCGCAATGGTCGTGCCGGCGCGGAACAGCGCCTCGGCCGCGCGGTCGGTCACCTGGGCATAGGTGCCCAGCGTGGCCTCGACCGTGTTCTGGTATTCCTCGTCCTCGAAGACATCGCGCCACGCCTGACGATAGGTCTCGATGATCTCCTCGGGCGTGCCCTCGGGCAGGACGAACATCTTCTGCGCGGCGAAACCGGCGGTGTTGAACGCCTTGTAGGCCTCGTAGTCGGGGCCCGAGGGCGGCTCGCCATGGATCATCTCGTAGACCTCTTCCAGGATCGGCAGATCGGGGAAGGTCGGATCACGCTGCGGGTTGCCGTCTTCGTCCAGCACGCCCCAGCTCATCAGCGGGATCGCCTCGCCGGCCTCGACCAGCGGCACGACGTTGCTGAGGTAGGCCGAAGAGGTCTGGTAGTCGATGTTCGTCTCGCCACGCTCGAACGCCAGCCGCCCGTCGCCGCGACCGCCGAAGCCGAAGACGTGCTGCACGTCGAGGCCCAGAAGCCGGAACGCCAGCAGCGGCACCAGATCAAGCGACGTCGCCCCCTGGCTGGCATAGACGAGGCTCTGGCCCTGAAGCTCGGCGATCTCGTCGGGCGAGGACACGCCGGTCGAAGGCGAGACATAGACCACGCCGCCGGTGGGCGCGACCATCGCGATTTCCCAGTCCTGATATTCGTACTGCACGCGCGGGTCGCCCAGCAGATAGGGGAACTGGGTGGAGCCGGAGGTGCCGAACACCGTCAGCCCGTCGGGTTGGGCGCGGGCGGTGAACAGGTTGGCGCCGCGGGTGGACCCGCCGCCGGGTTCGTTCACGACGACCACGGTGGGGTTGCCCGGCAGGTGCTTCGACAGGAAGGGCGCGTTGAACCGCGCCCAGGTGTCGGAGCCGCCCCCGGTCGAGAACGGAATGATCCATTCGATGGTCTCGCCCGAGAAATCGACCTGGGCCAGCGCGGCGGGGGCCGTCAGGCCCAGGGTTGCGGTTGCGGCGGCGGCGGCAAGCGCGCCGCGCCGGGTGAAGCTGAAACGATCTGTCATGTCTTCTCTCCCTGACATTCATGGCGCCCTGGTGCCGGCTGAGTGCGGACAGGTTGTCGCAGGGCGTCCTGGTTCAGGTATAGCACCGCAGCGGCGGGTGACTACAACCCGAATTATCCGGGCCGCGGGCCGTTTGCGGCGCTCAGACCACCGCGTCCCGGTCCATCCGGTCAAGGAACGCCGTCGCGTCCGTCAGCACGCGGTCGCGGTGGGCGGCGTCCATCCGGTCCCAGGTGCGATACATCTGGGCCATGCGGGGGTTGGCCTCGAACCGCTCGCGGTGGCGGGTCAGGAAATGCCAGTAGAGCAGGTTGAACGGGCAGGCGGTTTCGCCCGTTTTCTCCTTCACCTTGTAATGGCAGCCACCGCAGTAGTCAGACATCCGGTCGATATAGGCCCCGGACGAGACATAGGGTTTCGACGCGACGACGCCGCCGTCGGCGAATTGCGACATGCCGATCGTGTTCGGCGCCTCGACCCATTCATAGGCGTCGGCGTAGACGGAAAGATACCATTCGTGCACCTCGGCCGGGTTCACGCCGGCCAGCAGGGCGAAATTGCCGGTGACCATCAGGCGCTGGATGTGGTGGGCGTAGGCGTCTTCCTTCGTCTGCGTCACGGCGTGGTGCAGGCAGTTCATCCGCGTCGCCGCCCCCCAGTAGAGCGCGGGCAGCCGGCGCTGGTGGTTTAGCGCGTTGCGGCTTGTGTAGTCGGGGCCGTGCAGGAAGTAGATGCCACGGATGTATTCGCGCCAGCCAAGTATCTGGCGGATGAACCCTTCGACCGAGTTGATCGGCGCATCGCCCGCGGTCCATGCCGCTTCGGCCTTCCGGCAGACCTCCAGCGGGGTCAGCAGGCCGGCGTTGAGGTATAGCCCGATGACGGCGTGATAGAGGAACCGGTCGCCCGACAGCATCGCGTCCTGATAGGTGCCGAAGTCGGGCAGGGCGTTCTCGATGAAATGGTTCAGCGCCCGCAGCGCCCCGGCGCGGTCGGTGGCGAACCAGAACGGGCGCAGATCGCCGAAGTTGTCGGGAAAGCGCGTCTCGACCAGCTCCAGCACCTCGTCCAGAACCGGGTCAGCCTGCGCGCGGGGCGGCCCCTTGCGGAACAGGTCGTCCGACGCGGGCTTGCGATTGTCGTGGTCAAAGTTCCACTTGCCGCCTGCGGGTTGGTCGCCGTCCATCAGCAGGCCGGTCTTGCGCCGCATCTCGCGGTAGAAATATTCCATCCGCAGCGTCTTACGCCCCTCGGCCCATTTGGCGAATTCGTCCGTGGAACACAGGAAGCGGTCGTCGGGAATCCGGCGGACCGTCAGCGGCAGGTCGTCCAGTGCCGCGATCAGCCGCCATTTGCCGGGTTGCGTGGCGATGACCTCGGTCGCGCCGGTTTCCTCGGCTCGGCGCAGCAGTTCGCCGGGGATGGAACCGGCGTTGTCGGGATCGTCGAGGGTCGTGTAGGCCACGCGCCAACCAGTCTCGCGCAGATGTCCGGCAAACTTGCGCATGGCCGTGAACAGGAAGGCGATCTTCTTGGGGTGGTGCGGGACGTAGGATGCCTCGTCCTCGACCTCGGCCATCACCACGGTGTCGGTATCCCGATCTGCTTCGGCGAGTGCGCTGAGCGTGGGCGTCAGCTGGTCGCCCAGCACAAGGATCAGCCGGCTCACCACGGCACCCGCTTGCCCGCCCAGTCGAAGAAGCCGCCGGTGTCGTCGGGGGTCAGCCCGTCGATCACGCCCAGCAGGTTGCGCGCGGCCTGCGCTGGTGGCACGGTGTTGGCAGGCGCGTATTTCGCGGTGAAGTCGGTGGCGACGGTGCCGGGATGCAGGCTCACGCAGACAGCCTGGCGGTGGGTGCGCGCGACCTCGATCGACGCGGTATGGATCAGCTGGTTGAGTGCCGCCTTGGACGCGCGATAGGAATACCAGCCGCCCAGCCGGTTGTCGCCGATGGACCCAACGCGGGCCGAGAGCGCGGCGAAAACCGCCCGCCTGTCACGCGGCATCAGGCGCAGCGCGTGCTTCAGTACCAGCGCAGGGCCGGTCGCGTTCAAGGCGAATTGCGCGGAAAGCGCGGCGGGATCCAGCGCGCGCAGCGACTTTTCCGGGCCGGCGCCATCGATCTCCAGCGCGCCGCTCGCGACCAGGATCAGGTCAAAGGTGCCGGTCAGCGGCTCCAGCGCCCGCGCGATGCTGGACTCGTCGGTCAGGTCCAGCCCATCGGCCCGCCGCGACAGCCCCGTGACCGCGACGCCGCGCGCCGCCAGCGCTGCCGCAAGCGCGGTGCCGATCCCGCCCGACGATCCGATCAGCAAGGCCCGTTCCATGGTGCGTCTCCTTCAGAACGCGCGAGCTAGGTCGCCCTGTGGCCGCGGCAATTGCCTGCGACGGCGCGCTCCGCTACATCTGGCGTCAGGACCGGAGGTGCCATGACCCATTCGACCCCACTGCGCTGGCTTGCCGCGCTGATGATCACCGCGCTGGTCGCCGCCTGCGGCGCGCCGAACGATCTGGGCGAGCCACCGCCCGATCTGGGCGATTTCCGGCTTGGCCACAACATCGTGGTCACCGAGAACATGGAGATGGTCCCGATCTCGCGCCCCGCGACGGAAGAGGAATGGAAGGCCGCGCTGACCCGGGCCATCGACGAGAGGTTCGGCCGGTTCGAGGGCGACAAGCTGTATCACATCGGCATCAACATCGACGCCTACGCGTTGGCCCCACCGGGCATCCCGGTGGTGGTGTCGCCAAAGTCGGTCCTGGTGATCTCGGCCAATATCTGGGACGACGCGGCGGGCGTGAAACTGCACGATGAACCGCGCCAGTTCACCGTCTTCGAAAGCCTGTCGGGCGCGACGGTGGTGGGTTCCGGCCTGACCCAGACCAAGGAAGAGCAGATGGCCAACCTGTCGCGCAACGCCGCTTATTACGTGCAGCGCTGGTTGCAGGAAAATCCCGAATGGTTTGGCCTGCCGGCCCGGCGCAGGGCGCCTGCGATCGAGGAGCAGCGCTGATCGGATCCGCTTGATTTTTCCCCCTTGCGCCAGTAGACGGCGCGCGGTGTTGAACCGGGCCGGGCCATCGGTGTATGGCGGCCCCCGAAACGATGGGACGCCCGCGAGATGGCAAAGGCAAAGTTTGAACGGACGAAACCGCATGTGAACGTCGGCACGATCGGCCATGTTGACCACGGCAAGACGACGCTGACGGCTGCGATCACGAAGTATTTCGGCGATTTCAAGGCGTATGACATGATCGACGCGGCGCCGGAAGAGAAGGCGCGGGGGATCACGATCTCGACCGCGCACGTGGAGTACGAGACCGATGCGCGGCACTACGCCCACGTCGACTGCCCGGGCCACGCCGACTACGTGAAGAACATGATCACCGGCGCCGCACAGATGGACGGCGCGATCCTGGTGGTGAACGCGGCCGACGGCCCGATGCCGCAGACGCGTGAGCACATCCTGCTCGGCCGCCAGGTCGGCATTCCCTACATGGTGGTCTACCTCAACAAGGTCGACCAGGTGGATGACGAGGAGCTGCTCGAACTGGTCGAGATGGAAGTGCGCGAGCTTCTGTCGTCCTACGACTATCCCGGCGACGACATCCCGATCATCAAGGGCTCGGCGCTGGCCGCCCTGGAAGGCCGCGATCCGGAGATCGGCGAGAACTCGATCCGCGAGCTTCTGAAGGCGGTGGATGACTACATCCCGACGCCGGCGCGTCCGGTGGACCAGCCGTTCCTGATGCCGATCGAGGACGTGTTCTCGATCTCGGGCCGCGGCACGGTGGTGACCGGCCGGGTGGAGCGCGGCGTGATCAACGTCGGCGACGAGGTCGAGATCGTGGGCATCCGTCCGACGAAGAAGTCGGTCTGCACGGGCGTGGAGATGTTCCGCAAGCTGCTGGACCGCGGGGAAGCCGGCGACAACATCGGCGCGCTGTTGCGCGGGATCGAGCGGGACGGGGTGGAGCGTGGCCAGGTGCTGTGCAAGCCGGGTTCGGTGAAGCCGCACACGAAGTTCGAGGCCGAGGCCTACATCCTGACCAAGGAAGAGGGTGGCCGTCACACGCCGTTCTTCGCGAACTACCGGCCGCAGTTCTACTTCCGCACGACGGACGTGACCGGGATGGTCCAGCTGCCCGAAGGCACCGAGATGGTGATGCCGGGCGACAACCTGAAGTTCAACGTCGAGTTGATCGCGCCGATCGCGATGGAAGAGAAGCTGCGCTTCGCCATCCGTGAGGGCGGCCGCACCGTCGGCGCCGGCGTCGTGTCGAAAATCATCGAATGATGATCGCAAGACGCGCAGAGGAATAGCGTGTCGAAAAATATCGAGTAATCGGAGGCAGGCCGGTGGACATCCTCCCGGCCGGACCATTCCGGATAAACGGGCGCGGAGGTTTTCCTTCGCGCCCTTTTTGCATTGCGACAACCATCGTTCATCCCTGGGAAAACCGCTTCGGGCGATGGGTCCGCCCTCCAGCTTTGTCTTGCTTAAGGATGATCTGCGCTGCATGGTATTCGCATCCGGTGTTTTGTGCCGGAGCGATCGGGAGGGATTTGACCATGACTTCACGTGGAATTACGGCGATTGCGGTGGCGGCTCTGACGGCGCTGCCGATCACTGCGGGGGCGCAAAGCTTTGAATTGGGGCAGCGCGAATATGTGAACAGCTGCGCCCAGTGCCACGGCGCCGACGGCCGCGGCGACGGGGTCATGGCCGGCTTCCTGACCGGGTCGATGCCGGACCTGACCACTCTGCAGCAGGAAAACAACGGCGTCTTCCCGTTCGCAGCGCTTTACGGAATCATCGACGGCTCCGACACCGGCGGCGTGCACGGCAGCAGCGAAATGCCGGCCTGGGGCATGCGTTACAATGCCCAGGCACCGCGTATGCTTGGCGAATACTACAGTCCCGCCGACCAGGAGATGTTCGTGCGTGGCCGGATCCTGGCGCTGATCGAGTATATCTCGACCCTGCAGCAGGAGTGATCGGATAGGGATTCGAACCCGCCGCTGCGGCGGGCGCCATGGCGCGGCGGGTTCGATCTCAGGCCCCATTTTTTCCCGGCGTCGGCAAACTGCCCCTGTCGCACGGATGCGCTTCATGCTGATATCGTGATCTGACGCAGGCAGGCGTGTCTTGGGGCGGGAAACGTGATGATCGCGCAGGCAAGGGATTTGTGGCGCCGCCACCCGGTGCTTGTGACCGGTTTCCTTCTGGCTATCGGACTGACGGTGTTCTTTGCGGTCCGGATGGTGCTGTTCACGATCCACTGGTCCGATCCCGCGCGGCAGAACCAGGCGATCGAGGGCTGGATGCCGCTGCGCTATGTCGCGCGGTCCTGGGACGTCCCGCCAGAGATTCTCGGCGCAGCGGTCGAGCGCGCGCCCGAGGCGGGATCGCGCATCACCGTGGCCGAGATCGCCGCCGCCAGCGGGCGGTCTGTCGATGACGTTGCCGCCGATCTGCGCGCCGCGATCGATGCCCAGCGGGCCGAGGTCCGCGATGAGTGACCTGCTCTTCGGCCTCGTCTCGGCCTACGGCATCGGGATCATCGGCATCGTCACCTTCCTGTCCTGTCTGGCCCTGCCGGTGCCCAGTTCCTTCGTCATGCTGGCGGGCGGCGCCTTTGTCGCATCGGGCGATCTGGTGGGCTGGCAAGTCGTCGCCTCGGCCCTGACGGGCGCGATATTTGGCGATCAGCTCGGTTATCATCTGGGCCGGTTCGGCGGCCCGACGCTGATCGAGCGGGTGGAGCGCGCGCCGCGCCGCGCCGCGCTCGTCGGGCGCGGTCGCGGCATGATCGACCGCTGGGGCGGCGTCGGTGTCTTCTTCACGACCTGGGCGATGAGCCCGCTGGGCCCCTACGTCAACGTGTTGGCCGGCGCGCTGGGCATGGGGCGCGCGCGGTTCACCTTCTACGACACCGTGGGCGAGGCGATCTGGGTCGCGGCCTATGTGGGCCTGGGTTACGGCTTTGCCAGCCAGGTATCGCTGCTGGCCGAACTTGCGACAAACGCGGTGGGTTTTCTGACCGCCGGAACGGTGGCCGTCCTGCTAGGCCTTTACCTGTGGGGTCGGATCCGGCGACCGAGGTCGCACTGACGGCTTGGACCGGATGCTTGGTGCGACTCGGTCCGTCGGGTATGGTGCGACGACGATGCAGGCCAGCAGGAACGCGTGATGTCGGACGAACCCATCGGGTGGAAAGCCTATCGGACGAATCTGCTGTTGCTGTACGAAACGCTGCAGCCGAGCGGCGGGGACGCGGTCATCGACAGGCTGGCAGAGGAGTCCGCGCAGCTTGCCGGGAAGCGCGCCCCGGACTTTGCCGAGATGTGGGGCAAGCTGAACGAGATCGAGGCCCGGCTGTTCCTGAAGCTGGACGACACGCGCCTGCGCGAGCAGACGGAACGCAAACTGGTTCAGGCCAAGCTCATGGAGCTTCCCGGTGTGGACGGGGTCCGGACGCGGTTCGCGGCGATCACGGGTGACGACGCGACCGCCACCGAGAAACGCCGCGCCGTGGCAATGGCGCTGCTTGAAGACATGTTCGTGCGCTATTCCTATCGCCATGCGGAACGCGCCAAGCGCGGCGAGGTCGCGGTGCGTCTGACGCGGCTGGGCATCAGCCTGCTGATCGTGCCGCTTGTCCTGCTGATCTACTATTCTCTGCGCACCAACGGCTATCTGGACTGGCTGGCGGGGTATCTGCCGCGTTTCGCGGGGGCCGATGAGGCCGGGATGCGGACTGCGGAACCGCGGATCCATGAATTGTTCCTGGTGATCTACTTCGGTTTCGTCGGGGCTTATTTCTCGCGCCTCAGCGTATTTCAGCGGGACATGGCGCGACTCAAATGGCATGAAATGGACAAGGGATACGGTGGCGGTGCCATGGCGGTTCGGCTGCTGGTCGGATCCATCGGCGCGGCGATCCTGTACTTCCTGATGATGGGAGAGGTCCTGTCGGGCGCGCTGTTTCCCGGCCGTGACTACGCGCTGTTCGGTGGCGAGGGCGGTCAGGTCTTTCGCCCAAGCAAGGATCTGGCGCTGCTGGTGGTCTGGTCGTTCATCGCGGGTTTCTCGGAGCGCTTCGTGCCCGACCGGGTGTCAGAGGTCGAGGCGCAGTACAAGGTGGCCGAGCCGCCACCGCCACCCGTGTCCGATACGCGCAATGGCCCTTGATTTCACCGCGCTGCTGCCGTAACCCCCGCGCAGGCCTAGGGGTATAGCTCAGTTGGTAGAGCATCGGTCTCCAAAACCGAGGGTCGGGGGTTCGAGTCCCTCTGCCCCTGCCAGGCCGCCCGGATCGCCACGCCCCCTGATCGAGGTCCGTGTATCCATGCTGCGACCTTTCCTGATCGTTGGCCTGACGTGCCTCTTTGCCACGCCGGCGGCGGCGGAAGAGACGATTCCGCCCTCGCGCGAGGCGATCACGATGAGCTTTGCGCCCGTGGTGCGCGAGGCGGCGCCGGCGGTGGTGAACATCTATGCCTCGCGCGTCGTGGCCGAACGGGTCAGCCCCTTTGATTTTGACCCCTTCTTTCGCGACTTTTTCAGCGGCTTCGACCAGACGGTGCCGCGGATCCAGAACTCTCTGGGATCTGGCGTGATCGTCGATGCCGACGGGATCGTGGTGTCGAACCATCACGTGGTGGGCGATGCGACCGAGATCCGCGTGGTTCTGGCCGACCGCCGCGAATTCTCCGGCCGGATCCTGCTGTCGGATGCCGAGGCCGATCTGGCGGTGATCCGGCTGGACGGTGCCGCGGACCTGCCGGTTCTGGAATTCGCCGACAGCGAGGCGGTGGAGGTCGGCGATCTGGTTCTGGCCATCGGCAACCCGTTCGGTGTGGGCCAGACGGTGACCAGCGGAATCATCTCGGGCCTTGCCCGCAGCATGCGCGTGGGTGGGCGTGCGACGGGCTACTACCTGCAGACCGACGCGGCGATCAATCCGGGCAATTCCGGCGGGGCGCTGGTCGACATGCAGGGGCGACTTCTGGGGATCAATACGGCGATCCTGTCTGGCTCTGGCGGGTCGCAGGGGGTCGGGTTCGCGATCCCTGCCAGCATCGTGCGGCAGTATGTGGCCCAGGCCGTGGCCGGACAGGACCGGTTCATCGGCCCCTGGTCCGGGCTCTCGGTGCAGCCGGTGGATGCAGGGCTTGCGCAGGCCATGGGCCTTGACCGGCCAGAAGGCGTGCTGATCGCGCAACTTCATCCGGCCAGCCCATTTGCCACGGCCGGCATGGCCACGGGCGATCTGATCCTGTCGGTGGGCGGCCAGCCCGTCGGAAGCGGCGCTGAATTGGAGGCGCGGTTGACCGCCCTGGGCGTGGGCGCGCGCGCCGACATCGTCTGGCGTCGCGGAGAAGAGACCACCCGCGCCACGATCACCTTGATCGCAGCGCCCGGCGACGAAAGCGTGGTGTTTCAGGTCAACGGGGCGACGCCCTTCCAGGGTATCGCCCTGTCCGATCTGACCCCGCGCCTGATCGAGGATCTGAACCTGCCCCTGGATGCCGAAGGTGTCGTGGTGGTCTCTACCAGCGCCGCGGCTGGTCGGGGGGCGCTGCAGGCGGGGGACATCCTGCTGGGCGTGAACGGCCTGACCGTCGACGCTGCGGAGCAGGCCGCGGCGCTGCTGTCCAGCCCGGCGCCCGAGTGGGAGATCGTGCTGCTCCGTGATGGCCGTCAGGTGTTGCTGCGGCTCCGGTAGCCGTGACCGGTCGGGCTTGAATTCCCCGTCTGCGCAGCGTATCTGCCGCCCATTGAGCAATCCGGGACGGAAACATGGCCAAGGCAAACCCTCTTCAGTTCCTTCAGCAGGTACGGGCAGAGGTGTCCAAGGTCGTGTGGCCGAACCGGCGTGAGGTCACGCTGACCACGGTGATGGTCTTCGTGATGGCGACCTTGACCGCGATCTTCTTCTTTCTGGTCGACTGGGCGATCCGCACCGGGCTGGCAGGGCTTCTGGGTCTGTTCAACTAGGACCATGTGCCCTTGAATTCATGACGCGAGGTCTGTAAGGGGACGACAACTCCGACAGTACCGGCGCGCATCGATTCGCCATGCGCGCTGTTTTTTGTTCGGCGAACAAGATGCAGGCGACTGAAAACAAAAGGTTCCGACGGGCTAGCGTCGGCTGAGCAAGGTGAGAAGGCATGGCGAAGCGTTGGTATTCGGTGAGTGTTCTCTCGAATTTCGAGAAGAAGATCGCCGAACAGATCCGGCAAGCCGTGAAGGATGCGAACCTCGAAGACGAGATCGAGGAGGTTCTGGTGCCGACCGAGGAAGTCCTCGAGGTGCGCCGCGGCAAGAAGGTGACGAGCGAGCGGCGTTTCATGCCGGGCTACGTGCTGGTGCGGATGGAAATGACGAATCGCGGCTACCATTTGATCAACTCGATCAACCGCGTCACCGGCTTTCTGGGTCCGCAGGGCAAGCCGATGCCGATGCGCGACGACGAGGTGAACGCGATCCTGAACCGCGTCGAAGAGGGCGAGGCGGCGCCGCGGAACCTGATCCGCTTTGACATTGGTGAGTTGGTGCAGGTTACCGACGGCCCGTTCGAAGGCTTTTCCGGCATGGTCGAGGATGTGGACGAAGACAACAACCGCCTGAAAGTGACGGTTTCGATCTTCGGACGCGCGACGCCGGTGGAACTGGAATTCACGCAGGTGTCGAAAGGCAGCTGACGTGCGCCCCCGTGGGAGGCGAGCGCGGGCACGGCCCGTGACGGACCGGACCACTAAACCAAGGTCCCGCGATCCGCGGGGCGGTGACAAAGGAGAGGCCAAATGGCCAAGAAGGTAGTCGGGCAGCTCAAGCTGCAGGTCAAGGCGGGGCAAGCGAACCCGTCGCCCCCCGTCGGCCCCGCGCTGGGTCAGCGCGGGATCAACATCATGCAGTTCTGCAAGGACTTCAACGCCCGCACCCAGGAGATGGAGCAGGGCGCGCCGGTTCCGGTGATCATCACCTACTATCAGGACAAGTCGTTCAGCATGGAACTGAAGACGCCGCCGGCGTCCTTCATGCTGAAGAAGGCGGCCGGCCTCAAGCCCGTGGGCAAGCGCAACCGCGCCAAGGGCTCCGCGACCCCGGGCCGCGAGGTGGCGGGAACCGTGACCGTGGCGCAGGTGCGCGAGATCGCCGAGGCCAAGATGAAGGACCTCAGCGCCGTGGACGTTGAAGGCGCGATGCAGATCATCCTCGGCTCGGCGAAGTCGATGGGCATCGAGGTGAAAGGGTAAGGCGATGGCAAAAGTTGGAAAACGCAGCCGCGCCGCGCGCGAGCTTTTCGCCGACAAGGCGAACGTGACGGTCGAAGAGGCGGTCAAGCTGATCAAGGAAGCGGCGAAGACCAAGTTTGACGAAACCGTCGAGATCGCGATGAACCTGGGCGTCGATCCCCGCCACGCCGACCAGATGGTCCGTGGTGTGGTCAGCCTGCCAAACGGCACCGGCAAGGATGTCCGCGTTGCGGTCTTTGCCCGCGGCGCCAAGGCGGACGAGGCCAAGGAAGCCGGGGCTGACATCGTCGGTGCCGAGGATCTGATGGAAGCCATTCAGGGCGGCAAGATCGATTTCGATCGCTGCATCGCCACGCCGGACATGATGCCGCTGGTCGGCCGCCTGGGCAAGATCCTGGGCCCGCGCAACCTGATGCCGAACCCCAAGGTCGGTACGGTGACGATGGACGTGGCGCAGGCCGTGGGCAACGCCAAGGGCGGCGAAGTTCAGTTCAAGGCCGAGAAGGCGGGAGTGGTTCACGCCGGCGTTGGCAAGGTGTCCTTCGACGAGCAGAAGCTGGTCGAGAACATCCGCGCTTTCGTCGATGCAGTGTCCAAGGCCAAGCCGACGGGCGCCAAGGGCGCCTATATGCGCAAGGTCTCGCTGTCCTCGACCATGGGTCCGGGCGTCAGCGTCGATCTGGCGTCGGCCACCGGCAACTGAGCCGGAACGAGATTCCCGGCGGTAACGCCGGGATGGCGGGGCGGCGACGCCCCGTCCTGTCCGAGACGGAGGGTGCCGGTTCGCCGGCTTAATGTCCTTCCCGAGATGGGGAACGAGACGGAATTCCGGGGGCGACCCCGGGCGATCTGGCCTCGGGAACCACGCGGACCCGAACGCCGCCCTTCCGGGTGGCACACATGAGCCGGAGGGGAAACCCTCCATACTTGGAGTGAAACTGTGGATAGAGCCCAGAAAGAGAAAGTGGTCGAGGAACTCGGCCAGATCTTCGAAAGCTCTGGCGTGGTCGTCGTAGCTCATTACGAAGGCATGACAGTTGCACAGATGCAGGCCCTTCGTGCGCAGATGCGCGAAGCCGGGGGGTCTGTCCGCGTTGCCAAGAACAAGCTCGCCAAGATCGCCCTTGAAGGTCAGCCCTGCGAAAGCATCGGCAACCTGCTGACGGGCATGACCGTGCTGGCCTATTCCGAGGATCCTGTCGCAGCAGCGAAGGTCGCGGACGCCTATGCCAAGACGAACGACAAGTTCGTGATCCTTGGCGGGGCGATGGGCAGTGCGGCACTGGACCCCAATGGTGTCAAGGCTGTCGCATCCATGCCGTCGCGCGAGGAGCTCATCGCTTCGATCGTGGCGTGCATCGGTGCACCGGCCAGCAACATCGCCGGGGCCATTGGCGCGCCTGCATCGAACATCGCGGGTATCCTCAGCACGATCGAGGAGCGGCAAGCCGCCTGAGCAACCGAACTGTCGTCGTGGTGCGTTGCATGCGCCCATGTTGGACCCCATCTGAATCGAATGGAAAACTGAAATGGCTGATCTGAAAAAACTCGCCGAAGAAATCGTGAACCTCACGCTTCTGCAGGCGCAGGAACTGAAGCAAATCCTGAAGGACGAATACGGCATCGAGCCCGCAGCAGGCGGCGCCGTCATGATGGCCGGCCCCGCAGCCGGCGCTGAAGCCGGTGCGGTTGCCGAAGAGCAGACCGAATTCGACGTCGTCCTGGTCGAGGCTGGCGCGCAGAAGATCAACGTGATCAAGGAAGTGCGCGCGATCACTGGTCTGGGCCTGAAGGAAGCCAAGGACCTGGTCGAAGCCGGTGGCAAGGTGAAAGAGCAGGCTGGCAAGGCCGAAGCCGAAGAGATCAAGGCCAAGCTGGAAGCAGCCGGTGCCAAGGTCGAACTGAAGTGATCGTGATCGGCGCGCGTGGAAGCGCACGCCGCACGAACTGAGACCGGCTGGACCCGAGAGGCCTCGGGTCCAGCCAACCTGTCTTGGAGGGGGCTTTGTTTCAGAGCCCCGTCATGGGCAGGTGTCGGGTTCGGGCGCGGATCGGTGGGACGATCCGCAGGAATTGAACCCGCCCCCCGTTTCGCGTGGGATGTGCCGCCGTGGCCCGACGGTGTGCGCGTCTGCGAAAAGATGAAAGGTGACCATCAGCATGGCGCAAGCTTACGTCGGCCAGAAGCGCGTTCGCCGCTATTTCGGCAAGATCCGTGAAGTTCTTGAAATGCCGAACCTCATCGAGGTTCAGAAAGCATCATACGACCTGTTCCTGCGATCGGGCGAGGCGGACACGCCCACCGATGGCGATGGCATCCAGGGTGTCTTCCAGTCGGTATTTCCGATCAAGGATTTTAACGAGACGGCCACCCTCGAATTTGTGAAGTACGAGCTTGAGAAGCCGAAATACGACGTGGACGAGTGTCAGCAGCGTGACATGACCTATGCCGCGCCGCTTAAGGTGACGCTGCGCCTGATCGTGTTCGATGTCGACGAAGACACCGGCGCCCGGTCCGTCAAGGACATCAAGGAGCAGGACGTCTACATGGGCGACATGCCCCTGATGACGAACAACGGCACGTTCATCGTGAACGGGACCGAACGGGTGATCGTCAGCCAGATGCATCGCAGCCCCGGCGTGTTCTTCGACCATGACAAGGGCAAGACCCATTCCTCGGGCAAGTTGCTGTTCCAGTGCCGGATCATCCCTTACCGCGGCTCGTGGCTGGATTTCGAGTTCGATGCCAAGGATCTGGTCTTCGCCCGCATCGACCGCCGCCGGAAACTGCCGGTGACGACCCTGCTCTATGCCTTGGGCATGGGTCAGGAATCGATCATGGATGCCTATTACGACACGGTGAACTTCCGGCTCGAGAAGGGCAAGGGCTGGGTCACACGGTTCTTCCCCGAGCGCGTGCGCGGCACCCGCCCGCAGTTCGATCTGGTCGACGCCGCAACCGGCGAGGTGATTTGCAAGGCCGGCGAGAAGATGACGCCACGGATGGTCAAGAAGATCATCGACGAGGGCAAGGTGACCGAACTGCTGCTGCCGTTCGAGCAGGTCGTCGGCCGCTACGTCGCCAAGGACATAATCAACGAAGAGACGGGCGAGATCTGGGTCGAAGCCGGTGACGAACTGACCTGGGAGCTGGACAAGGACGGCGAGGTAAAAGGCGGCACCCTCAAGGTGCTGCTGGACCAGGGCATCACCGATCTTCCGGTGCTCGACATCGATGCCGCCTCGATCGGCCCCTACATCCGCAACACCATGGCGGCAGACAAGAACCTGAACCGCGAGACCGCGCTGATGGACATCTACCGGGTGATGCGCCCGGGCGAGCCGCCCACCGTGGAAGCCGCGAGCACCCTGTTCGACAGCTTGTTCGGCGACTCCGAGCGGTATGATCTTTCGGCCGTTGGCCGGGTAAAGATGAACATGCGTCTGGATCTCGACAAGCCCGACACGCAGCGCACGCTGGATCGCGAGGATATCGTGGCCTGCATCAAGGCGCTGGTCGAGTTGCGCGACGGTCGTGGCGACGTGGACGATATCGACCACCTGGGCAACCGCCGTGTACGCTCGGTCGGCGAGCTGATGGAGAACCAGTACCGCGTCGGCCTGCTGCGGATGGAACGCGCGATCAAGGAGCGGATGAGCTCCGTCGAGATCGACACGGTGATGCCGCAGGATCTCATCAACGCCAAGCCCGCGGCGGCGGCGGTGCGTGAATTCTTCGGCTCCAGCCAGCTGTCGCAGTTCATGGACCAGACGAACCCGCTGTCCGAAGTGACGCACAAGCGGCGTCTCTCGGCGCTTGGCCCGGGCGGCCTGACGCGCGAACGCGCCGGCTTCGAGGTGCGCGACGTGCATCCGACGCATTACGGCCGGATGTGCCCGATCGAAACGCCTGAAGGTCAGAACATCGGCCTGATCAACAGCTTGGCGACCTTTGCACGGGTGAACAAGTACGGCTTCATCGAAACCCCCTATCGCAAGGTCGAGAACGGGCAGGTCACCGACGACGTCGTCTACATGTCGGCGACTGAAGAGATGCGCCACACAATCGCCCAGGCCAATGCGCGGCTGGACGACGCGGGACGTTTCCAGAACGATCTCGTATCCACGCGCAAGGGCGGCGAGTTCATGCTGAACCCGTCGGACTCGGTCGATCTGATCGACGTGTCGCCGAAGCAGCTGGTGTCGGTCGCGGCTTCGCTGATCCCGTTCCTTGAGAACGACGACGCGAACCGCGCGCTGATGGGGTCGAACATGCAGCGGCAGGCGGTGCCCCTGCTGCAGTCCGACGCTCCCTTCGTCGGCACCGGGATCGAGGGCGTCGTGGCGCGCGACTCGGGCGCGGCGATCATGGCGCGGCGCGCGGGCGTAATCGACCAGGTGGACGCCACCCGGATCGTCGTGCGCGCGACAGAGATGCTGGACCCCGGCGAGCCGGGCGTCGACATCTACCGTCTGCGCAAGTTCAAGCGGTCGAACCAGTCGTCCTGCATCAACCAGCGCCCGCTGGTGAAGGTGGGCGACACGGTGAGCCGGAACGAGGTCATCGCCGACGGTCCCTGCACCGACATGGGCGAACTGGCGCTGGGCCGGAACGTGATCGTCGCCTTCATGCCGTGGAACGGCTACAACTACGAGGACTCGATCCTGATCTCCGAGCGCATCCTGAAGGATGACGTCTTCACCTCGATCCACATCGACGAATACGAGGTGGCGGCCCGCGACACCAAGCTTGGGCCGGAGGAGATCACCCGCGACATTCCGAACGTCGGCGAAGAGGCGCTGCGGAACCTTGATGAGGCTGGCATCGTCTACATCGGCGCCGAGGTCGGACCGGGCGACATCCTGGTGGGCAAGATCACCCCGAAGGGCGAAAGCCCGATGACTCCGGAAGAGAAGCTTCTGCGCGCCATCTTCGGTGAAAAGGCCAGCGACGTGCGCGACACCTCGCTCCGTCTGCCGCCCGGTGCCTACGGCACGGTGGTCGAGGTGCGGGTGTTCAACCGCCACGGCGTCGACAAGGACGAGCGTGCCCTGCAGATCGAGCGCGAGGAAGTCGAACGGCTGAGCCGCGACCGCGACGACGAGTTGGAGATTCTGCAGCGCAACATCTACGCGCGTCTGAAGACCCTGATCCTTGGCCAGACCGCGGTGAAGGGGCCGAAGGGCGTCAAGGCCGGGTCGGAGATCACCGAGGACCTGCTCGAGACGCTGAGCCGCGGCCAGTGGTGGCAGCTTGCTGTCGGCGAAGAGGCGCTGGCGCAGGATATCGAGGCGCTGAACGCTCAGTTTGAGGCGCAGAAGCGCGCCCTGGAGCACCGGTTCGAGGACAAGGTGGAGAAGGTGCGGCGCGGGGACGACCTGCCGCCGGGCGTGATGAAGATGGTCAAGGTCTTCGTCGCGGTGAAGCGCAAGCTGCAGGCCGGCGACAAGATGGCCGGGCGTCACGGCAACAAGGGTGTGATCTCCAAGGTCGTGCCGGTCGAGGACATGCCGTTCCTGGCGGATGGCACCACGGTGGACGTGGTTCTGAACCCGCTGGGCGTGCCGAGCCGGATGAACGTGGGCCAGATCCTTGAAACCCACATGGGCTGGGCCGCGCGCGGCTTGGGCGTGAAGATCGACGAGGCATTGCAGGAATACCGGCGGTCTGGCGACCTGACCCCGGTGCGCGAGGCGATGCGCATCGGTTATGGCGACGAGACCTACGATTCAGCCTTTGGCGATGTTGACGAGGAGTCGTTCATCGAGTCCGCCGAGGCGGTGCGCGGTGGCGTGCCGATCGCGACGCCGGTCTTCGACGGCGCCAAGGAGCCGGACGTGAACGATGCGCTGCGCCGTGCGGGCTTCGACGAAAGCGGCCAGTCCATCGTCTTCGACGGGCGCAGCGGCGAGGCCTTCGCCCGGCCGGTTACGGTTGGCGTGAAGTACCTTCTGAAGCTGCACCACCTGGTCGACGACAAGCTGCACGCCCGCTCCACCGGCCCGTACAGCCTGGTGACCCAGCAGCCGCTGGGCGGCAAGGCGCAGTTCGGCGGTCAGCGTCTCGGCGAGATGGAGGTCTGGGCGCTGGAAGCCTACGGTGCCGCCTACACCCTGCAGGAGATGCTGACGGTCAAGTCGGACGACGTGGCCGGCCGGACCAAGGTCTATGAGAGCATCGTCAAGGGCGAGGACAATTTCGAGGCCGGCGTGCCGGAATCGTTCAACGTGCTCGTGAAGGAAGTGCGTGGCCTCGGCCTCAACATGGAACTCCTGGATGCGGAGGAGGAGTGACCGAATGGCGGGCTGAAGCCCGCCCTACGGCCCCCGCGGGCCGGGCGTTTGCCCGGCCTGCCCCCCGCCCCGATTCAAGGATTTGAAGATGAACCAGGAACTCACCACCAACCCGTTCAACCCGCTGGCCCCGGTCAAGACTTTCGACGAGATCAAGATCTCGCTGGCGAGCCCGGAGCGGATTCTCAGCTGGTCCTTCGGCGAGATCAAGAAGCCGGAAACCATCAACTACCGGACGTTCAAGCCCGAACGTGACGGCCTGTTCTGCGCGCGCATCTTTGGTCCGATCAAGGACTACGAATGCCTGTGCGGCAAGTACAAGCGGATGAAGTACCGCGGCGTCGTCTGCGAGAAATGTGGCGTCGAGGTGACGTTGCAGAAGGTCCGGCGCGAGCGCATGGGCCACATCGAGCTGGCAGCCCCCGTCGCCCACATCTGGTTCCTGAAGTCGCTGCCCAGCCGCATCGGTCTGATGCTGGACATGACGCTGCGGGATCTGGAATCGATCCTGTACTTTGAGAACTATGTGGTGATCGAGCCGGGTCTGACGGAACTGACGGCCGGGCAACTGCTGAACGAAGAGCAGTTCTTGGAGGCGCAGGATCTGTACGGTGCCGACGCCTTCACCGCCAACATCGGCGCCGAAGCGATCCGCGAAATGCTGCAGGCAATCGACCTTCAGGTCGAGGCCGAGCGGCTGCGCGAGGAACTCAAGGAAGCCACCGGTGAGCTGAAGCCGAAGAAGATCATCAAGCGGCTGAAGGTTGTCGAGAACTTCCTCGAATCCGGCAATCGCCCGGAATGGATGGTGCTCACAGTTCTTCCGGTCATTCCGCCGGAACTGCGCCCGCTGGTGCCGCTGGACGGCGGCCGGTTTGCCACATCGGACCTGAACGATCTGTATCGCCGGGTCATCAACCGCAACAATCGCCTGAAGCGGCTGATCGAGCTGCGCGCCCCCGACATCATCGTGCGCAACGAAAAGCGGATGCTGCAGGAAGCCGTCGATGCCTTGTTCGACAACGGCCGCCGCGGCCGGGTCATCACCGGAACCAACAAGCGGCCGCTGAAGTCGCTGTCCGACATGCTGAAGGGCAAGCAGGGCCGGTTCCGCCAGAACCTGCTGGGCAAGCGCGTCGACTTCTCGGGTCGCTCGGTCATCGTGACCGGGCCGGAACTGAAGCTGCATCAGTGCGGCTTGCCGAAGAAGATGGCGCTCGAACTGTTCAAGCCGTTCATCTACTCACGGCTGGAGGCAAAGGGCCTGTCCAGCACGGTCAAGCAGGCGAAGAAGCTTGTCGAGAAGGAACGCCCCGAAGTCTGGGATATACTGGACGAGGTCATCCGCGAGCACCCGGTGCTGCTGAACCGCGCGCCGACCCTGCACCGTCTGGGTATCCAGGCGTTCGAGCCGATCCTGATCGAGGGCAAGGCTATCCAGCTGCACCCGCTGGTCTGCGCCGCGTTCAACGCCGACTTCGACGGCGACCAGATGGCCGTACACGTACCGCTGAGCCTTGAGGCGCAACTGGAAGCGCGCGTGCTGATGATGTCCACGAACAACGTGCTATCGCCCGCCAACGGCGCGCCGATCATCGTGCCGTCGCAGGACATGGTTCTGGGCCTCTACTACTGTTCGATGGAGCGGAAAGGCATGCCGGGCGAAGGCATGATGTTCGCCGATGTCGAGGAGGTAGAGCACGCGCTGGCGGCCGCCGCGGTGCATCTGCATTCCAAGATCACCGCCCGCGTCAAGCAGATCGACGACGAAGGCAACGAGGTGATGAAGCGGTATGAAACCACGCCGGGCCGCCTGCGGCTGGGCGCGCTTCTGCCGCTGAACGTCAAGGCGCCGTTCGATCTGGTGAACCGCCTGCTGCGGAAGAAGGACGTGCAGAACGTCATCGACACCGTCTATCGCCACTGCGGTCAGAAGGAGTCGGTCATCTTCTGCGACCAGATCATGACCATGGGCTTCCGCGAGGCGTTCAAGGCCGGCATCAGCTTCGGCAAGGACGACATGCTGATCCCCGAGAAGAAGTGGGACATCGTGAACCAGACCCGCGATCTGGTGAAGGAGTTCGAGCAGCAGTACATGGACGGCCTGATCACCCAGGGCGAAAAATACAACAAGGTGGTCGACGCCTGGTCGCGCTGTTCGGATGCCGTCGCGGGCGAGATGATGAAGGAAATCTCGGCAGTGCACGTCGATGACGCGGGGGCCGAGATGGAACCCAACAGCGTCTACATGATGTCGCACTCGGGCGCGCGGGGTTCGCCCGCCCAGATGAAGCAGCTGGGCGGGATGCGCGGTCTGATGGCCAAGCCGTCGGGCGAGATCATCGAGACGCCGATCATTTCGAACTTCAAGGAAGGCCTCACCGTGCTGGAGTACTTCAACTCCACCCACGGTGCCCGGAAGGGTCTGGCGGACACCGCGCTCAAGACCGCCAACTCGGGCTATCTGACGCGGCGTCTGGTCGACGTGGCGCAGGACTGCATCGTGCGAACGAACGATTGCGGCACGGATCGCTACATCACCGCCTCGTCGGCGGTGAACGACGGCGAGGTCGTGTCTTCGCTTTCGGAACGGATTCTGGGCCGCGTCGTGGCCGAGGATGTGGTCGATCCGGCGACGGGCGAAGTTCTGATCGGTCGCGGCGAGTTGCTGGACGAACGCAAGGCCGACAAGATCGAGGCCGCAAGCGTCGTGACCGTGAAGATCCGTTCGCCCCTGACCTGCGAGGCAGAAGAAGGTGTCTGCGCCCAGTGTTATGGGCGTGACCTTGCGCGCGGTACGATCGTCAACATCGGCGAGGCGGTGGGGATCATCGCCGCCCAGTCGATCGGCGAACCGGGCACCCAGCTTACAATGCGGACCTTCCACATCGGCGGCATCGCTCAGGGTGGCCAGCAGTCCTTCATCGAGGCCAGCCAGCCCGGCCGGATCGAGTTGCGCAACCCGTCCCTGCTCGAGAAAGCCACAGGCGAGTTGATCGTCATGGGCCGCAACATGCAGCTGGCGATCATCGACGAGAATGGCACCGAACGGGCGAGCCACAAGCTGCCGTATGGCGCCAAGCTGTTCGTGCGCGAGGGCGACGAGGTGAAGCGTGGTCACAAACTGTTCGAGTGGGATCCGTTCACCCTGCCGATCATCGCCGAAAAGCCGGGTGTGGCACGCTTCGTCGACCTCGTCTCGGGCATCTCGGTGCGCGAGGATACGGACGAGGCGACAGGGATGACGCAGAAGATCGTGTCCGACTGGCGTTCGGCGCCCAAGGGCAACGACCTGAAGCCAGAGGTCATCTTGATGGATGCAGCAAGCGGAGAGCCGGTGCGCAACGACGCAGGCAACCCGGTGACCTATCCGATGTCGGTGGACGCGATCCTGTCGGTCGAGGACGGGCAGGATGTGCTGGCCGGCGACGTGGTGGCCCGGATCCCGCGCGAAGGCGCGCGGACCAAGGACATCACGGGTGGTCTGCCGCGGGTGGCGGAACTGTTCGAGGCACGGCGGCCAAAGGATCACGCGATCATCGCGGAAATCGATGGCTACGTACGGTTCGGCAAGGACTACAAGAACAAGCGCCGCATCAGCATCGAGCCGACCGACGACTCGCTCGAGCCCGTCGAATACATGGTGCCGAAAGGCAAGCACATTCCTGTGGCCGAGGGCGACTTCGTCCAGCGGGGTGAGTACATCATGGACGGCAACCCGGCGCCGCATGACATCTTGCGGATCATGGGGATCGAGGCGCTTGCCAACTACCTGATCGACGAGGTGCAGGACGTCTATCGCCTGCAGGGCGTGAAGATCAACGACAAGCACATCGAGGTCATCGTTCGGCAGATGCTGCAGAAGTGGGAGATCCTCGATTCGGGTGGCACCACGCTGTTGAAGGGCGAGCATGTCGACAAGGACGAGTTCGAAGAGATGAACGCAAAGGCCGTCGCTGACGGACGCGACCCGGCGAAGGGCGAGCCGATCCTGCTGGGCATCACCAAGGCCAGCCTGCAGACCCGCAGCTTCATCTCGGCCGCGTCGTTCCAGGAAACCACCCGCGTGCTGACCGAGGCTTCGGTTCAGGGCAAGCGCGACAAGCTGGTGGGTCTGAAGGAGAACGTCATCGTCGGTCGGCTGATTCCGGCCGGGACCGGTGGCGCGACCTCGCGGGTGCGTCGGATCGCAGCCGAACGCGATCTCAAGGTGCTGGAGACTCGCCGCGCCGAGGCCGAGGCCGCAGCAGCACTCGCGGCTCCGACCGAGGATTTGGTGAGCGAGGATCAGGCCGAATCGACGCTCGTCGAGACGCCCGAAGGGCAGGACTGATCGGCTACATGACTTGAAGTGAACGGGCCCGCCAGTCAGGCGGGCCCGTCTTCATTTTACTGCCAGCCTTGCCCTTTCATTGGCGCGGCCCTATGGCTGAGAGGGCGCTGCACGGGTTAAGGATATGGCGTTGAGCGACAATGCGCGTGGCGCGCTGATGATGATGGCCGCGATGGCGGCCTTCACCTTGAACGACGCCTGCATGAAGCTGCTGTCCGATGAACTGCCCCTTTTCCAGGCGCTGTTCATCCGCGGGATCGGCACGACGCTTGCGCTGGGCCTTATCACCCATCGGCTGGGCCTGCTGCGGTTCAGCTATTCGCGTGCCGACTGGTGGCTGATCGGGCTACGCACCGTTGGCGAGATCGCGGCCGCGTTCTTCTTTCTTACCGCACTTTTCCACATGCCGCTCGCCAATGTGACCGCCATCCTTCAGGCGCTGCCCCTCACGGTGACGCTGGCGGGCGCGGTGTTCCTGGGCCAGGCGGTGGGGTGGAGGCGCATGGTGGCGATTCTCATCGGCTTCTCGGGCGTGCTGCTCATCGTCCGTCCAGGGACCGAAGGGTTCAATGTCTACTCGGTCATGGCGCTGATCTCGGTGGGTTGTGTGACGTTGCGTGACATCGCAACGCGTCGGCTCAGCGCCTCGGTGCCATCGGTCACGGTCGCTTTCTTCGCGGCGGTGGGCGTCATGGCGTTCTCGGCGCTGGTCTCGATGGCAGAGACCTGGGCGATGCCCTCGGCCGCCGGAATGTGGCAGCTTGCCGGTGCCACGTTCTTCGTGCTTGGGGGCTACCTGCTGGCCGTTCTGGCCATGCGGGCGGGCGATGTGGGGTTCGTGGCCCCGTTCCGGTACACCGGCCTCATCTGGGCGCTCGTCCTGGGGCTGAGCGTCTTCGGCGACTGGCCCGATGCCCTTACCCTGCTTGGGGCCGCAATCATTGTCACGACGGGCTTGTTCACCTTTTACCGCGAACGCCAGCGCGCGCGTGCCGCTGCCCAGCCGGGGTGATCCAGGCGCTGTTGACAACCCCCGCGACTCTGCCTATACGGCGCCCACTCGGGTCGAGGAATGCCTTCGGCCTGGTCTCAAAATGAACTAGCGGTCACGATCCGGGCCCTGTGCCCCGATCCTCTGGAATTCCACCGCGTCGCCCCGAGGGAATGGGGCGAATGCGGTATTGGCGTTTGTTTGACGCCACGAGATTTGAACGGGTTGCAACACGGGGTAATACCGGAATGCCGACGATCCAACAGCTGATCCGCAAGCCGCGGCAGCCGAACGTGCGAAAGTCCAAGTCGCAGCACTTGGAATCCTGCCCGCAGAAGCGCGGCGTCTGCACGCGCGTCTACACCACAACGCCGAAGAAGCCGAACTCGGCCATGCGGAAGGTCGCCAAGGTGCGACTGACGAATGGCTACGAAGTGATCAGCTACATCCCCGGCGAGAAGCACAATCTGCAGGAGCACTCGGTGGTCCTGATCCGCGGCGGCCGGGTGAAAGACCTTCCGGGCGTCCGTTACCACATCCTGCGTGGCGTTCTGGATACTCAGGGCGTCAAAGACCGCCGTCAGCGTCGTTCGAAATACGGCGCGAAGCGTCCGAAGTGAGGAACTGAAACATGTCGCGTCGTCACGCCGCCGAAAAGCGCGAAGTCCTGCCCGATGCCAAGTATGGTGACCGGGTTCTGACCAAGTTCATGAACAACCTGATGATCGACGGCAAGAAATCCGTTGCCGAGAGCATCGTTTACAACGCTCTCGACCGAGTTGAAGGCCGCCTGAAGCGTGCCCCGATCGAGGTCTTCCGCGAAGCGCTCGACAACGTGAAGCCGTCGGTCGAAGTCCGTTCGCGCCGGGTTGGTGGTGCGACGTACCAGGTGCCTGTCGAAGTGCGCCCGGAGCGTCGCGAGGCACTGGCGATCCGTTGGCTGATCATTGCCGCGCGCAAGCGCAACGAGCACACGATGGAAGAGCGCCTTGCCGGCGAGTTGTCCGATGCGGTGAACAACCGCGGCACCGCCGTCAAGAAGCGCGAAGACACCCACAAGATGGCCGACGCCAACAAGGCGTTCAGCCACTATCGCTGGTAAGGGGTACCGAGCATGGCACGCGACTATCCGCTGCAACGTTACCGCAACTTCGGGATCATGGCGCACATCGACGCCGGCAAGACCACGACGACCGAGCGGATCCTGTTCTACACCGGCAAGTCCCACAAGCTGGGCGAGGTGCATGACGGCGCCGCAACCATGGACTGGATGGAGCAGGAGCAGGAACGCGGCATCACGATCACTTCGGCTGCGACGACGACTTTCTGGCAACGCCAGGAGGATCCGACGGCCGATGGCATCGCGGATACGAAGTACCGCTTCAACATCATCGACACCCCGGGCCACGTGGATTTCACCATTGAGGTGGAGCGTTCTCTGGCAGTGCTCGACGGGGCCATTTGTCTTCTGGACGCCAACGCAGGTGTCGAGCCGCAGACCGAGACCGTCTGGCGGCAGGCTGACCGCTACAAGGTGCCGCGGATCGTGTTCGTCAACAAGATGGACAAGATCGGCGCCGATTTCTTCAATTGCGTCCGCATGATCAAGGATCGCACCGGTGCGACCCCTCTGCCGATCGCGCTGCCGATCGGTGCCGAGGACAAGCTCGAGGGCATCATCGACCTGGTCAACATGGAAGAGTGGACATGGAAGGGTGAGGATCTGGGTGCAAGCTGGACCCGTCAGCCGATCCGCGACGAGATGAAGGATCTGGCCGACGAGTGGCGCTCGAATCTGGTCGAGACTGCTGTCGAGCAGGACAACGACGTGATGGAAGCTTACCTTGAAGGCAAGGAACCGGACACCGAAACCCTGCGCCGCCTGATCCGCAAGGGCACTCTGTCGCTGACCTTCTTCCCGGTTACCGCTGGCTCGTCGTTCAAGAACAAGGGCGTGCAGCCGCTGCTGAACGCGGTCATCGACTACCTACCCAGCCCGCTGGACGTGCCGGCCTACATGGGCTTTGCGCCGGGCGACGAGACCGAGACCCGCAACATCGAGCGCTCTGCCGATGACGCGACCCCGTTCTCGGCGCTGGCGTTCAAGATCATGAATGACCCGTTTGTCGGCTCGCTGACGTTTACCCGCATCTACTCGGGCGTCCTGAAGAAGGGCGACCAGATGCTGAACGCCACCAAGGGCAAGCGCGAGCGCGTCGGCCGGATGATGATGATGCATGCGATCAACCGTGAGGAGATCGAAGAAGCCTTTGCGGGCGACATCATCGCGCTGGCGGGTTTGAAGGACACCACGACGGGGGACACGCTGTGCGATCCCGCGAAGCCGGTTCTTCTGGAAACCATGACCTTCCCCGAGCCGGTCATCGAGATCGCGATCGAGCCGAAGTCGAAGGCCGACCAGGAGAAGATGGGCGTCGCGCTGGCGCGTCTGGCCGCCGAAGACCCGTCCTTCCGCGTCGAAACCGATTTCGAATCGGGCCAGACGATCATGAAGGGCATGGGCGAACTTCACCTCGACATTCTGGTCGACCGCATGAAGCGGGAGTTCAAGGTCGAGGCGAACATCGGTGCTCCCCAGGTGGCCTACCGTGAAACCATCAGCCACAAGACCGAGATCGACTACACTCACAAGAAGCAGACCGGCGGTACGGGTCAGTTTGCCCGCGTGAAGCTTGAGATCGCTCCGACGGAGCCTGGCGAGGGCTACAGCTTCGAGTCGAAGATCGTGGGCGGTTCGGTGCCGAAGGAATACATCCCGGGTGTCGAAAAGGGCATCAAGTCGGTGATGGACTCCGGTCCGCTGGCGGGCTTCCCGGTGATCGACTTCAAGGTGGCACTGACGGACGGCGCCTTCCACGACGTGGACTCGAGCGTTCTGGCGTTCGAGATCGCCTCGCGGGCAGCGATGCGCGAAGGCCTGAAAAAGGCTGGCGCCAAGCTGCTGGAGCCGATCATGAAGGTCGAAGTGGTGACGCCCGAAGAATACACCGGGAGCATCATCGGGGATCTCACCAGCCGTCGTGGCCAGGTGACGGGGCAGGAGGCGCGCGGCAACGCCGTGGTCATCAACTGTTTCGTGCCGCTGGCGAACATGTTCGGTTACATCAACACCCTGCGGTCGATGTCGTCGGGTCGGGCGAACTTCACCATGCAGTTCGACCACTATGACGCGGTGCCGCAGAACATCTCGGACGAGATCCAGAAGAAATACGCATGACGGTGTGGCGGGGTGAACCCCGCCCTACCACCCCCGTAGGGCGGGGTTCACCCCGCCGCCACCGAGACCGATAAGGAGAGCCACGATGGCAAAGGCAAAGTTTGAACGGACGAAACCGCATGTGAACGTCGGCACGATCGGCCATGTTGACCACGGCAAGACGACGCTGACGGCTGCGATCACGAAGTATTTCGGCGATTTCAAGGCGTATGACATGATCGACGCGGCGCCGGAAGAGAAGGCGCGGGGGATCACGATCTCGACCGCGCACGTGGAGTACGAGACCGATGCGCGGCACTACGCCCACGTCGACTGCCCGGGCCACGCCGACTACGTGAAGAACATGATCACCGGCGCCGCACAGATGGACGGCGCGATCCTGGTGGTGAACGCGGCCGACGGCCCGATGCCGCAGACGCGTGAGCACATCCTGCTCGGCCGCCAGGTCGGCATTCCCTACATGGTGGTCTACCTCAACAAGGTCGACCAGGTGGATGACGAGGAGCTGCTCGAACTGGTCGAGATGGAAGTGCGCGAGCTTCTGTCGTCCTACGACTATCCCGGCGACGACATCCCGATCATCAAGGGCTCGGCGCTGGCCGCCCTGGAAGGCCGCGATCCGGAGATCGGCGAGAACTCGATCCGCGAGCTTCTGAAGGCGGTGGATGACTACATCCCGACGCCGGCGCGTCCGGTGGACCAGCCGTTCCTGATGCCGATCGAGGACGTGTTCTCGATCTCGGGCCGCGGCACGGTGGTGACCGGCCGGGTGGAGCGCGGCGTGATCAACGTCGGCGACGAGGTCGAGATCGTGGGCATCCGTCCGACGAAGAAGTCGGTCTGCACGGGCGTGGAGATGTTCCGCAAGCTGCTGGACCGCGGGGAAGCCGGCGACAACATCGGCGCGCTGTTGCGCGGGATCGAGCGGGACGGGGTGGAGCGTGGCCAGGTGCTGTGCAAGCCGGGTTCGGTGAAGCCGCACACGAAGTTCGAGGCCGAGGCCTACATCCTGACCAAGGAAGAGGGTGGCCGTCACACGCCGTTCTTCGCGAACTACCGGCCGCAGTTCTACTTCCGCACGACGGACGTGACCGGGATGGTCCAGCTGCCCGAAGGCACCGAGATGGTGATGCCGGGCGACAACCTGAAGTTCAACGTCGAGCTGATCGCGCCGATCGCGATGGAAGAGAAGCTGCGCTTCGCCATCCGCGAAGGCGGCCGCACCGTCGGCGCCGGCGTCGTGTCGAAAATCATCGAGTAATCGGAGGCAGGCCGGTGGACATCCTCCCGGCCACCCCCTGAGGGCGAGAATATGCAAGGTACAAACATTCGTATCCGGCTCAAGGCCTTCGATTACCGCGTTCTGGATGCCAGCACGCAGGAAATCGTGAATACGGCCAAGCGGACTGGCGCGCAGGTGCGCGGACCCATCCCGTTGCCGAACAAGATCGAGAAGTTCACGGTTCTCCGTGGTCCGCACATCGACAAGAAGTCGCGCGACCAGTGGGAGATCCGTACGCACAAGCGGCTACTCGACATCGTGGATCCGACCCCGCAGACGGTTGACGCGCTGATGAAGCTCGATCTCGCCGCCGGCGTGGATGTCGAGATCAAGGTTTAAGGGGGCATGACCATGCGCTCTGGTGTGATCGCAAAGAAGCTGGGGATGACCCGGCTGTTTCTTGAGGACGGCCGGCAGGTTCCGGTAACCGTGCTCCAACTCGACAACCTGCAGGTGGTGGCGCAACGTACAGCCGACCGTGACGGCTATTCGGCCGTCCAGCTCGGTGCCGGTGAAGCCAAGGCCAAGCGCGTGTCCGCTCCGATGCGCGGCCATTTCGCGAAGGCGAATGTGGCGCCAAAGCGGAAGCTCGCGGAATTCCGCGTGAGTGCCGAGAACCTGATCGACGTGGGCGAAGAAATCACGGCCGATCACTACTTCGCGGGCCAGTTCGTGGATGTAGCGGGCACGACGATCGGCAAGGGCTTTGCGGGCGTGATGAAGCGTCACAACTTCGGCGGTCTTCGGGCCAGCCACGGTGTGTCGATCAGTCACCGCTCGCACGGCTCGACCGGCCAGTGCCAGGATCCGGGCAAGGTGTTCAAGGGCAAGAAGATGGCCGGCCACATGGGTGCCGCCCGCGTGACCACGCAGAACCTGCAGGTCGTCAAGACCGACAGCGAACGCGGCCTGATCATGATCAAGGGCGCGGTTCCAGGGTCCAAGGGTGGCTGGGTGACGATCAAGGACGCGGTGAAGAAGGCCGTTCCCGACAACGTCATCCTGCCCGCGGCGCTGAGGTCGCAGGCCGAAGCGGCACGCAAGGCCGCCGAAGAGGCAGCGGCAGCGGCGGCGGCCGAAGAGGAAGCCGCGCGTCAGGCCGCGCTTGAGGCGGAAGCTGCGGCACAGGCCGCCGCTCTGGCCGAGGCCGAGGCCGCGCTCGAGGCGGAGAAGGATACGTCCGAACCGAAGGCGGATGACGCCGGGGCTTCGGACGCTGCGCCGGAAGGGGACAAGCAATGAAACTCGACGTGATCAGCCTCGACGCCGGCAAGGCGGGCGAGATCGATCTGAACGACGCGATCTTCGGGCTGGAGCCGCGTGCGGACATCCTGCATAGGGTGGTCCGCTGGCAGCGGGCAAAGGCCCAGGCCGGCACCCATTCGACGCTGGGCCGGTCCGAGGTCAGCTATTCGACCAAGAAGATCTACCGTCAGAAGGGCACCGGCGGCGCACGTCATGGTGACCGTGGCGCGCCGATCTTCCGCAAGGGCGGCATCTACAAGGGTCCGGTTCCGCGCAGTCATGCGTTCGACCTGCCCAAGAAGGTGCGCGCGCTGGGTCTGCGCCACGCTCTGTCGTCCAAGGCGGCGACGGGCGACCTGATCGTTCTGGACAAGGCCGAGATGGCCGAAGCCAAGACGGGGATGCTGGCAAAGATGGCGAAAGAGCATGGCTGGAAGCGGGTGCTGGTGATCGACGGGGCGGAGGTGAACGAGAATTTCGCCCGCGCCGCACGCAACATCGAGGGGATCGATGTGCTGCCGTCAATCGGCGCCAACGTCTATGACATCCTGAAGCGTGACACGCTCGTGATCACCAAAGCAGGTGTCGAAGCTCTGGAGGCCCGACTGAAATGAGCGTGAAGCCGGAACATTACGACGTGATCCGCAAGCCGATCATCACCGAGAAGGCGACCATGGCCTCGGAGGCCAATGCCGTCGTCTTCCAGGTGTCGATGGATGCGAACAAGCCGCAGATCAAGGAAGCGGTCGAGGCGCTGTTCGGCGTGAAGGTGAAGGCGGTGAACACCACCATCACCAAGGGCAAGACGAAGCGTTTCCGCGGCCGCCCCGGCGTGCGCAACGACGTGAAGAAAGCCTATGTCACGCTGGAAGAAGGCAACGCTATCGACGTGACTACGGGCCTCTGATAGAAGGCGCCGAATCTTCGGCCCCGGGCGTCCGGGGCCGTTGAATTTTCAAGGGGGCGGCAACGCCCGCAATCGAAACGGACCATTGGTCCAGAGCTGACGGAAGACAGGAAGCATGGCACTCAAGTCGTACAAGCCGACGACGCCTGGCCAGCGCGGGCTGGTGCTGATCGACCGTTCGGAGCTTTGGAAAGGTCGCCCCGTCAAGTCCCTTACCGAGGGTCTGACGAAGAAGGGTGGCCGGAACAACACCGGACGGATCACGATGCGCCGCAAGGGCGGCGGGGCGAAGCGTCTCTATCGCATCGTTGATTTCAAGCGCACCAAGTTCGACGCAGGGGCGACGGTCGAGCGGATTGAATACGATCCCAATCGCACCGCATTCATCGCGCTGATCCGGTATGAAGATGGCGAGCAGGCCTATATCCTTGCTCCGCAGCGTCTCGCCGTTGGCGACACCGTGGTTTCCGGCAGCAAGACAGACGTGAAGCCGGGCAATGCAATGCCGTTTTCGGGCATGCCGCTGGGCACGATCGTCCACAACGTGGAGCTGAAGCCCGGCAAGGGTGGCCAGTTGGCCCGCGCGGCTGGCACCTACGCCCAGTTCGTCGGCCGCGATGGCGGCTACGCGCAGATTCGTCTGTCTTCGGGTGAGCTTCGCATGGTCCGTCAGGAGTGCATGGCCACGATCGGTGCCGTGTCCAATGCGGATCATTCGAACCAGAACCTGGGCAAGGCCGGTCGGAACCGTCACAAGGGCATCCGTCCGTCGGTTCGCGGTGTCGCCATGAACCCGATTGACCATCCGCACGGCGGTGGCGAGGGTCGCACATCGGGTGGCCGCACGCCTGTCACGCCCTGGGGCAAGGACACCAAGGGCAAGAAGACCCGCAGCAACAAGTCGACGGACAAGCTGATCATCCGGTCGCGGCACGCGAGAAAGAAGGGGCGCTGATCCATGGGACGTTCTGTTTGGAAAGGCCCGTTCGTTGATGCCTACGTGCTCAAGAAGGCCGAGAAATCGCGCGAATCCGGTCGCAACGAGGTCATCAAGATCTGGTCGCGCCGCTCGACCATTCTGCCGCAGTTCGTGGGCCTCACCTTTGGGGTCTACAACGGCCACAAGCATATCCCGGTGAATGTAACCGAGGATATGATCGGGCAGAAGTTCGGGGAATATTCGCCGACGCGGACCTATTACGGTCACGCCGCCGACAAGAAAGCCAAGAGGAAGTAAGCGTCATGGGTAAGGAACAAAATCCGCGCCGCGTGGCCGAGAACGAGGCGATGGCGAAGTCGCGCATGCTGCGCACCTCGCCGCAGAAGCTGAACCTCGTGGCTGCCCTGATCCGCGGCAAGAAGGTTGAAAAGGCGCTGGCCGATCTGACCTTCTCGAAGAAGCGCATCGCAGGCGACGTGAAGAAGTGTCTTCAGTCGGCTATCGCCAACGCCGAGAACAACCACGGTCTCGATGTGGATGATCTGGTCGTTGCGGAAGCCTACGTCGGCAAGAACCTGGTAATGAAACGTGGCCGTCCGCGGGCACGTGGCCGGTTCGGCAAGATCGTCAAGCCGTTTTCGGAACTCACCATCAAGGTTCGTCAGGTCGAGGAGCGCGCGTAATGGGTCAGAAAGTCAATCCGATCGGGATGCGCGTTCAGGTCAACCGCACCTGGGACAGCCGCTGGTTCGCCGATGGCAAGGACTACGGCAATCTGCTGCTCGAAGACCTGAAGATGCGCGAGTTCATCAAGGACGAGTGCAAGCAGGCCGGCGTGAGCCGCGTGATCATCGAGCGTCCGCACAAGAAATGCCGCGTCACGATCCACACAGCACGTCCGGGCGTGATCATCGGCAAGAAGGGTGCGGACATCGAAGGTCTGCGCAAGAAGCTGGCGAACTTCACCGATTCAGAGTTGCATCTGAACATCGTCGAGGTCCGCAAGCCCGAGCTCGATGCCCAGTTGGTGGCTGAGTCTATCGCCCAGCAGCTTGAGCGCAGGGTGTCGTTCCGTCGTGCCATGAAGCGCTCGGTGCAGAACGCGATGCGCATGGGTGCCCTTGGCATTCGAGTGAACGTGGCGGGGCGTCTTGGCGGTGCCGAGATCGCGCGGACCGAATGGTACCGCGAGGGGCGGGTGCCGCTGCACACGCTGCGCGCCGACATCGACTATGCCGTGGCCGAGGCGAAGACCGCCTATGGCATCATCGGGGTGAAGGTCTGGATCTTCAAAGGCGAGATCCTTGAACATGACCCCCAGGCCCGCGATCGCCGCGCCGCCGAGGCCGCAGATGGCCCGGCCGGCCGTCCGCCGCGTCGCTGATCCGGGGCAAGGAGAGAAAAGATGCTGCAACCGAAACGGACGAAGTTCCGCAAACAGCACAAGGGCCGCATCCACGGCGAGGCCAAGGGCGGGTTCGACCTGAACTTCGGCACCTACGGCCTGAAAGCCGCAGAGCCAGAGCGGATCACCGCCCGCCAGATCGAAGCCGCACGCCGCGCCATGACGCGCCACATGAAACGTCAGGGCCGGGTCTGGATCCGGATTTTCCCGGACGTTCCGGTCACCTCGAAGCCCACCGAAGTGCGGATGGGCAAGGGCAAGGGCTCGGTCGACTTCTGGGCCGCCAAGATCAAGCCCGGACGGATCATGTTCGAGATTGACGGCGTGGGTGAGTCTGTGGCAAGGGAAGCGCTCCGCCTCGCAGCGATGAAGCTGCCGATCAAGACGCGCGTCGTCGTCCGCGAGGACTGGTAGAAATTTCGGCTGGACCCCCGCCGCGAAGGTCGGGGGTTTGCTGTTTGTTGGAAAAGCGGGTGGCGTGCTTCCCGACTTCTGATGAGAGGATGTGGCGATGAACGCCCAGGAATTGAGAGACAAGACGCCGGACCAGCTGCGCGATCAGCTGCTGGCGCTCAAGAAAGAGGCCTTCAACCTGCGCTTCCAGCAGGCAACCTCTCAGCTTGAGAACACCGCGCGCATGCGTGTCGTGCGCCGCGATGTGGCACGGGTGCAGACCGTGCTGAACGAAAAAGCCCGCGAAGCGACGGCGAATTAAGGAGCGAGACCCATGCCCAGACGCATCCTGCAAGGCACGGTGACGAGCGACAAGAACGCCCAGACCGTCACGGTTCTGGTCGAGCGCCGCTTCAAGCATCCGCTGCTGCAGAAGACGGTTCGGAAATCCAAGAAGTACCGGGCCCATGACGAGACCAATCAATGCAAGGTCGGCGATACCGTGCGCATCGTGGAATGTGCGCCGATCTCGAAGACGAAACGCTGGACGGTGGTGACCGAGACTGACGCTGCGGCGCTGGCCTGACACCATTTTCCAGTCTGATCGAAACCCTGGGACTGGTTCCCAAAGGTCGGGAGACTACCAATGATCCAGATGCAGACCAATCTGGATGTAGCTGATAACTCCGGCGCACGCCGGGTGCAGTGCATCAAGGTTCTGGGCGGCTCGCATCGCCGCTATGCATCCGTGGGCGACATCATCGTGGTGTCGGTCAAGGAAGCCATTCCGCGCGGGCGCGTGAAGAAAGGTGATGTCCGCAAGGCCGTCGTCGTGCGCACCGCCAAGGAAGTCCGCCGTGAAGACGGCACCGCCATCCGTTTCGACCGCAACGCTGCCGTCATCCTGAACAACCAGGGTGAGCCGGTGGGCACGCGTATCTTCGGCCCGGTCGTGCGTGAACTGCGCGCCAAGAACTTCATGAAGATCATTTCGCTGGCTCCGGAGGTGCTCTGATGGCTGCGAAGCTGAAAAAGGGCGACAAGGTTGTCGTGCTGTCCGGCAAGGACAAGGGCAAGCAGGGTGAGATCACCCGCGTCATGCCCAAGGACAACAAGGCCGTTGTGGATGGCATCAACATCGCCATCCGCCACACCAAGCAAAGCGCGCAAAGCCAAGGCGGTCGCATTCCGCAGGCGATGCCGATCGATCTGTCGAACCTCGCGATCGTTGACAAGAACGGCAAGGCGTCCCGCGTGGGCTTCCGCGTCGAGGATGGCGTGAAGGTCCGCTACGCGAAATCTACCGGGGAGGCGATCTGATGCTTGACGCAGTCAACTACACCCCGCGTCTGAAGACGCATTTCCGCGACACGATCCGTCCGGCGCTTAAGGAAGAATTCGGCTACGGCAACGACCTGATGATCCCACGGCTCGACAAGATCGTGCTCAACATGGGCATTGGCGAGGCCGTCAAGGACACCAAGAAGGTCAAGTCCGCGCAAGAGGATCTGACCGCGATTGCCGGACAGAAGGCCGTGATCACCAAGGCGAAGAAGTCGATCGCCGGCTTTCGCGTTCGTGAGGAGATGCCGCTTGGCGTCAAGGTCACGCTGCGCGGCGACCGGATGTACGAATTCCTCGACCGGCTCATCACCATCGCACTGCCCCGCGTCCGCGACTTCCGCGGCGTGAAGCCCACATCGTTCGACGGGCGCGGCAACTACGCGATGGGCCTGAAGGAACATATCGTGTTCCCCGAGATCAACTTCGACAAGGTCGACGAGGTCTGGGGCATGGACATCATCATCTGCACCACCGCGAAATCCGACGCGGAAGCCAAGGCGCTGTTGAAGCATTTCAACATGCCCTTCGCCAACTGATCGCGGGAGGAAGGACTTATGGCAAAAGTATCGATGGTCGAACGCGAAAAAAAGCGCCAGCGCCTGGTGAAGAAATACGCCGCCAAGCGTGCTGCGCTGAAAGCGATCGCAAATGACGAGACAAAAGCGGTGGAAGAGCGGTTCAAGGCACGGTTGAAGCTGGCCGAACTGCCGCGGAACTCCTCTCCCACGCGGCTTCACAACCGCTGTGAGCTGACGGGTCGTCCGCACGCCTATTATCGCAAACTGAAACTCTCGCGCATCATGCTGCGTGATCTGGCCTCGTTCGGTCAGATCCCCGGCATGGTGAAGTCGAGCTGGTAAGGAGGACGCATCATGGCAATGAACGATCCTCTGGGCGATATGCTCACCCGCATCAGGAACTCGCAGTTGCGCGGCAAGTCCACGGTCATCACGCCGGCTTCGAAGCTGCGGGCTTGGGTGCTGGATGTGCTGGAAGCCGAAGGCTACATCCGCGGCTACGAGAAGGTGACCGGGGCCGACGGCCATCCGGCGCTGGAAATTAGCCTGAAATACTATGATGGCACCCCCGTGATCCGCGAGATCAAGCGTGTCTCGAAGCCTGGCCGCCGGGTTTATTCCGGCACCAAGGAACTTCCGAGCGTGCGAAACGGGATGGGTGTATCGATCGTCTCGACGCCGAAAGGCGTGATGTCGGACGCAGCTGCACGATCCGCCAATGTTGGCGGTGAAGTGCTCTGCACCGTGTTCTGAGGAGGATGGGATGTCTCGTATTGGGAAAAAACCGGTCGAGCTGCCCAAGGGGGTAACGGCCTCCGTCTCCGGGCAGACTATCGAGGTAAAGGGGCCCAAGGGTACCCGCAGCTTCACGGCGACCGACGACGTGACGATCACGCTTGACGGCAATACCGTGACGGTGACGCCGCGCGGCTCATCCAAGCGCGCCCGTGCGCAGTGGGGCATGAGCCGCACGATGGTCGCGAACCTGGCGACCGGGGTCTCCGATGGCTTCAAGAAGGAGCTGGAGATTCAGGGTGTCGGTTACCGTGCCGCGATGCAGGGCAATGTCCTGAAACTGTCGCTGGGTTACAGCCACGAGGTGAACTTCGACGTTCCGCAGGGCGTCTCGATCACCACCCCGAAGCAGACCGAAATCGTTGTGGAAGGTGCCGATCAGCAGCTTGTTGGTCAGGTCGCAGCGAACATCCGGGAATGGCGCGCGCCGGAGCCCTACAAGGGCAAGGGCATCCGCTACAAGGGTGAGTACATCTTCCGCAAGGAAGGCAAGAAGAAGTAAGGGGCGCGAAAATGGCGAACACGAAACGGGATCTGTTCCGCAAGCGCCGCCTGCGCGTCCGGAACAAGCTGCGGCAAGTGAACGAGGGGCGCGCGCGCCTTTCGGTCCACCGCTCGAACAAGAACATCAGCGTGCAGCTGATCGACGATGTGAATGGCGTCACGCTCGCCGCCGCCTCCACGCTGGAGAAGGATCTGGGCGTGGTCGGCAAGAACAACGTAGAAGCAGCTGCCAAGGTTGGCGCGGCGATTGCCGAGCGGGCAAAGGCGGCCGGGGTCGAGAACTGCTATTTCGATCGCGGCGGTTTCCTCTTTCACGGACGCATCAGGGCCTTGGCCGATGCGGCACGTGAAGGCGGCCTGAAATTCTGAGGAGACGGTAATGGCAAGAGAAGACAACCGCAGGGACCGTCGCGATCGCGATGAAACCCCGGAATTCGCCGATCGTCTCGTCGCGATCAACCGGGTTTCGAAAACGGTGAAGGGCGGCAAGCGCTTCGGTTTCGCGGCGCTCGTCGTGGTCGGTGACCAGCGTGGCCGCGTCGGCTTCGGCAAGGGCAAGGCCAAGGAAGTACCCGAGGCGATCCGCAAGGCGACCGAGCAGGCGAAGCGTCAGATGATCCGCGTGCCGCTGCGCGAAGGTCGCACGCTGCATCACGACATCGAAGGGCGTCATGGTGCGGGCAAGGTCGTCATGCGTACGGCAGTTGCCGGTACCGGGATCATCGCGGGCGGCCCGATGCGCGCCGTGTTCGAGATGCTGGGCCTGCAGGACGTTGTGGCGAAATCTCTGGGATCGCAGAACCCCTACAACATGATCCGCGCCACGATCGACGGCCTGAAGAAGGAGTCGAGCCCCCGTCAAGTCGCGCAGCGTCGCGGCAAGAAGGTAGCTGACATTCTGAGGAAGCCCGAAGTCGAAGCCGCGGCCGAAACGGTCGAGGCATAAGGAGGGCATCATGGCCAAGACGATCGTCGTAAAGCAGGTGGGTTCGCCCATCCGCCGCCCCGCCATCCAGCGCGAGACGCTGAAGGGCTTGGGTCTGAACAAGATGAGCCGCACGCGCGAGCTTGAAGACACGCCCGCGGTCCGCGGCATGGTTGCCAAGATACCGCATCTGGTTCAGATCATCGAGGAGCGCGGCTGAAGCCGCAGGAGGCCGCCCCGAGGTGGCGGCCGAACACTTAAAACGCCGTGTGCATCCCCTTCGTCGCTGATGGGATGACTCCGGCAACAGGAGTAGCGACATGAAACTGCATGAACTGCACGACAACCCCGGCGCGACCCGTACGAAGAAGCGGGTTGCCCGCGGCCCCGGCTCGGGCAAGGGCAAGACCGCCGGTCGCGGGATCAAGGGTCAGAAATCCCGTTCGGGCGTGGCCATCGGCGGGTACGAGGGCGGCCAGATGCCGCTGTACCGCCGCCTGCCGAAGCGGGGCTTCACCAAGCCGAACCGCAAGGCTTTTGCCGTGGTGAACCTGGGACTGATCCAGAAGTTCATCGAGGCCGGGAAGCTGGACGCAAAGGAACCGATCACCGAAGACGTGCTGGTCGAGACCGGCATCGTGCGTCGGGCGCTGGATGGCGTCCGGGTTCTGGCCAAGGGCGAGTTGTCCACGAAGATCACCCTGACGGTGACGGGCGCATCGAAGGCGGCCGTCGAAGCGATCGAGAAGGCGGGCGGTTCCGTCACGCTTTCGTCTGCGCCGGCGGCCGAATAAGAGGTTGTAGGCTGGGCACGCCCGGCTTACATCACCCACAGTTTTCCTGCGCCGCCGATCCGGGAAACGGTTCGGCGGCGCTTGCTTGAAAGAGACGAGGCACATGGCATCAGCTGCAGAGCAAATGGCCGCCAACACCAGTTGGGGCGCGCTGGCCAAGGCGACCGATCTGCGTCACCGGATCTTCTTCACCCTCGGCCTGCTCATCGTCTACCGGCTCGGGACCTACATCCCAGTCCCCGGGATCGACGGCATCGCCCTGCGCGAGTTCATGGACGAGGCGTCGCTCGGCATTGGTGGCATGCTCAACATGTTCACCGGCGGCGCGATCAGCCGGATGGGGATCTTCGCCCTTGGCATCATGCCATACATTTCCGCATCGATTATCGTGCAGCTGATGACCGCCATGGTGCCCTCGCTGCAGCAGCTGAAGAAAGAGGGCGAGCAGGGCCGCAAGAAAATCAACCAGTACACCCGTTACGGCACCGTGTTCCTGGCCACCTTTCAGGCCTATGGCCTTGCCGTCAGCCTTGAAGCCGGCGACCTTGTGACCGATCCCGGCTGGTTCTTCCGCGCGGCGACGGTCATCACGCTGGTCGGCGGGACGATGTTCCTGATGTGGCTGGGTGAGCAGATCACTGCGCGGGGGATCGGCAACGGCATCTCCTTGATCATCTTCGTCGGGATCATTGCCGAAGTTCCTGCCGCGCTCGCGCAGTTCTTCAGCCAGGGTCGCTCGGGCGCTTTGTCGCCTGCCGTGATCATCGGCGTCATCGTTCTGGTGGTGGTGACCATCGCCTTCGTGGTGTTCATGGAACGCGCGTTGCGCAAGATCCATATTCAATATCCGCGGCGCCAGGTCGGCATGAAGATGTACGACGGCGGCTCATCGCATTTGCCGGTCAAGGTGAACCCGGCCGGCGTGATCCCGGCCATCTTCGCCTCGTCCCTGCTGCTGCTGCCGGTCACGATCTCGACCTTTTCGGGTCAGCAGACCGGCCCGATCATGTCGACGATCATGGCCTATTTCGGCCCCGGCCAACCGCTGTATCTTCTGTTCTTCACGGGGATGATCGTCTTTTTCACCTACTTCTACACCGCCAACGTGTCGTTCAAGACCGAGGATGTCGCGGAGAACCTGAAGAATCAGAACGGGTTCATCCCCGGAATCCGGCCGGGCAAGCGCACCGAGGAGTACCTTGATTACGTCGTCACGCGCCTTCTGGTGGTCGGTTCAGCCTACCTCGCGCTCGTCTGTCTGTTGCCGGAAGTGCTGCGCAACCAGTATGCGGTGCCGTTCTACTTTGGCGGTACTTCGGTTTTGATCGTGGTGTCGGTGACGATGGACACGATCAACCAGGTTCAGTCGCATCTGCTTGCGCATCAGTACGAGGGGCTGCTTGAACGCTCTCAGCTGCGCGGCAAGAGGCGGCGCGGCAGCGGCACGAAGGCGCCGGGGCGGCGATGAACATCATTCTTCTGGGGCCGCCGGGGGCGGGCAAGGGCACGCAGGCCCGGCTGCTGACCGAGCGTCGCGGAATGGTTCAGCTTTCGACCGGCGACATGCTGCGGGAAGCGCAGTCCAGCGGGACCGAATTGGGCCGAAAGGTCGCTGAAGTCATGGCGCGGGGAGATCTCGTCACCGACGAGATCGTCATGGGCCTGATCGAGGAAAGGCTGCAGCAGGGCGCCGACGGCGGCTTCATCTTTGACGGCTTTCCGAGAACGCTGGCACAGGCCGATGCGTTGGGGGATCTGCTGTCGCGGAGTGGTCAGGCTCTGAATGCGGTCATCGAGATGCAGGTGGACGAAGCCGCGCTTGTCGACCGCATCACCGGGCGCTTCACCTGCGGCAACTGCGGAGAGGTCTATCACGATCGAACGCGGCCAACGGCGAAGGCAGGGGTCTGCGATGTCTGCGGATCGACCGACCTGCGCCGCCGCCCCGACGACAATGCCGAGAGCCTGCGCCAGCGATTGATGGAATACTATCGCAAGACGGCTCCGCTGATCGGCTATTACCATGCCAAGGGGCTGCTTTCTGGCGTCGACGGACTGGCCGAGGTGGCGGCCGTCGCGCATCAGATCAAGGCGATCCTTGACAAGTCCTGAACGGCCTTGACGCCAAGGGTGATTCCGCGTAGCTGACACCCTCTCGCAAGAGAATCGTCCTGACGGCTGGCTTCCCACTGACAGACGAGCGAACCGGTCCGGGGGTGAAAGCCGTCGGGCCAGAGTTGTGAAAAAAGGTTCTGGCGATACGGAACCGCAACGAAAAGGAAAGACCGCGTGGCCCGAATTGCTGGCGTGAACATTCCGACGGGCAAACGTGTTCCCGTCGCCCTGACCTACATCACCGGAATCGGACATACCTCGGCCAAGCAGATCTGCGAAGCCGTGGGCGTCGACGTAAGCCGCCGTGTGAACGAACTGTCGGATGCCGAGGTGCTTGCCATCCGCGAGCATATCGACGCGAACTTCACCGTCGAGGGCGATCTGCGCCGCGAAGTGCAGATGAACGTCAAGCGCCTGATGGACTTGGGCTGCTATCGTGGCCTGCGGCATCGCCGCAACCTGCCCGTGCGCGGACAGCGCACCCACACCAATGCCCGCACCCGCAAGGGCCCGGCAAAAGCCATTGCCGGCAAGAAGAAGTAAGGGGAGGGCACAGACATGGCACGTGAAAAGACGCGCGCGAAGCGCAAGGAACGCAAGAACATCGCCGCTGGTGTGGCGCATGTGAACTCGTCCTTCAACAACACCAAGATCCTGATTTCCGACGTGCAGGGCAACGCGATCGCCTGGTCGTCGGCCGGTACGATGGGCTTCAAGGGCAGCCGGAAGTCGACCCCCTACGCCGCCCAGCTGGCCGCCGAGGATGCCGGCAAGAAGGCGCAGGAACACGGCGTGAAGACGCTGGAAGTCGAAGTGCAGGGGCCCGGCTCGGGCCGCGAAAGTGCGTTGCGCGCGCTGGCGGCCGTCGGGTTCAACATCACCTCGATCCGCGACGTGACGCCGATTGCCCACAACGGCTGCCGCCCGCCGAAACGTCGCCGGGTATAACGGACAGGACATTTCCCGGGCCGCGCAATCTGCGCGGCCCGGTTTCGTCATTTGAACCTCGGGCGTGCGTGATCTTGGACATGGCCCACGCACAGGAATGGAGGCGACACGCATGATCCACAAGAACTGGCAGGAACTGATCAAGCCGACGCAGCTGGTCGTAAAGGCCGGCGCCGATCCGTCGCGGCAGGCGACGGTCATCGCCGAGCCACTGGAGCGGGGCTTCGGCCTGACGCTGGGCAACGCGCTGCGCCGCGTGCTGATGTCGTCGCTGCAGGGTGCCGCGATCACCAGCGTGCAGATCGACAATGTGCTGCACGAATTCTCTTCGGTCGCCGGGGTCCGCGAGGACGTGACCGACATCGTGCTGAACCTCAAGGGCGTCGCGATCCGGATGGAGGTCGAGGGGCCGAAGCGGCTGTCGATCTCGGCCAAGGGGCCCGGGGTGGTCACCGCGGGCGACATCACCGAATCGAACGGGATCGAGATTCTGAACAAGGATCACCTGATCTGTCACTTGGATGAGGGCGCAAGCGTCTTCATGGAACTGACCGTCAACACCGGCAAGGGCTACGTCGCGGCCGACAAGAACCGGCCCGAAGATGCGCCGATCGGGCTTATCCCCGTCGATGCGATCTACTCGCCTGTGAAGCGCGTCAGCTACGAAGTGCAGCCGACCCGCGAGGGCCAGGTGCTGGACTATGACAAGCTGACGCTGAAGGTGGACACCGACGGCAGCCTGAGCCCGGACGATGCGGTGGCCTATGCAGCACGCATCCTTCAGGATCAGCTTCAGGTCTTCGTCAACTTCGAGGAGCCGGAAAGCGCGACCGCCGGCAGCATGGACGATGGGCTGGAGTTCAACCCGTTGCTGCTGAAGAAGGTGGACGAGCTGGAGCTGAGCGTCCGTTCGGCCAACTGCCTAAAGAACGACAACATCGTCTACATCGGCGATCTGATCCAGAAGACCGAGGCCGAGATGCTGCGCACCCCGAACTTTGGCCGCAAATCGCTGAACGAGATCAAGGAAGTGCTTTCGGGCATGGGCCTTCACCTCGGCATGGATGTCGAGGACTGGCCGCCAGAGAATATCGAAGATCTGGCCAAGCGCTTCGAGGACCAGTTCTGAGACCGGGGGCGGTTCGCCGCCCCCCGACTGCCCGGGCATTCCGCCCCAAGGAGAGCGCCCCGCACGCATGGGTCGCCTGACAAAGCAAAATGACGATAGGAGAATGACATGCGTCACGCCCGCGGATACCGCCGCCTGAACCGGACTCACGAACACCGCAAGGCGCTGTTCGCCAACATGGCCGGCAGCCTGATCGAACACGAACAGATCAAGACCACCCTGCCCAAGGCGAAGGAACTTCGTCCGGTGGTGGAAAAGCTCATCACGCTGGCCAAGCGCGGCGACCTGCACGCCCGCCGGATGGCTGCGTCGCAGCTGAAGCAGGACTCGCACGTTGCGAAACTGTTCGACGTTCTGGGCGAGCGTTACAAGGAGCGTCAGGGCGGCTATATTCGCGTCCTGAAAGCCGGCTTCCGCTATGGTGACATGGCGCCCATGGCGATCATCGAACTGGTCGATCGCGACCCGTCGGCGAAAGGGGCAGGCGACCGCGCCCGCGAAGAAGCCGAGGCGGCGGCCGAGGACTGAGGTCGCCCCAATTGCCTTCGCAGTAGAAAGCCCGCCGGATGGCGGGCTTTTTTATTCTTCAGGTTTCCGTAGCCTCAGTTCTCTCTGGCAGACGGCCCTAGAACCGGGGAAAGGTCGTTTGTGTCCTTGGCCGCATCTTGCTGTGAATGCGTCGCACCGATGAATTTCAGAACGTCATGGCGCAGGCTCGTCGGCAGCGCCATGACGCGCGCAAAAAGGTCCACATCAATATTGGTCCGTTTATCCATCACGAGATCACCTTGGTTTTGCACTCCTCAATTTAGGGTTGTCCGGCGTGAGGGCAATCTGCCGAAAAGGATAGTCCGTCCGCTACCTTTACACTTTGGAAAGGAGCGATTGCACCGGCCGATGGCAGCGGTAGTCTGAAGTCATGCCTGACCTCTTCGATCAGACGCCGGAAAAGACGCCCGCAAACGTGACGCGACCGCTGGCTGATCAGCTGCGCCCGCGCGCGCTGTCCGAGGTAATCGGGCAGGACAGGATCCTTTCGCAGGATGGCCCGCTGGGGGCGATGCTGGCGTCGGGCAGCCTGTCGTCTCTGATCCTTTGGGGCCCGCCGGGGGTGGGAAAGACAACCATCGCGCGGCTTCTGGCAGCCGAGACCGAGCTTGTCTTTGTCCAGATCAGCGCGATCTTCACGGGGGTCCCGGACCTGCGCAAGGTGTTCGAGTCAGCACGGCTGCGGAGACAGAACGGGCAGGGCACGCTTCTTTTCGTCGATGAAATCCATCGGTTCAACAAGGCGCAGCAGGATGGCTTCCTGCCGTACATGGAGGACGGGACGATCATTCTTGTGGGGGCGACCACGGAAAATCCGTCGTTCGAACTGAACGCGGCCCTGTTGAGCCGGGCGCAGGTGATCGTGCTGGAGCGGTTGTCGCTGGTGGATCTGGAACTGCTCGCGCAGCGTGCCGAGAAGGAACTGGGCCGCGCCTTGCCGCTGACGGGCGAGGCGCGCGAGAGCTTGCTGGAGATGGCCGATGGCGACGGTCGGGCGTTGCTGAACCTCATGGAGCAAGTAGCGGCCTGGAAGGTCGAGGCCCCGCTGGGCCGCGATGCCCTGGCGCAGCGCCTCATGCGGCGCGCGGCCAAATACGACAAGTCCGGTGAGGAGCATTACAACCTCATTTCGGCTCTGCACAAATCCGTCCGCGGGTCGGACCCGGATGCCGCGCTCTACTGGTTCGCGCGGATGCTTGAAGGCGGCGAGGATCCGCGCTTTCTGGCGCGGCGGCTGACGCGGATGGCGGTGGAGGATATCGGGCTGGCGGACCCGCAGGCGCAGGAGGTGTGTCTGGCTGGCTGGCAGACATACGAGCGGCTGGGCAGCCCCGAGGGGGAACTTGCTCTGGCGCAGGCTGTGGTCTACCTCGCGCTCGCGCCCAAGTCGAACGCGGCCTACATGGCCTACAACGCGGCGCGGGCGATGGCGCGCAAGACCGGGTCCGAGCCGCCGCCGAAGCACATCCTGAACGCGCCCACGAAAATGATGAAAGATCAGGGATTTGGCGCGGGCTATGCCTATGATCACGACGCGCCGGATGCGTTCTCGGGGCAGGACTATTTCCCCGAATCGGTGAAGCGGCCGGTGTTCTACACACCGCCCGAGCGGGGGTTCGAGCGGGAGTTGAAGAAGCGCGTCGATTACTTCGCAAAGCTGCGCAACCAGCGGAAAAGCTGAGAATCCGGGCGCCAGCAATGCGCCAGCATCCGTATGGAACCGGCGCGCGGGGTGCAAGACTCTGGCAAGGCGCCACCGTTGACATCCCCGTCCCGTGGGACGACAGAGGCGGCATGATCTGGACCCTGTCCCAAGTCGCTCTTGGCGGCGCTATCGGCGCGGTGTTGCGCTATCTGACCGGTATCGGCGCGGTCCGACTGGTCGGCGTGGGATTTCCCTGGGGCACCTTGGCCGTCAACGTGCTGGGAAGCTTCCTTATGGGCCTGCTGTTCGCGATTCTTCTTGATCGCGGGCTGATGCGGTTCTCGCCGCTGCTGCTGGCGGGACTGCTGGGCGGGTTCACCACCTTTTCGGCCTATGCGCTGGATGCAGTGCTGATGTGGGAGCGTGGCGATCACGCGGGCGCGGCGGTCTACGTGGTGGCGTCGGTCGTGCTGTCGGTGACGGCGCTGGTGGCCGGGATGGCCGTGGTGCGGGGGGTGCCGGCATGAGCGGCGTGCAGATGCTGACGGTTGGCGCGGAAGAGGGCGAGACGCGCCTGGACCGCTGGCTGAAGCGGCGGTTTCCGCAGATCACGCAGGGGGCGGTGGAAAAGATGTGCCGGACGGGGCAACTGCGCGTCGATGGCGGCCGGGTCAAGGCGGCGCACCGGCTTGAGCCCGGGATGGTCGTGCGCGTGCCGCCGCTGCCCGATGCGCCGGCCCCGGCACCGGTGCAGAAGGCGGGCGTGGCGCAATCGGATGCAGAGATGATACAGGCCGCCGTGCTGTGGAAGGACGACCACATCATCGCGATCAACAAGCCCCCCGGCCTGCCCAGCCAGGGTGGTAGCGGGCTTGGCGACCGCCACGTGGACGCGCTGTCCGAGGCGCTGAAGTTCGGCCGCGCCGAGAAGCCCAGCCTGGTGCACCGGCTGGACAAGGACACCTCGGGCGTGCTGCTGCTGGCGCGGTCGGCACGGATCGCGCGGCGGCTGTCGGAAGCGTTCCGCGCCCGCACCACGCGCAAGATCTACTGGGCGGCGGTGGCGGGCGTGCCGAAGCCGCGGATGGGCACGATCCGTTTCGGGCTGGTGAAGGCCTCCGGCGGCGGACGCGGCGAGGGCGAGAAGATGCGCTGCATCCACCCCGGAGAGATCGACAAGGTCGAGGGCGCGAAGCGCGCGACCACGGACTATGCGGTGCTGGACGCGCTGGGCACGCGCGCGGCCTGGGTTGCGCTGGTCCCGGTCACGGGACGCACCCACCAGTTGCGCGCGCATATGGCCGAACTCGGCCACCCGATCGTCGGGGATGGCAAGTACGGCGGATCAGGGCAGGAGAACATGGGCGACGGCTGGGGTGCGCAGCTCGGCGGCGAGATCAGCCGCAAGCTGCATCTGCATGCGCGGTCGATCAGTTTCGAGCATCCGATCTCCAAGGCGCAGGTGACAATCACGGCGCCGATGCCCGACCACATGGTGCGGACATGGCAGACGCTGGGCTGGCATGAGGGCGACGTGCCGACCGACCCCTTTGCGGAGGCGTGAATGGACCTGCGTCTTGTGGTCTTTGACGTGGATGGTACGCTGCTCGACAGCCAGAACCTTATCGTGGCGGCGATGGCCGATGCCTTTGCCAGCGTCGGACACAAGATGCCGAGCCGGGCTGAGGTGCTGGGCATCGTCGGCCTGTCGCTGCCGGTGGCGATCCGGACCTTGGCGCCCGATCGGTCGCAGACCGAGATCGACCGGATGGTGGAGGGCTACAAGGCGTCCTTCATGGGCGCGCGTCTGGCGCAGGTGGCGCCGCTTTATCCCGGCGCGCGGGACGTTCTGGACGGGTTGCGCGGTCGTGACGAGGTGCTGATGGGGGTGGCCACCGGCAAGTCGCGCCGGGGCCTGGACCACGTGCTGGGCGCGCATGATCTGGTTGCCCACTTCGTCACCGCCCAGGTGGCCGACGACCACCCGTCGAAGCCGCACCCGTCGATGCTGATGCGCGCCGCCAGCGAGACCGGCGTGGATCAGGGCGTCATGGTGGGCGACACCGAGTTCGACATCGAGATGGGCCGGGCGGCCGGGTTCCGCACCATCGCCGTGGGCTGGGGCTATCACCCGGCCGAGCGGCTGCGCGCGGCTCGGCCGGATCTGCTGATCGGCGGGTTCGACGAGATGGCCGACGCGCTGGACGAGTTGTGGAGGCAGGGATGAGCGGCTGGACGGCAAAGCGGTTCTGGAAGCAGGCCGCCGTCGCCGCGCGCGACGCAGGCTACACGGTGGAGCTGGACGGCCGCCCGTTGAAGACGCCCGCCAAGGCATCGCTGATTGTGCCCACCCGCGCGCTGGCCGGGGCGCTGGCCGCCGAGTGGGACGCGCAGGAAGGTCAGGTGCGCCCCGAAACCATGCCGATGACCCGGTCGGCCAACTCCGCCCTCGACAAGGTCGCGCCGCAGTTCGAGGCGGTGGCGGAAATCGTTGCGGAGTATGGTGCCAGCGATCTGATCTGCTATCGCGCGGCCGCGCCCGCGGGACTGGTGGCACGACAGGCCGAGGTCTGGGATCCGCTGATGCAGTTCGCCGCGCGCGAGCTTGGCGCGCCGCTGGTGGCCACGACCGGCGTGATGCCGGTGGCGCAGCCGCAGGCCAGTCTGGACCGGCTGGGGGCGGCGGTGCGCGCGCTCGATCCGTTCGCGCTGACGGCGTTTCACGATCTGGTGGCGCTGTCGGGGTCGCTGGTCATCGGGTTCGCGGCGATCCGCGGGCACGGCGAGCCCGACGCGCTGTGGTCGGCCTCGCGCCTGGACGAGGACTGGCAGGCCGAGGTCTGGGGCCCCGACGACGAGGCCGAGGCGACCGCGGCGCTGAAACGGCAGGCATTCCTTGACGCGCTCAGGTTCCACGCACTCTCGCGCAGCGGGAGCTGACACCGCGCGGTGCACGCTGAGTGCCTGTCAATGCGGCAATCCTGCCCGCAAAAGCAGCCATTTGCCTTGACGCGATGTTTTCATGTGTTCCATGCTTGACGGCGCTGCGAGTGCTGCGTTGTCTCACAGCATCGCTATGGCCCGATCAGGGGCCGCAAAACACGCCCGCCGACAGGGCGGACGATCAGGAAGAGGTAACCATGAAGAAATCCGTATTTTTTGGCACGCTGACGGCAGCGGGTCTGTTGGCCGGTGCGGCGGCTGCGGCGACGCTCGACGACGTGAAGGAGCGCGGCGAGCTGAACTGCGGCGTGTCGACGGGGCTTGCCGGCTTCTCGGCCCCGGACTCGAACGGCGTCTGGCAGGGCTTTGATGTGGCCGTGTGCCGCGCCATCGCCGCGGCCGTGCTGAACGATCCGATGGCCGTCAACTTCGTCGGCACCACCGGTCAGACCCGCTTCTCGGCGCTGGCGTCGGGCGAGGTGGACGTGCTGGCCCGCAACACTACCTGGACATTCAGCCGCGACGTGGACCTGAAGTTCACCTTCACCGGCGTCAACTACTACGACGGTCAGGGTTTCATGGTGAACCGGGAACTGGGCGTCTCGTCGGCCAAGGAACTTGATGGCGCGACCGTCTGCATCCAGACCGGCACCACGACGGAACTGAACCTGGCCGACTACTTCCGCTCCAACAACATGAGCTACGAGCCGGTGCCGATCGAGACCAATGCCGAGGCGCTGCAACAGTACCTTGCTGGCGCCTGCGACACCTACACGACCGATGCCTCGGGCCTGGCTGCCTCGCGCGCGACGTTCGAGAACCCGGCCGATCACGTGATCCTGCCCGAGATCATCTCGAAGGAACCGCTGGGGCCGCTGGTGCGCCACGGGGACGAGGAATGGGCCGACGTGGTGTACTGGACCTTCAACGCGCTGGTCGCGGCTGAAGAACTGGGCGTGACCTCGGCCAACCTGGAAGAACTGGCGGCAGGAACCAGCAACCCCGAGATCAACCGCCTGCTGGGCAATGAGGGTGAGCTCGGTGCGATGTTCCGGCTCGACAACGAATGGGCCAGGCGCGCCATTGCCGCCGGAGGCAACTATGGCGAGATCTTCGCGGCCACCATCGGGGAGGGCACGCCGATCGGTCTGGCCCGCGGCCTGAACGCACAGTGGACGCAGGGCGGCCTGCTCTACGCTCCGCCGTTCCGCTGAGCCTGATTTGGGAAAGGGCGCGCCAAGGCGCGCCCTTTTCACACCTGAACCAAAGATTTCGGCCGCTGCGGTGACGCAGAAGAACGCAAACGTCGGGCCGGGCACAGGGGGTAAGACTGATGGCTGCGATCACGGAGCCGCCGAGAGAGTCCTTTCGGCCGAGCATGCTGATCTACGACACCCGGTATCGCTCGCTGACGATACAGGTGGTGTTCCTGTTCCTGTTCATGGCCGGGGCGGCCTGGCTCGTCGACAACACTATCCAGAACCTCCAGACGCTGGGCAAGGATTTCAACTACAGCTTCCTGGGCAGCCGGGCCGGCTATGACATCAACCAGCGGCTGATCGAATACACATCCGACAGCACGCATGGCCGGGCGATGCTGGTGGGGCTGCTGAACACGCTGCTTCTGGCCGTGGTGTCCTGTGTCACGGCGACGGTGATCGGGGTCATCGCGGGGGTTCTGCGGCTGTCGAAGAACTGGCTCGTCGCGGGCCTGATGACGGTTTACGTCGAGATGTTCCGCAACATTCCGACGCTGCTGTGGATCCTCGTCTTCTTCGCGATCATGACGGAATCGATGCCGGCCCCTAGCGCTTTCCGAGGGGACGATCCGGCCTCAAGCATGGTGCTGTTCGATACCGTCGCAATTACCAACCGCGGCGTCTATGTGCCCGAGCCACTGTTTGCCAACAGCCTTGGCAGTATCGACATCGGGATCTTCCTGATCAGTACCGACCTTCTTGCGATCATCGCCGTTCTGCTAGTGGGCTTTTACGCCCACATGCGGCTGCTGCGTCATGCGACGAAGGTGCAGGAAGCCACGGGCGACCGGCCGAAGACCTGGTGGAAAAGCCTGTTGGTCCTGTTCGGCCCGCTGATCGTCCTGCTTTATCTGCTGGGCTTCCACTTCGGCTACCCGGAGCTCTCCGGCTTCAACTTTGCCGGCGGCACGCATATCCGCAATTCCTTCATCGCGATGTGGCTGGCGCTGTCGATCTACACCGGCGCCTTCATCGCCGAGAATGTGCGGGCGGGGATCCTCGCCATTTCGCGCGGACAGACCGAGGCTGCGTTTGCCCTGGGCCTGCGCCCCGGCCGCACGATGCGGCTGGTGATCCTTCCGCAGGCGCTGCGGGTCATCATTCCGCCGCTGATCTCGCAATATCTCAACATCACCAAGAACACCTCGCTGGCGCTGGCCGTAGGCTACATGGACCTACGGTCAACGCTTGGCGGGATCACCATCAACCAGACCGGCCGCGAACTGGAGGGGATGCTGCTGATGATGCTGATCTATCTGGCGATCAGCCTAGTGATCTCGGCCGGGATGAACGTCTACAACAATCGCGTGAAGCTGAGGGAGCGGTGAGATGAGCGATACCCACGCCCAGACCGTCGCCTTTGTCCGCGACACCATGCTGCCGCAAAAGGCCCCGCCGCTGACCGAGACCGGGGCGATCAAGTGGATGCGCGAGAATCTGTTCTCGGGCTGGTTGAACAGCATCCTGACGGTGCTTTCGTTGTATTTCGTCTTCTGGGTGCTGTCGCATGTCGGCCCGTGGTTCGCGAACACTGTCTGGAACGCCGGCAGTCTGGCGGAATGCCGCGAGATTCTGGCCGGGACCGACGGCGCCTGCTTCGCGGTGATCAGGGATCGCTGGCACCAGCTGTTGTACGGCTTCTACCCGGGCCATCTGTACTGGCGGCCCAATCTGACGCTGCTGCTGATGTTCGTCTCCCTTGCGCCGGTCCTGTTCACGGAATTGCCGCGCAAGATGCTGTGGTTCAGCGTGATCTATCCGGCGCTGGCCTATTGGCTGCTGTGGGGCGGGTCGATCTGGGGGCCGGTGACGGCGCTCGCCGGTCTGGCGGTCGGCTATGTCGCCTATCGCGTGCTGCAGCCGGTATCCTCGATCCTTGGCGTGATCGGCGCGGGCGTTGCACCGCTGATCTGGTGGCTGACCTTCTCCGGGCCGGTGGCCGGGCTCATGCAGGACGCGATCCCGTTGTCGATCGAGGAAGTGCGCAGCCGCGATTTCGGCGGCTTCATGCTGTCGATCATCATCGGTGTTACCGGCATTTCGCTGTCGCTGCCGATGGGCATCCTGCTGGCGCTGGGCCGCAAGTCGGACATGTTCCTGATCAAGACGGTCTGCGTCGGGTTCATCGAGTTCATTCGCGGCGTTCCGCTGATCACGCTTCTGTTCACCGCGTCGCTGCTTCTGAATTATTTCCTGCCGCCCGGAACCAACTTCGATCTGATCTTGCGGGTGGTCATCATGGTGACGCTGTTCGCTTCGGCCTACATGGCCGAGGTGATCCGGGGCGGGCTGGCCGCGCTACCCAAGGGGCAGTACGAGGCGGCGGATTCGCTGGGTCTGGACTACTGGAAATCGATGCGCCTGATCATCCTGCCGCAGGCGCTGAAGATTTCCATCCCCGGTATCGTCAACACATTCATCGGGTTGTTCAAGGACACCACGCTTGTGGTCTTCATCGGACTTCTGGACCCAATCGGCCTGTCGAACGCCATCCGCGCCGACACCAACTGGAATGGCATCTACTGGGAGCTGTTCATCTTCATCGGTGCGCTGTTCTTCATCTTCTGCTTCAGCATCTCGCGCTATTCCATGTATCTGGAGCGCAAGCTGAAGACGGACCATAGGTAAGGAGACGTCCATGGCCGAGCAGCTCCACGACCTGACCATTGACCGCGAGATCAACCGCGCGGCGATGCAGGTTACCGACGAGATCGCGATCCAGATCACCAACATGAACAAGTGGTACGGCAGCTTTCACGTGCTGCGTGATATCGACATGACGGTGATGAGGGGCGAGCGGATCGTGGTCTGCGGCCCCTCGGGGTCAGGCAAGTCAACGCTGATCCGCTGCATCAACCGGCTGGAAGAGCACCAGTCGGGCAAGATCGTGGTGGACGGTACCGAACTGACCAACGACCTTAAGAACATCGACAAGGTGCGCTCAGAGGTCGGGATGGTGTTCCAGCACTTCAACCTGTTCCCGCACCTTACGATTCTTGAAAACTGCACCCTCGCGCCGATCTGGGTGCGCAAGACCCCGAAGAGGGAGGCCGAGGAGATCGCGATGCATTTCCTCGAAAAGGTGAAGATCCCCGAGCAGGCGCTGAAATACCCCGGCCAGCTGTCCGGCGGCCAGCAGCAGCGCGTGGCCATCGCGCGGTCGCTGTGCATGAAGCCCCGGATCATGCTGTTCGATGAGCCCACGTCGGCCCTCGACCCCGAGATGATCAAGGAGGTTCTCGACACCATGATCAGCCTGGCGGAAGAGGGGATGACGATGATCTGCGTGACGCACGAGATGGGATTTGCCCGTCAGGTGGCGAACCGGGTGATCTTCATGGATCAGGGCCAGATCGTTGAGCAGAACGAGCCCGAAGAGTTCTTCCTGCGCCCGAAGTCGGACCGCACCAAGCTGTTCCTCAGCCAGATCCTCGGGCACTGACGCATGGGTTGGCGGTCAGTGGCCCGCCAACCGCTCCGCCGTTCTTCGCGCCATCGGCCCGACGATGGTCGCAAGCGGTACGGCAATCACCCAGGCAACCAGCCATGCAGTGATCCAGCGCTGCGGAAAGGCGGCGTCAATGCCGGTGTTCACGACCGTAATGAAGCCGGACATGATGAACGACATCAACGTTCCCATGATGACTCCGGTGAGCACCCGAAGTTTCAGCATCTTCTACCTCATGTTATCTTATAACAGATAGATAAGACAGAATATGAGTGGCCGCAACCCCTTCTGAAGGGATTGCGGCACTGAATCGCTGAACACTTGCGCCTTGTCAGCCCAGAGCGTCGCTGCAGCGCTTGCAGGTGCCCGGATGGGCATGGGTGCCCACCTCGGGCAGGATCTTCCAGCAGCGCTGGCATTTTTCGCCCTCGGCGGTTTCGAACACCACACCGACACCTTCGACCTCGGGCAGGCGGAAGGCGCTGGGCGGGATCGGATCGCCGGTCAGAACGATGTCCGAAGTGATGCAGGCATCGGCGAAGTTCACCGTCTTCAGTGCCTTCAGCACGTCGGCGTCGCGCACATGGACCACCGGCGCGGCCTCCAGGCTGGCACCGATGATCTTGGCGGTGCGCTGCACCTCAAGCGCGGCGGTGACGACGCGGCGGGTCTGGCGCACGCCGGCCCATTTCGCGGCTAGCGGCTCGTCCAGCCAGTCGGCGGGGGTGTCGGGGAAATCCCCCAGATGCACCGAGCCGTCGCTGTCGGGGAAGCGCGAGAGCCACACATCCTCCATCGTGAAGACCAGGATCGGGGCCAGCCAGGTCGTCAGCCGGTGGAACAGGATGTCCAGGACGGTGCGCGCGGCGCGGCGCCGGGGGCTGTCGGCGGCGTCACAGTAGAGCGCGTCCTTGCGCACGTCGAAGTAGAAGGACGACAGATCTCCGGTGGCGAAGTTGAAGAGCTTCTGGAACACGCCCTGGAAGTCGTAGGCGGCGTAGCCCTTGCGCACCTGGGTATCCAGTTCCGCCAACCGGTGCAGCACCCAGCGTTCCAGTTCCGGCATGTCGGACGGCGCCACGGCCTCCTCTGCCGACCAATTATCGAGGTTGCCGAGGATGAAGCGCAAGGTGTTGCGCAGCCGCCGATAGCTGTCGGCGGTGCCCTTCAGGATCTCCCTCCCGATGCGCAGGTCCACCGTGTAGTCCGCCTGCGCCACCCAAAGCCGCAGGATGTCGGCGCCGTATTCTTCGATCACCTCTTGCGGGGCGACGGTGTTGCCGAGCGATTTGGACATCTTCATGCCCTTCTCGTCCAGCGTGAAGCCGTGGGTCAGCACCCCGCGATAGGGCGCGCGACCCTTTGTCCCGCAGGCCTGCAGCATGGACGAATGGAACCAGCCGCGATGCTGGTCGGTGCCTTCCAGATACAGATCCGCGATGCCGTCCTTTGCCCCGTCCTTGCGGTCGCGCAGAACGAAGGCGTGGGTGGAGCCGGAATCGAACCACACGTCCAGGATATCGAACACCTGATCGTAGGCGTCGGGGTCGTGCAGCCCTTCCAGCACCCGCTCCTTGAAGCCGGGCTTGTACCAGACATCGGCGCCCTCGGCCTCGAACGCGTCCACGATGCGGGCGTTCACCTGCCCGTCGCGCAGCAGGAAATCGGGTTCGGTGGCCATCGCGCCGCGGCGGGTGAAGCAGGTCAGCGGCACGCCCCAGGCGCGCTGGCGGCTCAGCACCCAGTCCGGGCGGGCGGCGATCATCGAATGCAGCCGGTTGCGGCCCGTTGGCGGGGTCCATTGCACCAGCGTGTCGATCGAGGTCAGCGCGCGGTCGCGGATCGTGTCACCGTACTCACCCATGCCGTCGTCCAGCTTGCGGTCGATGGCGACGAACCATTGCGGGGTGTTGCGGTAGATCAGCGGGGCCTTGGAGCGCCAGGAATGGGGGTAGGAGTGTTTCAGCTTGCCTTTGGCGAACAGCGCGCCGGCCCAGGCCAGTTGCTTGATGACACTGACATTGGCGGGGCCTTCCTTGCCCTCGGCCGTCAGGATGTGCTGGCCGCCGAACAGCGGCAGGTCGGCGCGGAAGCTGCCATCCTCCAGCACATTGTGGGTCATCGGCAGGCCGAACTTCAGGCCCAACTGATAGTCGTCGTCGCCGTGGCTGGGGGCGGTGTGGACAAAGCCGGTGCCGGCCTCATCCGTCACATGCTCGCCGGGCAGAAGCGGCACGTCGTAGTCCCATTCGCCGTTTGTGCCGTCGACGCCCCGGAACGGGTGCGACAGGGTGAGGGATGCAAGCTCCTCGGCGCTGACGTCGCGGACGCGGTTGAAGGCATCGATACGGCCGGCCTTGAAGATCTCGTCGGCCAGATTGTCGGCGATGACGATCTTTTCGCCGGGCTTGGCCGGGGAATGCTCTTCCACGGCGCCGATCTCGTAAAGGCCGTAGGCGATCTCGGGGTTGAAGGCGACGGCGCGGTTCTGCGGGATGGTCCAGGGCGTGGTGGTCCAGATCACGATGGACGCGTCCTGCAACTGCCCGGCCAGGATCGCCTGGTTGGCGCCGTCGAAATCGCTGACCTCGTCCAGCGGCATCGGGGCACTGCCACCGGCCACGACGGGGAAGCGGACCCAGATCGTGTGGCTCTGGTGGTCGTGGTATTCCACTTCGGCCTCGGCGAGGGCGGTCTTTTCCACCGGCGACCACATCACGGGCTTGGAACCCTGGTAGAGGGTGCCGTTCATCAGGAAGGTCATGAACTCGGCCGCGATCACCGCCTCGGCGTGGTAGTCCATGGTCAGGTAGGGGTCGTCCCACTTGCCGGTGACGCCGAGGCGCTTGAATTCCTCGCGCTGGATGTCGATCCAGCCTTCGGCGAAGCGGCGGCATTCCTGGCGGAAATCGACGATGTCGACCTTGTCCTTGTCCAGGCCCTTGGCGCGGTACTGTTCCTCGATTTTCCATTCGATGGGCAGGCCGTGGCAGTCCCAGCCGGGGACGTAGCGGGCATCAAAGCCCATCATCTGCTGGGAGCGGACTACCATGTCCTTCAGGATCTTGTTCAGCGCGTGGCCGATGTGGAGGTGGCCGTTGGCGTAGGGGGGGCCGTCGTGGAGGATGAAGGGCGGGCGGTCCTTTTTCTCGCGCAGGCGGTCGTAGACGCCGATTTCCTCCCACCGGGCCAGCCAGGCGGGTTCGCGGGCGGGCAGGCCTGCGCGCATCGGGAAGTCGGTTTTCGGCAGGAAGACGGTGTCGCGGTAATCGGGTGTCTCGGTCGTCGTCTCGGTGCTCATCGGGGCGATCCTTGGGGAATTTCGGTCAGGCAGGTCCCGGCGGCTCTGGTCGGTCAGAGCGCCGGGCGGGTAATTCGCTGGCCGATGGCGGGATTCCGGGTCATGGGCGGCTTATAGGACGGGGGCGAGGGACGGTCCAGAGGGGGGCTGAGCAAGGGGTGTGCACGCGTGCACGGAATCGCAAGTCACTGAAATCATGAACTTTCATGATTTCTGTTAACCGTATATCAACCGTTGCGCAGGCTTTCCGACGCCTCCGGATGCTCAGCCCGTCCCCGGGAAAAGCCCGGTCAGGGCGCGGCTCATCAGGTTCGTCACGCGTGGGCGGGGCAGGGTGCGGAAGGGCAGCGGGCGGCAGACCTCGATCGCGGCCACGCCGACGCGGGCGGTCAGCGCGCCGTTCACCACGCCCTCACCGAACCGGCGCGAGACCTTGGAGAGAATCCCGCCCCCCGCGAAGGACGAGATCATGTCGTCGCCCACCGCGACCGCGCCGGTCGCAACCAGATGGGTCAGCACCGACCGGGTCAGCCGCCACGCGCCCAGGGTGCCCGCACGGCCGCCGTAGATCTCGGCAATCCGGCGGATCATGCGCATGTTCGACAACAGCGCCGCGGCGACATCGGCCAGCGCCAGCGGCACCAGCGCGGTGACGGCGGCGACCTGGCGGGCGGCCGCCTCGACCTCGCGCCGGGCGGCCTGGTCGAGGGGGGCCATCAGGTCGGCCTCGGCCAAGGCCAGCAGGGTATCGGCGTCCATGATCTCGCCCCGCCGCTCGGCCAGACGTGAGCGCGCCCAAGCCAGATCGGGGCGGTCGGAATAGAGCGCGACCAGACCGTCCAGCGTGGCGTGCGCGCGCTTGATGTCGCGGTCGGCCAGCGCGGCGTCGGCCCCCGCGCGCAACTGGTCAAGGCGTTTGAGCCGGGCGAAGCCCGCAGCCTCGCGCGCCGCCAGCGCAAGGGCCGTCAGCACAACGGCCGCGGTCAGCGCAAAGGCGATCCAGCCAAGGGCTTCGTTGCGCGACAGAAGCCCGGTGACGAAGTCCCACGCGGCGAGCGACAGGATCAGCCCCAGCAGTGACAGGAGCGCGGTCCAGAACAGCCGCCCCAGACGCGAGCGGGGGCGGGACGCCAGAAGCGCCGCCGTCTGCATAGCGGCCGGGCCACCCTCGGGCGTGTCGAGGACCGGAGGGGCCTCTGCCGGGTTCGGGGCCTCGCCCTCAAGGTCGAAGATCACCGGGCCGCGCGGGCGTTGGGTCATGTCGGTCGCTCCCTCATCGCAGCCGGTCGCCGAACAGGAATTCGGCGGCACGGTCCAGGCGGATGTGCGGCGGGCCGTCGCCGGGTTTCAGTGACAGGCGCGGCGGCGCGAAGGTCATCGCGCCGTAGTCGCCATCCAGCCAGCTTTCCGCCCCTTCGCGGGCGGGCGAGAGCAGGCGGGCGGGGTCGTCGGGCAACTCGCCGGGATAGAAGGCCGCCTGCCGGCCGGTGTCGGCGACGATACCGCGGACCAGATGGAGGGTGCCGCCGTCGTGGGGGCGCGTCTCTTCCGTGGTGGCGCGCAAGGCGGCGATGGCCAGTGCCTCGGTCCTGGCCCCCGCAAAGTCGGCGCGGTCTGCGGCGTCGCGCAGAAGCGCGCGGATGATCGCGGACAGGCGGCCGTGCTGCGACTGGTGCAGGTGGTCGGCGCGGGTGGCGGCGAACAGGATGCGTTCGACCCGACGGCCGAGCAGAAGCTGCGTGAGCCAGGCGTTGCGCCCGGGCCGGAAGGCCGAGAGGATTTCCGACAGCGTGCGGCGCATGTCCTCGACCGCCTGGGGGCCGGCGTGGATGGCCGTCAGCACATCGACCAGCACCACCTGCCGGTCGATGCGGGCGAAATGGTCGCGGAAGAAGGGGCGCACCACGCGGTCGCGGTAGCCGTCGTAGCGCCGCGCCATTTCGCGGGCGAGCGACCCGCGCGGTGCGGGGCCGGGGGGCAGCGGCGCGAAGGTGAGGACCGGAGAGCCCGCCAGATCGCCGGGTAGCAGGAAGCGGCCCGGCGTGCAGTCGGAAAACCCGGCCGCGCGGGCGGCGGTCAGGTAGGCGGTATAACTGTCTGCCAGCCGCCGAGCGGTGGCTTCGTCGTGTTTCGCGGTGCCGTCCACCTCGGTCAGCAGGGCAAGGTAGTCGGTGGCCTGCGGGCGGGTGGCGATACGGTCCAGCGTGGCGGCCGACCAGTCGGCATAGCTGCGGTCAAGGAGCGCCAGATCCAGCAGCCATTCGCCGGGATAGTCCACGATATCCAGATGCACCGTGCGCGGCCCCGACAGGCCCGACAACAGGCCCGAGGGCTGGACGCGGAACGACAGCCGCAGTTCCGAGATGGCGCGGGTGGAGTCAGGCCAGCGCGGGGTGTCGCCGGTCAGCGCCGCCATGTGGGATTCGTAGTCGAAGCGCGGCAGCGTCAGGTCGGGCTGGGGTTGCAGCCAGACTGCGCGGATCGCGCCCGTGGCCGCCGCCGACAGGCCCGGCATCCGCCCCCGGTCCAGCAGGTTCGCGACCAGCGAGGTAATGAACACGGTCTTCCCCGCGCGCGACAGGCCGGTGACGCCGAGGCGCACGACAGGTTCGAAAAAGGCCTCGGACACGGCGTCGCCCACGGCCCCTACCTGCCGGCCGATCGCATCCGTCACTCTGCCTATGACCACGCCTGTCCCCCTGTGATGGACCACAGATAGTCAGGGCGGGCGCGGGGTAACAGGGGGGTCAGTCGGCCGCCCCTTCGCCATCCTCGGTGGGCGCTGCTTCGGGATCGGTCTCACCCACACCCTCACCCTCACCCTCAGCCTCGGTCTCGGGTGTGGGGGTGCGGACGGTCAGTGCGCCCTCTTCCCAGGTGCCGTCGATCTCTTCGCCGCTGGCGTAGCGCAGGGTGCCCTGGCCATGGCGCTGGCCGTTCTGGAACGCGCCCTCGTAGACGTCGCCGCCGGGGTAGGTGGCGGTGCCCTGCCCGTGCATCTCGCCCGCCTCCCAGTCGCCGTCATAGGTGAAGCCGCCCGCCATCTCGATCAGGCCCCGGCCGTGGCGCTCACCCTCGGCAAAGCCGCCGGTGTAGACGGACCCGTCGGGATAGACCGCGGTGCCCTGGCCGTGGCGCAGGCCGTTCTGCCAGTCGCCATCGTAGCTGAAGCCGTCGGCGCGGGTCAGCCGGCCCTGGCCGTGGAAGCGGCCGGCGACGAAGCTGCCGTCATAAACCGTACCGTCGGCGTAGCGGGCGATGCCCCGCCCCTCGATCACGCCGCCGCGCCACTCACCCTCGTAGCTGCCGCCGTCGGGATAGGTGATGGTGCCGGTGCCGTGTGCGGCGCCCTCGGCGAAGGCGCCCTGGTACACCGAGCCGTCGGGCCATTCCGCGCGGCCCTGCCCATGGGCCTGATCGTTTAGCCAGTCGCCTTCGTATGTGTAGCCGTCGGCATCGGTGAAGCGCCCCTGCCCGTGGCGGCGATCGGCCAGAAAGCCGCCCTCGTAGACCGCGCCGCTGGCATAGTCGATCCGCCCCTCGCCGGTGCGCACCGCGGCCTCCAGCGGGCCGGTGTAGACGTCGCCGTTGGGCGTGGTCAGCGCGCCGGTGCCGGTGATCTGGCCGTCCTGCCACTCTCCCTCGTAGGTCATGCCGTCGGCCAGGTCGATCCGCCCTTCTCCGTGGCGCTGGCCGTCCTCCACCGCGCCCGTGTAGGTCGCGCCGTCGGGATAGGTGATATCCGCCTGCCCGGTCTGGGCGCCGGAGACCCAGTCGCCCTGATAGACGAAGCCCCCCGGCCCCTCCATCCGGCCGGTGCCGTGGGGGCGTCCGTCAAGGAAGCCGCCCTGATACACCGTGCCGTCGGCGTATTCGATCCGGCCCTCGCCGGTCATCTGCCCCTCGACCCAGTCGCCGGTATAGCTGCCGCCATCGGCAAAGGTCATCGTGCCCTGCCCGTGCGGGTTGCCCGACAGGAAGCCGCCCTCGTAGACCGCGCCGTTGGTGAACCGCGCGCGGCCCGCGCCGGTGATCTCGCCGTCCTGCCAGTCACCGGTGTATTCGTAGCCGTTGGGCAGCCGGTAGGTGCCCTGGCCGTGCTGGCGGCCATCGCGGAAGGTGCCTTCGTAGACGCCGCCATCCTCGTACTGCTTGGTGACGACCTCGTCCCCGGACTGGGCCAAGGCCGGCGTGGCCAATGCCAGCGCGACTGCCGTGACCGCGATCCTGCCGAAATGCATGCCTGTAGCCCCCCTGTCGGCCCGGTGTCGGGCGGGCGAAAGGTAAGGGACCGTCCGGGGGCTGGCAAGCCCGCGTGCCCCGCCGGCGCGCCGGTGGGTTCCAACCGCCGATCAAGCTGCTAGATAGACCGCTGGCGCGCCCGCTTCGCGCCGCAGGGATGAGGGCAGGCATGGCCGACCGTTTCCGCCTGACGCTGGCGCAACTGAACCCCGTGGTGGGCGATCTGGCCGGCAACGCCGCGCGCGCCCGCGCGGCATGGGAACAGGCAAGGGCCGCCGGCGCCGACATGCTGGCACTGCCCGAGATGTTCCTGGTGGGCTACCAGCCGCAGGATCTGGCCAGGCGCCCGGCCTTCCTGCGCGATGTGGCCGCGCAGCTGCAACACCTGGCAAAGGACTGCTCGGACGGCCCCGCCATCGGCATCGGCGCGCCGGAACTCGCCGCCGACGGCAACCGCTACAACGCCTATTTCGTGCTGTCCGGCGGCAAGATCGCGGCCACGGTGCGCAAGCATCACCTACCCGATACCGAGGTCTTCGACGAGCACCGCCTGTATGTCGAGGCGCCGATTTCCGGCCCCTATCGCCTTGGTCCGATCCGCATCGGCACGCCGATCTGCGAGGATGCCTGGTACGCCGACGTGGCCGAGACGCAGGCGGAATCGGGAGCGGAGCTGCTGCTGGTGCCCAACGGGTCGCCCTATCACCGGGGCAAGCTGGACCGGCGTATGAACCTGATGGTGGCCCGCGTGGTCGAGACCGGGTTGCCTCTGGTCTATCTGAACATGGTGGGCGGGCAGGACGATCAGGTGTTCGACGGCGGCAGCTTCGTGCTGAACCCCGGCGGCGAGCTCGCGGTGCAGATGCCGCTGTTCGACGAGGCGCTGGCGCATGTGGATTTCACCAGTGACGGCGACGGTTGGAGGGCCGAAGCGGGCGACAGGGCACGCATCCCCGACGAGTGGGAGCAGGACTATCGCGCCATGGTCGAGTCGTTGCGCGACTATGTCGGCAAAAGCGGCTTCTCCCGCGCCGTGCTGGGTCTGTCGGGGGGCGTGGACAGCGCCATCGTGGCGACTATCGCGGCCGATGCGCTGGGGCCGGAGAAAGTGCATTGCGTGATGCTGCCTTCGGAATACACCAGCCAGGTGTCGCTGGACGATGCCGAGGCCGTGGCGCGTGCCCTGGGCTGCCGGCTGGACACCATCCCGATCAATGGGCCGCGCGCGGCGGTGACCGAGGCGCTGGCGCCCCTGTTTGCCGGCACCGAGCCGGACCTGACCGAAGAGAACATCCAGTCGCGCTTGCGCGGCCTGCTGCTGATGGCGCTGTCGAACAAGTTCGGCGCGATGCTGCTGACCACCGGCAACAAGTCCGAAGTGGCGGTGGGCTATGCCACGATCTATGGCGACATGGCGGGCGGCTACAATCCGATCAAGGATCTCTACAAGACCCGGGTGTTTCAGACCTGTCGCTGGCGCAACGCGAACCACCGTGCATGGATGAAGGGGCCCGAGGGCGAAGTGATCCCGCCCCGCGTGATCGACAAGCCGCCCACGGCCGAGTTGCGGGCGGATCAGAAGGACGAGGACAGCCTGCCACCCTATCCGGTGCTCGATGCGATCCTGGAGGGTCTGGTCGATGCGGAACTTTCGGTGGCCGAGGTGGTGGCGCAGGGCTTCGACGCGGACACCGTGCGCAGGGTGGAGCGGTTGATATATACCTCGGAGTGGAAGCGGTTCCAGGCCGCGCCGGGCACCCGTCTGACGGGGCGCGCGTTCTGGCTGGACCGGCGCTATCCGATGGTGAACCGCTGGCGCGACCCGTCCTGACCGCCGCGCATTGCCGCGCGCGAGGGCGCAGGCGTCGCAAACCGTCTTGCCCCGGGGTGCGACGGCAAGTAAGCATTAATCATTCCGGTCCGGGCGGGCGACGTCCGGGTAAAAGGGAATCCGGTGCGTGGGGCCTGCCCCGCAATTCCGGAACTGCCCCCGCAACTGTAGGCGGCGAGCAAGGCTGATCAAGGCCACTGGGGAAATCCCTGGGAAGGCGCAGCCAAGCTGGGACCCGCGAGTCAGGAGACCTGCCGGAACGATCACCCTGTCCGGGTGCGGGGCGCGCCATGGGCAACGGTTCTTCCGTAGTGGTGACGTTCGCACCGTCTGCGGGGGGCTCTCTCCTTCCAAGGACAAACCCAACGTCCCGCGCCCTGCGCGGAAGGAGACTGACCATGAGACACCTGAGTGCCCTGACCGGCGCATCCCTGCTGGCATTGGCCGGACAGACAGCCGTTGCCCAGATTGCGTTCGAGCTGGACGAGATCACGTTTTCGGCGAATCGGACGCCGACTGCGCGCGCCAGTGCCGGGGCGACAGTGACCGTCATCACGGGCGACGAAATTCGCGCCTCGGGCGAGGCGCGGGTGATCGATTACATCGCACGGATGCCCGGCGTCGGCGTGCTGGCGCGTGGTCCGGTGGGCGCGCTGTCGTCCATCACCATTCGCGGCGCCAGCCGGAACTATGTGCAGGTGCTGGTCGACGGGATCGACGTGACCGACCCGTCGGGGCCGCAGGTCGCCTTTGACTTTGGCCAGTTGCTGACCGACGACGTGAGCCGGATCGAGATCCTGCGCGGGGCGCAGTCGGCGCTCTACGGATCCTCCGCGATCGGTGGGGTCGTGTCCATCACCACCGCCCGGGCCGAGGAAGAGGGTTTCACGCAAACCGTCGCGGCCGAGGCCGGAACCTACAGCACGTTGCGCGGCAGCTACGGGCTTGCGTTCAGGCAGGGCGACACCGACCTTGCGCTGACGATCTCGGGGATCGAGACGGATGGATTTTCGGCCGCCGATGAGGCGGATGGCAACACCGAGGACGACGGCTATTCCGCGACGCGGCTTAGCTTCAGCGGGGGCACGCGGCTTCAGAACGGCGTCGAGCTCGGTCTTTCGGGGTTCCTGCAGGACGGCGAGGGCGAGTATGACGAGCAGTTTCCCGTCGGGGATGGTTCGCCGGACGAGCTGACGCGCGCCGAGACCTGGGGCCTGCGCGGCTTTATCCGCTTCGACAGCGGCGCGATCCGCAACGAGCTCGCCCTGACCGGGTTCCGGATCGAACGCAACGATACCGGATCGACGGTCTTTGGCCCGTTCGACGTGACCTATGCCGGCGAACGCACCGGGCTGAGCTATCAGGGCGATATGGTTCTTGGCGGCGGCGAACTCAGCTTCGGGGGAAGTTTGAACCGGGAAAGCTACGACCAATCCGGATCCTTCGGGCCTGGCGGCGGCGACAACACCGTGGCGGCGGTTTTCGCGGAATACGCCCTTGCGGCGACCCAGACGCTGGACCTGACGGGGACGGTTCGGTTGGACAGCCATTCGGAGTTCGGCGAATTCGCCACCGGACGCCTGGCCGGCGCCTGGCGCGTCAGGCCCGACGTCATCGTGCGCTCGTCGCTCGCCAACGGGTTTCGCGCGCCGTCGAATTACGAACTGTTCGGCCCCTTTGTCGGGAACCCCGATCTGGAGGCCGAAGAAAGCCTCTCGTTCGACCTGGGTGTCGAGAAGCTGTTCGGCGATACTGGTATGATCAGTGCCACACTGTTCTACAACGAAACCGACAACCTGATCGATTACGACGGGGCCTCCTATATCCAGATCCCTGGAACGGTCATCCGGCGCGGGCTGGAGCTTGAGGCGAGCCATGCGATCTCCGACCGTTTGACGCTGTCGGGCAACTACACCTTCACCGACGACAAGACGCCGGCCATCAGCGCGGGCAACACCTGGAACACGAGCTTTGGCAAGCACGACCTGTCGATCGCGCTGGATGCGGCGATCACGGATCGGCTGCGCGGCGTGTTCACGGTGCAGCATGTCGCGGACCGACAGAGCCTGCCCGACTACACCTTGGCAAACGTGATGCTGACCCAAGAGATCAACGACAGTGCCGAGGCCTATCTGCGGATCGAGAACCTGACGGACGAGCAGTACCAGTTGATCGAGGGGTACGGGACATCGGGGCGTGCGTTCTATGCAGGGTTCCGTGCGCGCTTCTAGCGTCATCGCGCTGCTCGCGGCCCTTTGGGTCGGTGCCGCGGCGGCAGACACGCCCCGCCGGGTCGTGTCGATCAACCTGTGCACCGATCAGCTGGCAATGCTGCTGGCCGCACCGGGTCAGCTCGTCTCCATTTCGCACCTGGCGCGCGATCCGCGGTCGTCCGCCATGGTGGTTGAAGCGGCGGCCTACCCGATCAATCGCGCCTCGGCCGAGGAGGTGTTCCTGCTGGCCCCCGATCTGGTGCTGGCAGGCAGCTTCACCGCGCCGGCAACTCTCGCGTTGCTGGATCGGCTCGGGGTGCCGGTGGTGCAATTGCCGCCCGCCGCAACGCTGGAAGATGTGGGCGCGCATCTGCGCCTGATCGGCACCGCGCTGGGGCGTGAGGCTGTGGCCGAGGAGCTGGCGGCGCAGTTCGAGACCGAATTGGCGGCCCTGCGCGTCAGCCCGGATCATCGCCCGCGCGCCGCGCTTTACGGCGCGAATGGATACTCAAGTGGGGTGCAGTCGCTGCCGGGGCAGGTGCTCCAAGCGGCGGGTTTCGACAATGTCGCCACAGAACTCGACATGGATGGCGGCGGTATGATCGCGTTGGAGCAACTCATCCTCGCCGACCCAGACCTTGTGATCGGCGGCAGCCGGTATCCGGGCCATTCGCGGGCCGAGGATGTACCCCGCCACCCGGCCCTGCGCGAACTGCGCGCGGGCGGCGCGGGGCTGTCGGATGCCGACTGGGTCTGCGGCACGCCCCATGTGCTGCAGGCTGTCGCCCGGCTGGTCGCGGCGCGCGAAGGACTGACCCCGTGATAGCGCCACGCGCCCTCGCCCTGTCGCTGTCGGCCATGGTGGCGGCGCTGTTCGTGGCGTCTCTGCTGATCGGACCGGCCGCGCTGCCGGTGGGCGAGAGCCTGGCCGCCCTGGTGGCGGGCGGCGACGGACCGCTGGCGCTGATCATGCGCGAGATCCGGCTGCCGCGCGCCGTGCTGGCGGTGCTGATCGGCGCGGCGCTGGGGCTGTCGGGGGCGGCGATGCAGGGATATCTGCGCAACCCGTTGGCGGAGCCGGGGCTGATCGGCGTGTCGGCTTCGGCCGCGCTGGGGGCGGTGATCGCGCTGCAGACGGGTGTGGCTTCGGCGCATGTTCTGGCGCTGCCGGTGGCGGCGCTGTTGGGGGCGGTGGTTGCGGTGGGGCTGATCCTGGGGCTGGCTGGACCGCGGGGGTCGTCGCTGACGCTGATCCTGGCAGGCGTCGCGATCTCGGCACTGGCGGGTGCCTTCACCTCGCTGGTGTTGAACCTGTCGCCCAACCCCTTTGCGGCGTCGGAAATCGTGTTCTGGATGATGGGTTCGCTGGCCGACCGGTCCGTGCTGCATGTCGCCATCGCGGCGCCCTTCATCCTGGGGGGCGGCGCGGTCTTGCTGGCGCTGGGCCGGGGGCTGGACGCCTTGACGCTGGGCGAGGATGCGGCTGCGGCGATGGGGGTCAGCCTGAGTCAGTTGCGGCTGATGCTGGTGCTGGGCGTGGCGGCGGTGGTGGGGGCATCGACGGCGGTGGCGGGGGCGGTCGGTTTTGTCGGCCTTGTGGTGCCGCATCTGCTGCGCCGGGCGGTGGGCGCGCGGCCGTCGCGGCTGCTCTGGGCCTCGGCACTCGGCGGGGCGGCGATGGTGCTTGCGGCGGATATCGCGGTACGGCTGGTGCTGCCCGAGCGCGACCTGAAGCTGGGCGTGGTCATGGCCATCGTCGGCGCGCCGCTGTTCCTGCACCTGATCTATCGCACGCGGGGGGAATTCCCGTGAGCCTGCTGGACCTGCACGATCTGACGGTGCTGCGCGGTGATTGCCCGGTGGTCGATCATGTACGTCTGACCGTCATTGCGGGCGAATGCGTGGGCCTTATCGGGCCGAACGGGGCGGGGAAGACCACGCTGATGCGCGGGGCACTTGGGCTGGAGCGGTTCACGGGCCGGTCGAACCTGGCGGCGATGTCGGCGGCAGACCGGGCCCGCGCCGTGGCCTTCCTGCCGCAATCCCGCCAGATCGCCTGGCCGGTGGATGTGGAAACGCTGGTGGCGCTGGGCCGCCTGCCATGGCTGCCGCGCGGGGCAAAGCTGGGCAAGGCGGATCGCGCGGCGGTGGACCGGGCGCTGCACTGGCTGGACCTCGACGGTTTTCGCCACCGGATCGCCACACAGCTTTCAGGCGGCGAGCAGGGCCGCGCGCTGATCGCCCGCGCGCTGGCGCAGGAAGCGCCGCTTCTGATGGCTGACGAGCCCGTCGCCGGCCTCGACCCCGCGCATCAGATCGCCACGATGCGGGTCTTCGCCGATCTGGCGGCCGCGGGTCATGCGGTCCTGGTATCGCTGCACGACCTTGGGCTGGCGGCTCGGCATTGCACGCGGCTTGTGCTGATGCACATGGGGCGGATCGTGGCCGACGGGCCGCCACGCGCGGTGCTGACGCCGGAAAACCTGGCACAGGTGTTCCGCATCAGTGCCTGGTCGGCCGACACGCCGCAGGGCCCGGTCTTTCAGCCGATGGAGGTGTTGTGATGCGCTGCTTTCCACCCGAACGCATCGTCTGCCTGACCGAGGAAACAGTGGAAACAATGTATCTGCTGGGGGAAGAGGCGCGGATCGTCGGCGTGTCGGGCTATGCGGTGCGCCCGCCCCAGGTGCGGCGTGAGAAGCCGCGCGTCGGCGCCTTCACCTCGGCCGATATCCCGAAGATCCTCGCGCTGGAGCCCGATCTGGTGCTGACCTTCTCGGACCTGCAAGCAGAGATTGCCGCGGAACTGATCCGCGCGGGCGTCACGGTCCATGCCTTCAACCAGCGCGACGTGGCGGGGATTCTGGCGATGATCCGGACGCTGGGTGCGCTGGTCGGTTGCCCCGACCGGGCCGAAGCCTTGGTGCAGGACATGGTGGCACGGATGATCCCTGCCACCCCCGCCCGCCGCCCGCGCGTCTGGTTCGAGGAATGGGACGATCCGCTGATCTCCGGTATCGGCTGGGTGTCGGAGTTGATCGAGGTGGCGGGGGGCAGAGACGTGTTCGCCGATCTTGCACAGCAGAAATCCGCCCGCGACAGGATCGTGGCGCCAGACCGGGTGATCGCCGCTGCGCCCGACGTCATCCTAGCCTCGTGGTGCGGCAAGAAGGTGCGGGCCGAGAAGATCGCCGCGCGCCCCGGTTGGGACACGATCCCGGCGGTGCGGACGGGGCGGATCGTCGAGATCAAGTCGCCGCTGATCCTGCAACCGGGACCGGCGGCGCTGACCGACGGGCTGGACGCAATCCGCGCGGCGCTGGAGGGGGCGGCATGATGGACGTCTCGCGCATGGCCGAGGATCTGAGCCGGGGCGGCGTCGCGCTGTGGGTCATCGCCGGACTGTCGGTATTCACCGTGGCGCTGATCCTGTGGAAGTTGTGGCGGTTGACGCTGGCCGGCGCCTGGCGCGGGCGCCGGGCCGAGGCCGCGGTGCGGGCCTGGGTGACCGGCGATATCGAGGCGGCGCAAAGGATGTTGACCGGGCGGCTGGGCATTCGCGCCCGGCTGGTGCGTGCCGCCATAGCCGCCCGTCGCGACCCCGCGTTGACCGACGCCACGGCGCGCGAAGAGGTGCTGCGCGCCGCGCGGGCGGAGTTGCGCACCGCCCGCGCCGGGCTGCGGGGGCTGGAACTGGTGGCGACCATCGCGCCACTGCTGGGCCTGTTCGGCACGGTTCTGGGCATGATCGCGGCGTTCCAGGCGCTGCAGTCGGCCGGGTCGCAAGCGGACCCCGCGCTTCTGGCTGGTGGCATATGGGAGGCGCTGCTGACCACTGCGGCGGGCATGGCCGTGGCGATTCCTGCGGGCGTGGCGCTGGTGTGGTTCGAAAGCGTGGCAGACCGGCTGCAGGCCGACATGGAGGATGCCGCAACGCGCATCTTCACCCGCGGGCCCAGGGTGTGAGGATGTTCGTGATCGCGCCCCCCCGCCCGCGCCGCCGGCCGAGCCTTACGCCGATGATCGACGTGGTGTTCCTGCTACTGGTCTTCTTCATGCTCGCCGCCCGCTTCGGGATCGAGGGCGTGCTGCCGCTGACCCTGGAAACGCCCGGCGCGGCGGCGGACTATTCCGGTCCGCCGCGGCTGGTCGATGTGCGGCCTGATGCGTTGGCTCTGAACGGAGTGGCGACGGACGACGCCACGCTGATCGCGGATCTGGCGCGGCTGACCGACGCGCCGGAGGACGCGATCCTGCTGCGCCCGCGTGACGGGGCCGACTTGCAGCGGCTGGTCTCGGTGCTGGAGGGCCTGCGCGACGCTGGCTTTGCCCGGCTGGTGATCGTGGAGGCGCCATGACCTTAGATCCCCCCCCCCGGCGTTCGCGTGGCGAGAACATCGTGCCGATGATCAACATCGTCTTCCTGCTGCTGATCTTTTTCCTGCTGACCGCCACCATCGCCCCGCCCGACCCGTTCCCGGTCACCCCGCCAACAGCCGCGGCGGCCGCCGAGGAGATCGCGTCCGGAACAACCTTGCACGTCGCGGACGATGGCGCGGTGGCTTACGGCCCCCTGCGGGACGCCGAGGCGCTGGCCGCGCTGGTGGGGCATGAGGGTCGGCTGGTGCTGCGTGCCGATGCCGGGCTTCCGGGGGCGGATCTGGCCGGGCTGCTGGCGCGCCTGTCGGCACTGGGGCTGACCGAGGTCGATCTGACGGTGGTGCAGTGATGAAGGTGCTGGTAGAGGGCACGCTGTTTCTGGGGGTTGCCACGGCGCTGCACGTGGCACTGTGGCAGGGCCTGCCGGCGGGCAGTGTCGAAGGCGCGGGCGAGGGCGGTAGCGCCAGTTTGTCGGTTGCGGGTACCGATCCGGTGCTGGCCGCGATGGTATCCGAGTGGGAACACCCCCCGGCGACGAGCCAGACCGCCCCACCCGCCCCCGCGCTGCCCGCAGAGGCGGCAGCGCCGAGCCTGCCTGTTCAACCCGCTCCGTCCCAACGCACGTCTTCCTCACCGGCCCCGCCGATGCCGCTGCCCCAGACCGACGGCACCCCGACCTTGCCAGCCTCGCCCCCTGTTCCGCCGGTGGCGGAGGTTGGGCCGACAGCGCCGCCGGTGGTCGCCTCGCCACGGCCCCCGGCGCGCAAGCTCCAAGCGCCCGCGCGGCCACCTGCCGCCCCCGCGCCGGCCAGGCGGGCCGAGGGGGCGGGCGCCGGGCAGACCGAGGGCAGACAGGCACAGGCCGAGGCGTCCGGCCAGGGCGCGGCCGCACGCCAGACGGCTCTTTCCGAGTGGGGCGGGCAGATCCGGGCGCGGATCGACCGCGCGCGGCCGCGGGCCGCGGGCCGTGGTCAGGTGACCCTCAGCCTGACGGTCGCGCGCGACGGACGGCTGATCGCGGCACAGGTGGTCGGCAGCTCCGGGCAGGAGGGACTGGACCGCGCGGCGTTGCGGGCGGTGACGACGGCAGGGCGATTCCCTGCCGCGCCCGCGGTGCTGACAGATTCCCGGTATGTCTTTCGCTTGCCGGTGCGATTCAACTGAACTTCCGGCATCGCCAAGTTTCCGCACCCCGTCGAATACGCCTGCCTTTTCAGTGGGATGATCGCATATCCTGAAGCAGTGCTGGTCGGACCGTCACAAAACCTACATCAAACTTTGCCATGTGGGCCACATGCGGCTTGGGAACGGGCGCGGATGTTCGATGCGGCACACGGAATATTCGGCCTTCCTGCCGCGCAGACAGTGCCGTCGGGACCACGCCACCGGCCCTTCCGGATAGCAGGGGTCTTGTCGGGTAAACGGGGGAACCGTGAGCGATTCATTTCTGGGATGGTTCGGCCAGCGGGCCGATGCCAGGCAGACAGCGGTCGAGGGGGAGATCATGCAGTCATCCTCTGACCTCCGGCTTCTGCTGGCGGCGCTGCCCGAACCGGTGATCCTGCTGCGCGGCGACAACCGCATCGTACTGGCCAACCCCGAGGCCGAGGATCTGCTCGGCCGCAGCCTGATCGGCCAATCCGTCTTTGCCGTGATCCGCCAGCCCGAGGCGCTGGCCGCGCTGGAGCGCGCGCTTGGGCCGGAGGGTGCCGCCCGCGGCGGCCGGTCCGAGGCGCGGTTCATCCACACCACGCACGATGCCGAGATCACCTATCGGATGGTGATTCACCGCCTCGATCCCCCGGCGCGGGAGTTCGCTCTGGTGGTCAGTTTCCTCGACATCAGCCATATCGAGGAAGCGGAACAGATGCGCCGCGACTTCGTGGCCAACGTCAGCCATGAGTTGCGGTCACCCCTGACGGTACTGACCGGGTTCATCGAAACCCTGCAGGGCGCGGCCCGTGACGACGCAGAGGCGCGCAAGCGATTCCTGGAAATCATGGGGCGCGAGGCGCAGCGGATGAACCGGCTGGTGGACGATCTTCTATCGCTCTCGAAAGTCGAGGCCAACGAGCGCGTGCGCCCCCGCGCGACCATCAACCTGATCGACGTGATCCGCACGACGCTGGCCGCCCTGCGCCCGCAGATCGAGGATAACGGCATCGCCCTTGCGGTGGACGACAACGGCGGGCCGTTCCGGGTGACGGGCGATCACGACCAGCTGACTCAGGTGTTCCACAACCTGATCGAGAACGCGATCAAGTATGGCGGCAATGGCCGGCAGGTGGGCGTCGTGCTCACCCGCCACGACCGCTGGCCGGGGTTCTTCGGCCCTGTCATCAGCGTCGAGGTGAGCGACCGTGGTGAGGGGATCGACCCGATGCACATCCCGCGTCTGACCGAACGCTTCTACCGTGTCGACAGCCACCGGTCGCGCGAGATGGGTGGCACCGGGCTGGGCCTCGCCATCGTCAAGCACATCTTGAACCGGCACCGCGGCAAGTTGATGATCGAAAGCACGCGTGGGGTTGGCAGCACCTTCACCGTGATCCTGCCCTCGGTGAACGGCGACTGAGCCCGGCACTTGCACCGCTTCGCCCGCCGGGGCAGGCTGCGGTCCGAAATGCTGGACAGGGGGTGCACATGAGCCGGATGCGGGCAATATGCTACGACCGGGCCGGGCCGGCCGACGAGGTGCTGGCCCTGCGCGACCTGCCGCGACCGGAGCCGGGCCCCGGCGAAGTTCTGGTGCAGGTGGCGGTGTCAGGCGCCAACCCGTCGGACGCCAAGCTGCGCGCCGGCGCGCGCAGGCCGCTGGGCTATCCGTTGATCGTGCCGCACAGCGACGGGGCCGGGCGGATTGTGGCTGCGGGCACCGGCGTCGATCCCGCCCGCATCGGGCAGCGCGTCTGGCTCTGGAACGCGGGATGGGAACGGGCGATGGGCAGTTGCGCCGAATTTGTCGCCCTGCCGTCCCCGCAGGCCGTGCCGCTGCCCGACGCCGCCAGCTACGCAGACGGCGCCTGCCTCGGGATCCCGGCACAGACGGCCCATCGCTGCCTGCTGGCCGACGGGCCTGTGGCGGGGCTGCATGTGCTTGTCACCGGCGGTGCCGGGGCCGTGGGGGCCTATGCGGTCCAGATGGCGAAGTTGTCGGGCGCGCGGGTGATCGCCACCGTCAGCGGGCCGGAAAAGGCAGAACACGCCCGCGCGGTGGGCGCCGATCACGTGGTGAACTACCGCGAGGGCGACGCTGCTGCCGCGATCCTCGATGCGACCGGCGGGCGCGGGGTGGACCGTATCGTCGAGGTTGAGTTCGGCGGCAATCTGACGCTGACGCGCCAGGTGCTGAAGGACAACGGCATCATCGCCGCCTACGGGTCCATGGCGGCACCCGAGCCGGCGCTGCCGTTCTACCCGATGATGTTTGCAGCCCAGACCCTGCGGATGGTGCTGGTCTACAAGCTGCCCGACGCCGCCCGCGCTGCGGCCGCGGCAGACCTGACACGCTGGCTGGATCAGGGCGCGCTGCGCCATCCCGTCGCCCTGCGCGTACCGCTGGCGGACACTGCCCGCGCCCATAGGGCGGTCGAGGGGCGTGATCGCATCGGCGCGGTGCTGGTCGACGTGGCCGACGGCGTCTGATCTCCGGACGCGACATGGCGACCCCGGCAGGACTCGAACCTGCGGCCATTCGCTTAGAAGGCGAGTGCTCTATCCAGCTGAGCTACGGGGCCATCAGGCCTCTGTTTGCGCGATGGGTCAGGTCAGTGCAAGCGTCATGAAGCAGCTTGCTGGATCGGGCCGGTAGCTGCCAAAGGGCGGACACTCGATGAACCCCGAACGCGCGTAGAGCGCGCGGGCCGAGGTGAAGTTCGGCTGCACGCCGGTTTCCAGGCTGACGCGGCGCAGGCCCATCGCGCGGGCCTCGGCAAGCAGATGATCGAGCATCTGCCGCGACAGGCCCTTGCCGCGCCATTCGGCCAGCACGTGCATGGATTTCAGCTCACCCTCGGCGCCGCCCAGATTCATCACCGCGCCCATCGACACCGGCACGCCGCCCACCCGCCCGACGAAGAACGCGATGTCGGGCCGGGCAAGATCCGCCGGGTCCATCCGGTGGCAGCTTTCGGGCGGGCATTCTTCGCGGCAATCCGCCGCGTGACGATCCATCAGCAGCGCCAGTTCGGCGCCGCGCGGATCCTCGCGTGCGATGGTGTGGGTCAGTGTGTCCATACACCGCGGCGGTTTGTGGCGAAGTTCTCGCCGTAGCCGCCCGGGCGGATGTTCGGGCGCCGCGCCTTGGGCGTCAGGACGGTGTAATCGATGCCGTGCTGTGTCGCATAGGCCTCGGCCGTCTCGCGGCTATCGAAGCGCAGGCGCACCTGGGCCTGGGTGTCGCCAGAACTGGTCCAGCCCATCAGTGGATCGACCTCGCGCGCGCTGGCGGGCGCGAAGTCCAGCACCCATTGCCGTGTCTTGGCGCTGCCCGACTGCGTGGCGCTTCGTGCCGGCTGGTAGATCCTCGCGCGCATCGTTTCACCCCGTTTTCTGCGCCTGCACGATAGCCGACAGGCCGGGGCGAAGGCAAGACGGCCCGTCCGGGGTTGAACCGGAACGAAAGGCGACCAACTGTGAGGTCTGGAAGGGAATCGCCCATGCCCCACAACAACACCAACGCCCCCGTCGCCCGGCCCGAGGTGCTGACCCGCGCCAAGCTGGAAGGCGGCCGCCGCTTCGTCATGCAGACAGAGTTCACCGCGGCGGGCGACCAGCCCACCGCGATCGCCGAACTGTCCGCCGGCGTGCTGGCGGGCGATCAAAACCAGGTGCTGCTGGGTGCCACCGGCACCGGCAAGACCTTCACCATGGCCAAGGTGATCGAGGAGACACAGCGCCCCGCGATCATCCTGGCCCCGAACAAGACGCTGGCCGCCCAGCTTTATGGCGAATTCAAGGGCTTCTTCCCCGACAATGCGGTGGAATACTTCGTCAGCTACTACGACTACTACCAGCCCGAGGCCTATGTCGCCCGGTCGGACACCTATATCGAGAAGGAATCCCAGATCAACGAGCAGATCGACCGGATGCGCCACTCGGCCACCCGGGCACTTCTGGAACGCGACGACGTGATCATCGTCGCCTCGGTCAGCTGCATCTACGGCATCGGTTCGGTCGAGACTTACTCGGCCATGACCCAGGATCTGATGGTCGGCGGCGCCTACGACCAGCGCAAGATCATCGCCGAACTGGTCGCCCAGCAATACCGCCGCAACGACGCGGCGTTCCAGCGCGGAAGCTTCCGCGTCCGCGGCGACGTGCTGGAGGTCTGGCCCGCCCACCTCGACGACCGCGCCTGGCGCTTTTCCTTCTTCGGCGAAGAGCTGGAATCGATCACCGAATTCGACCCGTTGACCGGATCGAGGACCGACAGCTTCGAGAAGATCCGCATCTACGCCAACAGCCACTACGTAACCCCGCGCCCGACGATGCAGCAGGCGATCCAGGGCATCAAGCGCGAGCTGCGCCAGCGGCTTGATCAGCTGGTGGCCGAGGGCAAGCTGCTGGAGGCGCAGCGCCTGGAACAGCGCACCCAGTTCGACCTCGAGATGCTGGAGGCAACCGGCGTCTGCAACGGGATCGAGAATTACTCGCGCTACCTGACGGGCCGCGCGCCGGGCGAACCGCCGCCCACACTCTTTGAATTCATCCCCGACAACGCCATCGTCTTTGCCGACGAATCCCACGTCAGCGTGCCGCAGATCGGCGGCATGTATCGCGGCGACTACCGGCGCAAGTTCACGCTGGCCGAACACGGTTTCCGCCTGCCGTCCTGCATGGACAACCGCCCCCTGAAGTTCGAGGAGTGGGACGCCATGCGCCCGCAGACCGTCTTCGTCAGCGCCACCCCCGCCGAGTGGGAGCTGGAACAGGCCGGCGGCGTCTTCACCGAACAGGTGATCCGCCCCACCGGCCTGATCGACCCGCAGATCGAGATCCGCCCGGTGGAAATGCAGGTCGACGACCTGCTGGACGAGGTGCGCCGCGTCGCCGCCGCCGGCATGCGCACCCTTGTTACCACGCTCACCAAGCGCATGGCCGAGGATCTGACCGAATACCTGCACGAGCAGGGCATCCGCGTGCGCTACATGCACTCCGACATCGACACGATCGAACGGATCGAGATCCTGCGCGACCTGCGGCTGGGCGCTTTCGACGTCCTTGTCGGGATCAACCTTCTGCGCGAGGGGCTTGATATCCCCGAATGCGGCCTCGTCGCGATCCTCGATGCCGACAAGGAGGGCTTCCTGCGCTCGGAAACTTCGCTGATCCAGACCATCGGCCGCGCCGCCCGCAACGCCGAGGGCCGCGTGATCATGTATGCCGACCGCATCACCGGCAGCATGGAACGCGCCATCGGCGAGACGAACCGCCGCCGCGAAAAGCAGGTCGCCTACAACACCCTGCACGGCATCACCCCCGCGACGATCCGCAAGAACGTCGATGACGTGCTCTCGGGCCTCTACAAGGGCGACACCGACATGGCCCGCGTGACGGCGAAGGTGGACAAGCCCCTGGTAGGCGCCAACCTCGCCGCCCATCTGGACGGCGTGCGCACAAGCATGCGCAAGGCCGCCGAGAACCTGGAGTTCGAGGAAGCCGCCCGCCTGCGCGACGAGATCAAGCGGCTGGAGGCGGTGGAGCTTGCCATCGCCAACGACCCCCTGGCCCGTCAATCGGCGGTCGAGGAAGCAGTCGAAGCCGCCGGCGCCGCGAGGGGCCGCTCAACCGGCGGCCGCGGCGGCATGCGGGGCGGGAAGGCGCGACGGGGGCGGTGATGTGGCGTATTGTCGGTAACAGGTTTTCCTGGGCGAGGAGCCAAGATGGAAGAACGCGTATTTTTCTTTATCCCGCGTGGCATGCGCTGACGCCGAATTTGAACATGCAATACCCTGACCTCGAGTATGATGAGGTTATTCGGCTGAATGGAATGGAAGTGCTTGTTTCTATAGAAGCCGGAACCAGCGATCAGCTTGTCACAACCGTCAAGGATCAACACAGATATGTTGGATATTCTCCAGAACCTGGAGAGCATTCTAAAGAGTTAGCGGCACAGGTCAGCCTTGTCGAAAATCGAATCCACATAGAAGTTCGACTCGCTGCGAGCCTCCTAGAATTAACGCTAAGTGACTTGATGTTCGCTACTTCTCAATCGACTGGTCACTACATTATTGATCTAGATAGTCGTTTTGTTGATCTTACCCGGGCGCTCGGCGTGAAGCCTGACGCAAAGGCAAGGTTCCTTCAAGGTGAGTTGCCGGTCCTGATTCGAGGCAAGCTGCGAATGCACTATGCAGTCGGCGAGGAACTACCCTCAGCACCGAGCGAACGCGACATTTCGAGTACGCTTGCTAGGATCTCCCGCGAGTGAGGAAAGGGTGGGCCTGCCACGATCGGACGCACGCCATGGTTAACCCTTCCTTCACACCTGCGGCAAATTTTCCATAATTCATCCCAATTCCGGCCCGGTTCGTCTCGTAACTTGTCCCCTGAACCAGAAGGTCCGGTGCGATTCTGACCCTGCGCCGGGAAGGGGGCTGAATGAGCGCCATCGCCTGCATTGACCGCCCCGCCACCAGCCTGTCTGCGCTGCTCGCCGCCCACGCCTGCGCCGAATCCCGACAGGCCCGGATCAACCGTCTGCGCGACCGCGCCCTGCGCCTTGCCGCCCGCCGGGCCGAGGCGCGCGCGCTGGCCGAGACCGACCCGCTAATTGACGCGCTGCTGGCCGACCGCGCCGCCCCCCGCGTAGCCCCGCTGCCGCCCGGCTTTTCCGATTTCCGCCGCGCCATGTCGCTCTTGCATCGGTCGGGACAGGCCGACGGCCCGGTCGCGGCGCGCCGCATCGCCGGCAACCTGTCCCCCCGCGACACCACCCGGATCGAGGCGTTGGAGGCCGCAGCCGCCCGCGCCGCCGACACCCTGTCCAGGATCGAGGCCGAGGCGCTGGAAACACCCCCTGCCACGCTGGCCGAGGCGACCGCCAAGCTGCGATTCCTGTCCGCCCTGATGCTGACCGGCGACTCGCTGGAGGTCGATTACTTCGCCTGGCTGGTGGACGAATGTTCCCGCGTCATCGACGCGGGGCTGGCATAGTGAATTTTCCATATAGCATATCTGCTATAGTCTGCGAGTTTCTGCCAAGTCTCTGGAGAACACGAGAGATTCCGGCACTTGAAGGCAAGGTGCGCATCACCGTATGCACGCAATATGCACGCCGGATGCACGTGAACGTCGGATTTCGGTCCTCAGGCCCGCTTCACCAGCCGGATCAGCACAAGCAGGATCACCGCGCCAAGCGTCGCGTGGATTATCGCGGCCAGGATTCCACCCCCCGGCATGAAGCCGATCACCGGCAGGATCACCCCCGCCAGAAACGCCCCCACGACGCCCACGACCATGTTGCCCAGAAGGCCGAAACCGCCCCCCGTCACGATCTGTCCGGCCAGCCACCCGGCCACCAGACCGACCAGCAGCATCACCAGCAGGCTTTCGATTCCCATCATCCGTTCCCTTCGCGGTCAGGCCCTGTACGAGCAACCTAGCACCCGCCGCAGCGCTTGGCCAGAAATGCGAAAACCCGGCACAATGCGCCGGGTTTTGCTTTTGGGTCAGATAGTTGGCATCACTGGCCGGTGCGCACCCGGGTCCACAGGCGAGTGATGATCCGGTCGGTGCGGGGGTCGTAGGTCGGGGCCGAGAACAGCCGCTCCAGCACCTCCGCGGGCGGATAGATGCTGGGGTCCTCGATGATCTCCTGTTCGATCATCTCGTTCGAGGCCGGCACCGCGTTGGGGTAGTAGACGTAGTTGGTGATGTCGGCCATGATCTCGGGCTGCAGCACGAAGTTGATGAACGCGTGCGCCGCCTCGGGGTTCGGCGCGTCGGCCGGGATCGCCATCATGTCGAACCAGATCAGCGTGCCTTCTTCCGGGATCGAATAGCCCACCTCGACACCGGTCTCCGCCTCCGCGGCCCGATCCATCGCGATGAACACATCCCCAGACCACCCGATCGACACACAGACCTCGCCATTCGCCAGGTCCGAAATATACTGCGAGGAGTGGAAGTAGCGGACGTGCGGTCGGATCGCCTCGATCACCGCAGCGGCTTCCTCAAGCTCGCCCTCATCGGTGCTGAGCGGAGAATAACCAAGGTAATTCAGCGTGATCGGCAGGATTTCGGTCGGGCTGTCGAGGATCGTGATCCCGCAATCTGCCAGCTTCGCCGCATTCTCGGGGTCGAAGATCAGATCCCAGCTTTCGACCGGTGCATCCTCGCCAAGCCGGTCGCGCACCGCCTCGACGTTGTAGCCGATGCCGTTGGTGCCCCACATGTAAATCACCGCATGGGCATTGCCTTCGTCGTACCCGGCGGCCCGCTCCATCAGTTCGGGGTCAAGCCCTTCGGCATTGGGCAGCTTGTCGTAGTCGAGCGGTGCATACACGCCCGCCGCGATCTGGCGGCGCAGGAAGCTGGAGGTGGGGACGACGATGTCGTAGCCGGAATTGCCGGCCAGAAGCTTCGCTTCCAGCACCTCGTTGCTGTCGTAGACGTCGTAGACGACCCGAATGCCAGTCTCGGCCTCGAACTTCTCGATGGTGTCGTCGGCGATGTAGTCCGACCAGTTGTAGACGTTCACCACGTCCTGTGCGATCGCTGGTGCGGCCAGCGACGTTGCGGCCAGCGCAACGATCAGTTTGGATTTCATGGTCATTCTCCCGTGGACTCCTTGTTTTTCGGCAGCCTAGCCGGTCAGGGATCTATCGTAAACCGGATATGATCAAACGAATGGTGAAGACACACGGTGCCCATCGAAGCCCCAGATCACGCGGTCAACGCCCGTTTCGATGCATCGACCGGCTCATCTGCCACATCGCGATGCCGACGCCGATCGACACCAGTCCGATGATGATGGTGGCAAGCGCGTTCACGTCCGGACTGACGCCCAGGCGCACCTTCGAGAAGATCACCATCGGCAGGGTCGACGCGCCGGGGCCAGTCACGAAGCTGGCGATCACAAGATCGTCCAGCGAGAGCGTGAAGGCCAGAAGCCAGCCCGCGACGAGGGCGGGCGCGATGATCGGCAGCGTGATGTCGAAGAACACCCGGACCGGCCGCGCGCCCAGATCCTGTGCGGCCTCTTCCACGCTCTGGTCCATCCCGGCCAGGCGCGATTGCACCACCACCGCCACGAAGGCCATGCAGAAAGTAATGTGCGCGATGATGATCGTCGTCATGCCACGACCGGCGGGCCAGCCGATCAGCTGCTCCAGCCCCACGAACATCAACAGCAGTGACAGACCGGTGATGACCTCGGGCATCACCAGCGGCGCGGTGGCCATCCCGGTCAGCAGCGCGCGGCTGCGGAAGCGGCCGAAGCGCATCAGCACATACGCGGTCAGGGTGCCCAGAATCACCGCGACGGTCGCGCTGATGAAGGCAACCTTCAAACTGATCCATGCCGCGCCGAGGATCTGCGGATCGCGGAAAAGCTCTCCATACCACTTGGTTGAAAATCCCCCCCAGACCGTAACCAGCTGGCTTTCATTGAAGCTGAAGATGATCAGCGACAGAATCGGCGCATAGAGGAAGATGAAGCCGAGGGTCGCCACCACCGGCAGGAACCAGCCGCGTCTCATCGGTTCGCCTCCTCGGCGCGGGCCTGCGCGTTTCTGAGCAGCATGATCGGGATGACCAGGACCACAAGCATCGCGATGGCCACGGCGGATGCGACCGGCCAGTCACGATTGCTGAAGAACTCGTTCCACAGCACCCGGCCGATCATCAACGTGTTGGGGCCGCCCAGCAGTTCCGGGATCACGAATTCCCCGATAGCCGGCACGAAGACCAGCATGAAGCCCGCAATGACGCCGGACATCGACAGCGGCAGGGTGACGTAGAAGAACGTCGCCATCGGCTTCCCGCCCAGATCCGCCGACGCCTCGAGCAGCGAGTCGTCCAGCTTCACGAGGTTCGCGTAAAGCGGCAGGATCATGAACGGCAGATAGGTGTAGACGATGCCGATGTAGACCGCAAAGTTGGTCTGCAGCATCACGATCGGCGTGTCGATCACACCGGCCCAGATCAGGAAGTTGTTGATTACCCCGTTCGAGCGCAGAAAGCCCTGCCATGCATAGACCCGCAGCAGGAAGCTGGTCCAGAACGGCAGGATCACCAGCGTCAACAAGAAGGTGCGCCGGGGCTCTGGGCTGCGGGCGATGTAATAGGCGATCGGATAGCCGATCAGCAGTGCGGCTGTGGCCGAGATGAAGGCGACGCGGATCGAGAACAGATAGGCGTTCGTGTAGAGCGCATCGTTCCAGAGATAGGCGTAATTCTCGAGATTGAGGTTGAGCGTGACGCGCAGCCCGTCCCATTCCGCCAGCGGTGAATAGGGCGGCCGGGCGATCATCGCCTCGGAAAAACTGATCTTTGCGACCACCAGGAACGGGATCAGGAAGAAGACCAGCAGCCACAGCAGCGGCACGGCGATCACCAGCGCCCGGCCCGACAGGCCCCGATGCCGCAGCCAATCGGCCGTCCAGCGCAGGGGCGGCACGGCCTCAATCGCGCGCATCATTGCGACAGAACCACGCCAGAGGTGTCGCCCCAGCTGACCCAGACCTCTTCATCCCAGGTCAGGGCGTCCGCGTCCTGCCGCGACACATTCGCCCGGGTCGCACTGATGATCTTTCCACTGGACAGGCGGACCCGATAGATCGACAGGCTGCCCATATAGCCGACTTCTTCGACAACGCCGCGAAAGACGTTGTGCACATCTTCGGGTTTCTCGCGGCTCAGACGCACCTTCTCAGGGCGGATGGCATACCACATCTGTTGGTTCAGCCGGCATGGGACACCGTGGCCGATATGGATCTCTCTCCCGGCCTCGGGTGAGTCGATGTGGATGTAATCGGGCTCGTCAACGCTCACACGGCCCTCGAACATGTTCACCGAGCCAATGAAATCCGCGACATATCGCGACTTCGGATGTTCATAGATCTCGGTTGGCTCGCCCACCTGTACGATCTCGCCCGCATCCATCACCCCGATGCGAGTGGACAGCGTCATGGCTTCTTCCTGATCGTGCGTTACGACGATGAAGGTGATGCCCAGCGTTTCTTGAATGCGCAGAAGCTCGAACTGCGTTTCCTCGCGCAGCTTCTTGTCGAGCGCGCCGAGCGGCTCGTCGAGCAGCAGCAGCTTCGGCTGCTTCACAAGGCTGCGCGCCAAGGCAACGCGCTGCCGCTGGCCGCCGGACAGCTGGTGCGGCTTGCGCTTTGCAAACTGCGTCAACTGCACCATCTTCAGCATTTCGGCCACGCGGTCCATTGCCTCCGCCTTCTTCATCCCGCCGCGCAGCAGGCCATAGGCGACATTCGCCTCGACCGTCATGTGGGGGAACAGGGCGTAGGACTGGAACATCATGTTCGTTGGCCGGTCGTAGGGCGCGATCCGGGACATGTCTTGCCCGTCGATTTCGATCCGACCTTCGGTCGGCGCCTCGAACCCCGCCAACATCCGCAGAAGCGTGGACTTGCCGCAGCCAGAGCCGCCGAGCAGACAGAACAGCTCGCCCTTGTAGATATCCAGGCTGACGTCGTGGACGGCGGTGAAGTCACCGAACTTCTTTGTGACGTTCTGGATGCGCACGAAGGGCTTCGCGTCGGTCGCAAGCCAGGGCTTCGTTTCGGCGGCAGTCTTTGGCTGCGACATGAATGTTCCGCACTGCAGGTCATCAGGCAGGGCGGGCCGCCCCATTTGGCCCACTATGGCGGGCGCATCGGCCGAGTCAACGACGTTGACCGTGCAGGGGCCCCGACCTATTGTGGTTGCCCCGCCACCCACCACCAGTTCCGCCACACTCCGCGCGCGAGGCCTGCCGATGACCCGCTTCTCCGCCCCGATTGCCGAACAGATCTGGGACATGAAATACCGGCTGAAGGCCGCCGACGGCACGCCGATCGACTCCACGGTCGAGGATACTTGGCGCCGCATCGCCCGCGCGCTCGCCTCGGTCGAGGCCGACCCGGCAGCGTGGGAAGAGCGCTTCTATCACGCGCTCGAGGATTTCCGCTATCTTCCGGCCGGGCGGATCATTGCAGGTGCGGGCACCGACCGTAGCGTGACGCTGTTCAACTGCTTCGTCATGGGCACGATCCCCGACAGCATGGGCGGCATCTTCGAGATGCTGAAAGAGGCCGCGCTGACCATGCAGCAGGGCGGTGGAATCGGCTATGACTTCTCGACGATCCGCCCCCGCGGGGCCGAGGTGCGGGGCGTGGCCGCCGATGCCTCCGGTCCGCTCAGCTTCATGGATGTCTGGGACGCGATGTGCCGAACCATCATGTCGGCGGGAAGCCGCCGCGGCGCAATGATGGCCACGATGCGTTGCGACCACCCGGATATCGAGGACTTCATCGCTGCCAAGCAGGATCCGGCGCGACTGCGCATGTTCAATCTCTCGGTTCTCGTTACCGATCCTTTCATGGATGCCGTAAAGGGCGACGGGCCGTGGGAGTTGGTGTTCGAGGGCAAGGTCTACAAAACGGTTCAGGCGCGCGATCTGTGGAACCGGATCATGCGCGCGACCTATGATTATGCCGAGCCGGGCGTGATCTTCATCGACCGGATCAACGCCGCGAACAACCTGGCCTATTGCGAGACCATCGCAGCGACCAATCCCTGCGGCGAACAGCCCCTGCCGCCCTATGGCGCCTGCCTGTTGGGGTCCATCAACCTTGCGAAACTGGTAACCGACCCGTTCGACGCGGATGCGCAACTGGACCCGGCCGCGCTGGACGAAATCGTCCGCGTCGCGGTGCGGATGATGGACAACGTGGTCGACGCCAGCCGCTTCCCGCTGCCGCAACAACTGGCGGAGGCGCAGGCGAAGCGCCGCATCGGGCTGGGCGTCACCGGTCTTGCCGACGCGCTGCTGATGCTGGGGTTGCGCTACGGATCCGAGGCGGCGGCGAGCCAGACCGAAGACTGGATGCGTCAGATCGCGCGAGCGGCCTACCTCGCGTCGGTCGATCTGGCCAAGGAGAAGGGCGCTTTTCCTCTGTTCGAGGCCGAGAAATTCCTCGCCTCGGGCACGATGCGCGCAATGGACGACGATGTTCGTGATGCGATCCGCACCCATGGCATCCGCAACGCGCTGCTGACGTCGATAGCGCCCACCGGCACGATCAGCCTTTATGCGGGCAACGTGTCATCGGGCATCGAACCCGTCTTTGCCTACGCCTACACCCGCAAGGTGCTGCAGCCCGATGGCAGCCGGACCGAGGAAGAGGTGGTGGATTACGCAGTGCAGATGTGGCGCGACCTGAAGGGCGACGCACCGCTGCCCGACCACTTCGTCAACGCTCAGACCCTGCCGCCGCTCGACCATGTGCAGATGCAGGCGGCGGCGCAGAAATGGGTCGACTCGTCGATTTCCAAAACGATCAACTGCCCCGAGGATATCAGCTTCGAGGAGTTCAAGGACGTCTACCTTGCCGCCTGGGGCATGGGCTGCAAGGGCTGCACGACCTACCGGCCGAACGAGGTCACGGGGTCGGTGCTGGCGGTATCCGAAAAGTCCGACGCGGCCCCCGGCGAGGTTCACGAGCAGGCCCCGAACAGCTCCGAGGCAGAGGTGGTCTACCTGTCAGAGCCGCTGGACCGCCCCGCCGCGCTGGAAGGGCAGACCTACAAGGTCAAATGGCCCGACAGCGAACATGCGCTCTACATCACCATCAACGACATCATCATCGCCGGCCACCGCCGCCCGTTCGAGGTCTTCATCAACTCGAAGAACATGGAGCATTTCGCCTGGACCGTGGCGCTGACGCGGATGATCTCGGCCGTGTTCCGACGCGGTGGCGACGTGTCCTTCGTGGTCGAGGAACTCAAGGCCGTCTTTGACCCGCGCGGCGGTGCTTGGATGAACGGAAAATACATCCCCTCGATCCTGGCGGCGATCGGCGGCGTGATAGAGCGCCATCTGATCGCGATCGGCTTCATCGAAGGCGAAGGACTTGGGCTGAAGGCGGACCCCAAGGCCAGGGTGGCGGCCATGGGCGGCCGCGGCCCGTCCTGCCCGGCCTGCGGCGCCTACGAGATGCGCATGATCGAGGGCTGCATGACCTGCGGCGCCTGCGGCCATTCGAAATGCGCCTGAGCGAGGCGGGTCGGCTTGTGTAACCGCCACCATAGTCTGCACATTTTCGGGAAAGATTGACCATTTTGAGGGGCATAGTTTGCACATCGGCCCCTTTGCGGGCGTTTTCCTCTTCTGATTGAAGGTTTGGGGCCGCGTAGGTGGCCTGCAGGCCGCGATCACGGGATTATCGTGTCTGTGGCGTCGACCAGACAGCGTTCGGAAGCCCGTTTGAACGGCGCGGCCTACGTATTCGCAAGCCCGGCTTCCTCAGGGCAGGCAGTTCGTTGCGACGAGCAGGAACATCGGGTCGATCCCCTGCGTCGCCGTCAGGCTCTCGCCGTGGGCAACCAGCCAGCGCTCCTGTACCTCGTAAGCCAATTTCTCGCGTGCCGCCGGGCAGGCGAAGCGTTCCCCCGAGAGTTGCTGGAAATGGTGCACGATCTCATGCACCAGGATCGAAACCTCTGCGCTCGACCGCGCTGTCCAACCCAGGGGCAGGAAGATCGTTCGACTGCGGGTGTCGTAGAGCGCGACCGGATGTGTTCCGTGAGCCGCGTTGACGTAGGGACCTGCCTCCGCGGCACGTCGCACCGCATCCATCGTGACCGCGTCCGCGAAGGCCACGCGGGGCAGGTCTGTGGGCAGCGGCAAGCCCAGGTCGGCAGCGACCCAGCCGGCCACAAGTTGCACCAGAACCGGAAGCGGCATCTGCATCATCGGGGCCGCGATTTCCAGAGGGCTTGGCTCTGTGAACACACCCTGTGCCGCCGGCGCGGAGAGACTGGCCAGAGTGGTGATCACCGCGCAACCGATCGCGCGTCGCGCTCTGTGAATGCCATGCATTGCGGCCGCCTCCGCGCGAATTTGACAATGTGATTATGCGCCCGGAAAGCCGTTTGGTAAATTTCCTGTGCAGTATACTCTCGTCCCATGGGACGCTCGGGGGAGGTCACGCACGCCCGGATTCTCGAGGTCGCTTACAGATTGTTCTATCGCCAAGGATTCGGGCGTGTCAGCATGGACGCCGTGGCCGAGGGCTCCGGCGTGACGAAGCGCACTGTTTACCAGCACTTCGAAAGCAAGGACGCACTGCTGGGCGAACTACTGGCCCGTCACGAGGGAGAAGCCCTCGCCCTCATTCGCGAATGGGGCGATTCGGCCGTCTCCGAGACCGAACTGATCGAGGCGATTTTCGGCGGGCTCGAGCGCTGGGCCGCTCGTCCGCGCTGGCTCGGGTCGGGCTATACCCGGCTTGCAATGGAACTGGCGGATCTGCCGGGTCACCCGGCGCGAACGGTCGCCCGGACCCACAAGCGCACGGTCGAGGACTGGCTGGCGGAGCGTCTTAGAGATCTCGGCACACCTGAGCCAGAGATGCGGGCACGCGAGTTGATGCTGCTGATGGAGGGGGCGAATTGCCTGATGTTGATCCATGGCGACCGCAGCTATGCCAAGGCGGCAGCCCTTGCAGCACGGTGGCTTGCGAACACGGAGCAGCCCGATGATGAAGCGAGAGGCCGCGGAGCATCCGCGACCTCTCAGACATGACGAACCTCAGGTGGGTGCGTCACCTACGCGGAAGAACATACCCGTGCGGGCAATCCTGCCCTCACTGGGCCGGCTGCGATCTGCCGCTGCCTGCCTCTCTCACAAGCATCGCCCAGTTCCACGCGATGGCCGCCTCGGCCGTGAGCCTGTCGCTGACCATCCATGCCCTGTGCAGCAGATCGGTCAGGGTCTCGACGACGACCTGCACGCACCGGCTCGCCTCTGTGCTGCCCACGAGATAGGGGTGGCCGTCCTCGGTGTTCCGCGTGACCGGGACACCGCCGGCCTGCGCGACGATCTGCTTCAGCTCGACAAGTAGCGCGCTCGCGGAAGCCAGTTCCCGGGGCGTGAATATCTCGGTGTCCGGAAGTTGCAGGACCCGGTCGAGCGCGGATCGCGCAGACGGGGGCAGATGCTCCTGGGCGAGTCGTGTCGCGGACCGGAGCCTGCGTCGGGCGGCGAGCGCCTCCGCGGCGATGTCCTCGATCGACTTGGGTTTGCGGTGAAGGTCGAGAGCCATTTTCATCTCCTGATGTTGTTGGCGTTCGGGTCTTCTGTGTGCCGGAACTGGCGCACCTCGGGCACCTGCATCTCATGGCGCAGCTCATGTAGCGAAGGCGACCGTCGCTTTGCGCGCATCCCGCAATCCATCGAGCAGCAGACAGATCTCCTCAACGACCGGGCTGGCGGGATCGATCATCGCGAAATACTCCGCTTCCTCGCGGTCGAAATCGTCGACATGACGCAGCGCGAGCAGATCCTCGAGCGCGTCGAGTTCCCGGCGGAGCCACTGGGTCATCGGCGCGGCCATGCCGACCTCGTTGATCAGTCGACGAGTTCGGCGTTCGGCTTTCTTCCCGCCGAGGAGTTCGGACGCGCAGCAGAGCGCCTCCGCGTTCTCGACGAGAAAGGTGGCGTGTCCGGGTATTGACAGAAAATCGCGGGGCACGACGCTCCTCCATTCCGTGGGTGACCATAACGGTCGCAGAAGGGCACTTCCCTGCCCTCGCAACGGATATTGGCCGGCCCCCAGGAACAGGAAGCGAGTTGATTGAAGAAAATTTCGGCCTGAACTTTTCGCGCTTCGTGAAGCCGTAATGGCGAGCGTCAATTGCCGTTCAGGGTGGGCGAGATCACCGTAGTGGGATTGCAGTTGCGTTCCTATCGCGAGGAGACAACAAGCTTGGGTCGGAAAAGAATTGGTGGTGTCCGCAAACCGTGTTGGTTCGCTTCGCCTTTTCACGGCCGAACCGTCGCGCAATTGGAAAGGCCCGCAAGCTGATCGCACTGGCTTCGTTTCGCCACTGTTGTATCATGGGCGATACTGGACGCTGCAACAGAGGCGGAAGTGGGCGATCGATTGGCAACCGTCGGCGAGTTTTTCGCGCTGGGGTCCCGCCAGGCAGCTTCGGACTGCGCGGAGAAGTGTCTGCAAACCCTGTCAGATCCGCTGCGCCGACAGATGCTCACATCTCTCTCACAGGGTCTGTCCGACTACCCCGCATCGCTGAAGAAAGAACTGCCGCGACGCGGGCCCAACTTTCAACTTGCTGCGGAATTCCCGGAGTGCCCGGAAATTGCGGTGGTCGATGGCGGTGCGACCAGCTGCCTTGCGCTGGAGGGCGGCCATCTCGTTGCATTGAACGCGGGCGATTTCTTCAATGCCGTTCTGTTCAACGTCTTCGCCACACGCGAGAAACCTTATGCCCCTGTGGCCGCGGCGGCCGTGCTTGCGCTGTCCGCCTTCAATGTCGGGAAGCCGATAGCATTCCAGGCGGAGCTATACCTGCTGGCCTACCTACTGAATCCGGCCGTAACCCGGTCGATCATGTGGTCGACCGCCGATGCAATTGTCCTGCACGAGATCGGTCACAGCTATGTCGAGACGCATGGACACGAATTCCTCCCCATGGAGATCGCGGGGGCGGAGCCGCCTGCGGGCGCCGAGATTTCCGAACTGCGCTACGGGGCGGAAAGCAACTCGATCTGGAATGTCGCGACCGCCCGGGATGGCCGGTGGGCTCGCCTGTTGCTGCCCTCCTCCGACAGGCACGAAATCGACGAATTTGCCCCGGACGTTTTCTCTTTCGCGGCGCGGGGCGTTATCGACGGTGCGGACGTCGAGACTGAGGGCTGGATGCTGCGATACCGGTTCTGGTCGTCGACCTACCTGTTCCTGGAGGCTTGCGAAAAAGGCGGCGACGGCGGGCCAATGGCATCGGGCTTGCGCACCCTGCTCCGGCACATGGACGGCGCGCCTCTGCGACCCTCGCACCCGTGGTTCGCGACACGTGCAGACGTGGTGAGGTTCTATCTGGAGCATCAATTCCGTCTATCTGAGGCGGACCGCGCCGGTTTCGACGACGTGCAGCAGGCCATCTGGTCGAATGAGATCTTTGACAGGGTCAACCTTGTACTCCAAGACTTGGAATTGGACCCCGGTGAGCCCGGAAAATGGACGGGGATATTCGACTCCATCGACGCCAGGACAGGCGGGCATCACGAGGACCTGTCCCCGCGTCTCAAGGCGCTGGCCGCGCGAAGTCTCGGCGAGCTCACCGGCCTCGCTTTGGTCGCGCGATCAGGAAAACTTGCACCCGGGCAACTCGCAAGTTTCGAAGATGAGATTTCCAGCCGGATCGTGCGGGATCTTCGGGAGTCGGACGAGCTCGAAGTCCTTCAGCTCATCGCGCAACGGCTCGCAGGCTTACATTCGATTGGACGGTCGAAATGAACGACGATGAAGACCCCGTATCGGCACAGGAACTGCGCCGCGAGATCGCGCAGACCGCCCATCTCTTCCCGGAGTGGGAGCGTCCGAGCGTGTCCCAGCGCGGCCTGACCGGAGCCGAAGTCATCGGCATCCTCGCGGCGGCCGGCCTCGTCCTGGGCAACATCGACAAGGGCCTGAAATCGGCCGAGGCGATCGTGGAACGCATGAAGAAGCTTTACCTCTGGTGCAGAGGAAAATCTCAGGGCGAAGAGGCGCCGGACGAGCCGCAACTCGGGGAGCGCGAACGCATTCTGGTATTGTTGGTCGATGCCTATATCCGCGAGCGCCAGGCGTTGTCCGAGGCGCGAGTTGCGGCGGTGACCGGCCTGGCACCCGCGGTTTGCAAACAGAACCTTGCAGAGCTGAGCTCGATGGGAGTTGTGCGCTCTGCCAGCGATGGCGGCTGGATGTTCGTTCCGCATTAGGCCCGGCGGCTACCCTGCGCCCCGAGCCTGCGGCCGTCCCGCCACATGGCGTCGTCGAGCAACGCGACGTGCGATGCGCGCCGGGGCCCCGGAGCGGCGCGTGCTGCGCAGCGCGCCCGAGGTCTCCGCGCAGCGCGCGTGCCATGGTGCAGTGCGCAGCGAGCAAGGATAACTGAAGACCAAGCGAACCAACACGGTTTGCGGACACCCCCAAAGTATTTGACGGGGAAGCGCGCTTCACGCGACCAGCCTTCCTTCACCGGGGACCGTCTGGGAAAGGCGGCTCCGACAAGGAAGGATGTTCCGGCGGTCTCCAGCCCAAGCTATTCGCACCATGATGAAAGCGGAAACGCATTGAGCTCTGATCGGATCTGGCGCCACCGAGGCATATGCGCGTCCAACGTCGCGATAAAGCGCTCGTCGTGTTGCGGCGAGATCAGATGCGCCAGTTCGTGAAGGAGGACGTAATCAATCGCCTCGACCGGCTTCTTGGACAGCTCAAGATTCAACCAGATCCTGCCCGTCTTCGGATTGCAGCTCCCCCACTTGGTTCTCATCTCCCGTATGCCCCAGAAGGTTGGGGCGACCTTCAAAATGGAGGCCCACGTTTCAAGCTTCGGAGCGGCCAGCGCGCGCAACTCTGTGCGACGCCAGTTCTTGATCCACGTCCGGCGATTCTCGGATGTGCTGTCGGACGGCACCGAAAGACGAAGGCGATCTCTCCCTTCCAAGGAAATCCTGTGAACCGTCTTGTCCCACTCATCCACAGTCAGCCGCAGGGCGCGACCGAAAACGTAGTGGGTCTCCCCAGAGACGTAGCGGCGCACAGATTGCCGTTCCTGGGCCAGGAACCTTGATTGCCTCCGCCTGATCCAATCCATGCGGGTGAGAACTGCGGTCCTGATTGCATCCGTGCTGATGCCATCGGGCGCTGCAACACGGACCCGTCCATCCGGAGGGTATACCCCGATGTGAAGGTTCTTGATCTTCTTCCGGTGAACCTCGACCTGCGTGCCGCCGATCGTGAGGTTTTCAATACTCATGCTGATGCTTCAGGATCTCCATGATCCGCTCCACGCTGGCGTCGTCGGCCAACGTCGCCTCCAGGCAGCGCCTGACCTTCTTCTCCTTCATGGGATGGCCGCGCCACCCATGCGGAGTGGTCGCGCGAAGAGCCGCGTCAACAGAAATCGCCAATCCTTCATCCCCATCCAAGTTGTCGAACAGCGCCTTCTTCCCGGGTGTGTCCATTGACGGCGGATACTGCCTGCCGTGGCCGGCCTTGATGTGCTTCACGAGGGCAGCGATCCGCTCCAGATATTCCGCATAAGCGATGGCATCGTCCCGCCGCTGTCTGATCAAGTCGGTGAGAAGCTCCGACATCCTTTCGTAGAACCGCGGATTGACGGGTGTCTCGTCGGTGATCAGCTTCCGGACGTTGTTCTCGATCGCCTCCGCGACATTCTCCTTTTTCTGCTTCGACCTCGCGGGCAGGTCATCCTCGGCAGAGGCACCCTTGCTCTCGATCAAGTCGATCAGGCTGATGTCGTCGAGGTGCGAGATGACCTGAGAGTCGTCGGCACGGATGTAGTTGTCGATGAGATGCCGCATGGCGGGCTCGTAGAGCTTCATGTCCACCGCGTCGCCGCTGTGCAGGCGAACCGCGTCCCGGATGCCAATGGCCTGTTCGACCTCGTTGCGATACCCGGCGAGTTCGAGATCGTTGAAACCGGACCCTTCGGGTTCGGAGGCGACATTGGCGTAGGCGCGGGCGTACCGTCCGGCGATCATGTTGAGGGCCTGTCTGCGCCGCGCCTTGTCCTCGGCCTCCGGATCGTTCTCGATGCCCTGGGGGCTTGAGAAATACGCGAAGATCTCGTCGTCGCCCTTCGGTTGCTCCACGGCATCCATCAGGCCAAGCCACGCATCGCGTGCAGTTACAAGGTCGTTGTGTGCCTGGTCCGCGCGATCGCTGATCAACCCCTCGACATCCTCTTTCTCGAAGGCATCGAAGGCCTCGGAGGTGTAGTCCTCGACGGCGCTCTCGATATTCCGGAAGAGGTCCTTGTAGTCGACGATGTAGCCGAAATCCTTGTCGTCCCCGTCGAGCCGGTTCACCCGGCAGATCGCCTGGAACAGGCCATGATCGCGCATCTGCTTGTCGATGTAGATGTAGGTCGCGGTCGGCGCGTCGAACCCGGTCAGCAGCCGGCTGACAACGATCAGGAGCTTCATTCGTCCGGGCTCTTTCTTGAAGAGCCGCAAGGCCTTTTCCTCGTAGTCCTCTTCGGATTTGTCGCCGAGGAGGTCCGTGTAGACCCGATGCACGTACTGCTTCTCGGTCTCGCCCATACCGGTTTCCTCACCGGTGATCTCCGGCGCAGCCCGCTTGTAGGAAGTGACGATGGCGCATTTGTCGGCGAGTACCGATCCTGACTTGCGGAGCACCTCAAAGAACTTGCAGGCCTCCGGGATCGAGCCTGCCACAAGCATCGCGTTGCCTGTGCCTGCCTGGAGCCGCGGCTTCATCTCCATGTCGAGGATGATGTCGTTGGCGATCTGCTCGAGGCGGTCGCGGCTCGACAAGACCCGCTGAAGGGTGCCCCACCGCTGCTTCAGTGCCGCCTTCGCGACGGGGGTAAGGCCTTTCGTCTTTGCCTCGAACCAAGCGTCGATCTTCTCGGGGGCACTGATGCGTTGGTCGATGTCCCGGGCCTCATAGCGCAGGTCGAGCACCACACCGTCCTCGACTGCTTCGTCAAAGCGATAGGGCTTCCCGATGTAGGGGCCGAAGGTCTCCAACGACGACGCCTTGTCCGATCGCAGCAGCGGCGTCCCGGTGAAGCCGATGAACATGGCGCCCGGCAGGACCTTCCGCATGGCCCGGGCCAGCTTGCCCGACTGGGTCCGGTGCGCCTCGTCGATGAAGACGTAGAAGTCGCCCACCGGCGCGCCGATGTTGGCGTTCTGGATGTCGGAAATCAGATCGCCCAGCTCGCCCTCTTCCCGCTTGCCGAACTTGTGGACGAGGGAGCAGACGATGCGGTCGCCCGGATCGGCGAGCGCCGCCATCAGGTCGCTGCCGCTGCGGGCACGGCGCACCTTGTCGCCGATGTTGCCGAAGACGTCCTCGATCTGGCTGTCCAGTTCCTTGCGATCGGTCACAATCAGGATGCGGCCGTCCGGGTGGTGCTCCCTGATCCAGCGCGCCAGCATGACCATGATCAGGCTCTTGCCCGACCCTTGGGTCTGCCAGATGATCCCGCCTTCATGGGCGCGCACGCGTTCCTGCGCCGCCTTCACGCCGAAATACTGGTTTACGCGGGCGATCTTCTTGATGCCGGCGTCGAACAGGGTGAAGTCGTGGATCAGCTCGAGGAACCGGTCCGGCGCCATCATCTGACACACGTCCCGGTCGAGGCGCGCGGTGATCTCGCTCTCCTCCTTCCAGGCCAGCCAGTAGGGCTGCGGTGTCTGGATCGGGGCGTAGCGCAGCCCCTCGCTGTCGTTGCCGGCAAAGGTGATCTGCACCGTGGTGAAGAAATGCCGGATGAACTCCGGCCGCTGGTTGTCGAGGGTCTGGCGGATGCCCTCGCCGACGCCGACGGTGGACTTCTTCAGCTCGACGACTCCCAGGGCGATGCCGTTGATGTAGAGCACGAGGTCGGGGCGCTTGTTCCAGGCCTTGGCATCCTTGCCCTTCACCGCGACCTCTTCGGCGACGCCGAGGTCGTTGGCGCAGGGGGTGGACCAGTCCACAAAATGCACCGTCACCGGGGCCTCGCCCGGGCCGGGGGCGACAGCCACGCCATAGCGGAGCATGTCGTAGAAGGCCTTGTTGGCTTCGTAGAGCTTCACGCCCTCCATCCGGGCCTCGCGCTTCATAAGGGCGACGGCGCGGGTGACGATCTCGGGCGCGTAGCCGCGGGAGAGGAGCCAGGGGCGGAGCAGCTCCTCCTCGATGTTGGCGTTGCCGACCCGCTTCTGCCAGTCGCCGAGGTAGCGCCAGCCGAGGCCGGTGCTGCTGTCGGTCAGAAGGGCGATGACCCTGTTCTGGGCCTTTCGTTCCGCCTCGCCGATCATGCTCATGCCCCCTGTCCCCGTCCGGAAGTCTACTCGTGAAATGTCGTCAGACCAGCCTGATCCGTCCGGTCAAAAGGTTCTGCATCATGCCCTCCTTCACCTGCCGCGCTTTTTCGAGGCGGGTTTCGAGGGCCTCGATCTCGGCATCCATGTCTTCGAGGACTGTTGCTATGGCCCTCTGTTCGTCAACATTCTCCGGCAGAGCCAAGGTGAGCCCTGACAACTGTTGCCCATTGATCCCCGGCTGGCCGCTGCGCGCGGAGTTTTCCTTGATCCAAGCCCAGTATGATTCCGTCTGCATAAATTGGAAAAGATAGCCAGGAACCACATTTTCGGGTGCCGCCGTCAATTTGATGAGGAAGCCGGCAAACACTGTGTGCTCCGGCGGACCGCGATATCTATGTGATTTGCCCGTGCTTGCCCCTGTCCGAGCAACAACGATGTCTTCCGGTTCGAGGAAGTAGAGACTTGCAGAAGGGTGCAGAACTTCAGCACGACCGTCTCGTCGAAGTTGGCCGTGCTCATCAATGTCTGTGATCCGAAGGTAGGCATGGCCTCCTGATCCAAGCGAAGAGGCCGCAGAATTTATACCATACGAGGGAGCGCCCTTCAGCAACTTCCGCAAGCTTCGCTCAACCCACTCCCCCGAAAACTCCGGAAGCCGACGCTTGGCGGTCAGGAGGTCGTGCATCGCGCCCTGCTTGATGAGCCGCTTCTTGGCGATCAGCCGCTCCAGTCCCTCGATCAACGCATCCGCATCCGAAAGCGCCTCGGCGATGGCTTCCTGTTCCTCAAGTTCTGTCGGCATCCTTACACTTAGGGACGACAATGTTCCTTGGTTCAGGTTGATCATGGTTGTGCCAACCGAGTTTTCTTCGATTCTGGCGATAATTTCTGGGCTCGATAGCAAGGCTTGCAGAAGGTGGGGATTGATCCCTGGACGGGGGCGCACGACCATGGAGCCTGTGCCGCACAAGAAACCTTCATGCCGCCGCTTCACAACCGCACAGCGACCCATATCGCCCCGCCTACCAATAACGATTTCGCCTTCGCGTAGGGCGAATACGCTGAGCCGCTTAGCGAGCTCAGGTCGAACGGTGACAGTGTCATCAGGGACAATGTCTCCGTCGATGATGTGCGAGGGATTTATGAGCGGTGTGCCCCCGACTACGTAGTCCGATCTGTGGAACGTGCTTCCGAACGGTCCAGTCCGGAAAGTTGCAAGCTCGCCAAGCTCAAGCTCACCCCAACCGGCTGATATATTTTGTCCTTCCATCATCATTCTGCGAAGCCCATCGCGCGAAGATGTTCTGACACCTTGAGGGTCAAAGCCTCAACAGTCCCGGACACCTCCGTCAAAGTATGCCCATACCGTTCCGTCAGCACTCGCACCCGGGTGGTCAGCTGCTCCGTTCGCGCCTCGATCTCGGCTTCGATCAGCTCGGCAATGTCAGTCAGCCATTTGTCATCCACGACGAGGGCGCGGATCTCCACCCCGGTCAGCTCGGGGTATTTCTTCAGAGTGGCCTCGGTCAGCGCCTCTCCGGCCTCCTTCGCCGCCTTCTTCGCCGCCGTCTCGGCCGTCACCAGCCCGGCCACCTGTTTCAGGAGCTTCGCCTCCTCCGGTTCGGCCTCGCCGGATTTCTGCCGCGTCTTGACCGAGGCCGCGGTCAGCTTGCCCGCCTCGGTCAAGATCGCGCAACTCTTCCGCGTGACCAGTGACATCAGCCCGGACGGGCGGGTGCGCACCTACCGGGTCGAAGGACAGCTCTTCTACGGCTCGGTCGAGGATTTCATGGCGGCCTTCGACTTCAAGGAGGCACCGGAGCGGGTCATCATCGACGTCAGCCGTGCGCATATCTGGGACATCTCCTCGGTTCAGGCGCTCGACATGGCCGTGCTGAAGTTCCGCCGCGATGGCGCCGAGGTCGAGATCCGGGGCATGAACGAGGCGTCCGAGACTATCGTCGACAAGCTGGCGATCCACGACAAGCCGGGCGCGACGGACAAGCTGACGGCGCATTGAGGGGGAGGGCAACATGACCGACAAGATCATCGCACTGGTAGATGGCTCGATCTATTCGCAAAGCGTGTGCGAACATGCGGCGTGGGTCGCCATGCGAACCGGTTGGGCAGTCGAATTGCTGCATGTTCTTGGCCGCCGGGAAGGCTCGGAACGAACGGACCTGTCCGGCTCGATCGCGCTGGGGGCGCGGACGGCACTGCTGGAAGAACTGGCCGAATTGGACGCGCAACGGGCCAAGCTCGTCACGCACCGGGGCCGTGCCATCCTGGAGGATGCCCGCGCCATCATGGATCAGGCCGGCGTGAACGAGATCAGCACGCGGCTGCGCCACGGCGATATCGTCGAAACCGTCGCCGCGCAGGAAGCGGGCGCCGTGATGGTGATGATCGGCAAGCGCGGTGAGGCAGCGGACTTCGCCAAGGGGCATCTGGGCTCGAACCTGGAACGCATCGTTCGGGCCAGCACGAAACCCGTTTTTGTCGCCTCGCGCGCCTTCAGGCCGATAGCGCGCGTATTAGTGGCCTATGACGGAGGAGCCTCGGCGATGCGGGCGGTCGACCATATTGCGCGCGCCCCGCTCTACCAAGGCCTTCAGGTGACCGTTGCCACCGTGGGTACTGCCACCGACGCGACCCACAAGGGCCTTGAGGACGCGCGCGCGATGCTGCGTGCAGCCGGGATGGAGGCCGACACCAGGATTGTCGCCGGGCAGCCGGAAACCGCCTTGGGAAAGCTGGTCGTGGAAGAGCCGTTCGACATGGTGGTGATGGGTGCCTATGGGCATTCGCGCATCCGCAGCCTGATCATCGGCTCCACCACGACGGAGATGATCCGGTCCTGCAAAGTGCCCATCGTCCTGACCAGGTGATGGCATGAGCGCGCCTTCCGACGCTGAACTGCGCGATCGCTACCGGCCCCGGATTCTGGCCGAGGCGGAAGTTCTGCGCGCGGCCTCGGGTGGCACAACGGCGGACCGCAAGCCGGTCGAGTTGGACCAGCAGAGCGTCGGACGGCTGAGCCGAATGGACGCGATGCAGCAATAGGCGATGGCTGCCGCGCAGGAAGCACGCCGTCGCGCGCGTCTGACCGCGATCGACGCCGCTCTGCTTCGACTGAACCAGGGCGAGTTCGGCTGGTGTGGCGACTGCGGCGAGTTCATCGGGATCGAGCGGCTGGATCTCGACGCGACGCTCATGCGTCGCGCCGACTGCGCGCGCTGAGCGTCCGGGATACGCTCTTTGCGCCATTCGGCAACAAGGCAGTTCATCGTCAATAGTGACTGAAAGTGAAGAGCGACCCATCACCAGCGCGGTCGGTCTGGGCTCAAAGCGATCGTCGGCAGGACTGCATATATACTGCAGAGGGCAGGCGTCCGGCCAGCCCCTTTCAGTAAATGGTGCAATACGAGGCGGAAGTGGCAATTGGCCCAAGCTGCAGTGAGTCCCTCGGGTGGAAGCCTCCCGAAGAAATCTTCGGGAGGCTCGATGCAAGTTCTGTACTTCGGCCCACCGACGGCCGCTGTGCGGACCTTCCTGCCGTTCGTCGCGCGTGCTCGGTTTGCGCTGCGACCGCGAAAGCATTCGACAGGGTGGGCGGGGAGCGGACTTACGGCACTGCGGCGTTGCAACCGTGGCGTTCAGCGGAAGCGGTTATTCGAAGTCCCGCCTTGATCAGGGGAATCGCAAGAGGCAACACGTGCTCACACGCGAGCACCTCGCGCGGTCACGCTTCCTCACGGGTCCGACGCAAATGGTCGGAAGCGGCTTTCGGGCATAAGTGGCTGTCGCGACGGAGCTAATCTTGCGCGACTTTTGAGTCTCTGGCCATATTGCTCGGTCGGCGAAGGTCGTGAGGCCCTGATGCAGAACCCGCACGTCCTTTCATGCCAGTGTTACGTTGGGCCGGTACCAGCCGTGCAACGCAACACGGAGGCTACCATGACCATCTTCACCAGAATCGCGTCCGCATCCGCAATCGCCCTCTGCGCCACAGGCGCCGTCTCAGCGCAGAACGTCGCCGAGGTCTGCCCGTCGCCGCTCAAGTTGGCCGATACCGGAATCGAGGGGATGGGCGTGCTGGAGGAGGCGTTCGCGCCCTTCGCCGCTGCTTTCCAAGAAGTGACTGGCGTGGAACTGGCGCTTTATTCGCTTTCGAACCGCACCGCGGCCGGTACCGCGCTTCAGTTCGACGAGGTCGACTTCGTCTTCTCGGGTCCGTCCGAATTCGTGCTGTTCCAGACCCTCGCACCGCTTGACGTCCTGTTCTCGATCGAGCGGCCCAGCTATGGATCATCTTTTGTTGTGAAGGCCGACAGCGACGTCATGACGATGGCGGATCTCAAGGGCCGCAAGGTGGCGCTCAAGGACGTCGGCTCGACCTCAGGGCACATCTTCCCGATGATGATGATGGCGCAGGCAGGTCTGAACGTGGACAGCGACGTCGAGATCGTGATGGCCGGCGACGCCCGCATCCAGGTGCTGATCAATGGTGATGTCGACGCGATGGGCGGCGGCAACAAGGACTATGCCGCGGTAATGAAGCAGGATCCGGGCACCGAGTACCGGCTGCTGGCCGAAAGCGGCCGCCTGCCCGGCGATCCGGTCATCATGCGCGCCTCGCTGCCGCAGGAGTGCCGGGACGCGCTGCGCGCCACCATGTCGGCCAACGCCGACATGCTCTGGACCGCACTGACCACGACCGACAGGAACTCCGAAAAGTTCCTCGAGGACGACAGCTTCATGTCCTTCGAGACCGACCCGTCGGTTTACGACATGGTCCGCGAGGCCTATGCCGTGGCCGGGATTGCGCTCGATAGCTGAGCCATCCCCGACGTCCCGAACCGGACGGCGCCCCGACCGGGCGCCGTCCGTGCTTGCAGAAGGAGCCTGTCCCCGTGACGATGCCCGCCTCAGTCGTGACGCCAGTCCTACGGGCGCACGACGTTCACGTCCGGTTCGGGGCGCTGCACGTGCTGCGCGGCGTGTCGTTCGATCTGGCGCGGGGCGATGGCGCGGTGCTTCTGGGCGCGAACGGCTGCGGGAAGTCGACCCTGCTGCGCGCGCTGAATGGGCTGGAAGCGGTCGAGTCCGGCCGGATCGAGTTGGACGGCCAGGCCATCACCGGTGCGCCCTCGCGGGTGCTGCGGGCGGCGCGGCGGCAGATGGGATACGTATTCCAGCAGTTCAACCTGGTGCCGCAGCTGTCGGCGCACCAGAACGTGCTCTTCGGGGCAATGGGGAAACGACCCTTCGGTATCCTCGGCGTGACCAACGCCTTTGCGCGGGCCGAGGACCGTGAACGGGCAATGCACTGCCTCGACCGGGTGGGACTGGCCGACCGTGCGACGCACCGCCCGGCCGAGCTGTCGGGCGGCCAGCAGCAGCGCGTCGCCATCGCGCGGATGCTGATGCAGGCGCCGCAGGTCGTGATCGCGGACGAGCCGATCGCGAGCCTCGACCCCAAGGCGGGCCGCGAGGTGCTGGAGCTGTTGTGGCGGATCGTCGAGGAAGAAGGGCTGAGCCTGCTCTGCACGCTTCACCAGCTCGATCTGGCGCAGGAATTCGGCAAACGCATCATCGGGATGAAGGCCGGGCGCGTAGTGATCGACGCGACGACGGCAGGGATCGCCCGCACCGATCTGGATGCGCTTTATGTGGGCGACGTGCGGGTGGACGCAACGCCTGAAACCCTGGAGGCCGCAGAATGAGTGCCCAAAGCCGTTCTGACTTGCCGCCGCGCGTGCGTGGACCTTCGGCGCTCGCCTGGGTGCTGATGGTGGCCTTTGCGGCCTTCTTCATCCAGGGGCTCTACGGTGCCGAGGTGTCCTTAGACCGGCTGGTCCGGGGGGCCACGAACTTCGTCCGCTTCGTGTCGCTGGCGATCCCGCCCGACTTCGCCCGCTGGGAGAGCATTGGCTGGTCGATGCTGGAGACGCTGAACATCGCCGTCGTCGGCGTGACCTTCGGGTGCATCCTGTCGATCCCTCTGGCGCTGCTGGCGGCGCGCAACACCGCGCCCAACGGCGCCGTGCGCTTCGTCGCGCGGCAGGTGATCGCCATCGCCCGCACGATCCCGGACCTGATCTGGGCGCTGATCTTTGTGGTGGCCGTGGGCCTCGGTCCGCTGGCGGGCATACTTGCCATCATCATGGACACCATCGGGTTCGCCGCGCGGTTCTATTCGGAACGGTTCGAGGAAGTTCAGAAGGGACCGTCCGAGGCGCTTACCTCGACCGGGGCTGGCCGGCTTTCGGTGATTGCCGGGGCGATTCTGCCGGAAAGCTTCGCGTCGATGACGGCGACCTCGCTCTATTCCGTGGAAAAGGCGATCCGCTCGGCGGTGACGCTGGGCCTCGTCGGTGCGGGCGGGATCGGGGTGGAGCTGTCCACCGCGATGCGGCTCTTCCAGTATGATCAGGCGGCGGCCATCATCCTCGTGGTGCTGGTCGCGGTGATCGGGTTCGAGCAGCTTTCGTCCTCAATCCGCAGGCGCATCATCTGACGACGGCCTGCGCGACCGGCACCGCGCCGCGCGCTGCAGACGGGTCGCCACGACGGAAGGGGCGGTTTTGCTGGACCTGAATGACCTGCGCCTGTTTGTGGCGATCGTCGAGCATCAGGGAATCCTGAAGGCCGGTCGCGCGCTGAACCTGCCGAAATCGACCGTCAGCCGCAGACTGGCGGGGCTCGAGGCGCAACTGAAGACGCGTCTGATCATCCGCAGCGGCGAGGAGTTCACGCTGACCCCCGCCGGAGAGGAGGCCTATCGGCTGGGGCTGCGCATGGTGCAGGCCGCGCGCGAGGCCGAGGAAAGGCTCCTCAGCGCGCGGCGCGAGATCGCGGGGCAGGTCGTGCTGAGCGTGTCGTCGGTGGTGGCGCCGCGCCTGCCGGTCCACCTGGGCGCGCTGATGGAGGCGCATCCGCGCCTGTCGTTCGCGCTGGAAGTCTCGGAGCGCGACCCCGACCCGGTCGGCGATGCCAATGACCTCGTGCTGCGCGCCCATGCCTGGAGCCTGCGCGACAGCGTGCTGATCCAGCGTCGCATCTGCCGAAACCCGATGATCCTCGTGGCCGCGCCCGGTCATCTGGACCGGACCGGTGTGCCGCTGCATCCGGCCGATCTGGCGGGGGCGGACCTGCTGGCCTTCGGTGTCGACCCACGGGCCGACCTCTGGCCCCTGTCCGACGCGGCGGGGACGGTGGAGGCTGTGCAGGCGCAGCCCCGGCTGGTGACGGCCGATGCCGTGCTTCTCGCCGCGGCGGCGTCGGCTGGTCTGGGGCTGGCGCTGTTGCCCGAGGTCTCGGCACGCGAGGGGCTGGCCAGTGGCGCGCTGCGCCGTGTGTTGCAGGACTGGACCGGCCCTGCGGTGGCGATGACGCTGCTGACCGCGTCGCGGGAAAGCATGAACGCCACCCTGCGCCTCTGCGCAGACGAGATCGCGGCGCGGGTCAAGGCGGACATTCTCGGGCCGCTTCAGGGGGTTCCAAAACGGGAACCTGCTGTCCCGGAATTGCCGCTGGGCGATGTCACAAAGCTGTTTCCTGCACTGCCTACCCCGGACATGCGCAAGGGGACCACGCCCCCACTGGCGCCTACCCGGAACAGCAGCGAAAGCGAGATGCCCATGACACCGTTCCAGACCGCCCTTGGTACAGCGGCCCTGACGGCCGCAGCCGCCGTTGGCCTGCCTGCCGTGGCACAGGATGCCGCCGGCCCGCTTGTCCTTTACACCAACGACTTCGAGGGCGCGATCACCGAGCGCTTTGAGGCCGACACCGGCCGCGAGATCGACGTCGTCCAGATGTCGGGCGGCGAGATCCTCGCCCGCATCGCGGCCGAAGCGGCCAACCCGCAATGGGACGTGCTGATCTTCAACGGATCCTACACGTTCCACATGCTGGACCAGCAGGACGCGCTGATGCGCGGGGTGGAACCCGCGAACCTCGGCAACCTCAACGAGATCGGTCTGACCTACCTGCCCGAGAACCGGTCATGGTTCCCCATCGGGCTGGCTGCGTCCTGCGTCATGCTCTACCGCACCGATCTGGTAGACCAGCCGCCCGCGACCTTCGCCGATCTGGCCGATCCGCGCTTCAACGGCCAGTTCGGCATGGCCGACCCGGCGGTGGCTGCCCCGGCCTATCCATGCGTCGCCCAGTTTTTCGAATCCCTCGGCGACGAGGGCGCGCGCAACCTGTTCACCAGCTATTTCGAGAACGGGATGCGGGTGTTCCGCACCAACGGACCGACCGGCGCGGCGCTGGCCGCGGGCGACATCTCGCTGGCGCTGATCACCTCGCAAGTGGCCTACACGGTTCTGGCGGACGGCGAGGTTCCGGTGAGCGTGGTCTGGCCGGAGGACGGCGCCCCGGGCGTAGTCCGCGGCGTCGGCCTCCAGGCCGCGACCACCCGGCCCGAGGCGGCGAAGGCCTTTGTCGAATGGCTGCTTGAACCCGCGACGCAAAGCCATCTGGCCGCCGCGATTCCGTCCGACGGGAAGTTCGAACCGACCGTGACCGGTGCGGAACGTCGTGCCGACGGCCCGCCGGAGGGGCAGACCTACCTTGTCGCCTCCGACGCCTTCGCGGTCGAGCACGAGGCCGAGATCAAGACCTGGTTCGCCGATCAGGCGCTGAACTGAGGCGGGAGGCAGAGCCTTCCCAGGATGGCCGGGCGGATCGGCCATCCCCGTTCCATGACCCCTGCGGCCGGAGCCTGCCCATGACCGACCTCGCCGTTCCGCACCCTGCCCGGGGTCCCCGGCCACGGCGGCGGCTTCTGCCCGAGGACTGCCTGGGCCTCGCGGTGGTCGCGGCGCTGGTGGTTCTGGTTCTGGGGCCGATGGCGGCCGTGCTGCTGCAGGCGTTCATGCCCGGCGCCTTCACGGGTCAGCCTCGCGGGATCGGCCTTGGCGGGCTCATGGAGATATTCGAGCGGCCGCTGTGGCGGCGCGCGCTGTGGAACTCGCTGTTTCTCGCCACCATCGCCGCCGTCATCGGCGGGCTGATGGGCAGCGGGCTCGCCATCCTTCGGCACGGCGCGCGGCCGGTGCTGGGCCCGGCGCTGGACGTGGCGGCTTGGGCGATCATCATCCTGCCTTCGTTTATCCTTGCGCAGGGCTGGATCCTGTTCGCCAGCCGCGGCGGCCTCGCGAACCAGTGGTTCGGGCTGGGCTTCGTGCCGGACCTCGTCTTCAATCCCTGGGGCCTCGCGGTGGTGATGAGCCTCAAGTCCTTTCCCTTTGCCTACCTCACCGTGTCAGCCGCGCTGCAATGGCGGATGGAGGACTATGCCCACGCCGCGCGACTGAACGGGGCGGGGCCGCTGCGGGTGCTGCTGACCGTGCGCCTGCCGATGCTGCTGCCTGCCGTGCTGTCGGGCGCGCTTTTGATCTTCATCGACGTGCTGGGCGATTTCGGCCTGCCCGCGGCGCTGGCCACGACCTATCGCTTCCCGACCCTGACCTATGCGATCTACGTAGCGATCAACCAGTCGCCGATCCGGTTCGACCTCGCAGGGGTCATGGCCTTCTACGTTACCTTCATCATGCTGCTGGCGGTGGTGGCTTACTTCCGCGTGCTTCGCAGCCGGCGCTACGATGTCCTCGGGGCGCGGGCGCAGCTCGCGCCGACGGGCGTCGCCAGCTTGGCGCTACTGCCCAACGCGATTGCCTTAGCGGCGCTGGCGCTGGCGCTTCTGATCCCGATCGGGTCGAGCGTCATCGTGTCGTTCACCGACCGGATCTCGCAGGGGATCGGCTGGAACAACCTCACGCTGCGCCACTACGGGTATGTGCTGGAAACCAGCGGTGCCTTCCTAAGCGCGCTGCGCAATTCCACCGCCATCGCCGCACAGGCTGCTCTCGGGTCGGGCCTGATCGCTGCGGCGGCGGCTTATGTGCTGACCTTCTCGGGCTTCCGGCTGAACCGGCTGATCGACCTGACCTGCACCCTCAGCCTTGCCGTGCCGGGGGTGGTGCTGGGGATTGGCTATATCTTCATCTGGAACGCGCCGCTGGTGGACCGTGCGGGCTTGTCGCTTTACGGCCATCCGTTCATCCTTGTCCTGGCGGGGATCGCGGGCGCGGTGCCGATCGCGGTGCGGGTGCTTCTGGGGGCAATGGCGCAGGTCCCTGCCTCGATGCTGCAGGCGGCGGCGCTGCAGGGGGCGGGGCTGGCGCGGCGCATCGCCACCATCGTCTTGCCGCTGATCGCAGCAGCGCTCGTGTCGGCCACGCTGACGGCCTTCGGCGCGGCGATGTTCGATCTCGCGATCAACTCGATCCTGCGCCCGCCCCGGCTTGACGTGCTGCCCGTCTACGTCAACCGGGCCTTCGAACAGGGCGAGTTCGGCGCGGCCACGGCCGCCACGCTGCTGGCCGGCGGCCTGACCGTGGCGATCATCGCCGGGATCAGCGCGGCGTCCCGGCTGGTGCTGTTGCGGCTGATCCAGTCCCCCCGACCGGAAAGGACCCGGCCATGCTGAGGCTTGACGCGCTGACCCGCAGCTTCAACGGGCAGACCGTGCTCAACGCCGTGTCGCTTGAAGTGCCGCAGGGCAAGGTCGCCTGCATCGTCGGCCCCTCGGGCTGCGGCAAGTCCACTATCCTGCGGCTGGTCGCGGGCCTCGACGTGCCGGATGCGGGCCAGATCGTGCTGGCTGGGAACGAGATCTCGCGCCCCGGCTGGGCGCTTGAGGCCAGAAGGCGGCGGCTGAACATGGTATTCCAGGACTATGCGCTCTGGCCGCACATGCGGGTGGCGCAGATCGTGGGCTACGGACTCACCCACCTGACACGGGCCGAGCGCGAGGCGCGCGTTGCCGCGCTTCTGGACCAGATGCAGATTGCGGCACTGGCCGACCGATTGCCCTCGCAAATCTCGGGCGGGCAGCAGCAGCGCGTGGCGATCGCGCGGGCGCTGGCCACCGATCCCGACCTCCTTCTGCTGGACGAGCCGCTGTCGAACCTCGACGTGCAATTGCGCCTCGACATGCGGATGGAGTTCGCCGACCTGTTCGCGCAGGTTGGCAAGACGGTGCTCTACGTCACCCACGACCCACTGGAAGCCTGCTCCTTCGCCGATCTGCTGGTGGTGATGCGCGCGGGCGAGATCGAGCAGTCGGGCGCGCCGCAGGATCTCTTCGCGCGCCCGCAATCGGCCTGGATCGCCACGCTGGCCGGCTACGACACGCGGATGGTGGGCAGGCTTACGGCGTCGCCCGATCCCGGGATCATCGCCGTGACGATCGCGGGCCAGCCGGTGACCCTGCCGCAGGGCGCACTGGCCGGCGCGGCCCGGCCGGGTGACGCAGTGACGGTCATGCTGCACCCCGGCAGCATCTCGCTCGACGCCGGGGCGGGGACCGAGGCCGCAAACCGACTGACCGGCCGGGTGCGCCGGTGCTTGTTCGAAGGCCGGGAGTGGCGGGTCACGCTGGATCTCGGTGCCGAGGGCGAGGCCGCGCTCGCAATGATGTCACCCTGGCGAGTGGCCGAGGGCGAGCGGGTCGAGATCCGCTTCCCCGGGGATGCCGCCGTCGTTTTTCCCCGCGATTGACCAGTCAACCCTTGGACCCGCCCCCCGTGACCCCCAATCCAGTCGCCCGTGCATTTCGCCCGCTTCACTTCCGGGATCAGCCCGACCCCCTTGGCGCGGTCGCGTTGCCGGTTGCCGATCACCTCGTCCGGCGCGGGCTCCTTGCGGACGGTCCGCACGTGACGCTTGTGACCGGCGATCCGACGGACCGGCTGGAGGACATCCGCGCCGAGCTGTTCCATCAGGGCTGGATCGAGCCCGAGCGCCACGAGCAGATGCCGGTCATGGTCGGGCCGTACGGCGCTGAACTTGCACGACTGGATCGCAGCGCGCTGCGCATCCTGGGGTTCTGGGCGCAGAAGGTCCACATCAACGGGCTGGCCGGGGCGGACGGACCCGGGCAGCCGTCGGTGTGGATCTCGCGTCGCTCGGCCCAGGCGCCGTCCAACCCCGGTCGGTGGGACACGCTGATTGCCGGCGGACGCGCGGCGGGAAACAGCCTGGAACAGACCGCCCTTCTGGAAGGATGGGAGGAGGCGGGGGTCAGCCCCGACTTGATGCACGGCCTGCACCGGATTGGCGAACTGGCGGTGCAATACGTCTCGCCGCGCGGGTTCCACCAGGAACTGCTCATCATCTACGACCTGACGTTGCCCGACGACTTCCGCGCCGTCTGCCATGACGGGGAGATCGAGGAGAGCATCCGGCTGTCGTTCCGCGAGCTCACGGACCGGCTCGCGGACCCGCGGGAATTCAAGTTCAGCTCCTATCTTGTCCTGACCGATCTCGTCGCGCGGGACCCTACGGCAGGCGTCGTGGCGCAGTCGGGCGGGTAATGCGGGGGATCCCGGGTGTCGAAACGGCCGGGACAGAAGCGTCATCAAGCCGTCACCCACCGCGACTACTTCGGCTTTGCGCGGGTGGGTGGATGACACGTGCAGCTTGTACAGATTGCGGCGTCCATGGAACTGGACGCCATCTCAACACACCGTCTTGCGGTATCATATGGGCACACACACATTCTTCGGGGGATCGATCTGGCGCCACCGCTTGGGCAGACGCTGGCGCTGCTGGGTCCGTCCGGCTGTGGCAAGACGACCCCGTCGCGGCTTGTGGCGGGGCTGCTCTCATCCACCTCGGGCGAGATCGTGATTGACGGGAATCGGGTCGCAGTGCCGGGTCATTTATTGCGGCCGGAACGGCGCGGTCTTGGCATGGTGTTCCAGGACTACGCCCTTTGGCCGCAAGTGCGTCGCTGAAGCCGAGTGGCAGGACAATTAGTTCATCCTGAACAATGGCCTCAGGCGGCGATTTGCAGTGCTGGACGGCTCCCGGCGCCCCGCATAAACGCTCGGAACAGTGTGATCAGCCAGATGAACTGGCACAAAAAGACCCTCAGATGGCACAGGATCATGCGGATGTTGTGGCCGCAGCCGCACAGGACCGCGAAGAGCGCGTCGCCGGTCGTTCCCTTGAGCGGGCATTGGGTCAGGCGGCCGTCGGTTTTCATGTGACCGATCATCGGCTCGATGGCACTTCGTCGTCGCAGCAGTTTCGCGATCGTCTCGGTGATGCCGCGCCGGGCGCCGCTGATGAAGACCTTCACGGTTTTGACGCAGTGACCGCGGTAACCCCGATCGGCCACGACGAAGCCCACGTGACGGGGACCCGCGCAGGTGTTGTGCGGGTCTCATACCAACGGCCTTAACCTTTGACCGTTTTGGCGTAGTCTCTGGTGGTGATTGAGCGGACGGTGTCGATGTCGTTGGCGAAGAAGTTCCAGGCG
>JAWLCA010000003.1:0-221897 GCA_041687395.1 Paracoccaceae bacterium | reverse complement strand
GAGGCTCGGCGCCAGCCCGCCTGGCGCAACCCTCGAACGGAGAATGCCGCGGGAGAGGCCACCGGCCCAGTCAGTTCACGCCGCGATCATGAGGTCTAAGATTGCAAGTATTGTTATTGAAGCTGGGTGCCTGCCTTGGCAACAATCAGCTGTACGGTAATCATGGGAATCGCCGACTTGGGTATGGCCGCGCCAGATAAGTGCTTGAGAACCGTTGATCTTGGTCGGCGGGCACTCTTGCTTGCAACGTCAGCCCTGTTGGCTCGACCAGTATGGTCGGCCCCAGCGGAGCCGCGCGTCGCCGCACTTGATTGGGCCCTGACCGAAACTATGATTGTTCTCGGGCTTGATCCGATTGCCGTGGTTGCCGCGGCAGACTGGCCACGCTTTGTCGTCGAACCGGCTTTGCCCGCCACAACCGCTGACCTTGGCCTTCAGCAAGAGATAAACTTCGAGCTTCTGGCGTATCTCTCACCTGATCTGGTTCTGATCTCCCCGTTCTTGCAACGCCTCGCCCCGCAGATCGAACGGATCGCAGAGACAGTCAACCTGTCAATCTATGAAGACACCGGTTCTCCGCTGGCGCTCCGCGAGACCGTTACTCGGGATTTAGGAGCCCGCCTTGGCCGAGATGCCGAGGCGAGCCGCTTTCTTTCCGAGACAGCGGCTGACTTCGATGCCTTGGCGGCGCGTGCCGCGTCCCTGCGGCCCCGACCGATCTTAGTGGTCACCTTTGTCGATTCCCGACACGTTCGGGTCTATGGTCCCGCCAGCCTTTTTCACAATGTTCTATCCCGTCTAGGGATGCAAAACGCCTGGACCCGCGAAGTCGGTTATTTCGGCTTCGACATGGTTGGCATTGAAGAACTCGCCACAATTGGCGACGCGCATCTTGTAACATTCGATCCGGTACCAGCCGGTGTCTTGCCAAGGTTGGCCGAAAGTCCGATTTGGTCCCAACTCAATTTCGCCCGTTTCGATCGTATCAGTATTCTTCCACCTGTCCTAATGTTCGGGGCGCTTCCGTCCGCCCTGAGGTTTGGCCGTCTGCTGATCGACGAGCTTGAAAGCCGGTCAACATGAACATGGGATCGCGAGAACTTCGACCCTGGCATCTTGCTTTGCCCTTGCTTCTTTTGAATCTGGCACTGTGCGCGGTCCTTGTCAGCCGCGCATTCGGTGGCGACGGCCTATCGGCGCCGATAGATTATGATGTCGGCAAGATGGTACTTTTTCATGCTGTTCTGCCGCGTCTTGCGATGGCAGTGCTGTGTGGCTTTGCATTGGCGTTTTCGGGGGCGATCTTGCAGCAGGTCTTGCGTAACCCACTCGCTTCGCCCACAACCCTCGGCGTCGATGCCGGAGCGCGGCTTTCACTCGCAATCACTGGGGCCTTTATTCCAGCCGGCTTGGGTATCGGGCGTGATCTGGTGGCTATCCTCGGCAGCCTTTCGGCCCTGGGTCTCGTCGTTTTTCTGAGCCGCGGCCGCAACTTCTCCTCGATTAACCTCGTTCTCGCGGGGCTGGTTGTAAGCCTTTTTGCAGGTGCGGTTTCCGTGATCATTACCCTTGCGAATGACCGATACCTGGTTGGGCTATTCGTCTGGGGCAGCGGATCGCTCAGCCAGATCAGTTGGATACCGTTTCTCGAACTCGTGCCACGCATAGCGTTGAGCCTTCTGCCACTGATTTTCTTGTGGCGCGCGCTTGAGGTGCTAGAGATCGGAGACGAAAGCAGTAGCTCCGTAGGCGTGCGCGTTGCCAAGTTGAGATTCCTTGCTGTTGCCGTTGCTGTTCTCTTGTCGGCCTTCGTGACTGCCTCAGTCGGCGTAATTGGGTTCATTGGGCTATGTGCCCCGATGATTGCACGCCTCGCCGGCGCACGGCGTTTTCGGGACCGGTTGGTCTGGTCCGGGGTGCTGGGTGCGATGCTCTTGTGGCTAACCGACGCCGCGTTGCAAGTCTTCGGCGGGCAATCCTCTGCATTCCTTCCCACGGGCGCGGTGACTGCGTTGCTGGGTGCCCCGCTTCTGCTGTTTATGTTGCCGCGACTGCGGTTTGTCGCACCGCCCCAAGCTTTGGCGGTTGGCATAGGTGGCAAATCTGTCCTGCCACAGAGTCTGGTAAGTGTGGTGTTTATCGCGATTGTGCTTCTTCTGGGCCTCACCCTTTTCGTGGGGCGCGGTCCGTTTGGCGCGTGGCAGATTCTAGGTCCTTCAGGTCTCGAGGCTGTCTGGCCCTGGCGCGTTCCCCGATGGAGCGCGGCCTGTGCAGCGGGCGCTATGCTAGGTGTCGCTGGCCTGATCTTGCAGCGGCTAACTGGCAATGCCATGGCTAGCCCCGAGATATTGGGCATCAGCGCTGGAGTGATTTTGGCTGTTGCCGGAGCATTGTTCTTTTTCGGCGCATTCGGCACCGGAGTTCAATACTTGGTTGGAACCCTTGGCGGTTTGTCAGTTCTCGTGTTGATCCTTGCATTGGCTCGAAGATCAGGATTCGCACCTGAGCGAGTTTTGCTAGCCGGAATCGCCATGACCGCGCTCATTGATGCCGTCGTTGGTGTGTTGTCTGCGACAGGCGATCCAAATGCTATCTTGCTACTTGGATGGCTGGCAGGTTCGACCAGCGGAGTCGGCGTGGCAGAGGCACAATTTGCCCTCGTAGCCGCCGCGGTTCTCATTCTCCCAGTTTTGCTAATGACCCGCTGGCTTACTATCCTCCCCCTCGGGGCTCCGACCGCCCAATCCGTCGGGATCCCAACCAAGAAGGCAAGGTTAACCCTATTGGTCATTGCCGCGCTCTTGACCGTCACCGCAACTCCGATTGTCGGACCACTGACGTTCGTCGGACTTATGGCCCCGATTATCGTGGTCTACTTGGGTCTTGCCAATACTACGCTGGCTATCGGCGCAAGCGCCCTGACAGGCGCGCTCTTGATGGCTCTAGCGGATGCGGCCGCACGCACTATTGCCTTTCCGATTCTGCTGCCGACCGGCGTTACCGCGGCAATCGTCTCCTGCCCTGTCCTACTTGTTTTGCTTCAACGTCGTTGGAGGTTTGCATGACCGAAAGTGCTCCATCCGTACTGGCCAAGAATGTTGAATTCGATGTCGAAGGACGTACGATACTCGCCGATGTATGCTGCACCTTTCCTGGCTCAGTCGTGACCGGACTAGTCGGACAAAATGGTTCCGGGAAGTCGACGCTGATGCGCATACTCGCCCGGCAGGTTCCTGCAACCCGCGGCCAAGTGAGCTACGGTGACGAGGCGTTGGCGTCGCTATCGACTCGCTCCGTTTCACGGAAGATAGCGTACATGCCGCAAAACGTGCCTGCGGCACCCGGTATGACGGTGCGCGAACTTGTATCGATCGGGCGCTATCCATGGCACGGTGCACTCGGCCGCTTTACTGATAGGGATGCCGAAGCCGTCGACGGCGCCCTCCGGATAACTGAAACGGACCCCTTTGCCGACCGAATCCTCGACAATCTCTCGGGCGGAGAACGGCAAAGATGCTGGCTGGCTATGTTGATCGCACAGCAAGCAGAAATGCTTCTGCTTGACGAACCGACATCCGCTCTCGATCTCGGTCATCAGCACGCAATCTTGAGTCTGCTGAGACAATTGAGCCGCAACACAAACATTGGTGCGATCGTGATTCTCCATGACATCAACCTCGCCGCCCAGTACTGCGACCGGATTGTCGCTTTGAGCGCCGGCCGCGTCGTTGCCGAAGGAACACCCGCAGAGATCATGACCCCCGAGCAACTCTCCGACATCTTCGGCATTCCCATGCTCGTTGCACCACATCCTGGGACAAAAATGCCCAACTGCTTTGCAGCGCTAAATGAGTTCGTGCCGACCGAAGGTATGTTGGGTTGAGACATTCCTCCAAACTTGTAGAAAATGATCCAACAGTCTCAGGCCTTTTTTTTGAAACCCCGGCCCGACCCGTATTGACTATTGCCAGATTGGAAATGCCCGGATGTCCGATCATGATTTGAGCAGTGAAGACAACCGAAGTAATGGTCCCGGGCATTCGGATCGGCATCGATACATTGTCACCTTAGAACACACCATCCCGGATCTGTTCGAACAGCAGGCGCGGCTCCGCTCAGACAGTGTCGCACTTTGCCAGAACGACAAAGAGCTCTCCTATAACGAACTTGATGCGGCCGCGAACCGTATCGCCTGGACCTTGATTGCCCGCGGTATCGGTCCCGAAGACGTCGTGGCCTTGAAGCTGCCACGCGGCTTTGACTTGATCGCGGCGATGCTGGGTGTGCTTAAGGCAGGCGCTTGTTATGTGCCGCTCGACCCCTCGCTCCCGAAGGAGCGGGTGGAGTTCATCCTTGCAGACGCCACGCCACGTACTGCGATCTCGCTGACCGCCGATTCGGGAGGGCTCCCATCTGGTACTATCCTCCTAGACGATCCGATAGTGCAACGCGATCTGGCTGCGCGACCGGCCATTGCCCCCACTGACAAGGAAAGAACCGTACGGCTCACCCCAGGAAACGCCGCGTATGTCATCTACACCTCCGGGTCTACAGGTCAGCCCAAGGGCGTGGTCATCGAACACCGGCAGGTCGTACGGCTGTTTGCCGCGGCGCAGCGCGATTATGACTTCGGACCTGACGACTGCTGGACGCTGTTCCATTCCTACGGCTTTGATTTCTCGGTCTGGGAGATTTGGGGAGCTCTTTTTTACGGTGGTCGTCTGGTGATCGTGTCACAGGACGAGGCACGTTCAATTCCTGACTTCATCAGACTACTTCACGATCAGGCCGTCACTATCCTGAACCTCACGCCGACTGTCTTTTTTGCCCTTGACCAGGACATCGCCGAGAGACACCAGTCTTTGCCCGGATCTCTCCACACAGTTATTCTGGGCGGTGAGGACCTGGACAGCCGTCGTCTGGAAGGCTGGTATCAACGGCACGGCACCGACGGCCCCTCAATCGTGAATATGTATGGCATCACGGAAACCTGCGTTCACGTCACTCATTGTTCACTCGATTCAAACACCGCCCGCGATGGTCCCTCCAAACAGATCGGCGAAGCGTTGCTTGATCTCGACGTCTATGTTTTAGACGACATGTTGCAACCCTGCGATGAGTCGCAGATCGGGGCTCTCTATGTGGCGGGGCCTGGCCTAGCGCGGGGATATCTCGGCCGAGCACCTCTTACCGCGTCGCGGTTCATCGCCAATCCTTTCGGCAAACCTGGCGAACGGATTTACCGAACCGGCGATCTCTGCGCGTGGACGGATGGCGGCCTCGTGTACCACGGACGAGAAGACGATCAGGTGAAGTTGCGCGGCCATCGCGTCGAGCTTGGCGAAATCAGCATGCGCTTGCGCGCCCACCCAGATATTCGGGACGCCACGGCTCTAATCCGTCCAGAGCCTCATGGGGGCCGATCGATATGTGCGTTCGTGACAGCCACGACGTCTGCCACCGATCTTTCGGACGAGGCTCTTGAGTCGTATTGTGGTCTGTTTTTGCCGTCTTATATGATCCCGTCCCGGGTTTTCGTTCTGGAGTCCTTTCCGTTGACGCCGAACGGGAAGCTGGATCGCGAGGCGTTGCTGAGGATTGCGGAGGACCTGGGGGGCAGGTCGGGATCCCTTTCGGATCCTGGGTCTGTCCTGGGTGGATCCGATGCGCTTCTGGGTCTGGTTGCGGAGGTTCTGGGTCTTCGGGCTGTCGGGCTTGAGGATCATTTCTTTCGCCTGGGGGGGCATTCGCTCCTTGCGACGCGCCTGGTGTCTCTGATCCGGTCTCGTCTGGGGCGGGATCTGCCTATCCGGGCGGTGTTTGAGCATCCGGTTCTGGCGGATCTGGCAGAGGTCTTGCGCGCGGCGCCGCGCGCCGGGCGTCCGCTGGTTGCGCAGGCGCGTCCGGCGCGGCTGCCGGCCACGCCGGCACAGGCGCGGCTCTGGTTTGAAGATGGCGCGGGAACGGGCGCGGGATCAGCCTATGTGATCGGGGTTTCGGCCGATCTCTCGGGGGCGCTGGACATCCCGGCGCTTTCGGCGGCCCTGGGCGATCTTGTCGACCGCCACGAGGCGCTGCGGACGCTGATCGAGGCTGAGGAGGGCGTGCCCTACCAGCGCATTCTCGCGCCAGGTGCGGCCGGGACGTTGCTGGAGGAAGAGACGGTCGCGGAGGCGGATCTGGCCGGCCGGATGGCCGGGTTTTTCGGGACGGGTTTCGATCTGGGTCGCGATCTGCCGATCCGGGCGCGGCTGTTCGGGCTTGACCCGGCGCGCCACGTTCTGGCGCTGGCGGTGCACCACCATGCCGCCGACGGTTGGTCGATGCGGCCGCTACTGGCCGATCTTTCGCTCGCCTACGAGGCGCGGCGCGAGGGAGACACGGCAGCGCAGGTTCAGGCCCGGATGGCGGCCCGATCCCCTCTCGACGTGCAACCGGCCGACCATATGCTGTGGCGCGACGCGGCGCTCGGCCGGGCCGGAGAGGCCGACAGCGTCCTCGGCCGCCAGCTTGCGCATTGGCGCGAGGTTCTCGCGGGGCTGCCCGAGGAGTTGCCCCTGCCGCGGGATCGGGCACGCCAGGGCCGCGACGGCCCCGCCCCGGCGGGCCAGGTCGCGATCGACGTGCCCGCGCCCCTGGTATCAGAGCTTGCCGGGCTGGCTGCGCGCCTGGGGGGCAGCCTCTACATGGTGCTTCTGGCCGGGCTGGCGGGGCTTTGTCGCCGCCTGGGCGCGGGCGATGATATCCCTGTCGGCGTGCCGCTTGCCGGGCGGACGGAGGCCGCGCTCGACCCGCTTGTCGGGCTCTTCGTCAATACCGCCGTCCTTCGGGTGGACGCCTCGGGCACCCCCGGCCTTGCCGAATTGGTGCGGCGCGCGCGCCCGGTCTGCCTGGCCGCCCAGACCCATCAGGACCTGCCCTTCGAGCAGCTTGTGGAAGCGCTGGCCCCGCCGCGCCGCGCCGGACGGCATCCGCTGTTCCAGACCATGCTGGCGCTGCACAACCAGCCGCCGCCCGACCTCACGCTCAATGGGTTGACGGTCGCCCTCTCCGAGCCCGCCCCCCAGGCCGCGAAGTTCGACCTGGATTTCGCGTTCACGCCGGGGCCCGGCGGCATCCTCCGGGCCCGGCTGGTCCATGACGCGCAGATGTTCGACGCCACCACCGCCGAGCAGATCCTGCAGCGCTATCTGAGGCTGCTCGAAGCCGGGGCCGCGGCGCCCGACCGCGCCATCGAAGCCTTGGACCTGACCTTGCCGGGCGAGACCGAGAAGGCCCGGGCCCTGGCACGAGCCGGCCCCGGGGAATGGCCCGATCCATCGGCCGTCGGCACCCCGGCCGATGCGGCGGCGACGCTCACCGAGATGATCGACGCGGCGGGGGCCGCCCATGCCGGGGCCGTTGCGCTCGATCCCGGACCCGACGCCGGCATTCCCCTCAGCCACGGTGCGCTCCATGGCCGGGCGAACCGCCTTGCGCGACGGCTTCTGGCCGAAGGCATCGGCACCGAGGACATCATCGCCCTCGGCCTCGCCGATACCGCCCTGCTGCCAGAAGCGGCGCTCGCCGTCCTGAAGGCGGGTGCCGCTTTCCTGCCGCTGCCCATGGGCGCGCCCGAGGCTCGTATCGCGGCGCTTCTGGACGCCGCCCGCCCCGTCCGGGTCCTGGCCGACGCCGGCGGGGCCGCGCGGCTGCCGGGGGCGCTCCGGCCGCTTCTCATCGATGGCCCCGCCTCGGCCGCGGCCCGCACCGCCCTGGACGACGCCCCGCTCACACGCGCCGACCGGCCAGCGATCCATCCCGATCAGGCGGCCTATGTTCTGTTCACCTCGGGCTCCACCGGCGCACCGAAGGGCGTCACCATATCCCAGGGCGCGATCGCAGGATATGTTCGGACCCTGGCCGGGCTTCTCGGCCCCGACACGGCCAGGATGCCGCTTTTCACGGCCCCGAGCTTCGATCTGACCCTGACCAGCCTGCTGGTGCCGCTCGCCACCGGGGGGGCTGTCGAACCCCATGATCCGGATCATCCCGAAGACGCCCTTGCCGCCATATTCGGGGCCGCAAGCCAGGTCACCGCAGTCAAGATGACACCGGCGCATCTGGCGCTTCTCGACGCATTGCCCCATGCGGTGCCGCCTCCCGCGCTCCGGCATGTCATCCTCGGGGGCGAAGCGCTCAGCGCCGCCCAACTCGACCGTCTCGCCGCCCGACTACCCGGGATACGGGTCCTGAACGAGTATGGCCCGACCGAGGCCACCATCGGCGCCGTCGCGGGATGGGTCACCGCCGCCGATGGCACACGCACGCCGATCGGCCGGCCCTATCCCGGCGTCACCGCCCATGTGCTTGACGAGGCGCTGCGCCCCTGCCCCCCGGGCCTGCCGGGTGCGCTCTATCTGGGGGGGGTGGGTGTTGCGCGGGGCTATTTCGGGCGCCCCGAGCTGACCGCCGAACGCTTCATCGCCGATCCCACGGGCCCCGCCGGCGCACGGCTCTACCGGACCGGCGATCGCGGGCTCTGGGGGGCCGACGGGCGCCTGCGCTTCCTCGGGCGCGAAGACGACCAGGTCAAGATCCGCGGCCACCGGGTCGAGCCGGGCGAGATCGAAGCCGCCCTGTCCGCACTCGATGGCGTCGCCGAGGCCGTGGTCATCGCCGTGGACGGCCCCGATGGCACCCCCCGTCTCGCCGCCTGGTACCGCCCCGAGGAACCGGACGGGGACGGTTCCGTCGTCCCGGATCCCGACACGCTCCGCGCCGCGCTGGCCCGCCACCTGCCCGAGGCCCTTCTGCCCGAGGCACTGGCGCCCCTCGACCGCTTGCCCCTCACCGCCCACGGCAAGCGCGACCGCGCCGCCCTGCCGACCCCGGTCTTTGGCCGCACCGCACCGGTCTTCGCCCCGCCCGAGACCCCCCAGGAGCGCCAGATCGCCGTCATTCTGCAGGAACTGACCGGCCAAAAGGCCCTGGGACGCGACGACAATTTCTTCCACCTCGGCGGGCATTCCCTGATGGCCGCCCGCCTGGTCGCCCGGTTGCGCCAGGAGACCGGGCGCGCCCTGCCGATCCGCGCCGTCTTCGAGGCACCGCGCCTGCGCGACCTGGCCCGCCGTCTGGCCGGGATCGCGCCGGATGACAGCACTGAACCGCTCACCGCCGATCCCGACGCCGGCGGCGAACCCTTCCCGCTTTCCCCGGTGCAAGAGGCCTACTGGCTGGGGCGCCAGGACCTCGTAGCCCTGGGCCGCGTCGCCTGCCATGCCTATACCGAACTGACCTTCGACACCCTCGATCCCGCCCGCATGCAAGCCGCCTGGCGCACCCTCATCGCCCGCCACCCCATGCTGCGCGCCCGCGTGTCCGCCGACGGCACGCAGGAGATCCTGCCCGTCGAGGACACCGCCGCGACCTTTGTCCTGCCCGTCGCCGAAGGCCCGGCCGAGCCCCAACGCGTGGCAATGTCCCACCAGATCCTGCCCCTGGGCCGCTGGCCGATGTTCGATGTGCGCCTGACCCGCGTGACACGCGACGACTGGCGCATGCACCTGTCGATCGACGCGTTGATCCTTGATGGCGAGAGCACCGCGCTGATGCTGGACGACCTGTTCGCGCTCTATCGCGACCCCGCCTCCCGGGACGCCGCCGCACCCGCAGCCGACGCCCCCAGTTTCCGCGACTACCTGCTGAACCAGGCCCGCGATCCCGCCCGCGCCGCCGACCGCGCCGCCGACCAGGCCTGGTGGGAAGCCAGACTGGATCACCTGCCGCCGCCGCCCGCCCTGCCGCTCGCCTGCGATCCCGAAAGCCTCGACGATCCCCGCTTCGAGCGCCTCACCGACCGGATCGATCCCGCCGACTGGGCCGCCCTTGCCGCCCGCGCCGCCCGCGCCGGGCTGACCCCTTCGGCGGTTTTGCTCACCGCCTATGCCCAGACACTGGCGACCTGGACCCGCGAAGCCGACTTCAGCCTGAACCTCACCGTCGGTGACCGCCGCCACGATCTGGGCGCCGGGGTCGACACCATGCTCGGCGTCTTCACAAGCCTCGTGCCGCTCGGCATGAAGGCAGCCCGCAGCGCGACCTTCGAGACCCGCGCCCGCCGCCTGCAACACGACCTCGCCCAGGCGCTGGACCACCGCGCCTTTTCCGGTGTCGAGGTCCAGCGGCTGCTGGCGCAGCGTGCGGGCGAAACGGCCGCCGGGCTGCTGCCCGTCGTCTTCACCAGCCTGCTCGGCGAGGCCGGCTTCGATCCGGCCGCCCACGGGGCCCGGGTCGTCCACGCCATCACCCAGACCCCGCAAACCTGGCTGGACAACAAGGTCTACGAGATCGCCACCGTCGACGGCCCCGCCCTGACGCTGGACTGGGATGCCCCCCCCGCCCTCTTCCCCGAGGGCTTGCTCGCGGCCATGTTCGATGTCTACACGCGCCTCATACGCCGCCTCGCCCGTGACGAGGCCGCGTGGCACACGCCCCCGGCCCCGCTGCTGCCCGAGGCCGAGACCCGGCTCATCGCCAGCGCAAACGACACCAAAGCCCCCCGCGCCGACGGGCTGCTGCACGATCCCGTCCTCGACGCGGCCGCCGCCCATCCCGAGCGCATCGCCCTCGTCCACGGCACCGCCAGCATCCGCTATCGCGAGTTGGCCGCCCGCATCCGCGCCACCGCCCACGCGCTGCATCGTACCCTCTGCGCCGACGACCGCCTCGTGGCCGTGGTCATGGAGAAAGGCCCCGAACAGATCGTCGCCGCCCTGGCCATCCTTGCCACCGGACGCGCCTTCCTGCCGATCTCCGCCGGTCAGCCCGATGCCCGCATCGCCGCAATCCTGAAGGCCGCCGGTGTCCGCATCGCCCTCACCCAGCCCGCCATCGAACGCGGGCGCGGATGGCAGAGCGCCGTCCTCTTGATCGACGTGCCCCATGGCACCCCCGACATCGCCCCCGACACCCTGCCGACAAGTCCGCAAACCGACCCCGACGATCTGGCCTATGTCATCTATACCTCCGGTTCCACCGGCGCCCCCAAGGGCGTCGCCATCTCGCACCGCGCCGCCCGCACGACGCTCGACGACGTGACCCGGCGCTTCCGTATCGACCGGACCGCCTGCGGGCTCTGGGCCTCGTCATTCGAATTCGACCTCTCCATCTTCGATATCTTCGGCCTTCTCGGCCAGGGCGGAAGCCTCGTCATCCCGCCCCCGGACGCCGCCCGCACACCGGAATGCTTCGCCCGTCTCGTCCAGGACCACCGCGTCACCGTCTGGAACTCCGTTCCCGCCATCGCCGAACTGATGCTCCAGGCCGCGCCCGCAACCGCCGACCTGACCAGCCTGCGGCACATCCTGCTTTCGGGAGACTGGATCCCGCTGGGCCTGCCGGGCGCCCTCGCCAAAGCCGCTCCGGACGCCGCCTGCATCTCCCTCGGCGGCGCAACCGAAGCCGCCATCTGGTCCATCGCCCATCCCATCGACCGCATCGACCCCGACTGGACATCCATCCCCTACGGACGTCCCCTCGCAAACCAGCGCATCCACGTCCTCAACGACGACCTCGACCCTTGCCCGGTCCACACGACAGGACGACTCTACATCGCCGGCGACGGCCTCGCCATGGGCTACTGGAACGACCCGGACCTCTCCGCAAAAAGCTTCTTCCATCATCCCGGGACACAAGAACGCCTCTACGATACCGGCGACCTCGGAACGCGCCTGCCGAACGGCGAAATCAAATTCCTCGGACGCGAAGACCACCAGGTCAAACTCAGAGGCTTCCGTATCGAACTCGGGGAAATCGAAAAAACCCTCGCAAAACACCCCAAAATCAAAAACGCCGCCGCCATAATCACAAAGAACCCAAGCAAAATCATCGCGTTCGTGACGACCGATACGAGTAGCTCAGGTGTGCTGCAAGATTCCGAGGCGCGGGCAGCCTTCATCCTCGAGCAAAACGCACCAAGCCCCAAGGCCGGAGATGCCCGTATTGCTCTGCCCGTGCCGGAGGCCGCTGAGGAACTCATGAAGGCGACTCTTGCGCGGCAAAGCTATCGCCGGTTCGCCCCCGATCCTATTGACCTCGACCGTCTGAGCACGTGGTTGTCCCATGTCTCCGCCCGAGAGATGGACGATAGCGCCTTGAGGAAGCGGCGCTATCCATCCGTCAGCAGCCTGTATCCGGTTCGCCTTTTTGTCCTGGTGCGAGAAAGCGCAGTGCGCGGCTTGCCGACCGGCGTCTATTTCTACGACCCCACGGACCATTCGCTTAACCCTGTTTCCGACAGGTCGGTTGAATACCTTTTCGAAGGCAAGACGTTTGGCGATGACAACCGGTCTATCGCCGCTGGGTCGAAATTGGCGCTAACACTGGTTCTTCACAGGCCAGCCATTGTACCGATGTACGGGAACTGGTCACGAGAAGCAGCCCTTATCGAAGCCGGTGCGATGCTCCAGCTGTTATCCGAGGCGGGCACGGCCATTCAACTAGGCGTTTGCGCAGTCGGTGGCAGCGATATCGCGGCTTTGACGGCGTCATTGAACCTGGAGGAGGCTCACGATGAGGTCCTGTTCACTCTCTTGGCCGGGGGCATTCATCCCGATCAAACCGAGACTTGGCAGCCGCCGGTAGCAGCGACGTCTGCCACCGATCTTTCGGACGAGGCTCTTGAGTCGTATTGTGGTCTGTTTTTGCCGTCTTATATGATCCCGTCCCGGGTTTTCGTTCTGGAGTCCTTTCCGTTGACGCCGAACGGGAAGCTGGATCGCGAGGCGTTGCTGAGGATTGCGGAGGACCTGGGGGGCAGGTCGGGATCCCTTTCGGATCCTGGGTCTGTCCTGGGTGGATCCGATGCGCTTCTGGGTCTGGTTGCGGAGGTTCTGGGTCTTCGGGCTGTCGGGCTTGAGGATCATTTCTTTCGCCTGGGGGGGCATTCGCTCCTTGCGACGCGCCTGGTGTCTCTGATCCGGTCTCGTCTGGGGCGGGATCTGCCTATCCGGGCGGTGTTTGAGCATCCGGTTCTGGCGGATCTGGCAGAGGTCTTGCGCGCGGCGCCGCGCGCCGGGCGTCCGCTGGTTGCGCAGGCGCGTCCGGCGCGGCTGCCGGCCACGCCGGCACAGGCGCGGCTCTGGTTTGAAGATGGCGCGGGAACGGGCGCGGGATCAGCCTATGTGATCGGGGTTTCGGCCGATCTCTCGGGGGCGCTGGACATCCCGGCGCTTTCGGCGGCCCTGGGCGATCTTGTCGACCGCCACGAGGCGCTGCGGACGCTGATCGAGGCTGAGGAGGGCGTGCCCTACCAGCGCATTCTCGCGCCAGGTGCGGCCGGGACGTTGCTGGAGGAAGAGACGGTCGCGGAGGCGGATCTGGCCGGCCGGATGGCCGGGTTTTTCGGGACGGGTTTCGATCTGGGTCGCGATCTGCCGATCCGGGCGCGGCTGTTCGGGCTTGACCCGGCGCGCCACGTTCTGGCGCTGGCGGTGCACCACCATGCCGCCGACGGTTGGTCGATGCGGCCGCTACTGGCCGATCTTTCGCTCGCCTACGAGGCGCGGCGCGAGGGAGACACGGCAGCGCAGGTTCAGGCCCGGATGGCGGCCCGATCCCCTCTCGACGTGCAACCGGCCGACCATATGCTGTGGCGCGACGCGGCGCTCGGCCGGGCCGGAGAGGCCGACAGCGTCCTCGGCCGCCAGCTTGCGCATTGGCGCGAGGTTCTCGCGGGGCTGCCCGAGGAGTTGCCCCTGCCGCGGGATCGGGCACGCCAGGGCCGCGACGGCCCCGCCCCGGCGGGCCAGGTCGCGATCGACGTGCCCGCGCCCCTGGTATCAGAGCTTGCCGGGCTGGCTGCGCGCCTGGGGGGCAGCCTCTACATGGTGCTTCTGGCCGGGCTGGCGGGGCTTTGTCGCCGCCTGGGCGCGGGCGATGATATCCCTGTCGGCGTGCCGCTTGCCGGGCGGACGGAGGCCGCGCTCGACCCGCTTGTCGGGCTCTTCGTCAATACCGCCGTCCTTCGGGTGGACGCCTCGGGCACCCCCGGCCTTGCCGAATTGGTGCGGCGCGCGCGCCCGGTCTGCCTGGCCGCCCAGACCCATCAGGACCTGCCCTTCGAGCAGCTTGTGGAAGCGCTGGCCCCGCCGCGCCGCGCCGGACGGCATCCGCTGTTCCAGACCATGCTGGCGCTGCACAACCAGCCGCCGCCCGACCTCACGCTCAATGGGTTGACGGTCGCCCTCTCCGAGCCCGCCCCCCAGGCCGCGAAGTTCGACCTGGATTTCGCGTTCACGCCGGGGCCCGGCGGCATCCTCCGGGCCCGGCTGGTCCATGACGCGCAGATGTTCGACGCCACCACCGCCGAGCAGATCCTGCAGCGCTATCTGAGGCTGCTCGAAGCCGGGGCCGCGGCGCCCGACCGCGCCATCGAAGCCTTGGACCTGACCTTGCCGGGCGAGACCGAGAAGGCCCGGGCCCTGGCACGAGCCGGCCCCGGGGAATGGCCCGATCCATCGGCCGTCGGCACCCCGGCCGATGCGGCGGCGACGCTCACCGAGATGATCGACGCGGCGGGGGCCGCCCATGCCGGGGCCGTTGCGCTCGATCCCGGACCCGACGCCGGCATTCCCCTCAGCCACGGTGCGCTCCATGGCCGGGCGAACCGCCTTGCGCGACGGCTTCTGGCCGAAGGCATCGGCACCGAGGACATCATCGCCCTCGGCCTCGCCGATACCGCCCTGCTGCCAGAAGCGGCGCTCGCCGTCCTGAAGGCGGGTGCCGCTTTCCTGCCGCTGCCCATGGGCGCGCCCGAGGCTCGTATCGCGGCGCTTCTGGACGCCGCCCGCCCCGTCCGGGTCCTGGCCGACGCCGGCGGGGCCGCGCGGCTGCCGGGGGCGCTCCGGCCGCTTCTCATCGATGGCCCCGCCTCGGCCGCGGCCCGCACCGCCCTGGACGACGCCCCGCTCACACGCGCCGACCGGCCAGCGATCCATCCCGATCAGGCGGCCTATGTTCTGTTCACCTCGGGCTCCACCGGCGCACCGAAGGGCGTCACCATATCCCAGGGCGCGATCGCAGGATATGTTCGGACCCTGGCCGGGCTTCTCGGCCCCGACACGGCCAGGATGCCGCTTTTCACGGCCCCGAGCTTCGATCTGACCCTGACCAGCCTGCTGGTGCCGCTCGCCACCGGGGGGGCTGTCGAACCCCATGATCCGGATCATCCCGAAGACGCCCTTGCCGCCATATTCGGGGCCGCAAGCCAGGTCACCGCAGTCAAGATGACACCGGCGCATCTGGCGCTTCTCGACGCATTGCCCCATGCGGTGCCGCCTCCCGCGCTCCGGCATGTCATCCTCGGGGGCGAAGCGCTCAGCGCCGCCCAACTCGACCGTCTCGCCGCCCGACTACCCGGGATACGGGTCCTGAACGAGTATGGCCCGACCGAGGCCACCATCGGCGCCGTCGCGGGATGGGTCACCGCCGCCGATGGCACACGCACGCCGATCGGCCGGCCCTATCCCGGCGTCACCGCCCATGTGCTTGACGAGGCGCTGCGCCCCTGCCCCCCGGGCCTGCCGGGTGCGCTCTATCTGGGGGGGGTGGGTGTTGCGCGGGGCTATTTCGGGCGCCCCGAGCTGACCGCCGAACGCTTCATCGCCGATCCCACGGGCCCCGCCGGCGCACGGCTCTACCGGACCGGCGATCGCGGGCTCTGGGGGGCCGACGGGCGCCTGCGCTTCCTCGGGCGCGAAGACGACCAGGTCAAGATCCGCGGCCACCGGGTCGAGCCGGGCGAGATCGAAGCCGCCCTGTCCGCACTCGATGGCGTCGCCGAGGCCGTGGTCATCGCCGTGGACGGCCCCGATGGCACCCCCCGTCTCGCCGCCTGGTACCGCCCCGAGGAACCGGACGGGGACGGTTCCGTCGTCCCGGATCCCGACACGCTCCGCGCCGCGCTGGCCCGCCACCTGCCCGAGGCCCTTCTGCCCGAGGCACTGGCGCCCCTCGACCGCTTGCCCCTCACCGCCCACGGCAAGCGCGACCGCGCCGCCCTGCCGACCCCGGTCTTTGGCCGCACCGCACCGGTCTTCGCCCCGCCCGAGACCCCCCAGGAGCGCCAGATCGCCGTCATTCTGCAGGAACTGACCGGCCAAAAGGCCCTGGGACGCGACGACAATTTCTTCCACCTCGGCGGGCATTCCCTGATGGCCGCCCGCCTGGTCGCCCGGTTGCGCCAGGAGACCGGGCGCGCCCTGCCGATCCGCGCCGTCTTCGAGGCACCGCGCCTGCGCGACCTGGCCCGCCGTCTGGCCGGGATCGCGCCGGATGACAGCACTGAACCGCTCACCGCCGATCCCGACGCCGGCGGCGAACCCTTCCCGCTTTCCCCGGTGCAAGAGGCCTACTGGCTGGGGCGCCAGGACCTCGTAGCCCTGGGCCGCGTCGCCTGCCATGCCTATACCGAACTGACCTTCGACACCCTCGATCCCGCCCGCATGCAAGCCGCCTGGCGCACCCTCATCGCCCGCCACCCCATGCTGCGCGCCCGCGTGTCCGCCGACGGCACGCAGGAGATCCTGCCCGTCGAGGACACCGCCGCGACCTTTGTCCTGCCCGTCGCCGAAGGCCCGGCCGAGCCCCAACGCGTGGCAATGTCCCACCAGATCCTGCCCCTGGGCCGCTGGCCGATGTTCGATGTGCGCCTGACCCGCGTGACACGCGACGACTGGCGCATGCACCTGTCGATCGACGCGTTGATCCTTGATGGCGAGAGCACCGCGCTGATGCTGGACGACCTGTTCGCGCTCTATCGCGACCCCGCCTCCCGGGACGCCGCCGCACCCGCAGCCGACGCCCCCAGTTTCCGCGACTACCTGCTGAACCAGGCCCGCGATCCCGCCCGCGCCGCCGACCGCGCCGCCGACCAGGCCTGGTGGGAAGCCAGACTGGATCACCTGCCGCCGCCGCCCGCCCTGCCGCTCGCCTGCGATCCCGAAAGCCTCGACGATCCCCGCTTCGAGCGCCTCACCGACCGGATCGATCCCGCCGACTGGGCCGCCCTTGCCGCCCGCGCCGCCCGCGCCGGGCTGACCCCTTCGGCGGTTTTGCTCACCGCCTATGCCCAGACACTGGCGACCTGGACCCGCGAAGCCGACTTCAGCCTGAACCTCACCGTCGGTGACCGCCGCCACGATCTGGGCGCCGGGGTCGACACCATGCTCGGCGTCTTCACAAGCCTCGTGCCGCTCGGCATGAAGGCAGCCCGCAGCGCGACCTTCGAGACCCGCGCCCGCCGCCTGCAACACGACCTCGCCCAGGCGCTGGACCACCGCGCCTTTTCCGGTGTCGAGGTCCAGCGGCTGCTGGCGCAGCGTGCGGGCGAAACGGCCGCCGGGCTGCTGCCCGTCGTCTTCACCAGCCTGCTCGGCGAGGCCGGCTTCGATCCGGCCGCCCACGGGGCCCGGGTCGTCCACGCCATCACCCAGACCCCGCAAACCTGGCTGGACAACAAGGTCTACGAGATCGCCACCGTCGACGGCCCCGCCCTGACGCTGGACTGGGATGCCCCCCCCGCCCTCTTCCCCGAGGGCTTGCTCGCGGCCATGTTCGATGTCTACACGCGCCTCATACGCCGCCTCGCCCGTGACGAGGCCGCGTGGCACACGCCCCCGGCCCCGCTGCTGCCCGAGGCCGAGACCCGGCTCATCGCCAGCGCAAACGACACCAAAGCCCCCCGCGCCGACGGGCTGCTGCACGATCCCGTCCTCGACGCGGCCGCCGCCCATCCCGAGCGCATCGCCCTCGTCCACGGCACCGCCAGCATCCGCTATCGCGAGTTGGCCGCCCGCATCCGCGCCACCGCCCACGCGCTGCATCGTACCCTCTGCGCCGACGACCGCCTCGTGGCCGTGGTCATGGAGAAAGGCCCCGAACAGATCGTCGCCGCCCTGGCCATCCTTGCCACCGGACGCGCCTTCCTGCCGATCTCCGCCGGTCAGCCCGATGCCCGCATCGCCGCAATCCTGAAGGCCGCCGGTGTCCGCATCGCCCTCACCCAGCCCGCCATCGAACGCGGGCGCGGATGGCAGAGCGCCGTCCTCTTGATCGACGTGCCCCATGGCACCCCCGACATCGCCCCCGACACCCTGCCGACAAGTCCGCAAACCGACCCCGACGATCTGGCCTATGTCATCTATACCTCCGGTTCCACCGGCGCCCCCAAGGGCGTCGCCATCTCGCACCGCGCCGCCCGCACGACGCTCGACGACGTGACCCGGCGCTTCCGTATCGACCGGACCGCCTGCGGGCTCTGGGCCTCGTCATTCGAATTCGACCTCTCCATCTTCGATATCTTCGGCCTTCTCGGCCAGGGCGGAAGCCTCGTCATCCCGCCCCCGGACGCCGCCCGCACACCGGAATGCTTCGCCCGTCTCGTCCAGGACCACCGCGTCACCGTCTGGAACTCCGTTCCCGCCATCGCCGAACTGATGCTCCAGGCCGCGCCCGCAACCGCCGACCTGACCAGCCTGCGGCACATCCTGCTTTCGGGAGACTGGATCCCGCTGGGCCTGCCGGGCGCCCTCGCCAAAGCCGCTCCGGACGCCGCCTGCATCTCCCTCGGCGGCGCAACCGAAGCCGCCATCTGGTCCATCGCCCATCCCATCGACCGCATCGACCCCGACTGGACATCCATCCCCTACGGACGTCCCCTCGCAAACCAGCGCATCCACGTCCTCAACGACGACCTCGACCCTTGCCCGGTCCACACGACAGGACGACTCTACATCGCCGGCGACGGCCTCGCCATGGGCTACTGGAACGACCCGGACCTCTCCGCAAAAAGCTTCTTCCATCATCCCGGGACACAAGAACGCCTCTACGATACCGGCGACCTCGGAACGCGCCTGCCGAACGGCGAAATCAAATTCCTCGGACGCGAAGACCACCAGGTCAAACTCAGAGGCTTCCGTATCGAACTCGGGGAAATCGAAAAAACCCTCGCAAAACACCCCAAAATCAAAAACGCCGCCGCCATAATCACAAAGAACCCAAGCAAAATCATCGCGTTCGTGACGGGAGGCGCCAGCGAGACCGACTTGCGCACATGGTCTGATGCGCATCTACCCGACTACATGCACCCCGCAGATTACGTGGTGCTGCACGCACTTCCCCTGACGCCGAACGGCAAACTCGACCGCGCGGCACTGTCAGGGCTCGTTCCGGCGCGGAACCGCGCGCCCATCTCGCCCGGGACCCGCGCCGAGGCACTTGTCTGTTCCGTTGCCGCCGAACTGATCGGACTTTCCGAAGTAGGTCCCGACGAGAACTTCCTGCATCTCGGCGGCGACAGCATCCTTGCGATACGGCTGGTCAATCGCCTGAGAGAGGCGGGCGCCACGCTGAGGGTCCGGGACGTATTCCTGACACCGGTGCTGCGCGATATTGCAGGTCGGACCCGCTTCGAGGAGGGGTCGCGCACGGCATCCGCGACGCTTTCGCCGACGGAAGAACCGGCCCGGCAGGCGATCGCCACGCGGTTCCCCGATGCCGAGGCGATCTGGCCGCTCACGCCCTTGCAGGCGGGCCTGTGGTATCACGCGCAATGCACGCCAGAGAGCATCGATCCCTATCTTGTGCAGATACGGGTCGACCTCGGCGCGTCGCTTGACCCGCTCCGTCTTCGACACGCCCTCGATGCGGTCGTGGCGCGCCACCCGGGTCTCAGGGTCTCGTTTGAGACAGCGCATGACGCGGACGCGCCTGTCCAGGTCGTCCATCGCGACCGCCGCATCGACTGGCGCGAGGTGGATTTGCGCGGGAAAGCCGGTACGGTGGAAGATGCGGCCATTGCCGACATCGAGCAGCGGGACCGGTCAGAGCGCATATCGCCCTCCGGGCCATCGCTGATCCGCGCCACTCTGATCCGTACCGGAACCTCCGGCCACGTTCTGCTGATCACCCAGCACCACCTTCTCGCCGATGGCTGGTCCAGCGGGATATTCATGCGCGATCTCTTCGACCTTTATCGGAACGAGGCGGACACAACGGTGCTGCCACCCGCCGCAAGTCCCGAGGCGTATCTGGCCTGGATCGCGCGCCAGAACAAGGTGCACCTGATCGAGACCTGGGCGCGGTATCTCGAGCACATGGAGGAACCGACGCTCGTCGCCCCGAAGATTCGGGCCGACCTGCTTTATTCACAAGACCAGATCGAACGCAGCGTCGTCGCCGATCTCGACAGAGACCTCGCCCATGCCGCGCAGACGCTCGGGGTGACCCGCGCCAGCATCTTCCAGACGGCTTGGGGCCTGTTGCTGGCCGGCGTGACCGGTCGCCGGGATATCTGCTTCGGTACTGTCAATTCGGGCCGCCACGCGCCGGTCGACGGTATCGAAGGCATGCTTGGGCTCCTCTTGACGACGACTCCTGTGCGGATGACCGTCCAGGAAGGCGAAACCACCGGCGGCGTCATTCGGCACCTCCAGAGATCGCAAGCCGAACTTCTTGATGCGGCCCATGTTCCGCTTGCGGACATTCACCAGCGGCTCGGGATGCCCGCCCTCTTCGACACGCTCTTCACCTACGAAAACTACCCGCTCCAGACCAACCCCGACCCGGCGACCGGCGGCGAACTGCCGGTCACCGGGATCAGCGGCCGCAACGGCAATCACTACCCGCTCAGCCTTGCCGTGATCCCGGGCGACGAAACCACCCTCAGGCTTCATTTCGCTCCGACGTTGATCGGCACGCACCGCGCCAAACGCCTGATGTCGCAATATCTCGCGGTGCTGGCCTGGCTGATCCGGAACCCCGACGCGGCAGTGCTGGACTATCCGACGCTCTTCGAGGGCGAGGCCGAGCGGATACTGGCGCAATCGCGTGGCGCAGGGACCGTTGAAGAGGTGGCATATCTCGTCGACATCTTCGCGGCCGCGGCCGGAGCGCGGCCTCGGGCACTGGCTGTCGCCAGCGGTCGGGACCGGCTGACATATGCGGATCTCGACGCACGCTCCAATCAACTCGCCCGCCTCCTGATGGCCCGGGGCATCGGTCCCGAGAAGCTCGTGGCTCTGGCCTTGCCCCGGTCGTGTCGGTTCATTGTCGCGATGATCGGGGTCATGAAGACAGGGGCGGCGTTCCTGCCGGTCGATCCCGCCGAGTCCTCGGAACGAAGCATGTGGATTCTGGACGCAGCCGCGCCTGACATCATCCTCGGAATGGGCGGGTTGGATCTCGACGCGGTGGACATCCGGGACGCCCTCGACGCACATTCGTCCAGTCCGCTTGAAGATCGTGAGCGCCTCGCGGCCCGGCATCCCGATCAGACGGCGTATCTGATCTACACGTCAGGCAGCACAGGCCAGCCGAAGCCTGTAGCAGTGCCACACCGCGGCCTGCCCAACCTTGCGAGGGTCCAGTCCGAACGGCTGGGGATTGGACCGGAAAGTCGCGTCGCGCAACTTGCAAGTGCGGGCTTTGACGCCGCCATCAGCGAAGTGGCCATGGCCTTGACCCGGGGTGCGGCCCTGGTCATCGTTCCGGACACGGCGCGGGCTGGCAAGCCGCTTGCGGACTTTCTTTCGGCTCAGGCGATCACGCATGTTACGATCACTCCGACGGCGCTTTCGGTCACGCCTCCGGTGTCCCACGGCCTCGAAGCTCTTGTCGTGGCGGGCGAGCCGGTCGCGAGATCCCATATCGCGCCCTGGGGCGACGTACCTCTGATCTTGAATGCCTACGGGCCCTCCGAGGCCACGGTCTGCGCAACCATGGGCAAGGTGACCGCATCGGATGGCCCGCCTCCGATCGGCACGCCCATCGACAACGTTTCCGCCTACGTGCTCGACGACCGGCTACGGCTTTGTCCCGCTGGCCAAAGAGGCGCGCTCTACCTAGCCGGGCCGGGATTGGCCCGGGGGTATCGCGGTCGGCCGGGCCTGTCGGCCCAAAGGTTCGTGGCAGATCCCTTCGGGCCGCCGGGCGCGAGAATGTACCGGACGGGCGACTTGGCCGTCTGGAATTCCGAAGGTCAGCTCTGTTTCGAGGGCCGAGAGGACGAGCAGGTGAAGATCCGGGGGCACCGGATCGAACCGGCCGAGATCGAGACTGCCCTGCTCGCGGACGATGCAATCGCGCAAGCCGCTGTATCGACGCTTCCCGACCGCAACGGCAATTCGCGTCTGATCGCCTGGATCGTCCCCGAGCGTGGCTCTGAAGCCGTCATCGGGATGCGGGCGTCCCTGCGGGCGGAACGCTTGGGTGACTGGGCGAAGCTGGAGGAGACATTCGAAAACCCGGACGCTCTCCCCGAGGATCCGGCCTTCGACATCCGCGGGTGGACGAGCAGCTTCACCGGCCAGCGGCTTCCCGACGCCGACATGCGCGACTACGTCAGCGCCACGGTCGCCCGGATAACGGATCTGAAGCCGCGCCGTGTGCTCGAGATCGGGAGCGGTGCGGGTTTGATCATGTTCCCGCTTCTCGGTCTCGTCGAAAGCTATGTCGGCACCGACGCGTCGGGCAGGAATATCGAGCGCCTGAACGCGCTTCAGGCGGACCCGGAACTTCGGCATCGCTTTCCCGGCCTGGGCCGCGCGCGCTTTCGGCATGCCGCGGCGCACGACTTTCAGAAGATCGAAGGCGAGCGTTTCGACACGATCATCCTGCCTTCGGTGGTGCAGTATTTCCCCGACGCCGACTACCTCCAGACCGTGGTGGACGGTCTCATGAAACACCTGCTCTCTCCCGGAGGCTCGGTCTTTTTCGGAGACGTCCGCAGCCTGCCATTGTCGTCGGCATTGAACACGGAACTGTTGCATTGCGGAAAGGCGGGCGTTGCACCGCCGGACCTGACCGAAGACCGGGAACTGGCACTCGATCCGGGCTTCTTTCACGCCCTGCGGTCGCGTCATGGCCGAATTCGTGCGGTGCAGGCCATGCCAAAGGCCATGATCACCCGGAACGAGTTGTCGCGGTTCCGCTTCGATGCGGTGATCACGACTGGGGGCGCGATCCTGTGCGACGACGCGCTCGAATGGCATGGCGCCGAAGACCATGGGCTTTCCAACCTCGCCGATGTCGCTTCGGCGCTTGCGAAGCAACCGGCGGACCTCGCGATATCCGACCTTGGGAACGCCTGGGTTTCAGATGGTGGCGTCGATGTCTCCGCTCTTTTCGAGTTGGCGCGATCACGGGGCTACAGGCTTGACCTGTCCCTGGTTCCTGGTGCGGAAGACGCGCGTTTTGACGCGGTGTTCCGGCGGTCACACGCAAGACTGCCGAGCATCGACTGGACCAGGCACCGGAAAGCCGCAACCCGGTACGGGTCGGTGTCGAACGATCCGTTGGCAGCCGCCCTGCTTCGCGAAATCCGCGATCATGCCGACGCGCTCTGCCAAAAGAACCTGCCGGAGGCAATGCGCCCCGCGCGCATCGTCGTGGTCGACGAATTGCCGAGATTGCCGAGCGGGAAACTTGACCGTCGCAAGCTGCCGGACCCCTGGACGGCCGCGGACGGTCGGTCTGTTGGACGTCCGGCAAGCCTGCGCGAGCAGGTCTTCTGCGAGACAGCGGCAACGATACTCGGTCTTTCTCGCGTAGGTCCCGAGGATAATTTCCTGACCATCGGCGGCGACAGCATCAGCGCGATACGTCTCGCGAACCTCCTTCGACAGCGCGGGTTCGAAATCACGGCCCGCGACGTGGTGCTGAGCCCTGTCATCCGGTCCCTCGCGGCCACCGCAAATGAACTCGCCGAGGTTGTGCCAGCCGCCGACGACCCGGACGCCGGACCGGTCCCCGACACGCCCATGCTGCGCTGGCTGATCGGGCGCGGTGGTCCAATCGACCAGTTTCGTCAGGCCATTCTGCTTCAGGCACCGCCCGACCTGAACCTCGCGGCCTTCGAGCGGGCCGTCGCGCATGTGATCGAGAACCACGGCATGCTGCGCGCGCGCCTTGCGGCGGACGGGACGGTCGATGTCGCTCCTTTCGACACCGGAACGGCGAGGCGCGCGGTCAAGGTCATGCCCTCCGGGATGGATGCGGAGACCGTGTTCGGGGCCGAGACGCTCTCACCTTCCGACGGGGACATCCTGCGTGCGATTGTCCTACCCGGTGCCGAAGGCGGGGTCGCGCGGATCCTCCTGGTCGCCCACCACATCGCAGTGGACGCAGTGTCATGGCCGATCCTGTCCGAGGATCTTGCCCGGGCCTATCTTGCGGCCCTGCGCGGCGCGCCAATGCCGCCGCGCCGCAGTCATGCAACCTTCCGTCGATGGGCGCGGACGGTCGCGTCCGACCTGTCCCGCTGGCAGACCCAAAGCGCCTTTTGGAAAAGCCAGATGAGGTCCGATTTCGATCTCGTGCTGGCTGCCCCTCTCGACCCCCGGCGCGATACCGTTGCGGCTGCCGACCACCTCGACATCGTCCTGCCCACCGAAGTCACGACCGCCCTTCTGCATCGGATCGCCGGGTCGGCGCGTGCGAAGCCGAACGAACTTTTCCTCACGGCCCTCCTGATCGCCGCGAATGCCTGTCACGACGGCGACGCGGCCCCGCTTCGCGTAGCCATCGAGGGCCATGGCCGCGACATGCAGCCGGGCGATCCCGACATCAGCGCGACTCTCGGGTGGTTCACCGCGCTCTACCCCCTGCGCCTCGACCCCGGAGACCTGACGCGTCTCGGCACGGAGGATGCCGACACGGTCGTCACGGCGCTGAAACGGGTCAAGGCGTGCCTTGCGGCAGTACCCGATGGCGGTCTCGGTTACGGAGCCCTGCGCTGGCTCGACCCCGACGGCGCCGAGGTTTTCCGACAGGATCCCGCCCCCGAGATCGGTTGGAACTACCTCGGTCTGGTTCCTGTCCCGGCGAATGGTGCCTGGCAGCCCGCCCCGGAACGCCCGGGCCTCTTCGGCGAGGCCGATGCCGACTGGCCGTTGCCACACGCCATGAACATCAACGCGATGATCGTCACGGGTCCCGACGGGCCTCGCTTCGAGGCCTCGCTTCGCTTCGCTCCCGCCGCGGTGGACCGCGCCCGCGCCGAGCGTCTGGTGCATTTCTTCAGCAGGACCCTGACCACGCTGTCCAGGGCTGGCGGGCACAAGGCGTTGCGCGGGCTATGCAGCCACGAAGTGCCGGGGCTGGCACTTTCCCAATCGACGATAGAGGATCTCGAACGTCGGGTGCCGGATCTCACCGAGATCTGGCCGCTGTCGGGTCTGCAGGAAGGCTTGGCCTTTCACGCGCGTGAACTCGTGGGGCCCGACCCTTACCACGTGCAGGTGATCTGCGACCTCGACGGCCCGGCCGATCCCGATCGACTCGAAAAGGCACTCCAGACTCTCCTCGATCGGCACGAGGCATTGCGCGTCTCACTTCAGGATACCCGCGAACTCATATCGGTTCTCGCGGTTCAAGCCGGGGTTAGGTTGTCGCTCGAGATCAGCGACCTGTCGGCTCTCGACCCATCGGACGCCGAGAACCGCAGCGCCGAGATCGCCCAAGCGGACCGCGCCACCGCCTTCCAGCTCGATACGGCCCCGCTGATGCGTGCGCATCTCCTGATCCTGGGACCCAGGCGCGCCCGCCTCGTCTGGAGCTTCCACCATATCCTTGCCGACGGCTGGTCAGGGGCGATCCTGCTCGATGAACTGACCCACGTCTACGATTCTGCAGAGGAGGCCAATCTGCCTACGCCGCCTTCCCTGAAGCCGCTCATCGTCCATCGCGCCGGCCTTGACACCTCGGCGGCCAGGGCAGCCTGGGAGAGATATCTTGACGGGTTCGACCCCCCCGAGGTGCTCGCCGCCACGGGCGAGGCGCGAGAGAGCCGCCGCCGGCTTCCCCCTCGGCTCGTCGAGCACCTGGAACGGGAGGCCAAGGCAAGGGGCGTCACGCTTGCGGCCGTTCTCCAGGGCGCTTGGGCGATGATCCTGCAAAGGACCTTTGATCTCGGGGAGTTCTGCATGGGGGTCGTCCAATCCGGGCGGCACGAACCGGTCGACGGGATCGACCGCATGGTCGGGTTCATGATCACGACGACTCCCCTGCGCGTTCCCGCCGCCCAGAAGGCCGGTTTCTTCGACATGGCGCGCCGCCTACAGGAAGACCTCGCGCGACTTCAACCCCACAGCACCCTGCCCCTCGACCAGATTGGCAAGTCTGTCGGCGGGCCGCTCTTCGAAACGCTCTTTGCCTATGAAAGCTTCGACACTCCGATGAAAAAGACTGCCGTCACGGCGAAAGCCCTGACGGTGGCGCACACTGAAAGCGTTTCGCACTATCCGCTCGCCCTCGCCGTCGTTCCGGGCGAGACGTTCGAGCTGCATCTCCAGTTCCGAGGGGGGCACGTCGACGGCGACAGAGTGTTGGAACAACTGGAGTGCTTGCTGGAGACAGTCGTGAAAGGGCCCGGGGTGGCGACCGGCGCGCTGGAGTTGCTTCCGGCCAAAGAGCGGCGGCAGATCCTGTCGGACTTCGCCGGGGCCCCGGCGGACTTCGAGGACAATACACTCGTAGAACTCTTCGAACGGCAGGTAGCGCAAACACCCGACCGCATCGCCGTGACGCAGGGAACCATTCACCTCAGCTATGCCGAGTTGGATCGCGCCGCGAACAGGATGGCGTGGGCGCTGATCACTTCCGGCGCGGGGCCCGAACGGGTCGTGGCACTTTGCCTGCACCGCGGGATGGAACGGATCGTCGCCATGATCGCGGTTCTGAAATCCGGTGCCGGCTATCTGCCGATCGAACCCGATGCGCCCGCCGATCGCGTGGCCTCTATGGTCGCCGACGCGGCCCCGGTCGCGGCGATCTGCGCCCCCGGTGTCGAGCTGGGGCTTGCGCCGGTCACGTTCCGACCGGGGACCGCCGAAACGGATGCGATGCTTGCATCCATGGACGAACGCGCGCCCCGGGACGCCGATCGCATCGGTCCACTCGCCCCCGAAAACCCGGCCTATCTGATATTCACCTCCGGCAGTACCGGCAAACCGAAGGGCGTCATAACCTCGCACCGGAACGTGGTGCGGCTCTTCACGTCAAAGGGCATGGATTTCGACTTCGGCCCGGACGAGGTCTGGACGATGGTTCATGATTACTCCTTCGACTTCGCAGTCTGGGAATTGTGGGGGCCGCTCCTGTCCGGTGGTCGTCTTGTTGTCGTGTCGCGGGCCGAGGTGCTAGACCCCGACGCGTTTTGCGGGATCATCGCACGCGAAAGGGTGAGCGTGCTGAGCATGACACCGTCCGTTTTCGCGCGGCTTGTTTCGGAACGACGGCATCCCCAGCAACCGCTCCCGCCCTCCCTGCGAACCGCGCTCGTTGGAGGCGAGGCATGGGCACCGGATTGGATTGCGGGCAACCTTGGGGGATTCGACCTCCGCAACGTCTATGGCCCCACCGAAGCCACCATTTTCGCCAGCCTCGGCCAGCCGCTTGACAGCGTCGATACCGATCCCGCCATCGGCTGGCCGCTTCCGAACACCCAGGCCTACGTTCTCGACCGTCGTCTGCGTCCTTGTCCGATCGGGGTGACGGGTGATCTCTATCTCGCCGGCGTCGGTCTTGCGCGCGGCTATCTGAAGCGACCCGGCCTGACGGCGACGCGCTTCGTGGCGCATCCCTTCGGCCCGCCGGGCACGCGTCTTTACCGCACGGGCGACAGGGCGGCCTGGGACGCTGACGGCCAGCTTCGGTATCGCGGCCGTACTGACGCGCAGGTCAAGCTTCGCGGCTACCGTATCGAACTGGGCGAGGTCGAAGCCGCGCTTGCCGGTTTGCCGGACGTCACCGGTGCCGTCGCCGATATCCGTCCCACAGCCGACGGGGCGCATGCCCAACTGGTGGCGTGGCTCGAGTTTCCGGGGGACCGCCCCGACGCCATGCCAGACACCCGGAGCATCAGGAAATGGCTCGCCCTGCGCCTGCCCGCCTACATGATCCCGAGCGTTTTCGTGCCGGTATCGCGCCTGCCGTTGACGAACTCCGGCAAGGTGGACCGCGCGGCAATTCCCGCACCCGCGCCCATCGCGAGCGGAACCGCAGAGCCGGGCGCACCCCTGTCCCCGCTTCAACGCATGCTGTGCGACCTCGTCGGACGCCTTCTGAACATCCCTGCCCCGGGACTTGCAGAGAATTTCTTCGACCTCGGCGGAAATTCCCTGACGGCTGCGCGCCTCTGCACCGCGGTGCGCGACCGGATGGGGCAGGACCTGCCTGTCGAAGCGGTCTTCCGGTCCCCCCGGCTGGATGATCTCTGCAAGGCAATCGGCCTTGCCCAAGATGCCACAAGCGCGTTCTCGCCGATCCTGGCACTGCGGGGCGAGGGCGACGCGCCCCCCATTTTCTGCCTTTACCCCGGGCTCGGCATCGGTTGGCAATACGCCAACCTCCTGTCGACGATACCGCCGGAGCGTCCCGTCATCGCCCTTCAACCGCCAGCCCTCTCCGGTGCCTGCCCCGTCGCCGAAAGCTTCGACGAGATCGTGAAAACGAGCCTCAATGCACTGCTGTCGCAACAGAGCGAGGGACCCTACAGCATCCTGGGTTGGTCTTTCGGCGGAGTCGTCGCCCATGCCGTAGCGACGGAGTTGCAGGCTCGGGGAGCCGTCGTCGAGAACCTGATACTTTTCGACAGCTACCCGATGCCGCGCGAGGCTGAACCGGATTACGGCGATATCGACGCCCTGTGGCGCGATGTCGCCCTCGGCGCCGGGCTTCATCTGGCTCCTGGAACGCGGAACCTGTCGGCAGAGCGCATCAGGGAACAGGCGCGGCGGGCCGATCATCTTCTCGGCGCGTTCACGCCAGACCAACTCAATGCGCTGCGCGATCAGCTCAGGACAAACACCCGCCTTTTGCCGACGGCAAGGCTTGTTCCCTTCATGGGTGACATGACGCTCATCACGGCGGAGCTTCAGACCGGCGATCTGGACAGGAGTGCTGCGAACCCCGCGCTCTGGAGGCCGTTCGTAAGCGGGCGGGTCATCCGGATTCCGCTTCAGGCGGAACATCACAAGATGCTGTCACCCGACGCCCTTCGCCAGATCGAGGGGCTCATGTGATGGACTTTCCGGTGCAGAAGATCGCCGCCCTGGCGTTGACCGAGGGGGCAAATCTATCCTCGGTCAGCCATCCGCTGGTGATCGAAGCCCCGGTCGAGGCGAAAGCGATGGCCGACGCGCTGGAACAGGAGGCCCTGAGGTTGTCGCCCCGCCGAATTCTGCGAGTCGATACCGATCCTGACGCCATCCTCACCCGGCTCAAGGACGGCAAAGGCGCGCCACCGCCGGGCAGGCAACAAAAGGAAGCCCGGGAACTGCTGGCCGGAGTGGCCGCGCGGGTGCGTGTCGTCGCACCGAGGCCCGACTTGCTGGACGACGTCCCGGTCAAAGAGCTGCTGCGACTGCACGACACCGTCGCGGCCGACGTCAACGAAGCGGTGACAGCCCTGTCGCGTCGGCAACCTGTCGACATGTCCATTCCCTACCCAACCGAGGCATGGGCCACTCGCGTTTATCCCGGCCTTGGTTCGAAAGACGCGCTCGACCGCCTGTCGCACGCGCTCGCGCGCAGCTTCCTTCTGCACCTCGATGATCCTGGAGAGGCGTGGAAGCGGCGAATTTGGTTCAAGGATCGGGTCATCGGCGAGATCAGGAGACTACGTTTGACAACGCTCGCATTAAAGGGAAGGCGAACCGAGCTGGAAATTGCTCTCGAACCTTCGGGAAACTGGCTTGGCAAGACCCGGTACGCCTTCTACGGCCTCGGTTTTCAAACCGCTTTTCCTGTCGGCGGCACGTCGGCACAAGTCGCGCGTCCCGGCAGCCACGGCCATGTCCACATCAACCGGCCGCTCACGCTTGCCGGGAGGCGGGTCAGCGGTCTCGACCTGACGATCCGGGACGGGCTGGTCACTGTCGAGAACGCAGGCGAAGGCGGCGAGATCCTGGCAGCTTTCCTGCGTGACTCGCCTGCCACGCGGCAACTCGCAGCCGTGTCCCTGCCGGTTTCGGGGCATTTTCCGGCACCCGGGAACGACGTCTTCTGCAATCCGATGATGGACGCCACGACGGCCTGCGGGTTGACCCTGACAGACCCAGAGACGGCCGGCGCGCTGCGCTTCGATCTCTTTTTCGACGACGACCTCACGATCGAAGGCACGGACGAAAACGGGTCGGTCCATGAATTGGATTCGTTGCTCAGCTCGCCGGAGGCCCTGAAGGCACGGACGAAGGAAAGGGGCATCCTGGGATACGAGGATTGCCGCGTCGGCGACCTCGACAACAAGCTTCGGGATGGCTTGACACTCATCGAGAACGGAAGGAACGAAGACGGTATCGCCGCCCTTGTCGAAACCGAAAGCCTCGCCCGGGAATGCTTTCGCCAGTTCAGGATCAGAGCTGCCGACTGCGAAAGCAGGTATCAGCAGATGGATCGACTGAAGATCGCCGAAGCGGCAAGGAATGCAATCGAGAGGGCGCAAGGCGACACTGACTAACCCGCTCACCGGTCTTCGTGGACCTCGCGGGATCGGTCGGTCCGACGTCTCAGTCGGTCGATCACGTCTGAAATGGCGGAAGAGCCCGATGCAAACTCTGCCGCATTCAGGGCCTCGCGTTCAGCGGCAATGGTCCGCGCCGGGTCAAGGCACCCGGCCAGTCGTTCCAGCCAACCGCGCATGGTCTCGCGCAGGTCGTCTTCTTCCGCCTCGCCACCGTCGACCGACCAGACGGCCCGTTCACGCAAGCCCGGTTCGATCTGCGAAAGCCGGTGCAGTTCGCGTTGCAGTAATTCCGCCACCGTCAGGGGCTTCAGAGTGATGGTAAGGTGCAGCGATTCCTCATCGGTACAGACCGCCGAATGCATCGCACCGCGTGGAAGATACAGCACATCGCCAACCTTCACGATATGTGTTTCGGCCTCTCCCAACGGTTGGAAACGCTCTGGTTCCCATGCGACATCGGGATCTGGCAGCGGCACGCGATTGCTGTACTCGTGGTACAGTGACCATTTCTTGGAACCGGCGACCTGAAGAATGAAGACGTCGGTATTGTCGAAATGAGGCGGAAAGCCAGCAGTCGCCGGGGGCGTGAGATAGAGGTTGATCTGCGACTTTGCCGCGTATACCCGGGACACTGTTCTGGTGAAGGCCGCGAGCATCGGAGAGGAGCGATCAATATCCCGCACACGCAAGGTCGCACCCTTGGCGATATACTCCGCCGACACGTCGCTAACACGGCGATTGCTTCGGTGATGAATGTCCATAAGGCGCAGAATATGGCCACCGTGGAAAATATCCGTCCTCTCGAGTGGCGCATCAGGCCCGTCAAGTAACTTTTCAAGTGCAGACAGGCACATCAAGTCGCGCGCCGCCTCCGGGTCGAGCGCGCCACTGAACGCCTGCGCACGACGTTCTCGAATCTTCGTATCAAAGAATTGCACGCCGCCCGGCCCGGTCAACCGGATTGCAAGCGCCGTCAAGTCGTTCGTCTTCGTCATTGGTCCACTCCAAGCTACCTTTGTCGCCAGTTGCGTGCGCCCTCACCGTGCAACCGCGTCCACTGCATGTACACTGAACCGCACTTACCTGTCCGACGACCTGCATACGCCCAGAGCGTATGGCGCGATGCTAGCAGGGGCAGACCCATTCCTTCAGCTTGGGTTCAACCTTCTTCCGAAGGAGAGTGACGAGTTCTGGATCGCCGCGTTCGAATTCGTCCGGAATGTACAAGGCGATGATCCGATTGTCCCGAGGGCGTTTCTTGAACTTCTTTCTGATCTTCTCGCGATGATGCGCCTCCATGGTAAAGATCGCGTCAGCGGTCTCCACGAGTTCTTTCGTCAAAACGCGCGGCGCTGCGCTGTCCGTACCTGCTGAAACAACGTCGATGCCCGGCCAGTCGCTGAAAATGTCTTCCGCTGTAGGTGATCGCAGGCGGTTCGCTGTGCAAACAAAAACAACTGTGAATTTACGGTTCATGTGTGTCGCCCGGTCCTTCATGCATATGCGGGTTGCGAACGGTAGGGTAATCCTCTTGTCGGAAAAGGGAAATGCAACGCAGAGCCCATAGCGCCAAGGCAACTTGTAAACCATTGGCATTTGAACAAGCGACCTCGAAGCCTTTGAACTGCCGTCGATGGTACATGCGCCGTCCCAACTTTGTGGAATATGTGTCGATCCAATCGCGTCACCCGCAAGACCGGGCTTCGCCATGACTCGCCAGAACAGCCTGTTCCTCGATCAAAACTTGAACATAAACCGCACACGAATCCGAACAACTTTTTGATTCGAAAGACAAATCGCTACCATCCATCATCGGGGCAATGGAGAGTCTAGCGTGTTGGTTTATTTGCGTTTTTTGCATTTTCAAGCTGTTGGCGGCGGATGTGGCTCACGCTGGAATGCGTCCCAATATCCCCGATATTTGCCCCTCTACGACGACACATTGCACACGGGAGCCGCATACGAATATCGCCTCAGTCTACCCGCGCTCCCCTTCGGCGCCGCGCCCGCGTCCAGATCGAACATAAGGGCGGCTCACCCCATCAAGACGGCCCGAAGACGACACGACGCCCATCGCTGGGCGCGGCAGGCGGCGTACCTGCGTGGACAGAGGCGGTCACCGAACCAGTCGTCCGTCTCCCGCCTCCGGAGATTTGGCGACCCCATCGACCCTCATATAGCCGATATGTGCGAGGTAAGGAAACCGCACCGAGACAGCAAGGTGGACGCCCTCGCGACGCTCAAGCGTGCCCTTGGAATCGAGAAGATCGGCTAACTCGACCGCCATGAGGTGATCGAGTTTGGTCGCAAGCGTGCGGCCGGTCCCGTGACGCTGGGCATCGACCTTGACCTCATCAAGAAGCGGCGAGCCATGCTGCCGCCATTGATGGCGTCGGAGCCATCCACTCCAAAAAATGGCGGATAGTGGTCTCACGCTTCTTGTGGATCTCGCGCTGCGTCGTTTCCATGAAACCAGAAAGAGGCCAGCGGCCCACCCTGAGACTGTCACAAAAACTATAAACAAGCGTCGTATGAGTGAAACAGTTCAGCCTTACGCACCCTGTGAGCCTGCCAACCAACAGAAGGATAGAATGCTCATGCGTAACCTCACCCTCACCACTGCCGCCGCTGCCATTGCAGCCGCGCTGCCCGGCCTCGCCCTCGCACAGGACGCGGTGCAGGTCGACGGGTCGTCGACCGTTTTCCCGGTCTCCGAGGCCATGGCCGAAGAGTTCCAGATCGCCACCGGCACGCGCGTCGTCGTCGGCGTATCCGGCACAGGCGGCGGCTTCGCCAAGTTCTGCCGTGGCGAGACCAGCTTCTCGGGCGCATCACGTCCAATCAAGACATCGGAAATGGAGGAGTGCGAAGCGAACGGCATCGAGTTCCTCGAACTGCCGATCGCCATGGACGCCCTTGCCGTCATCGTGCACCCGAACAACGACTGGGCCACCTGCATGACGGTCGAGGAGCTCAAGACCGCATACGAAACCGAGGCGCAGGGCACCATCGACAACTGGAATCAGCTCAATTCCGACTTTCCGGATCGCGACCTGACTCTGTTCGGCGCCGGGACCGATTCGGGCACCTACGACTACTTCACCTTCGCCATCATCGGTGAAGAGGGTGCCTCGCGCGGCGATTTCACCGCGACCGAGGATGACAACATCACCATCCAGGGCGTGTCCACCGATGAAGGCGCCATCGGCTTTCTCGGCCTCGCCTATGTCGAGGAGAACCGCGAGCGTGTGAAGGCGGTCGAAATCTCATACGAAGGCGGCGACTGCGTCGCGCCGTCGACCGAGAATGCGGCTGACGGCTCCTACCAACCGCTCACCCGTCCGTTGTTCATGTACGTGAACAAGGCGCATCTGGATGAGCGTGAAGGTGTCGAGGAGTTCGCCAAGTTCTTCTTCAACCCGGAAACCGCTCCCGAGCTGGTCGCGTCCACCGGCTATCTGGCGCTACCCGAGCGTGCCTTCACGCTCGGCGAGGCAAAGATCGAAGCCCGCACGACCGGGTCGTTCTTCGACGGCGGTTCGAAAGTTGGTGTGACGCCCGACGATCTGCTCGCCGCCAACTGATACAGCTGAGACGATCGTGGCGGGCGCTTCAGGCCCGCCACGACTTTTTATTGGGGGCTCTCTTGCCAAACTCGGCCATTCCTTCCAGCGACGATCTGCTGAGAAGCGGGTTCATCGCGCGGCGCAGGCTTATCGGAAAAGCCATGCGCGCCCTCATGTTTCTGTGCGCCGCGCTGTCGGTGTTCGTCACGACCGCGATCGTCGTCATCCTCGTGCGTGACTCCTTGCCGTTCTTTGCGCAGGTGCCGCTGACGGACTTCCTGTTCGGCACCATGTGGACGCCCGTCTTCGCCAATCCACAGTTCGGGGTGCTGCCGCTCCTGGCCGCGACCTTGCAGACCGCAGGTCTGGCGATGGTGATTGCCGTGCCTTTCGGCCTGATCATGGCCATCTACCTGTCTGAATACGCCCGCCCTGCCGTGCGCGAGACAATCAAGCCTGCGCTGGAAATGCTGGAGGCCGTGCCGACCGTGGTCTACGGCTATTTCGCCCTGTTGGTGATGACGCCCTTTTTGCAGAATTTCGTTCCGGGCCTGCGGGGGATCAACCTGCTGGTGCCCGGCATCATCCTTGGCATCATGATCCTGCCCTATGTCGTATCGGTCTCCGAGGACGCCATGCGCGCCGTGCCCAATGGCTTGCGTGAAGGCGCCTATGCGCTCGGCATGGCGAAATGGCAGGTGGCGATCCGCGTGGTGATCCCCGGCGCTTTCTCGGGCATCACGGCGGCCTTCATCCTCGGCATGTCGCGCGCGGTGGGCGAGACCATGGTGCTTGCCATCGCTGCCGGTCAGAACCCCAACCTCACTTGGGACCCGCGCGAAGGCGCCGCCACGATCACGGCCTACATCGTGCAGATGAGCCTAGGCGATGTCGCCTACGGCTCGTTGGCCTACCAGACGATCTTTGCCGTCGGTCTGCTCCTGTTCGCCATCACCCTGACTTTCAACATCATCGGTTTCTACCTGCGCCGCAAGTTCCGCGAGGCATATTGAGATGGCTGTCACCACCGAAGGCAATCTCGGCAAGGTCGGCAAGACCGACCAGGCCGCATTCGACGCCGTTCACGCGGCCAAGCGCAAGGATCTGGTGTTCGCCGCTGGTGGTCTTGCGGTCATGGCCGTGGCAATGACGCTGCTCCTCGCGCTGATCGGCGATCTCGTCATCCGTGGCCTGCCGCGCATCGACGCCGATTTCCTGACCAGTTTCCCCTCTCGCCTGCCCGAACGCGCCGGTATCCTGTCGGCCTGGGTCGGATCGCTGCTGGTCATGCTGGTCACGGCTTTCCTGGCGATCCCGATCGGCGTGCTGGCGGGCCTCTACCTGGAGGAATATGCGAAGAAGGGGTGGCTTTCGAACTTCATCGAGATCAACGTGTCGAACCTTGCCGGTGTGCCCTCGATCATCTATGGCCTGCTGGCAGTCGGGCTTTTCGTCTATGGCATGAACCTGGGCAAGACGATCCTGGTGGCCGGCATGACGCTGGCGCTGCTGATCCTGCCCATCGTGATCGTCTCCACGCGAGAGGCCGTCAGGTCCATTCCCCGCATAATCAAGGAAGGCGCCTACGGTCTCGGGGCCGATCAGTGGCAGGTTATGTGGAGCTACATCATCCCTGCGGCGCGGCCGGGCATTCTGACCGGGGCCATCGTCGGGTTGAGCCGGGCCATCGGTGAGACGGCACCGATCATCACCATCGGGGCGCTCACCTTCATCGCGTTCTTGCCTACGGCTCCGGTCTCGGGGGAGTTCCCGTTCATCTCCTTTGCGTGGCTCAACGAAAGCTTTACGGTGCTGCCGATCCAGATGTTCAACTGGGTGTCCCGCCCGCAGCCGGGTTTCCACATCAACGCGGCAGCGACAGGGGTGGTGCTCATGGCGCTGACGCTGTCGTTGAACGGGATCGCGATCTGGATCCGATACCGCCTCCGCCAGGCACACAGGAACTGACACAATGGTATCCGATATGACCGCACACCAGACGACGATCGACGCAGCCGCGAAAGAGGTATCGACCGGAGAGCCGCCGATGCCTGCGCCGATCAAGCCTGCCAGCGAAACCGACCCGCTGCGCGCACGCATCGAGAACTTCAGCTTCTTCTATGCGGACGGCACGCAAGCGATCAAGAACGTCGACATGCCGATCCTCGATCGCAAGGTGACGGCCATCATCGGCCCGTCGGGCTGCGGCAAGTCCACGCTGCTTCGTGCATTGAACCGCATGCACGACCTGTATCCCGGCAACCGGTACGAAGGCTCGATCATACTCGAGCCCGAGGGTGAGAACCTGATCGGGCCCGAGGCCGACCCGGTTCTGGTGCGCCTGCGGATCGGGATGGTGTTCCAGAAGCCCAACCCGTTCCCGAAGACGATCTACGAGAACGTCGCCGCCGGGCTGCGTGTCCGAGGCATCAAGAACCGCGCCGTGATCGACGAGGCCGTCGAAGGTGCGCTGCGCCGCGCGGCGATCTGGGACGAGGTCAAGGATCGCCTGCACCGGTCCGCCTACGACATGTCGGGCGGTCAGCAACAGCGCCTATGCATCGCGCGCGCGCTGGCGCCCAACCCGGAAATCCTGCTGCTCGACGAACCGACATCGGCACTCGACCCGATCGCGACGGCAAAGGTCGAGGATCTTGTGCAGGAACTGTCCGAGAGCGTGACCATCGTCATTGTGACCCACAACATGCAGCAGGCGGCGCGCATCTCGCACCGCACTGCCTTCATGTATCTGGGCGAACTCATCGAGTTCGGCGAAACCAGCCAGATCTTCACAAATCCCCGCCATCCGCGGACGGAAAGTTACATCACCGGGCGGTACGGATAGGCCGATTTGTCAATTACGGCATCGGCGTGCCGAGGTTGTCCGACAACGAGCGTGGTTCAGAATCCAGTAATGTGTCCCAGGCAGCCTTGAGTTCGTGCTTGCAACCCCCGCAAGAAAGGCGACAGGCCGAACGTGATTGGTGACCTGTCCCTGCGCCTCATCGGTTCGCCCTGAGCATCGTCCAGTCGTCCGGGCCGGCTTGATCCCTCTGCGTCACAGTTGGCTCGCTGCCTGAAGGCCGAGTCAGGCAATCGCTTGTTCCCGCCTGCAATGAGCGCAGGATCGCCGGAAAGGTGTGCGCCCGACCAGTGACGCGGTCGCAAATGTCGAGATGGCGCATGAGCGAGATCGCGTGCATCTCGTCCAGCGCGTTTTCGGTCCAGTTTCCGCCTCCCTCTGCATATCCGTCTAGAAAGGCGTGGGCGTGCTCTGCGAGTGCAGTTGCGTCACCGTGGTGTCTAAGCGCGTGTTCGGTCAGATGTGCAAGCATGTTGCCCAAGTCGACATGAGCATCCCCTCTTGCCGCAAGATCGAGGTCGATCAGCCAGATCCTTGCTCCGTCGACAAGGATCTGGTCGGGGTAGAAGTCTCGATGCAGCAGCACCGAGCTTGAGGGCGGCAGCCATTGCGGCAGCGCGGCAGCCCGAGCTTGAAGCGGCGCGATTCTGGGCCCGGACAAAGGGTGGCGCTCTCTGGCCGCGTCGAGTGCGCGAAGGGCGACTGTCGCCTCGTCCTCGATACTCCATGCGCGGCCCGGATCGATGTCCGCGAAGTGGAGCGCCGCGAGCGCGCGGCCCGCGGCGTGAAAGGGGGCAGGGTCCGCCCCAGGGACCAGAAAGTCCGTAAGCATCAGGCCCTCGACGCGCTCGATAAGGCAAGTGCGCAGGCCCTCCGACCCGGACCGCATCTCTGGCACGGCGAAAGGGGCGCCGGTCCGTCCGTCGAACCCGGCGGCACGCAGGGCGTGATGCAGTGCCGGCGTCGCGTGATCGGGCCGTTTCGCGCGTGTCTTGGCAAGCCATGCTCGGGGACCGGCCGAACCTTGCGCCACGATTTCCACCAGGGCACGCCGCCCCGGCTTGTGCCGCAACAACCGCGGTGGGGCAGCAAGCCGCCCTGCCCCGGCGGCATCGAGCAGCGCCTGTGCCCCGGCGGCCGAGATGATCGTGGCGAGCTGCGGCAGGGCGGGATCTGCGTGCGCCGAGGGACGGAGCACGGCGAGCCCCTGTTCGACTTCGTGAAGCAGAGCAAGGATCGCGTCGGGCCAGTTTGCAAGCTGACGCCGGAACGGCTCGGTCGCCAGTCGGGCGAGATGGGCGAGGCGCTGCACTTCTACCGCTGCCGGGGGCGCGCGATACGCCGCGTACCCTTCAATCAGCGCCGCGGCGGCGGCCTGGGATGCCTCAGGTGCAAGCCCATCCAAAACCCTTTCCGCGTCAAGCCGGGCCAGCGCCGAGCCCAGATCGCCGGCCCGGTCGCCCGTGCCGGCGCGGTCCCAATCGATAAGGCGGACGCCGGCCGCCCCCATTACCACCTGATCGGCGCTGAAATCACCATGAATGGGGCCAGGGTCGGCGGGCGCCCCCGCCAAAGCCGCGGCAAGTCGCCGGGACAGAGTGTCGAGCCGCTCTGCAAGCTCGGGCAGCAGCATGCGCGCATCGTCGAGCACGCGCTGGAGCGCAGTGATCTCGTCGGTTCGGCTTCGCGGAAAGGGCAGCAGCAGTCGGGAGTCGTGCAGGCACGCAAGGGCAGCACCGGCGTCGGAAAACCCCGAAGTGTCGCGTGCAGCGGAGAGCGTGGCACCCGGCATCCATCGCGTGGCAACAGCGCTCCGTTCCCCGCAGGCGCGTTCCAGCTTTCCATGGCCCGATACCTCGGCGGCCAGCGCGCCGGCCAGCGCCTGTGCGAACCGACCGGGGTTGTGAACCTTCAGCAAAGCATCGCCGTCGGGATGTTCGAGACGGGCAACGAGGCGCCGCCCGAGCCGATAGGACAGCGGCACGAGCCGGGCGGTGGACAGCCGGCCCTCTCCGAACAGTCTCGTCAGCGCCTTGCCGCGCCGTTCCTCAGGCCAGAGGCGGCGGAGCCCGGGAACCAGCCGGTCATTGGCGGGGCTACCGATCTCGATACAGACCGCGTTGAGCTGAGCCGGGCCGGACGCGGACTTTTCGGCATAGCGTGCGGACGTCAAGCCACGCAGACGCAGCCACGGCCCCTCGTCCGTCACCACGACGGCGGAACAACTGGTTCCTGGCTTGTAGCGCAGATGTTGCAGGTCAACGCGCGCCACACCCAGCGCGGACGCCAGCGCGTCTGCATCCAGTAGCAGCCCGAGGCCCGGCAGCGCAGGATCCCGCGCTGCAAGCGCCTCATTCGGCGGCGTGAGCACGACGACCCTCCATCTGCCGGGTCCAGAGGCGGGCGTAGGCGCCCCCCTGCCTCGACAGTATTTCATGCGACCCGTCCTCGGTGATGCGGCCGCCCTCGATGAGGATCACGCGGTCGGCGCGGGCTGCAAGTGCGAGGTCGTGAGTGACAAGAAGAGTCGTCCGCCCTTCTGCCAGCCGCCAGATCGCGGTCGCGACCGCCGCCTCGTTCTCGGCGTCCAGACCGACAGTCGGTTCGTCGAGCACCAGGATGGGCGCATCGCGCAGCGCCGCCCGTGCAATCGAGAGCCGTTGGCGCTGGCCGGCCGACAGCGTCGCACCACGCTCGGCCAGAATCGTGTCGTAGCCCTCGGGCAGGGCCACGATGAATTCATCGGCGGAGGCGAGGCGGGCGGCTGCCTCGATCTCGGCGCGGCTCACGTCGCGGCCGGCGGCGATGGCGATATTCTCGGCCACTGACGCGCGAAACAGAACCGTCTCCTGCGGCACGAAGCCGATCGCGCGGCGCAGACTTTCCCGTGACACTGCACGCAGGTCCTGCCCGTCGATGGAAATGCGCCCCACCTGAGGGTCTTGAAGACGAAGGGCGAGACCCAGAAGGGTCGATTTCCCCGCGCCCGAAGCGCCTGTCAAGGCCACCGACTGGCCCGCCGGAATAGCGAGGTCGAGCCCGTCCAGCACCTGCTGCGCCCCGTGGCCAAAGCGCACCCCCTCGAACGAGATCGCCCCGCTTCGCAGGACGAGCGCGGGCGCATCCGGTTTCTCGGGCATGTCGATACGGGTGTCGAGCAGACACACCACCCGCTCACCGGCCGCCGTCGCCTTGGCCAGCCGCGCCGAGTATTTGGCATAGTCCCGCACTGGGCGGAACGTGTTCTTGAGATATGTCAGAAACACCAGCAGGTCACCCGGTGTGATCCGTCCCTCGATCACGAAGCGGGCACCGAAGAACAGCACCAACGCCGTGGCACAAGCCACCAGCAGGTCCACCAGCCGTTCGAGCCCGGCGGCAAGGCGCTTGGATTTCACCCCCTGTTTCAATGAGGCCGCGTTCGCGCCGCCGAAGGCCCGGTCCATCCCGGCCTCGAGCCCCAGCGCCTGCACCGTGCGGATACCCGCCAGCGCCTCGGAGGCGGTGGCGGCCATCTGCCCCTCCGTTGCCCGCGTCTTGCGGCTGACGTCGCGAATCTTGCGCCCGAAGCGCAGGGTCGAAAGCCACAAAAGCGGCAACGGAACCAGCGCGATAAGGGCAAGCTGCCAGTCGAGCCAGAGCATGACTGCCACCATTCCCACAAGCACCAGCGTGTTGACCGCAAGCGGCATCGCCGCGGTTACGGCGGTCTCCTTCAGCATGCCGATGTCCGAGATGAGGCGCACCGTCAGGTCGCCCGTCCGCGCGGTTTGGTGAAACGAGAGCGGCAAGGCCTGCAGATGGCGGAAAAGGTCACCGCGCACGCGCGTCAGAACACGCGCTCCGGCAAGTGCGAAGGCGAGCGTGGCAAGATATTCGAACACGGCGCGCAGCCCGATTGCCACGACGAGGCCCACAGCGGCAAGGGCCAGCAGCGTGCCTGGGTCGAGCACGTCGATCACCGCGATGCCGGACCCGGTCTGGCCGCCCACTGGCACCACGTGGTCGATCACGAATTTCAGCGGCCACGGCTCGGCCAGCTTGGCCAGAACCGCTGCGACCATCGCCGCAGCGCCCCCGGCGATCAGCCCGCGCTGTCCCCTCAGATAGGGCGCGAGCGCGACAAGCACGCGGCGCAGCCCCGGCAGCGCCTCCTGCAGGCTTTCGGCCCGTTTGCCCTCGCGCGCCATCAGGCGGCACCCCGAGCGGGGGTCGCCAGATCCTGAAGAATGCGGACAAGGACCCGGTCCCAGCCGTGATGGGCAACGACATACGCTCGGCCCGCGAGGCCCATGCGCGCGGCCTCGGCCGGGCCCTGAGCGAGATCGGTGAGCGCATCCGCCAGGCGCCGGGGATCGTCGGGCGGCACCACGTGGCCCGCCCTTGCCCCTTCGATGATCCGCCCAAGATCGCCCACGTCGCTCGCCACCACAGGCAGGCCGGCGGCCATGTATTCGTAAAGTTTAAGGGGCGAGAAATAGAACGGTTCCCCGCCGCGATAGGGGGCTGCGCCCACATGCATGCGCGCAAGCTGGACCGGCACGGCATCGGGCGCCAGCGCGCCCGTGAACTCCATCGCTTCGGCCACCCCCAAAGAAATGGCCTGCGCCATCAGCCTGTCCCGCTCCGGACCGTCCCCCACGATCAGCAGGCGCGCATCTGGAACGCGGGCGTGCAGGTGCGGCAGGGCGGCCACGAGGCAGGCGGTGTCATGCCACGGTTTCAACGTTCCGACAAAACCCACAGTGAACGGGCCATCGCGCCGGGGCGGAAGCGCGAACCGCGCGGCGTCGACCCCGTTCGGCAAGACGAGGGGTGCCCGCGCGCCGTGGGCGCGGGCATAGTCGGCAACCGCTTCGGACACGGCCACGACACGGGTCGCCGCCCGCATCGCGGCACGCGTGGCAGCCGTGGCCGCTTGCGGGTTGGCGAGGCTGCGGTGGCGTTGCTGCTCTTCCAGAAGCGGCGCGTTGACCTCGAGCACGGCCGGCACGCCGCGCGCGGCGGCGAAGGCAGGGGCGGAAGACGCAAAGAGAGCGTGACGCTCATAGATGAGGTCAAACGGCCCCGCGGCGGCCAGATGCGCAGGCAGGGCTGCGTCCGCAGCGATGAGCGCCGCGGCACGCGTCTCGGGGTCACCTTTCGGCTGTGGCGGAAGCGGCGCCACGCGCAGGTCCGCGAGGGCTGCCGGCACAGGGCCAGGGTCTGGTGCGAACAGTGTCACGGTGGCGCCACGGCGCAGGAAGGCCGCGAGGATTGCCTGAACATGGGCGGATGCACCCTTTGAGCCGAAAGCCGGGATGCCGGGGTCGGTCGTGACATAGGCGACCCGCATCAGGCTGCCCCCCTGATCGCGGACCCCGTCCGCGCCGCGCCAGAGCCGGCGAAGATCTCGCGCAGGTCGGCTGCGTTACGGTGGATGTCATAGTCTTGCTCGACGAGGCTTCGCGCCGCGTTGGAGAGGCGTTGGCGCAGGCCACGCTCGACCAGCAGCCGCTCGATCGCGTCGGCCAGCGCCAGCGGATCGCCCGAGGGCGCGACCAGTCCAGTCTCACCATCACGTACAAGCTCGGGGATTCCGGTGACGTCGCTGGCCACGCATGCGGTGCCGAGCGCCATCGCCTCGAGCAGAACGGTCGGCAGGCCGTCGCGGTTGCCGTCGCGGCCCACGACGCAGGGACAGGCAAGCACAGCGGCGCGGCGCATCGCCGCGACCACCGCGGACTGCGGCCGCGGCCCCTCCAGCGTGACCGTTCCGCCCAGGCCCGCCCCCTCGATCTGCGCGGCGAGATGCGCCCCCTCCTCGCCCTGCCCGACGATACGGCAGCGCGGGTTCAGCCCACGTTCGGACAGGATCAGCAGCGCCTCGACAAGAATGTGGAAGCCCTTCTTCTCGACCAGCCGTCCGACGGCGAGTATCTCGCTTGCATCCGTGTCAGGTGTGCGCCAGGCGAACTGGGCGAGGTCAAGGCCATTGTAGATACGAACGATCTTTCCTGCAGCAGCAGGAAACGTTTCGCGCAGATGGGCAAGATTGTAGTCCGAAACGGTGATGACGGCTTCGGCATCGCGCATCTTTTCGGCAAGGCCGATGTCCTTGCCATAATCGTGGTAGATGTCCTTGGCGTGCGCGGTGAAGCTGTAGCCGATGCCCGCCACAGCCGCAGCGATGCGGGCGACCGTTGTTGCCACCGTGCCGAAGTGGGCGTGCAGGTGGCTCACGCCTCGCGCGCGGGACTCGAGCGCGACGGCAAGGGCCTGCGTTACGTCCTCGGCCGAACCGCCGGTGCCAAGGGCCCGCGCGGTTGCGCCAGGAAAGGCCGCCTCGGCCTGCGCCAGCAGCGACCACATCGTCGCGGGTGTCCGGCTCTTTTCGGGAATGCGCGTGACGGGCGCGCGGACTCGCGCGATGGCATCCTGGAAATGGGTCTCTTCTACCGAACGCAGCGCGAATATCTCCACCTCCTGCCCCGCCGCCTCGTGGGCGAGGATCTCGTTGACGACGAAAGTCTCGGAAAAGCGGGGATAGCGCTTCAAGATATAGCCGACCTTCGGCGCGAGGATGGCAGGTTTGGAAGCGATCGAGGCGGCCATGCTGATGTCCTTTCTTGGAATTGTCTCAAGCGGCATGCGAGCGAAGCGGGCGGCGGCCCAGTGCTGCCGAGGCAAGTGTCGCGACACGGTCGAGGCCCCCCGCGTCGAACGCATGGTCCTTTGGTACCGGCGCCGGCCCGGCGAGCCACGCGCCCAGTGCAGAGGGGGTCAGCCGGTCGGGATGGAGCATGTCCAGCAGTCCCAGCGCTGCGAAACGCTCGGCGCGCACCAGTTGCTCCTGCCGGGGCTGGACGCGCGGCACGATCAGGGTCGGCATGCCCAGCCGCAGCAGCTCGCAGACTGTGTTGTATCCGCCCATCGCCACCACACGTTCCGCGCCGGCCAGAAGCGGCATCAGGTCGGGCGTGAAGCGCAAGAGCGTCATGTCCGGGCGGGCGGAGGCTGCTTCGGCAAGCCGGCCGAAGGAGGGTTCGTCGATCTGGCTGCCGGTCACGACAACGCCGCACTGCCCCTGCGGCAGTGTGGCGGCAAGGAACGCCTCGCAAAGCGCAGCACCATCGCGCCCGCCGCCCACCGTGCAGAGAACATAGGGCTCGCCCTGCGCGGGCCGTGCGTCGGGCGCGGGTCGGAGCAGGTACCCCGTATGACTCACCTCCGCGCGGATCGCCTCGGCGAGGCCATATTCGGCCACAGGGTCGTGGATGGCCGGATCGCCATAGACCCAGACGTCGGTGTAGAAGGCATTGATCGCCTCCACATTCCGGTCACGCAACCATTGGTTCCGGACAGTCCGGCGCTCGTCAAGCACGTCGCGCAGTCCCAAGACGCGCCGCGTGCAGCCCTCGCGAGTAAGCCAGCGCAAGGCAGACGCCAGTTCGCCTTGCGCCCCGAGCGGAACATTGTCGACGATGAACAGATCGGGGCGAAACCGCTTCAGTGCCGCCCGGATCACTCCGGCGCGCAGATCGCGCAGCTCGGTCACGTCCATCGCGAGCCGGCGAGCGGTATAGCGGCCACTCGCCTGCTTGGCATAGGCCGGCAGCGTGATCAGGTCGATGCCGTCCGGCAGGTGGAAGGCGCCAGCCTCGCTGGTGCCAGAAACAAGCAGCACCTCGGGCACGGGCTCGAGCGCTTTCAGCCGCGCTGCAAGCATCAGGTTGCGCCGCAGATGACCGAAGCCGAGCGTATCATGAGAATAGAGTACGATCCGGCCCGGCTTGTTCTTCCCTATCGCGCGCGATGCATGCATTGGCGTCCTCATCCTGTTGCCGCCCCGTGCGCCCCTGCCTGGGTGGAGCGTCGCCGGCGATACTCGAGCAATCCGGTGGCGCACCCAAGACCCTGACCCCGCACCCCCCGGCGTCGGCGCTTCCTGATCAGTAACGACGGGTTAGGTGGGATTATTCCCTACGGTGTCATTAATTTTTCATGGACTGCACCGGTGGTAGGCCAGAAGCTGCCGATCACGGCGCCTGCTGGTTCGCCGACAGTCAATCCGCCTGAAATCATGGCAATTCGAAAAGTCGCCCAGGCTTTGGGGATGTTCTGGCAGGCCATGCCTGGCCAACCCCGGCGCAGGATCAGCGTTACTGTGTCCACGCGCGAAGTGACACTTTCAAATTTCTGGTGTCGGGGACAACAAGACTTAAGAGGTATGTCCCGCCCCGTCTGCAAGCTGATTTTCGATGCCGCCGTATCAGTCTGTGCCAACGGCTGCATCGGAGCGCTGCGCCCCGCCCAGATGGAGCTTCGCGCGCGCCGACCCTCACAAGACTCCCAGCGCCCCTGCGCCAAATTTCTTGAGCTAGGTTTCCGGCGCGCGGTTCGGTTGCCAGGCCATCTCGTCCATCACCCGCAGATCTTCGCGCGCTCGGAACCGCGCCGCCGGATCGACGGTCGTGTTCAGAGCCGCTGCGCAGTCCCGCCGAGGCTATACGGGCGAGCTTCGCCGCCTGCGCGACCACGGCCATAGCGACGCGTGCGCCCGGGCCATCAGGTCTCGCAGCCAAGCGCGACTTAGCCCGGCGCACGGTCTGCAAGTCGAGCTGTGTCGTGCTGCCTTCGCGCAGGCAGGTCGGCCCTGCGTATAGACCACTTCGGGCCGCAGGGGAAACCGCGGGCTCTCGGGCGGTTTCCGACTGGATCAGATCTCCTCTCGCACCTGGGCGTAAGTGAGGGCTGCGAAGATGCCGGTACCGCCCAGAACATTGCCGGCGAGCGCGGGCAGTATTCCCGCGAAGACGGCCGCGGTCAGGCCCAGCTCGCCGTTGACCACGAGGATGAACAGCTCGGTCGAGCCGGCGACGACGTGCGACATGTCGCCCAACCCGATCACGTAGGTCAGGATGACGATCATCAGCACCTCGCCCGCGCTGTCCATCCGCGGCAGGATCCAGACCAGCGCCGCGATCAGGAACCCTGCCGGAACCCCCCAGAGGAAGTGTTGCAGCGCATCGGCCTCGGCGTAATGGCGCGAGACGGCGAGGATGCCGTCGAACCGGTAGTCGGGCAGGATATTGGCATAGACCAGCACCACCGCCGCCACCGCGCAGCCCGCCAGATTCGCCGCGAAGACAATGCCCCAGAGCCGCGAAATCTTGTAGAAATTCGCCCGTGTGGGCGCCAGGAACAGGGGTAGGATCGGGGTGATCGTGTTTTCGGTGAACAGCTGCATACGGCCGAGGATCACGATCAGGAACCCCACCGTGTAGCCGAGGTTGGAGACGCCCGGCGCCCAGGCGGCATCGGGCAGGATGGAGACGAGAAACCCCTTGCACAGGACCGAGGTGCTGATCGCCAGCCCCGCCGCCACGCCGGACCACCAGAGCGCGCTGACCGGGCGCGACAGCTCATGCTCGCCCTCGCGCCGGATCGCCTCGTAGATGACCGAGGAATGGACCTTCTTGAACTCGTCCGCATCCTCCTTGGCATCTGGCCCGGCGTTGTCGCTGTCGCGCGTCATGGGATGACCTTTCCTGTTCGGCCGCGCGGGGAATGGCGCGATCAGCCGCTGCCTTCGGTTTCGATCTTCAGGGGCTCGCCGCAATGCTTGCAATGGATCGCGTCGGGCTCATGCCGGGTCAGCCCGCATTCGGGGCATTTGTACTTGATCTTGGACGGCTGAAAGATGGCGCGGGCCAGTTGCACGAACAGCGCCACGCCCGCGACCATGATGAAGACCGACAGAAGTTTTCCGCCCGGCGTGGTCATCGTGATGTCGCCGAAGCCCGTGGTCGTCAGCGAGGCCACGGTGAAATAGAGTGCATCGACATACCCCGCGAGCCCGTCGGCTTCGTCGAAGGCGATCTCGAACACCAGCGAGGTGACGATGAAGATGAAGACGACAAGGTTGACCGCGGCGATGATTGCATCCTCGTGCAGGCGGAAGAACAGGCTTTCCCGCCGCAGATCGCGCAGCAGGTGATAGGCGTGAATCAGCCGCAAGCCCCGCAGGATACGCAGGAACCCGAGGTTTCCGGCGAAGAACGGCGACGCCAGCAGAGAGAGCAGCACGACGAGGTCGGCCAGCGTGTAGATGCGCGTCAGCTCGCGCCGGCGATTGTCGGAAATCCAGAGCCGGGCCGAGAAATCCAGCAGGATCAACAGGCCGAAGACCCAGTTCAGCACCGTCGTCATCGTCAACACCGGCAGGGCGGCGGCCACGATGAAATAGGCGATGCTCACCGCGTCAAAGGCGATCAGACCATAGCGGAACCTTTGGGCCCGCTCGCTGCGCCCGGTGTAGAGCAGGCGCACCGTGCGGTGCAGGTCTTCGCGTTGCAACATCGCCCTCTCGACCGGCGCGCCGGGTCTGCGCGCATGAGGCGAAGATTGGGCGATGGCGCGGCCCGGATCAAGGGGTGCGCGGAGGGCGAAATTGATGCAGATCATGGCGCGGATGGCCACGAGGCGCTAACCCTCGTCCCGATTGGAGGCGGGCATGGAGTTGGAATTCATCGTTGAACGTCTGGGCGAGGGGCCGACGGCCCTGATCTTCGGGGTGTTCACCGGCGTGGTGTTCGGGGTGGCGGCGCAGCGGTCGTCATTCTGCCTGCGGGCCGCGACGGTGGAATTCGCCCGTGGCCAACTGGGCCCTCGGCTGGCGGTCTGGTTGCTGGCCTTCTCAACCGCCGTGGTCTGGGTGCAGGCGGCGGTGCTGACGGGTCTATTCCGCCCGGCCGAGGCGCGGATGATGGCGGTGACGGGCTCATGGTCCGGCGCGGTCATCGGCGGGTTGATGTTCGGCGCGGGCATGGTGCTGGCGCGGGGCTGTTCGGGGCGGCTCTTGGTGCTGGCGGCGACGGGCAACCTGCGGTCGGTGGTCGCGGGGTTGATCTTTGCCGTCGTCGCGCAGATGAGCCTGCAGGGTTGGCTGGGGCCGTTGCGGCAATGGCTGGCCGGGCTGTGGACCACCGGCATGGGCAATGTCGATCTGATCGTCGCGCTTGGGCTGCCACATTGGGCCGGGCTGGCGCTCGGCATCGTCACTGCGGCGATCGCGTTGGCGCTGTCGCGGATCAACCGGCTGGACGCGGGCACGCTGGTCTTCGCCTCGGGCGTGGGCTTTGCCGTGGCGCTTGGCTGGGTGCTGACCTACAGCCTGGCGCAGGTGGCGTTCGACCCGGTCACGGTGACCTCGGCCACCTTCTCGGGTCCGTCGGCGAGCACGCTGATGGCCTTCCTGACCCCTGCGCCCGCGCTCATCTTCGACATCGGTCTTGTGCCGGGGGTCTTCCTCGGCGCGTTCCTGTCGGCAGCCGTCCGCCGGCAGTTGAAGTTCGAAGGGTTCGACGGTGTGGGGCCGATGCGCCGGTCGATGATCGGGGCGGTGCTGATGGGCTTTGGCGCGATGCTGGCGGGCGGTTGCGCCATCGGCGCAGGCGTTACCGGCGGGTCGATCTTCGTCGCAACCGCGTGGCTCGCGCTGCTGTGCATGTGGATCGGGGCGGTGGCGACCGATTTCCTGCTGGATCAGCAACACCGCGCCGTGGCCGTCTGACCGAAGGATTGAAACGAGAAACGGCGCCGGATGATCCGGCGCCGTTCGGGTTCTAAGGGTGCGGAGGTTATTGACCGACAGCCTCGCGCGCGATGCTGTCCAGCAATTCCTGCACCTTCTGCATCGCGCCTTCGGGATAGGGACGATAGCCAACCATCACCTCGCCCTCGCGCTCGGCCACGAAGATGCCATAGGGGCAGTGCTGGATGTTCATCGGATCCTCTTCCATCACCTCGCGCGAGGTCACGGCAGAGCAGAACAGGTAGACGTTCGCGGCGTCGAAAAGCGTCACGTCGCTGCCGACGTCGGCGCCGGTGCGGTTGAGCATGTCGCCCACGTGGCTGACGTAGTCCACCACCAGCCCGCGGCCGACGATGGCGCTGTCCACCGCAAAGGCCGCGTCGTCGAAGCTGCCGTCGAACGGATAGACGATCGGTCCGTCCTGCGCCGCCAAGGGGGCGGCGACGCCCAGGGCCAGAGCCGCTGCAAGCAGGTTTCTCATCTCGATCTCTCCTCTTCCTATGATGATGGAAGCGTCGGGCAGTATCGGCCGGCGCGCCATGATCTGGCTCAAATGACAAGGGGGGCCGCGTGGCCCCCCTTGCCGGCTTCTCACTCCGAGAAGGTTTTCAGATAGGCCGTCACGGCGGCCACATCGTCGGGGTCCCGGAAGCCTGCAAAGGACATCCGCGTGCCGGGGATGAAGTCGCGCGGCTTTTCAAGCAGTTCCGCGAGGTTCTCTTCGGTCCAGACCAGCCCCTCCTCGGCCTTGGTCATTAGGGCCGGGGAATAGCGGAAGCCGTCGACCTGACCGGCCGGCTGGCCGATGATGCCGTTCAACTGCGGGCCGACACGGTTCTGCGCCCCCTCGCCCACCTGATGGCAGGCAGAGCACTGGCGGAATGCCCGTTCGCCCGCGGCGACCAGCTCCGGATCGTGGGCCTCGGCGGCCTCGGCCACGTCTTCTTCGCCCTCGGCCGCGTCTTCGGCGCTGGCTTCCTCCACTGCGTCGGTGGCCACTGCACCTGCGGCGGCGACGGTGAAGTCAGGGATGGTGCCGACCGGGTGGCCCTCTTCATCGGTTGGCGTGACGTTGAGGTCCGCAGCGCGCAGGGTCACCTCCACCTCGGCCTTGCACTCGGTCATGCAGGGCTCGCCGGTGAACAGCGGAAACTCGGCCTCGATCCGGTCGTCGACGTAGAAGCCGTCTTCGTTCGGCAGGCGCACCTCGGTGAAGTTCTCCTTCGAAAGAACGAAGTCGTAATCCACCAGCCCCTCGGAATAGAGGATGTAGGCAGTGATGCCATAAACCTCGTCCGGGGTCAGGCTTTGCGCGTTGCCGAAGGGCATGGAGCGATGGACGTAATCCCACACCGTGGAAAGATACGGCCAGTAGGAGCCAACGGTCTTCAGCGGTCGATCCGCCGTCAGGGTGCCGCGTCCGCCGGCGAGCGGCGGCCAGTTGTCCAGCCCCTCGGCAAAGTCACCGTGGCACATGGCGCAATTGTCGACAAAGGCCGACTCGCCGTCCTCGACGCTCATTGAGCCTTCGGGCAGACCGTCGCCATTCGGCATGATGTTGACGTTCCAGGCGTCAAGCTCTTCGGGCAGCGCGGCCCGACCGATGCCGAGGCGTTCCGCCAGCGCAGGGGTCGCCGCCACGCTGGCGACTGCGGTTGCCAGCAGTAGTTTACGACACTTCGACATTCTCGGCCTCCCCATTCGCCTTGACCCACCAGGTCTGGATTCCGTTGTTGTGATAGACGGAGTTCAGCCCGCGGATCTCGCGCAGCTGGTCCTTCGTGGGCTGCACATAGCCCGTCTCGTCGATGGCGCGCGATTGCAGCATCATCTCCGACCCGTCCCAGACGTGATCGAAATAGAACCGCGTCAACGCCATCGAACCGGGTTCGCCAGCCAGCCGCGCCTCTTGCCAGTTCTTGCCGCCATCGACCGACACGTCGACGCGCGTGATCTTGCCATGGCCCGACCAAGCCAGCCCGGTGATCGGCATCGGCCCCGGCCCCTGGCGCCACGGCGCCTGCGGCGAGGGCGAGGTGATGATGGATTTCGCATCCATCACCCAAGTCCATTTGCGCGCCCGGCCGTCCGGCATCAGGTCGGTGTATTTCGAAGTTTCCTCGCGGCTTTCGGTGGGGCCGTCGGTGACTTCGATCCGGCGCAGCCACTTGACCCAGAGGTTGCCCTCCCAGCCCGGCACGACAAGACGGACTGGATAGCCATGCTCCTTCCGCAGCGCCTCGCCGTTGGCGTAGAAGGCGACCAGCACGTCGTCCAACGCCTTTTCGAGGGGGATCGAGCGGCCGTTCGATGACGCATCGGCGCCTTCGATGTAGATCCACTTGCCCTCGGGCTTCACGCCGGCTTCTTCAAGCAGGGTGCGCAAGGTGACGCCCGTGTATTCCATGTTGTGGATCATGCCGTGGGTGAACTGCGCGCCCTGAAGCTGCGCCCCGCCCCATTCCATGCCCGAGTTCGCAGCGCATTCACAGAAGTAGGTGTGCACCGAACGCGGGAAGCGCTCCAGATCGGCATAGGTAAAGACCAGCGGTTGATCCACCAGCCCGTTGATCATCAGACGGTAGTCCTGCTTGCTCAGCTCGATCGCGCCCGAGTGGTGACGCTCAAACGCACACCCCTGCGGCGTGATCGTGCCTTCAAGCGCGTGGATCGGCGTGAAGTTGATCGACGAGATCACGTCGGCGGTCAGCCAGTCGACGTTGCGGCGTACCACGTGGCTCTCGAACCGGATCGGCATCCCGTAGGGCACGGCATCGACGCCGTCGCCCAGATACTGCGCCCAGGGTTGAACCTCGGTGATCATCGGGTCCGGCCCCGAGGCCGCGGCCCGTCCCGCGGCCAAAGCCCCGGCGGCGACCGCTGATCCTTTCAGGAACGCCCGCCGTGAGGGCTTGGGAAGCGAAGGGGTGTCTGTCATCGCTTTGCTCTCCTTGTCTCGCGGCGCTCAGGCGCCCACGACCTGCACACTTGTGTTCGGCTCGATCGTGATCGAGCCGTGCTTCCGGATGTGGGCTTCGACCACATCCCAGATCTGTGGACCCTCGGTCTCCTCATTGACGCTGGCCCAGCCCGCTACGACGTAGTTGCGCGCCGGATCGATCGCCTCGCCGGTCGCCAGGAAGGTCATGTCGCTGATCCGCTCGCCCTGCGGCTTGGTGATGTCGATGCGATAGCCCAGGCCACCCATGCGCACCATGTCGCCGCCCTGCTGGTAGTAGGGGTCGGGGTTGAAGAGGTTGTCGCCCACGTCTTCCAGAACGACCTTCAGGAACTCGCCGGTCATCTCGGTCCGGTAGGCGCGGCCATAGGTCATCGAGGTGACGTTCCAGATATCCTCGCGCGTGATATCCTGACCTGGCAGGATCGACGGCCCCCAGCGCACGCCCGGCGACATCGCGATCTCGGCGTCCCGCTCTTCCAGCAGGGCGTTGCAGATCAGGTCATCCCAGGTGCCGTTGAAGTTGCCCCGCCGATAGAGCAGGCTTTCCGACTTGCCGATCACCTCCTCCAGCTCGCCCTTGAAAGGAGCGCGTTCTGCCTCGATTGCAGCGGCAACCTCGGCATCCGGTTCGATCACGTCCGAGAAGATCGGAATCAACTTGTGCCGGAAGCCCATCATGCGACCGTCGCGCACGTCCAGATCGACGCGGCTAACAAACTTTCCGTTGGACCCTGAGGCGATGATGATCGTCTCGCCCACCAGAACGGGTTCGGGCAGGGCATCGTGCGTGTGCCCGGACAGGATCACATCCAGCCCCTGAACACGGCCGGCCATCTGCTTGTCCACATCGAAGCCGTTGTGGCTGAGGCAAACGACAAGCTCGGCGCCCTGGGCGCGCACCTCGTTCACCATCTCCTGCATCCGCTCTTCGCGGATCCCGAAGCTGTATTCGGGGAACATCCAGCCTGGGTTGGCAATCGGCATGTAGGGGAAGGCCTGACCGATCACGGCCACCTTGACGCCGCCTTTTTCGAAGAACTGGTAGGGTGCGAAATCCTCGGAGGGCTCGTTCCACTCGTTGTCATAGATATTCGCCCCCAGCGCAGGGAAGGGCAGACCGGCGACCAGCTCGCGCACCCGCTCGGAGCCGAGTGTGAATTCCCAGTGGAACGTCATCGCATCCGGCTTCAGCAGGTTCATGACGTTGACGACGTCCTGACCGGCGGTGTGATAGCAGGTATAGGATCCGTGCCAGGTGTCGCCGCCATCGAGGAACAGCGCATCCGGCCGTTCCGAGCGGATGGCATTCACCACTGTCGCGACGCGGTCGATGCCGCCCATCTTGCCATAGGTGCGCGCCAAGGCGGTGAAGTCGTCGTAGGTCAGCGCATAATGGCTCGGGCTTCCGTCCTCGATCCCGTAGAGGCGACGGAAATCCGCGCCCGTGACGTGCGGCACCTCACCGCGGTTCGGGCCAACGCCGATGTTCACCTCCGGTTCGCGGAACCAGATCGGCTTCAACTGGGCATGAATGTCGGTCAGGTGGATCAGCGTCACGTTGCCGAAGCTGTCGAACTGAAGCAGGTCATCCTGAGTCAGTACCTGCTGCGCTGCGAGGCGCGACCATTGGCCGAAACCCGACGCCCCGTACAGGGCCGAGGCGGCCATGCTCGCCTGCAGGAAATCTCGCCGCGAAATCATTATCCATGTCTCCGTTCGATACGACAGGAACAGCCGCGTGCAGAACACTGCACCGCGCCATCGGCCCGTCGACTGTTTGATCCTGCAAGGTTACGCGCCGACCCGGGCCGGCGCGTAATACGTTTCCTTCGGTCTACTGGCGGACCGCAGGCCCTTCGATCGAAAGTCCCATGCCGCGCGAGGCGACGTAAAGCTCAAGCGCCACGAATTCCGGCGAGCCGACCGCAAAGGGCTCGGCCCGGGTATCGCGGATGCAACCGCGGAAGCGGTTGTGCAGCGACACCAGACCGGTCGTGTTGAAGCGGTAGACCGGGAAGCCGTTGGTCTGCCCCTGGCTCAGGTGGTCGGCGCGGATGTAGCGACCGTTGTTGTCCTCGTGGCAATTCGCGCAGGACAGTTCAAGCTGCCCGTAGCGGGTGTAGTAGATCTCCTTGCCCTGCTCCCAATAGGATTGGGCAGGCCCGTCAATCTGCACGTCCACCGGCATCCCACGCGAGACAGAGGCGATCAATGCAGTCATGCCGCGCATCGTCTGGCTGTCCCAGCCCCAAGGCTCGGCGCCCATCCGGTTTTCACGGCAGTCGTTTATGTACTGCTCCATCGCCCAGAGCTCGCCGTTCTCGGGGTTGATCTTCGGCATGCTGGGACGGACGCCCCGCATGCTTTCCGGACCCTCATGGCACGAGGCGCAGGACTTGTCCTCGGTACCCTCGGCGGTTTCCCACACACCCTGTGCCGTCTCGACGGCCAGCATGCCGGGATTCTCGAAATCATCCCGCTGCACCGAGCGCGTCTCAGCCTCGCGGTAAAGCCACCCCGACAGAACCTCCGGTCCAAGCGCCCCTCCCAGGTGCTCGGGCGCGGGAGCCCGCAGTGTGATTTCGATCTCGTCATTCACCACGAGCGTATCATCCACCGGTTCGGCTATCGCCGAACCGTTGAAGACGACCATGAGTGCGGCGGCTGCCGTGAGCATTTTCGTCGGCTGCATCAAGTATCCTCCCTAACCACCTGTTTCGATCAGTGGCTGTCAGCCGACGGTGATCTCTTCGGACGCCTCGTACACCGAGCCGTCGTCATCGGTCCACGTGAAGTTGAAGGTACCCGACTCGGGCACCACCGCCTCGAATTCGAAGTACGGATTCGTCGAGATCGCGGGCTCCAGCGCCACATCGATCACGACCTCACCGTTGAAGGTACAGGTGAAGTGATTGATGATCTTGCGCGGGATGATATTGCCGTCGCTGTCACGGCGCAGGCCGCTTTCCATCTCGTGGCTGATCAGCGTCTTCAGAACGATCGCCTCGCCGGCAGACGCAGTCTTCGGGACACGAACCCGGGGTTTCACATCATTAGCCATCTGCTTTGTCCTTTCCTGATCCGCCTCAGCCGCCGCAGCCGCCGATGGTAACCTTCACTTCGTTCCGGGCCTGAACGAAGCTGCCATCGCTCATCTTGGCGATCGCGACAACGTCCTGCGTCGACGCCAGACGAATCCGGGTCGTCGCGCTCTGGCTGGCGGCCAGCGGGCCGAAGTTGAACGTGCCGACGTCGGGGTTGGGGTTACCCGTGGCAAGCAGCATGATCGAAACCGCGCCAGGCGCCGAGACCGACACCGGAACGGTGTTCCCGTTCTCGGCGATCTCAGGCGTGGTCAACGTGATGCCGCCCTCGCCCGGCGTTTCGCCGCCGGTGAATTCAGCGATCCTGGCCTCGACCTCTTCAACCGACGCGTACAGCGGCAGCGCCGGCAGCAGGCTGGCAGCCGCGAAGCCCGCGCCAAGCATCATGGCACTTCTTCTCGTGATCTTCATGTCTGTCCTCCAAATCCTCGGACTAGGTTAGTAGGTGAGCGTCGTCAGGTAGGCGACGACGTCCTCGATCTGTTGCGCCGTCAGCAGCGGCGGCAGCGGCTCCTCGGCCGGGCGGGTCGTGAAAGCCTCACCCGGACGGATATAGCCGGTCGTCTTGTAGAAGGCCGGCATCACCGTCCCTTCATACATCATTTTCGCGTTCGCGACGATGCCACGCAACTCCGCCTCGCTCCAGCGCTCTCCGACGCCATCAAGCGGCGGCGCGACGTCGCCCTGGAAGGCCACATCCGGCATGGCACTGACAACATGGCAGGAAACGCAGTTACCAAGGGCACGCGTGGACATGACCTCCTTGCCCGCCTCTGGGTCGCCGGGAACGCCGGTCAACGACTCCGCGATGGCACCATCTTCGAAAACCACGTTTTCTGGCGCAACCTCTTCGGCAAACGCTGCAAACGGCATGAGCGCCACTAGCGCGGCAATTCTGGAAATCCGAGTCATACGTCCTCCCCCAACGCATCTAGGTTTGTGTACCGTAGCGCACAGCCGCTGGCGTCGCAACATCAAATTCAAGGATTTGAATTGCACGCCCGCGCAACCGACACTACTCTATGATCCCGCGCTCTTGCAGGCGGCGGGCGTGGTAGCGCTGAAAATCCTCTTCGCCATCAAGCTCGTACCGCTTCTCGATCACCCAGGTGAACATGTTGTACACGGTTGCGGCGCCGAAGGCTCCGGGCATCGTTGCCACTGCAGCCTGAGCGGCGGTCACTCCCACGGGCACCTCTTCGGGCATGAACAGAATCGTCGGAGTGAACAGCATGCCCCACTTTCGCGCCATGGCCTTTTCGCTGCGCGCATCCCCATCGAAATCGGTGACCTCGACGTCGCCGTGCAGGTTCAGGCGCACGACGAAAAAGTTCTCGCGGATGTAATCGGCGATCTCGTCGCGGGAGAACACCTCCTCGTGCATCTTGGCGCAGTAGATGCAGCCGCGCTGCTCGAAGATGACGAACATCCGTTTGCCTTCGGCATTCGCCTCTTCCAGATCCTCGCGCAAATCCTTGAAGGTCTCGCGCATCCAGTCGGCCTTGTGGAGGCCGTCATCCCCTATGACCGGTTCGGCCACGGCGGGAAATGCCAGCACCAGAGACACAGCAAGGGTTTTAAACATATGTCGCATGAACTCTCCTCCCGACTTCCCGCTACCGGATCACGCCCACATCGGGGCCGACTTCCAGCATCCATTGCGCGATGTAGCTGATCGTATCAGTCGCGATCAGAACCGCAAACACCACGAGCAGGACGCCCATGATCTTCTCCATCAAACCCAGGTGACGCCGGAACCGCTGCATGAACCGCATGAACGGCCCGACGAAGAGCGCGGCCAGAACGAAAGGCGCCGTCATCCCGACCCCATAGGCAAAGAGCAGCCCCGCCCCCTGCCCCGCCGTTTCGGTGCCACCGGCCATGAACAGGATCGCCGCCAGAACCGGGCCGACGCAGGGCGTCCAGCCGAAGGCAAAGGCGAGTCCGATCACATAGGCACCCAGCACGCTCATGTTCGAGGTGCTGCCCGCCTCGGACCGGAACTGGCGATAGAGAAATCCGATCCGGATCACGCCAAGGAAGTGGAGCCCCATGACAAGGATGATGGCGGCGGCGATCCACCTGAGCACGCCCATCCAGTCGCGCACGAGTTGCCCTGCAAGGCTGGCGCTCGCCCCCAGCGCCATGAAGATGGTCAGAACGCCTGCGGAAAAGGCCAGAGCCGAGATCACGGCGCGCATCCGCACCGTGCCCGTAATCTTGCCGTCTGCCGTGATCTGGTTCATCCCTACCCCCGCCATGTAGCTGAGGTAGAAGGGAACAATCGGCAGGATGCAGGGCGACAGGAACGACAGCAGCCCCGCAACAGCAGCGCCGGCAAAAGAGACGTCGAACATGGCAGGGAACCTTGATAAATTCTCAAATTCAGATTAGGTTATTGCTTATGTCGCCGTCAACCCGCACTGTCGCCACCTTGACTACCATGGGGTTCATGCTTCTGGCGGCGCCGGTTTCAGCGGAATCGCGCGTCGAGTTGCTTATGGTGGAGGCGCGCGGGTGTGCCTATTGTGCGCGCTGGCATGCCGAAGTCGGGCCCGCCTACCCGGCCACCGCCGAGGGGCAATTCGCGCCGCTTCGGCAGATCGACATAAGCGCTTCGGTGCCAGAGGATATCCGGCTTGAAAGTCGGCCGGTCTTCACCCCGACCTTCATCCTTCTGGAAAACGGCCAGGAACTGGGCCGCATCGAAGGCTATCCGGGCGAAGATTTCTTCTGGGGGCTGTTCGAACGGATGCTGCGGGCGGAAACAAGCTATGGTGAGCATTCGTCATGACCTGTTTGAAGCCTGGCCAAACCACTGCGCCGGATTACCTCGTCCAAAATTCCGTTTCATTTCGCCTCCCTTCATGGAGTGATTGTCATGTCGCTTCCCGTACTGAGTTCTGACCTGACCGAGCCAGAAGTGGACCGAATGGTCCGCAGCGCGTGCGATGCATCGAATTTCCTGAAAGCACTTGGCCACGAAGGCCGCCTCCTGATCCTTTGCTACCTTGCCACGGGCGAGAAATCCGTGACACAGTTGGAAGAACTTCTATCGGCCCGTCAGGCCGCCGTGTCGCAGCAGCTGTCACGGCTGCGGCTCGAGGGGCTGGTGAAGCCGCGCCGCGATGGCAAGGCGATCTACTACAGCTTGGCCGATGAGCGCGCGATACGGATACTGGACGTCGTCTACGACATCTTCTGCGCAGACGACGAACGCCCCGGGCGATAGGTACAGTCATTCGCCCGACGCCTTGGGAGGGGCTGGCGGATGCTGAATGGTCTGGGAGATGGTGCGCTTCTCGCACTGATCGGAGGATTAGGCGGGTTTGCACTGGGCTTGGCCGCAAGGCTGGGCAGGTTCTGCACGCTCGGCGCGATCGAGGACTTTCTCTACGGCCACAACGGCCTTCGCCTGCGCATGTGGGGCATGGCGATCGGCGTGGCCATGACAACCAGTTTCGGGCTGGTGGCGGCCGGTCATCTGGACCTGGGCGAGGCGATCTACAACCGGATCGCCTGGAACCCGGTTGCCAGTGTGCTGGGCGGGTTGCTGTTCGGTTACGGGATGGCGTTGGCCGGAAATTGCGGCTTCGGCGCGCTCGCGCGCCTGGGCGGGGGCGATCTTCGGTCTTTTGTGATCGTCCTCGTTCTGGGCGTTTCCGCCTTCATCACGGCGTCCGGCCCCTTGGCCTGGATCCGCGTCCGGGTGTTTCCCGAAGAACCGGCCGCCCCGGAAACCGCGGCGGGCTATGCCGGGCTACTGGAACGCGCGACCGGCCTTCCCGCGGCGGGGTTCGGCGTCGCGCTCGGCCTTGCGCTGGTTGCGTGGATGCTCTCGTCACCTGCATTTCGCAGGTCCCCGCGATTCATTATCTGGGGCAGCGTGGTGGGGCTGGCGGTCGCCTCTGGCTGGGCGGGCAGCGCGTGGGTGTCCGATGGCGGGTTCGGACTGGGGCCAGTGATGTCGCACAGTTTTGCAAGTCCTTTGGGGGAATCGATCCTGTGGCTGATGACCGCCACGGGCGGCGGGCTTTCGTTTGCCGAGGGGTCGGTTCTGGGGGTTCTGGCGGGTGCCTTTGCCGGCAGTCTGGTGAAAGGCCATTTCCGTTGGGAAGCCTGTGAAGACCCGCGCGAACTGCGCCGTCAGATCCTTGGCGCGGCGGTCATGGGGATCGGGGCGATCCTCGCCTTCGGATGCACCATCGGCCAGGGGGTCTCGGCCTTTTCGGTGCTCGCCTACTCGGCGCCGGTGGTCTTTCTCTCGATCATGGCCGGCGCGGCATTCGGGTTGCGCCAACTCATCGTCGGATTCGCCCGCCCGGGCTGGCTGTAACGCTCAAACAACAAGCCTGACCACTGCAATACTGCCAACGAGCGGCTAGAAAAGCTGTACCCGGCGGGCCTGTTCCCGCCGGGGCAATGATCAAATAGTCAGGCCGGCACGAAACGGAATTGGTCTCCCTCACGCGCGACATGACCGATTCCGCCATCGGGCAGGTGGAACCCGATAAAGGTGATCTGGCGCGAGGCAAGTTCGTTCAGCAGTTCGACGCGCGTGGCGGCGCCGCGTTCGGGATCCTGATCGGACGCTGCGTGCTCTGCTGGCAACGCAAAGGCAAGGTGGTGGTTCACGATGGCATCCCCGACCACCATCGCGGAGTCCGATCCCAGCGCGACCTCGAACCCCATGTGGCCGGGCGTGTGCCCGAATGTCGCACGCGCGACGATACCCGGTAGTACCTCAGCCCCGTCGTCGAACAGCGTCACCTGATCCTCGATCAGTGGCAGGCGCCGGCTGGCCCCGACCGCGAAGGCCTGGCGCGCCGCATCGATAGTGTCCACCGTGGCCGGGTCCATCCAGTAGTCCCATTCGACGCGGCCCATGTGGTAGGCGGCATCGGGGAACACAGGCTCGTCGAAATCATCCAGAAGCCCCCACAGGTGATCCGGATGACCATGCGTGAACACCACGTCGGTCACGTCGCCCGGATCGATACCCGCGGCCTCCATCGCCTCGGACAGCTTGCCGGCCGAGGGCATGAAATCCGGCCCCGAACCCACATCGAACAGAACGGTGCGATCCCCGTCACGCAGCAGCGTCAAGTTGCAGGCCGGCGTGAAGGTATCGTCGTTCAGGCCATAGGCCTCAAGAACCGGGGTGACCTGATCCGCCGGAAGATCGCCCACGACCATCTCGCGCGGCAGTGTCAGCATGCCGTCGCTGAGCGTCACCAGACTGCGCCCATCGACCGTCAGTTCGGTCGCCGCCCAGATCTTCGTGGGACGCAGCAGTCCCTGTGCAGCAAGGACGGTTGCCCCTGCGGATAGAAGTCGGCGCCGTGTGATCTGCATGATAGCCTCCCTGATACATTCCTCGCGCGGAATATCACGCATTCGCTCCGGCAGCGCCACCCCCTTCCGACCCTGTCTTGAATCAGGGCAAGGATGCGCCAAGCCCCCGCACCGACCTAGCGACAAGCGCGGCCAGCTTCGCGGTCTTACCCTTTCGAGGCCAGACCGTAGCTTTCGAAACCGGCAGCAGCCTCGGCGATCTGGTCGTCGGTCAGCACATGGCCCCCGCCAATCAGCAGCGAGTGGTAATACTGATGCGCCAGCGCCTCCAGTTCTTGGGCAAGCCAGGTTGCGCGAGTCAAATCCGGACCTGCAGTCAGCATGCCGTGGTTGGCCATCAGGCAGCCATACCGCCCCTCCATCGCGGCTACCACGTTGCGCGACAACTCGATGGTCCCGTAGCGGGCATAATCCGCGCATCGAATATCCGGCCCGCCAAAGGCCGCCATCATGTAGTGGATCGCAGGGATTGGCCGTCGCGCGATGGCAAGGATGGTCGAAAAGGCTGCGTGCGTATGCACGATGGCGCCGATGTCAGGGCGCGCACGCATCAGGTCACGGTGAAAGCGCCATTCGGTCGAGGGCTTCATCGGGCCCTCTCATCCGCCCGAGTCGTCCGAAAGCGGCATCCGTGCAATCATGTCGGGCTGCAGATCAGTGTAGGCGACGGCAGACGGAGTGATCAGCATCGCATCGCCATCGCGGACCGAAACATTCCCCGACGCGCCCCGGTTCAAGCCCTTCGCAGCAAAGTCCCTGCATCGGGCGACGATCTCGGATCGAAGGGAAAGGCCGGACATGTGGTGGCCGCGCTCCCGTGCGTGTCAGACTGCCGTCATCTCGGGGAACAGTGCAGCCAAACCCTCGGCGTTGGCCGGCGCAATGCCGCGCTCGGTTATCAGGCCGGTGACAAGGCGCGCAGGCGTCACGTCGAACGCAGGGTTTGCTGCCAGGGTGGCGTCCGGCGCGATCTGCACCACCCGTACAACACCCGCGTCATCGCGACCCTGCACATGAGTCACTTCTGCGCCCGAGCGTTCCTCGATCGGGATGGCGCTCAACCCGTCCCTCACCCGCCAGTCGATCGTCGGCGAGGGGAGGGCCACGTAGAAGGGTACCCCGTTGTCATGGGCCGCCAGCGCCTTCAGGTACGTGCCGATCTTGTTGCAGACGTCGCCCTGCGCGGTGGTGCGATCGGTGCCGACGATAACCATGTCCACCAGTCCGTGCTGCATCAGGTGACCGCCCGCGTTGTCGACGATCAGATGATGCGGGATGCGGTGGCTGGCCATTTCCCAAGCGGTCAGATGCGCGCCCTGGTTGCGCGGGCGGGTCTCGTCCACCCAGACATGGACTGCGATCCCCTTCTCGACCGCCTGATAGATCGGCGAGGTGGCAGTGCCCCAATCGACGGTCGCCAGCCAGCCTGCATTGCAATGGGTCAGGATGTTCACCGGACCGGGTTTTCGCGCCGCGATGTTTTCGATCAGGCCCAGCCCGTGACGGCCGATCCAGCGGTTGATATCGACATCCGCGTCACAGATCGCGGACGCCCGGGCATAAGCGGCCGCCGCGCGGTCCGACGGAGCCAGCGGCGTGAGGCGCACACGCAGGTCATCGAGCGCCCAGCGCAGATTTACCGCCGTGGGCCGCGTGGCATGAAGCGTCTCGCAAGCCGATCCCAGGGCGTCGTCCGACGGATCGCGCGCCATCTGCAAGGCGATCCCGTATGCGGCGGTCGCGCCGATCAGCGGCGCGCCGCGCACCCACATGTCACGGATCGCCTGCGCGGCCTGCTCCATCGTCGTCAGATCGAAGATCACGAAGTCATGGGGCAGCCGCGTCTGGTCGATGATCCGTACGGTGCGCCCGTCCTCAGCCAGCCAGATCGACCGATAGGGGGTGCCGTTCACCTTCATGCGTGTCCTCTCCGCCCATAACCATGCGGAAACCCTGCAGCGGTTCGCTGCAGGGTTGCAAGCCGGAACAGGGACCGGGCAAGAGGACTGCCCGCTGCATGAGGCGGTTGCGGCGCGCCGTGGCAGCGCGCCGCAGATGCGGATCAGAAGCGATCAAGCGGGAGCTTCACGTAGTGCCGCCCATCGTTTTCGGCCGGGGGCAGCCGGCCTCCGCGAAGGTTGATCTGAAGGGCAGCCAGAATGCGGTCGGGTAGCGCCAGCGTCTTGTCGCGGTTGGTCCGGCGTTCGATCCAATCCTCGCGCCTCGTGCCGTCCTTGACGTGAAGGTTGTTCGCCTTGTGCTCGGCCACCGTGGCCTCCCACTGAGGTTCGTCGCGATCCTTGGTACCGTAGTCGTGGCCCACGAAGACGCGGGTATCGCCCGGCAGCGCCAGAATCTCCTGGATCGAATCCCAAAGCTCGCCCGCGTCACCGCCGGGAAAGTCGGCGCGCGAGGTGCCCGCGTCGGGCTGCATCAGCGTGTCATGGGTAAAGGCCGCGTCGCCACAGACATAGGTGATCGACCCCAGCGTGTGACCGGGCGAAAGAAGCACCTTCACATCAAGATTGCCGATCTTGAAGGTCTCGCCTTCCGCGAACAGCCGATCGAAATCGCGCGTCGGATCAAAGGCGTCGGGCAAGTTGTAGATCTCGGCCCAGATCCCGGCGATCGCCTTGACCTTCTCGCCGATCGCGTTGGGCGCGCCAGTCCGCTCGCGCAACTGCGCAGAAGCCATCATGTGGTCGGCGTGCGGGTGCGTATCCAGCACCCATTCGACCGTGAGCCCATTTTCCTTTACCAGATCAAGCACCTGATCCATGCTGCCGGTCGAGAGCCGGTAATGCTTCGGGTCGAAGTTCCAGACCACGTCGATCAGCGCGGCTTTCTTCGTCTCCGGATCGGCGCAGATATACTGGATTGAACCGGTGTCAGGCTCATAGATGCCCCAGACATCTGGGCTGCCTGCCCCACGCGAGGGCGAGTGGCGAACGACGCGTTCGTCAAGTTTCGAGTTGGCCATCGTAGGGCTCCTTTCAAGATCGGGAACATAGGGGGGAGAAGATGCGCTCCGTGCCGAGCACGAAGGCTTCCAAACGCAAGATCCGCTGATGCCGGCTTGTCATCTGCCCCCCTTGTTGATGCCGGCGCTTGCGCACGGCGGCTCAGGGCGCTATATATTAGCCATACCTAAATCAGTCAAGGCTAATGCAATGGAAGCTTTCACCGAAGGGCCGGTCTCCGCACTCGAGGCAAAGGCGGATCTGGTGGCCGCGCGGCTGGCTCTGCTCGCGAACGCCAGACGCTTGCTGATCCTGTGCGAACTGTCCAAGGGAGAACGGTCTGTAGGCGCGTTGCAGGAAGCAGTCGGGCTGGGCCAGTCCGCGCTCAGTCAGCACCTGGCAAAGCTGCGTGACGCGGGCATCGTGGCAACCCGGCGCGAGGCGCAGACGATCCATTACCGCCTTTGCGACCCGCAGACCGAGGCGCTGATGAGTTCCCTCTACGAGGCCTTCTGCAAGGAAGACTGAAGCCTACCAGCGAATCCCCAGCCGAAGCGCATCGTAGATCCCCGCGTGAATGTTGCGCGCCGCAACGGCATCCCCGATCCGGTAGAGATGAAAACGCCCGTCCGGATTGCACTTCGGCAGGACATCCCCCACGCCGTCGATCAGCGTTGCGTAATCCACCGCGCCAAGGTTGATGGAGAGCGGCTTGAGCGCAAAGTACAACTCGTCCAGCGGGGCGGTCGCGTGCTCGACCACCACCTGATCGACTTCTCGTTTCTCGGAGTACCGCGCAGTGTAATCGGACCCCAGCGTCGCGACCAGCTTGTTGCCGTCGCGCCGGACAGAGATTACACGCGTGTTGATCGTGATCCGGGCACCATGTTCCTGCAGCACCTGCATGTAGGGGGCATGGTTCATCCCGCCCATTTCCGGGGCGAAAAATCGCTCAGGACTCACCAGTTCGACCTGCGCGCCCGACCGGGCGGCGACTTCGGCCGCGCTCATCCCCTGATGGCCGCCGCTATCATCGTAGATGAGCATCGACCCGGCCGGTTTCACGGCACCTGACAGAAGTTCCCAGGATGACGTGACCAGATCATTGCCCGCATCCAGTGCCGGTTTCTGCGGCAGGCCGCCCGTGGCGATCACCACCACGTCAGGGCTGTGGCCAAGAACGTCGTCGGCTTCGGCCCAAGTGTCATTGCGAATGTCCACGCAGAGTCGGTCAAGCTCGGCCAAGCGCCAGTCGATGATCCCCTGCATCTCGCGCCGTCGCGGCACTTGCGTAATCAGGTTCACCTGACCGCCGGCGCGCGATTGCGCCTCGAGCACGGTCACGCGATGGCCGCGCTCCGCTGCGACGCGCGCCGCCTCCAGCCCGGCCGGGCCGGCGCCGACCACAAGTACCTTGCGCGGTTCTGGTGCCTTGGGGACCTCGTGGGGAATCCAGCCTTCGCGACCGGTCGCCGCGTTGTGGACACACAGCGCCTCACCCCCCTCGTAGATGCGATCCAGACAATAGGTGGCCCCGACACAGGGGCGGATTCGGTGCTCCTGCCCGGCGATCACCTTTTGCGCGATGTGCGGGTCCGCGATGTGGGCGCGGGTCATGCCGACCATGTCGAGCTTGCCGGATGCGATGGCATGCCGGGCCGTTGCGACATCGGGGATACGGGCCGCGTGAAACACTGGGAACCGCGTGGCGGCGCGCACCTCGCCCGCGAAGTCCAGATGCGGGGCCGAGCGCATGCCCTGCAGCGGAATAACCCCGGTCAGGGCGGCGTCGGTGTCGATGTGGCCGCGAATCAGGTTGATGAAGTCGAACTTCCCGCTGGATGCGATCTGCCGGGCAATCTCCATGCCCTCGGCCCGGCTCAATCCCTTGTCCCAATCCTCGTCCGCGACCATCCGGATGCCGACGATGAAGTCTGATCCGACGGCCGCCCGCACCGCGTCGATCACCTCCCAGGTGAAGCGCAGCCGGTTGGAAAGGCTGCCGCCCCAGTCATCCCCCCGGCGATTGGTGGCCGGCGACCAGAAGCTGTCCATCAGATGGCCGTAGGCTTCCATCTCGACCCCGTCGAGCCCCGCAGCCTGCATCCGTTGTGCGGCCGCCGCGTAATCGGCAACGATCCGATCGATGTCCCAATCCTCGGCCTCTTTCGGGAAAGATCTGTGCGCGGGTTCGCGCACGGGGCTGGCCGACAGCACCGGCAGCCAGTCGGCCGTATTCCAGCGTGTCCTGCGGCCGAGATGGGTGAGCTGGACCATCACCGCCGCGCCGGCTTCGTGACAGTCATCGGCCAGGCGCGCCATCCAGGGCACGATCTCGTCACGATAGGCGTGCAGATTGCCGAAGGCTGCCGGGCTGTCGGCCGAGACCAGCGCAGAGCCGGCCGTCATCGTCAGGGCAACGCCTCCCTTGGCGCGTTCGAGGTGATAGAGACGATAGCGCTCCTTGGGCAGCCCATCCTCGGAATAGGCGGGCTCGTGCGCGGTGGTCATCAACCGGTTGCGCAAGGTCAGATGCTTCAGGGTGTATGGCTGCAGCAGCGGATCGTTCGTCATCGTTTCCCCGGTCGCGTGCACTTGGTACCAGGACAGAGCATCGCACCGCCCGCTCAGGTGTTGAAGCCGGAAATCCCGGCCTTGTCACTGCCTTGATGGGAAGACGCTCCGTTTCCGACGAACCGCAGCCAAAAGAAAAGGGGCCAACCGGCCCCCTCTCCCATCGTTCCATGCGGGAACGGGATTACATCATCCCGTCCATGCCGCCCATGCCGCCCATGCCGCCACCGGCACCGGCGCCGGACTTCTCCTGCGGCTTCTCGGCGATCATCGCCTCGGTGGTGATCAGAAGGCCGGCAATCGACGCGGCGTCTTCCAGCGCAGTGCGCACGACCTTGGCCGGGTCGATCACACCGAACTTGAACATGTCGCCATATTCTTCGGTCTGAGCGTTGAAGCCGAAGGTCTTGTCGTTCGATTCGCGGATTTTGCCGGCGACGACCGAGCCATCGACGCCTGCATTCTCGGCGATCTGACGCAGCGGTGCTTCCAGCGCCTTGCGGATGATGGCAACGCCCGCATCCTGATCGCTGTTCTCGCCCTTCAGTCCGTCGAGCGACTTAGCAGCCTGGATCAGCGCCACGCCGCCACCGACGATCACGCCCTCTTGCACCGCGGCGCGGGTCGCGTTCAGCGCGTCATCTACGCGGTCCTTGCGCTCCTTCACCTCGGTCTCGGTCATGCCACCGACGCGGATCACAGCGACGCCACCGGCGAGTTTCGCAACACGCTCCTGCAGCTTCTCGCGGTCGTAGTCAGAGGTGGTTTCCTCGATCTGGGTGCGGATCTGGGCCACGCGTGCCTGGATCTCGGCCTTGTCGCCGGCGCCATCAACAATGGTGGTGTTGTCCTTGTTGATGCTGACCTTCTTTGCCTTGCCGAGCATGTCGATGCCGACATTCTCCAGCTTCATGCCCAGGTCTTCGCTGATCACCTGACCACCGGTCAGGATGGCGATGTCCTGCAGCATGGCCTTGCGGCGATCACCGAAGCCCGGTGCCTTGACGGCCGCGATCTTCAGGCCGCCGCGCAGCTTGTTGACCACGAGGGTCGCCAGCGCTTCGCCTTCCACGTCTTCGGCAATGATCAGCAGCGGCTTCTGCGACTGGATTACCGATTCCAGCAGCGGAACCATCGGCTGCAGCGACGAGAGCTTCTTCTCGTGCAGCAGGATGAGGCAGTCATCAAGTTCCGCGATCATCTTGTCGGCGTTGGTCACGAAGTACGGCGACAGGTAGCCGCGGTCGAACTGCATGCCCTCGACGACTTCGGTCTCGGTCTCGAGGCCCTTGTTCTCTTCGACGGTGATGACGCCCTCGTTGCCGACCTTCTGCATCGCATCAGCGATCTGCCGGCCGATTTCCGCTTCGCCGTTGGCCGAGATCGTGCCGACCTGCGCCACTTCGGCGCTGTCGTTCACCGGACGGGCGGCCGCCTTGATCGCTTCGACGACTTTCGTGGTCGCAAGATCGATGCCGCGCTTCAGGTCCATCGGGTTCATGCCCGCGGCGACCGACTTCATGCCTTCCTTGATGATGGCCTGAGCCAGCACGGTGGCGGTAGTCGTGCCGTCGCCAGCCTCGTCATTGGTGCGGCTGGCCACTTCCTTGACCATCTGCGCGCCCATGTTCTCGAACCGGTCGGACAGTTCGATTTCCTTGGCGACAGTCACACCGTCCTTGGTGATGCGCGGCGCACCGAAGCTCTTTTCGATCACCACGTTGCGGCCCTTGGGGCCCAGGGTGACTTTTACCGCGTCGGCGAGCACGTTGACGCCGCGCAGCATCCGGTCGCGGGCATCGGTATCGAATTTGACGTCCTTAGCAGCCATGTTGCTTGCTCCTGGTTGTCTTGGATTTCAGAGATTTGACGGGCGACGAGCTCAGGCGATGACGCCGAGGATGTCGCTTTCCTTCATGATCAACAGTTCCTTGCCGTCGATCGTGACTTCGGTGCCCGACCACTTGCCGAACAGGATCCGGTCGCCTTCCTTGACAGCAGGCGCGATCAGTTCGCCCGAGTCCTTGCGCGCGCCCTCGCCAACGGCGACGACTTCACCCTCGGCGGGTTTTTCCTTGGCGGTATCGGGGATGATCAGGCCGCCCTTGGTTTTTTCGTCGCTTTCGACGCGACGAACCAGCACACGGTCATGCAGCGGTTTGAATGCCATCTGAGAACGCTCCCTTGGTTCCAGGTTGAATAAGTTAGCACTCACCTGATGCGAGTGCTAATGCGCTGGAGATAAGCAGGTCTGGCCGGGCTGTCAACGGGGTAGAGGTGGAAAACACGCCGCACGGCCATTGGCCATGCTGGCGGTGCGATGGGCGGGCCTTCGCAGGGGACTACCAGAGTGAAAAAGCAGGTGCAAACGCCTTGCAAACAAGCGTCGGCGGTATGGCCGTATTCTGGACCCGCGCCGGCTACCCGCACGCTCCGATCGCGACTCCGCTCCTGACCAGCCCAACCTTTGGGCCCTTACTGAACTTGAGCGCCAGAGCGGCGGGTGACAATCCGCAATCCAAGCGATAGAAGGCGCGCGACATGCTTAAGAGAACCCAAGGGTATCCCAAATGATCAAGGTCTTCGGCCATAAATCCCCCGACACCGATTCCACCGGATCCCCCATCATCTGGGCCTGGTATCTGACCGAGGTGAAGGGCACCCCCGCCATGCCGGTACTGCTGGGCGAGCCGAATACGGAAGCAACATTCGTGCTCAAGCGATGGGATCTGCCGAAGCCTGAAATCATTGTGGACGTCGCCTCCGGTGAGGACTGCGTCATCGTCGACACCAACAACCCGGCCGAGCTCCCGCCCTCGATCAACGCGGCCAATGTGATCCAGATCGTCGATCACCACATGCTGGCCGGCGGACTGAAGACGAAGCAACCCATCGACATCACCATCCGGCCGCTAGCCTGCACGGCCACGATCATGCATGACCTGATCGGCGACGACATGGCGCGGATGCCCGAGAATATCAAATGCGCGATGCTGTCGTGCATCCTGTCGGACACGCTGGAGTTCCGCAGCCCGACCACGACGGACCATGACTGCGCTGTGGCTGAAAAGCTGGCGGGCGAGTTGGGCATCTCCATCCCCGACTATGCCGACGAACTTTTCGCGGCGAAATCCGACGTGTCGGCCTTTTCAGATGCCGAACTGCTGCGCATGGACAGCAAGGAATACGAGATCGGAGGCAAGCAACTGCGCGTCAGCGTGCTGGAAACCACAGCCCCCCGAGTGCTGCTCGACCGCAAGGAGGGTCTCGTCGAAGCGATGGACAAGGTCGCGGCCGAGGATGGCGCCGACCAGGTTCTGCTGTTCGTCATCGACATCCTGCGCGAGGAAGCGACGCTGCTGGTGCCGAACGATCTGACGAAGCAGATCGCGGAAAAGAGCTTTGGCGTGACCGTCACCGCCGACACCGTCGTCCTGCCCGGTGTGATGAGCCGTAAGAAGCAGATCCTGCCGGCGCTGGCTCTCTGATGGTGCGCATCATCGGGGCACTGGCCGAGGTTGCAGGCCAGTACGATACGCTGTTCTGCGACCTCTGGGGCTGCGTGCATGACGGGACCAGGGCATACCCGGCCGCAGTTGGCGCCTTGCAGAGCTTTCGCGCCGGCGGCGGGCGCGTAGTGCTGATGACCAACGCCCCCCGGCCCGAGGGGTCGGTGATCCGCCAGATCGAACGTCTGGGGGTTCCCGCCGACAGTTGGGACGTCGTCGTCACCTCAGGCGACGCGGCACAGGCGGGCATGATGATGGGTGCGGTCGGCCGCAAGATCTGGCATCTTGGGCCTGAAAAGGACGAAAGCTTCTTTTCGGACGTTCCTGAGGATGTGGCAGCCCTGGGCTCGGTGAAGCGGGTCGAATTCGAGGAGGCCGAAGGGATCGTCTGCACCGGGCTGTTCGATGACCTGACCGAAGGCCCAGAAGATTATCGCGCCCGCCTGCTCGCAGCCAAGACCCGCGACATGAAGCTTCTCTGCGCCAATCCGGACATCGTGGTCGACTATGGGGACACGCGGATCTTCTGCGCCGGCGCCGTCGCCGCGCTCTATGAGGAAATGGGCGGCGTCAGCCTCTACTTCGGAAAGCCGCATCCACCCATCTACGATCTGGCACGCCGCAAGCTCGCCGCGATGGGTCACGATCCGCGCGACGTGCTGGCCATCGGTGATGGCATTCACACCGATGTGGCCGGCGGTCAGGGTGAAGGCATCGACAGCCTGTTCATCACCGGGGGTCTGGCTGCCGAAGAATTCGGCGACGACGCCGAAAATCCGAATCCCCTCAAGCTGGACGCCTGGCTGAAGACGCAGGGGCGGCAACCCACGTTGGCCATCGGCCGACTTCGCTGATCGGCAAGGTAACAAAGTTGCGCCATTTTGGCGCAGGAAACAAATTTATTGCGCGCAGGATTGCCACCCTTCCCTGAACCGGCTATGTTGCACTGCAGCATCGACCTTGGGGATATGCCGTGATGTTCGACACACCGATGACTGACAATCTGCCGCGCGGAACCATCTGCATCGAGGATATCGAGATCGGCATGTGCCGCCACCTGCAAAAGCAGGTGACCGACCGCGACATCGAATTGTTCGCCGAGGTTTCGACCGATCGCAATCCGGTTCACCTGGACGAAGCCTATGCCCAGGACACGATCTTCGAGGGGCGCATCGCCCACGGCATGCTTACCGCTGGCCTGATCTCCGCCGTCATCGGCGAGCAGCTTCCGGGCCACGGCACCGTCTATCTGGGACAGAGCCTGAAGTTCATGGCCCCCGTGCGCCCCGGAGACACCGTTCGGGCCGAGGTGACGGTGACCGCCATCGACCACTCGCGGCGCCGGGTCACCCTTGAAACCCTCTGCCGCGTGGGCGATACCACCGTCCTGAAGGGCGAGGCGCTGGTTCTGGCGCCGAGCCGCAAGTTCGACTGACGACACGGGCGGCCCCCCGCCCCGGGGGACAATGCGGATCATCAGGGACTGGACCGATGTTGCGACCGGCGATCGCGGCGCTTCAGTTGCAATCGGAAACTTCGATGGCGTGCATCTGGGCCACCGCGCGGTGATCGACCTTGCACGGCCGCACGGCCCGCTGGGTGTTCTGACATTCGAGCCGCATCCGCGCGAACATTTCTTTCCCGACGCCCCCGCGTTCCGGCTGATGAACGCCGAGGCACGCGCGAACCGGCTGGAGAAGTTGGGCGTCGAGGTGCTCTACGAATTGCCATTTGATGCTCGACTTGCCAGCCTGTCAGCCGAAGATTTCGCACGGGATGTCCTGGCAACGGGTCTGGGCATCACCCATGCCGTCGTCGGTGCAGATTTCTGCTTTGGCAAGGGGCGCACAGGCGATGCCGCGGCCCTGCGCAGTCTGGGCGCAGCCCTGAATTTCGATGTGACCGTGGCCGATCTGATCAGCAGCGGCGATGCAACCATCTCCTCCACCGCAATCCGCAACGCGCTGAGCGAGGGGCGCCCGCGCGACGCGGCCACGATGCTGGGGCACTGGCATCGGATCGAGGGCGCGGTGCTGCATGGCGACAAGCGCGGCCGGGAGCTTGGATATCCGACGGCAAACATGGCACTGGATCGTCTGCACCTCCCCCGGTTCGGCGTCTACGCCGTCAAGGTCGATATTCTCACCGGCCCACACCGTGGCAGCTACGGCGGTGCCGCCAGCCTCGGGATCCGTCCGATGTTCGGTCGTGAGCAGCCGAATATCGAATCCTATCTGTTCGATTTCTCAGGCACTATCTACGATGAGCACCTGTCGGTGGCGCTGATCGACTGGCTGCGGCCCGAGATGAAGTTTGATAGCCTCGACGGTTTGATCGCCCAGATGGATATCGACTGCGACCGAGCCCGCGCCATTCTGGCGGAGCTTTGAACTCATGAACAAGTTGCGCCCGCAATTCTGGAAGCGCCCGCTGAAAGACCTGACTCCCGCGGAATGGGAAGCGCTGTGCGACGGCTGCGGCAAATGCTGCCTGAACAAGCTGGAAGACCCGGATACCGGCGAGGTTGCCTTTACCCGCATCGCCTGCCGGTTGCTGGATGGCGAAAGCTGCCGCTGCAGCCAGTACTCCATCCGTCGGACCTTCGTGCCGGAATGCGTTGTGCTCAGCCCCTCGACAATCGGTGACACCGCGTACTGGATGCCGCGGACCTGCGCCTATCGCCTGCGGCATGAGGGCAAACCCCTGCCCGACTGGCACTACCTGATCTCGGGCGACCGCGAAAGCGTGCACGCCGCAGGCCAGTCCGTACGCGGCTGGACGATCCCGGAGTTCGAGGTCGCCGAGGAAGACTGGGAAGACCACATTATCGACGAGGAGCCCTGATGCACTTCGCTTCCGACAACGCCTCGGGCGTGCCCGACGAGGTACTGACTGCCATCGCCACCGCCAATGCAGGCTACGCCCCGTCCTACGGGGCCGACCCGATCATGGACCGGGTTCGCGACCGGATCCGCGACATCTTCGAGGCGCCCGAAGCGGCGGTTTACCTGGTGGCCACCGGCACGGCCGCGAATGCGCTGTCACTGGCGCTGTTCTGCCCACCCTGGGCCAGCGTCTTCTGCCACCGCGACAGCCACATCGAATGCGATGAATGCGGCGCACCCGAGTTCTATACGGCCGGTGCGAAACTGGTACTGCTGGATGGCCCGCACGCCAAGATCGACCCCGCCGCGCTGACAGAGGCCCTCGGCACACCGGGGCCGCGGTTCGTCCATTCAGTTCAGAAGGGGATGCTCTCACTGACAAACGCGACAGAGGCCGGAACCGTGTACACTCCGGCCCAGGTGAGCGAACTCACCGGCATTGCCCGCGCCCATGGGCTGCCCAGCCATATGGACGGCGCGCGCTTCACCAATGCGCTTGTCGCGCTTGGGTGCACGCCGGCAGAGCTGACGTGGGAGGCGGGCATCGATGTTCTGTCCTTTGGCGGCACCAAGAACGGCCTGATGGGAGTCGAGGCGGTGGTGATCTTCGACCCGTCCAAGGCGTGGGAATTCGAGCTGCGGCGCAAGCGAGCCGCGCATCTGTTCTCCAAGCATCGCTATCTGTCCGCGCAGATGGACGCCTACCTGACCGACGATCTGTGGCTGACCCTCGCCGCGCGGGCCAACCAAGCGGCGCGGCGCCTGTCGCAGGGCATTGCCGCCCTGCCCGGCGCCCACCTGGTGCACCCGACCCAGGCGAATGCCGTCTTCGCTGCCTGGCCACGTTCCGGGCACCGTCGAGCGCGTGCCGCCGGAGCAAGCTATCATTTCTGGCCGATGGAGCAGTCTCTGGACGGCCCCGACGTCGAGCCGCTGTCAGCCAGACTAGTCTGTTCCTGGTGCACGACTGACGCCGAGATCGACGCCTTCCTGGCCGCTCTTTCGGGCTAGCGGGTCACGTTGACCTCGATAAGCCCGGCCACCTGATCGGGGTGCGTCACCGGCAACATGTGGCCCGCGCCTGGCACCTCGGCCACGCCGACATCCGGCAGTCGCGCCGCGATCTGTTCGGTGATCCGCGCGATCACGGGGGGCGATGCGGTGCCGCGAATCAGCATCGTCGGTGCATCCAGCCCCTCCAGCCGCCCCGGCGCCAGGAGCCGAGCGTTGTCCTCAAGCAACAGCCCGTCACCGGCAATTATGAGGTGAATTCGCGCAGCCGCCTGATGCCGCTGGCGCGCAGACAGGTGGTCCCAGACCCCCCCTGCGCCCCAGACTTCCATGAAGGCACGGGCCGCAGCGACGCGATCCCCCGCCGTCAGCGCCTCGCGGACCGGCGCGAAATCTGCCTCGTTCTCTTCCCATTCGGGAGTGCCGCGCGCAGCGGCGAACAACACCGGCTCGATCAGGGTGAGCGACCGCACCCCCTCTGGCGCCGCCAACGCAAGTCGCAGCGCGGTGACCGCGCCAAAGCTGTGCCCGATCAGGTGCAGCGGCTCCGTGAAGAACGTCGCCGCGACCTCGACGGCGCGGCGGCCATAGTCGCCCTGCCCATCCCAGTCGGCGCTTCTGCCATGACCCGGCAGGTCGAACGCCGTCATCGTCAGCCGGTCAGAAAGCCGACCGGCGATGCCCGCCCAGGCACCGGAATGGGCAAGGCTGCAGTGGATCATCAGCGCTGGTTCCGCCCCCTGCCCCCATTGCTGGAAGAAGGTCGCGATGCCGGCGCGGTCTTCGAACGTCACAGCTTTCCGGAAAGATGCAGGTCCAGATCGTCCAGCCGGTCCTGGCCCCAGAATCGCTCCTCGCCAACGATATAGAAGGGGGCGCCAAAGACGCCGCGCCGTATCGCTTCCTCAAGATTGGAGGCATAGGTTTCGGCCCCCATCAGCAGGCCTCTGTCGACCAGCGCCGGATCGAACCCGGCCTTTTGCAGGCAGTCGCGGATCACGGCATCCTCGGCGATGTCCTTTTCCTCGGCCCAGCAGGCGCGCATCAGGCTGTGCACCAGCCCCCCCAGATCGCCGCCGCCCGCCGATTGCGCCGCGATGATGGCATAGGCGGAGGGCGCGCCATTGGTAGGCCAGTGCGCGGGCTTCAGGTTGATCGGCAGGCCCACCTTCCTTGCCTGCCGCCGCAACTCCTGCAGCCGGTACTCCTTGCGGCTGTCATGACGCTGCCCCAGCGCCAGCCCGCCGGTGCGGGGAAACAATGCGCCCAGATCCACCGGCTTGTAGGCAATGGACGCGCCGTGCCGTGCCGCGATATCCTCCAGCCGGGTGCCCGCAAGATAGCACCAGGGCGAGAGCGTGGTGAAGAAATAGTCGATCTGGGTCATGGTCCCCTCCCTAGGAATGTCTCGTTCCGGCAATGGGGCCGCCCTGCGCGGTTTGCAACCCCCCGGCCGGGTGATAAGCGATGCACGGACGCCCGAATCCGTCATGAAACCGTCGTCAGGACCCTGTCATGCCCACGATCACCGAACCCAAGCTCATCTCTGGCAATGCCAACCAGCCGCTGGCCCGCGCCATTGCCCGGCGCATGTCCCTGCACCGGGGCATGTCGGTCAGTCTGGTCGATGCGCGGGTCGAGCGTTTCAACGATCAGGAAATCTTCGTCGAGGTGTTCGAGAACGTCCGGGGCGAGGACATGTTCATCATCCAGTCCACATCGAACCCCGCCAACGACAACCTGATGGAACTGCTTATCATCTCCGACGCGCTGAAACGGTCCTCGGCGGCGCGGATCACGGCCGTGATCCCGTACTTCGGCTACGCCCGGCAGGATCGGCGCATGCGGGCGCGCACGCCGATCTCGGCCAAGCTGGTCGCGAACCTGATCGTGCAATCGGGGATAGAACGGGTGCTGACGCTGGACCTGCACGCGGGGCAGATCCAGGGCTTCTTCGACATTCCGGTGGACAACCTTTACGCAGCCCCCCTATTCGCGCTGGACGCAGCGCATCACTTCCGCGGGCGGATGGACAACGTCACCGTCGTCTCCCCTGACGTCGGCGGCGTGACGCGGGCCCGCGAACTGGCCAAGCGGATTGGCGCGGCGCTGGCCATCGTCGACAAGCGGCGCGAGAAGGCGGGAGAAGTGGCCGAGATGACGGTGATCGGTGACGTGAAAGACCAGACCTGCATCATCGTCGACGACATCTGCGACACCGCCGGCACGCTTTGCAAGGCGGCCGAGGTGCTGATGGAGGCGGGCGCGAGCGAGGTGCACAGCTACATCACTCATGGCGTTCTGTCCGGCCCCGCAGTCGAACGGATCACCAAGTCGGTCATGAAAACCCTGGTCATCACCGACTCTATCGAACCCAGCGAACAGGTCCGCGCCGCCCCGAACATCAGGATCGTCCCGACCGCGCCGCTATTTGCTCAGGCTATCCTTAACATCTGGAGCGGCACGTCGGTCTCGTCCCTGTTCGACGAAGAGACGCTGACCCCGATCTACGAAGGCATGTATCACCGCGACTAGGGTCGCCGCGGATCAAACCTCGCCTGCGTTGCGGATCACCCGCCCCAGAAGGCCGTATTCGATCGCCTCGTCCGGCCCCATCCAGTAGTCGCGGTCGGTGTCACGGTCGATCCGCTCGATGGATTGTCCGGTGGCTTCGGCAAATATCTTGTTCAGCCGCTCGCGCATCTTGAGGATCTCGCGGGCCTGGATGCCGATGTCGGTGGCCGGGCCGCCCATCCCGCCCGAGGGTTGATGCAGCAGGAACCGGGTGTTCGGGGTGCAGAACCGCCGCTCGCGCGGGACCGAGACGAAAATCAGCGCGCCGGCCGAGGCGACCCAGCCAGTGCCGATCATGTGCACCGGGGCGTCCACGAAGCGGATCATGTCGTGGATCATGTCACCCGATTCAACATGACCGCCGGGCGACGACAGGATCACCTTGATCGGATCTGTCGACACCTGTGCCAGCGCCAGCAGTCGTGCCGCCGTCGTACGGGCAAGGTCCTGATTGATCGGGCCCGTGATCAAAACGGTCCGCGCGTCGAACAGATGCTTTTCCACGACATAGGACGGCGCCTTCTCGCCACGCTCCGATCCGTTCTCTTCCTCGTCGTCAAGTCGGGTCTGCGGCATCTCGTCGTGCATTTCGGCTCTCCTGATTTGATTGTCGTCGGCACCTTATCTGCCCCATCCCTGCGCGCAAGGAGGCGTCTGGGCAACAGCTTCGCGCAGTGGATCGGTTTCACGTGGACCAGCCGCGACCACCCAAATGGAAAAGGGCGGCCAAGGCCGCCCTTCTGTCCCGGTCCCGCGCTTCCCCGAAACGATCAGGTGCGGACGGAGGTCTTGAGCATCTGGAAGTCCGCAACCCGCTTGTCGGCTTCGGCTTTCGTTTCGGGGCTGGCTCTCTCGGCCGCCTCCGTGGCCTCGGCAATCAGCGAATCCAGAAAGTCTGTCGTCACCTCGGACACCGGCCGCGCCAGCTCGGCCAGCACGGACGTTGCCTTGGGCGTGATCTCGGCGAACCCGCCGGTGACGACGAATTCCTGAGTGCCCTCGGCGCCGATGGCCTTCAGGATGCCGGGTCGCAGGGTCGTTAGCGTCGGCGCATGATCGGCCATCGCCGTCATGTCGCCCTCGGCTCCCGGAATTTGCACCTCGGTCGCCTGAAGCGACGCAAGGCGCCGTTCGGGCGAGACGAGGTCGAATTGCAGCGTGCTGGCCATGTCGCCCCCTTACGCCGCGGCGGCCAGGCGCTCGGCCTTTGCCACCACTTCGTCGATGTCGCCGACCATGTAGAAGGCGGCTTCCGGCAGGTGATCGTATTCGCCGGCAACCACCGCCTTGAACGATGCGATGGTCTTTTCGAGCGGCACCTGAACCCCGTCGAAGCCAGTGAAAACCTTGGCCACGTCAAACGGCTGCGACAGGAAGCGCTGGATCTTCCGGGCGCGCGCCACGGTCAGCTTGTCCTCTTCCGACAGTTCGTCCATGCCCAGAATGGCGATGATGTCCTGCAGAGACTTGTAGCGCTGAAGGATCCCCTGAACGTCGCGCGCAACGTTGTAGTGCTCCTCTCCGACCACAAGCGGATCCAGGATCCGGCTCGTCGAATCCAGCGGGTCCACCGCCGGATAGATCCCCAGTTCCGAGATCGCACGCGACAACACCGTGGTCGCATCAAGGTGGGCAAAGGATGTTGCGGGCGCGGGGTCGGTCAGGTCGTCGGCTGGCACATAGATTGCCTGCACGCTGGTGATCGATCCGGCCCTTGTGGAGGTGATGCGTTCCTGCAGGGCACCCATGTCGGTGGCTAGCGTCGGCTGGTAGCCCACGGCCGACGGAATGCGGCCCAACAGCGCCGAAACCTCGGACCCTGCCTGGGTGAAGCGGAAGATGTTGTCCACGAAGAACAGAACATCGGTGCCGGACTGGTCACGGAATTGTTCGGCCACCGTCAGGCCCGTCAGCGCGACGCGCGCCCGCGCCCCCGGGGGCTCGTTCATCTGACCATAGACCAGCGCAACCTTTGATTCCTCAAGGTTGTTGATGTTGATGACGCCGGATTCGATGAACTCGTGATAAAGGTCGTTGCCTTCACGGGTCCGCTCGCCCACGCCAGCAAAGACCGAGAAGCCCGAGTGCACCTTGGCGATGTTGTTGATCAGTTCCTGGATGAGAACGGTCTTGCCCACGCCGGCGCCGCCGAACAGGCCGATCTTGCCGCCCTTGGAATAGGGCGCCAGCAGGTCGATCACCTTGATGCCCGTTACGAGGATCTCGGACTCCGTCGACTGCGAGGCAAAATCGGGTGCCGGCTGGTGGATCGCACGGCGCTCTGTCGCCTCGATCGGACCCTTCTCGTCGATCGACTCGCCCACGACGTTCATGATCCGGCCCAGCGTCCCGTTCCCAACGGGCACCGAGATCGGCTCGCCCATGTCGGTCACGGCAGCCCCGCGCACGACGCCTTCGGTCGCGTCCATCGCGATGGCGCGGACTGTGTTCTCGCCCAGGTGCTGCGCCACTTCCAGCACCAGCCGCTTGCCGTTGTTGTCGGTTTCAAGCGCGTTCAGAATTGCGGGCAGTACGCCTTCGAACTGCACGTCCACGACGGCGCCGATGACCTGGGTCACCTTGCCGGTTGCTTTCGCTTTTGCCATGTCGTTTCTCCGGTTCCGTCAGAGCGCCTCGGCGCCCGAAATGATCTCGATGAGTTCCTTGGTGATCGCGGCTTGGCGCGAGCGGTTGTAGACGATGGTCAGCTTGTCGATCATCTCGCCCGCGTTGCGCGTTGCGTTGTCCATTGCGCTCATCCGCGCGCCCTGTTCCGAGGCCGCGTTCTCAAGCAGCGCCGTGAAGATCTGCGTGGCCACCGCACGCGGAAGCAGATCCTCCAGGATCGCTTCCTCGGACGGCTCGTAGTCATAGAGCGTCGAGATTTCGGCGGCCTCGTCGTCAAAGGTCGCCGGGATGATCTGCTGCGCGGTCGGAATCTGGCTGATCACCGACTGGAAGCGGTTATAGAAGATCGTCGCCACGTCGAACTCGCCCGCGTCGAAGCGGCCCAGCACGTCGCGGGCGATGTCGGACGCGTTGACGTAGCCCACGCGCTTGACGTCGCTCAGGTCGACGTGGCCCACGAAGTGCTTGGCGTAGTCACGCTTCAGCTGTTCGCGGCCCTTCTTGCCCACGGTCAGGACTTTCACCTCCTTGCCCTGCGCGACAAGCTCCTGCAGGCGCGTCCGTGCGAGGCGCACGATGGTCGAGTTGAAACCACCGCACAGGCCGCGTTCCGAGGTCATCACCACCAGCAGGTGCACCTTGTCGCTGCCGGTGCCCGACAGCAGCCGGGGCGCCGTCGCACTGTCACCGACCGATGCGGCCAGCCCCGCCATGACGGCGTTCATCCGCTCGGCATAGGGGCGCGCCATTTCGGCGGCCTCTTGCGCGCGGCGCAGCTTGGCAGCTGCGACCATCTGCATCGCCTTGGTGATCTTTCGCGTCGACTTGACGCTATTGATCCTGGTTTTCAGGTCCTTGAGGCTCGGCATGAGCTATCCTCCTGCCCCGCCCTCAGGCGAAGTCTTTGGCGTATTCGTCCAGCGCGGCGCGGATCTTCTCTTCCAGCTCACCCTTCACCTTGCGGTCGTTCTGGGTGATGTCGTCCAGAAGCGCCTGATGCCTGCTGCGCAGGTGCTTCAGCAGACCGGCTTCGAACCGTCCAACTTGCTTCACCGGGATGTTGTCCAGATAGCCCTGGGTGCCGGCAAAGATCACGCAGACGATCTCGGCGTTGGTCAGCGGCGAATACTGCGGCTGCTTCATCAACTCGGTCAGACGGGCGCCACGGTTCAACAATTTCTGTGTCGCCGCATCAAGGTCGGACCCGAACTGCGCAAAGGCCGCCATCTCGCGGTACTGCGCCAGTTCCAGCTTAACCGGGCCGGCGACCGACTTCATCGCATCCGTCTGCGCCGAAGAGCCCACCCGGCTCACCGACAGACCGGTGTTCACGGCAGGACGGATGCCCTGGTAGAAAAGATCGGTCTCAAGGAAGATCTGGCCGTCGGTGATCGAGATCACGTTCGTCGGGATATAGGCCGACACGTCGCCGGCCTGCGTCTCGATGATCGGCAGCGCGGTCAGCGAGCCCGACCCGAAATCCTCGTTCAGCTTCGCCGACCGCTCCAGCAGGCGCGAGTGCAGGTAGAACACGTCGCCCGGATAGGCTTCGCGTCCGGGCGGACGGCGCAGCAACAGCGACATCTGGCGATAGGCCACGGCCTGCTTCGACAGGTCATCATAGATGATCAGCGCGTGGCGGCCGTTGTCGCGGAAGAATTCCGCCATCGCGGTCGCCGAATAGGGCGCCAGGAACTGCATCGGCGCCGGGTCCGACGCGGTCGCGGCGACGACGATGGTGTAGTCGATGGCGCCGGTTTCCTCAAGCTTCTTCACCAGCTGCGCCACCGTCGAGCGCTTCTGGCCGATGGCGACATAGACGCAATAGAGCTTCTTGCTCTCGTCGTCGCCGGCGGCATCGTTATAGGATTTCTGGTTCAGGATCGTATCCAGCGCAACGGCGGTCTTGCCGGTCTGGCGGTCGCCGATGATCAGTTCGCGCTGGCCGCGCCCGATCGGGATCATGGCGTCGACGGCTTTCAGGCCCGTCGCCATCGGCTCGTGAACCGATTTCCGCGGGATGATGCCGGGCGCCTTCACATCGGCGATCCGGCGCTCGGTCGTCTTGATCTCGCCCTTGCCGTCGATCGGGTTGCCAAGACCATCGACCACGCGGCCAAGCAGCGCGTCGCCCGCCGGCACGTCCACGATCGACTTGGTGCGCTTGACAATGTCGCCTTCCTTGATCGAGCGGTCGTCGCCGAAGATCACGATACCGACGTTGTCGACTTCCAGGTTCAGGGCCATCCCGCGAATGCCGCCTGGAAACTCGACCATCTCGCCGGCCTGCACGTTGTCGAGGCCATGCACCCGCGCGATCCCGTCGCCGACGCTCAGCACGCGGCCGACCTCGGCAACTTCGGCATCATGCCCGAAGTTCTTGATCTGCTCTTTCAGGATCGCAGAGATCTCAGCTGCTTGGATACCCATTTATCCGACCTCTTTCATTGAATTCTGGAGGGCCGCGAGCCGAGACCGGATCGAGGTGTCGATCATCTTCGAGCCCACTTTGACAACAAGACCGCCGATGAGGGATTCATCGACGGTCGCATTCAGTTTCACGGTCTTGCCGAAGCTGGAAGACAGCGCCTTGGCCAGCTTCTCGGCCTGGGCCGAGCTAAGTGCGCGCGCCGAGGCCACGTCGGCAGTCACTTCACCCTTGGCTTCAGCGATCAGGTCGCGCAGGGCAGCGGCAAATTGCGGCAGAGCGAACAGGCGTCGCTTCGTCGCCATCAGTGCCAGCGTGTTCGCCATCAGCGGGGACAGATCCATCGCCTTTGCAACTGCGGCCACCGCGCGCGACTGGTCGTCACGCGAATAGACCGGAGAGCTGAGAACCTCGCGGAAGTCGGCGCTGTCGGCGATCGCGGAGGACAGCGCCTCCACGTCCTTTTCCAAGGCTGCGAGCCCGGATTTTTCCTCTGTCGAGAGTTCGAACAGTGCCGTGGCATAGCGCTGTGCGATGCCCGATGAAATCGATGCCGTCCCGGACACGTCCACCCTTTCGATGTTCGCCGTCCTAGCACCCGCGGGCATCCATGCCCGGGGCATGCGCGACGGCATGTTCCCGAATTGGCGATGCGTGTAGCAGAGGAACTTTGGACCCGCAACCGCCGAGCACGAACCCCACGAGCCTTAGTTCAAAGGCTTTCCCGAAAGCGGTCACGGATGGCGGCGCTGCAGTGCGGCGAAAAGCCCCGGCCCGCGACAGAATCGCGGCCGACGCTCACGCCGGTTGGGTGCCAGGTTGCGGCAGCCCTTCGAGCACGCGCAACGGGGCGCGAACCGCCTCGCGCAGCCCGGGGCCGGAGGGCGCCAGGACGTGTTTTCTCGCCTCGACCATCAGCACGCCCCCGGCCAGCCAGGGCGCGAACCGGGTTCCCGCCCGTTCCCACATCTTTGCAGTGCGCAGCCAGAAGCGCTGTTCCGAAGGGGGGGAGAACAGCGCGGCATGGTGCCCCTCGGGCGCGAAGGAGCCGCGCTTCAGCAGCGCCTCCAGCTGGCCCAGCGAATAGGGTCGGCCGAAGCCGAACGGCGTCGCCTCGCGCCGCGCCCAGAGGCCCGAGCGGTTCGGCACGACAAACAGCGCACGCCCCTCGGCCGTCAGCACCCGCCAGCATTCCGCCAGCAGGGCGCGCGGGTTCTCCGATGTCTCCAACCCGTGCATCACCACCAGTCGATCGACCGATGCGTCGGGCAGCGGCCAGTCGACCTCTTCGCACAGGACCGATACGTTCGGCATCCCGGCGGGCCACGCCATCACCCCCTGCGGCCCCGGCATCAGCCCGATCACCCGGTCCGCATGGGCCAGATACGGCCGCAGCAGCGGCACCGCAAAGCCGAAGCCCGCCACCGTCTGACCGGCGCGAGGCGGCCACACGGCAACCACCTGGTCCCGGATCGCACGCTGTGCCGCCCGCCCCAGTCCGGTGCGGTAGTAGAAGTTGCGCAGATCGACCACGTCGAGATGCATGCGCCCCGCGCCCCTTGTTCCCTGCGCCCATGCAGGCCACATTCAGGGGAAACCTAACAAACGGACAGGAAATTGCCATGCCCCTGACACTCGTGACGATCCCCTGCCTGTCGGACAACTACGCCTTCCTCCTCCACAACGAGGAAAACGGCGAGACCGCCGTGGTCGATGTGCCCGAGGCGGGACCGATCCGGAAGGCGCTGGATGACCGCGGCTGGACGCTGACCGACATCCTGCTGACCCACCATCACGACGACCACATCCAGGGCGTGGCCGAGTTGCGCAAGGCCACCGGCGCCAAGGTCACCGGCGCCGCCGCCGACGCCCACCGCCTGCCGCCGCTGGACCGCCAGGTGGCCGAAGGCGATACGATCACCGTCTGCGGGGAAGAGGCGCATGTCATCGACGTCTCAGGCCACACCGTGGGCCACATCGCCTTTCACTTCCCCGCCTCCCACCTCGCCTTCACCGCCGACAGCCTGATGGCGTTGGGATGCGGCCGCCTGTTCGAGGGGACGCCCGCCCAAATGTGGGGCAGCCTGTCGAAGCTCGCCGCCCTCCCGCCCGAGACGGTGATCTGTTCCGGCCACGAATACACCCTGTCGAACGCGAAATTCGCCCTGACCATCGAACCCGGAAACGCCGCCCTGCGGACCCGCGCCGCGGCGATCCAGGCCGCCCGCGACCGCAGCGAACCGACCGTGCCCAGCAAACTGTGCGAGGAGTTGGACACCAACCCCTTCCTGCGGGCCGGCAAGGCCGAGGTAAAGGACGCGATCGGCATGGCAGGGGCACCGGATGCCGAAGTTTTCGCCGAGATCCGCCGCCGCAAGGACAATTTCTGACCGCCTACTGCGCGCGCCCGTCGGAACTGCGGGCGCAGCTGTCAAGAATCGTTCACTTTTTGCCGCGCAGGCTGACAAGATCGGGGAAATTTCCAGATTCTTCTTGAAGCGCGGCAAATAACACCGAACTTTAACAGCAGGCAGACATGGTTGCTGAACCGTCGCCGGCCACAGCAGCCCTCAGGACAGGAGCAGGCACAGTGCCATCGTTCTCAAGCACGCTCGAACAGGCCATCCACGGTGCGCTCGCGCTCGCGAACGCGCGCCGTCACGAACTTGCGACACTGGAACATCTTCTTCTGTCCCTGATCGACGAACCCGACGCCGCCAAGGTGATGCGGGCCTGTTCGGTCGATCTGGACCAGCTGCGCAAGACGCTGGAAGATTTCATCGACGACGATCTCTCGACGCTCGTCACCGACATCGAGGGGTCCGAGGCCGTGCCGACGGCCGCCTTCCAGCGCGTGATCCAGCGCGCGGCGATCCACGTCCAGTCCTCGGGCCGGTCGGAAGTGACCGGCGCCAACGTACTGGTCGCAATCTTTGCCGAACGCGAGTCGAACGCGGCCTATTTCCTGCAGGAGCAGGACATGACCCGCTACGACGCGGTGAACTTCATCGCCCACGGCGTTGCCAAGGATCCGGGCTTCGGCGAAGCCCGTCCCGTGACCGGGGCGAGCGAGCCGGGCGAAGGCGCCCAGGGCAAGGAGGCCGAAACAGCCGAGGGCAAGGAATCCGCCCTGTCGAAATTCTGCGTCGATCTGAACGCCAAGGCCCGCAAGGGCGACGTCGATCCCCTGATCGGGCGCGAGCACGAGGTGGAGCGCTGCATCCAGGTGCTCTGCCGCCGGCGCAAGAACAACCCGCTTCTGGTGGGCGATCCCGGCGTCGGCAAGACCGCCATCGCCGAAGGGCTGGCCTGGAAGATCGTCAACGGCGAAACCCCGGACGTGCTGAAGAAATCCACCATCTTCAGCCTCGACATGGGCGCGCTGCTGGCCGGCACCCGCTACCGCGGCGACTTCGAGGAGCGATTGAAGGCGGTGATGAAGGAGATGGAGGATCACCCCGACGCGATCCTGTTCATCGACGAGATCCACACCGTGATCGGTGCGGGCGCCACCTCGGGCGGCGCGATGGACGCCTCGAACCTGCTGAAGCCCGCGCTGCAGGGCGGCAAGCTGCGCTGCATGGGGTCCACCACCTACAAGGAATACCGCCAGCACTTCGAAAAGGACCGCGCCCTGTCGCGCCGGTTCCAGAAGATCGACGTGAACGAACCCTCGGTCGAGGATTCGATCAAGATCCTGATGGGCTTGAAGCCCTATTTCGAAAAGCACCACGACCTGCGCTACACCCAGGATGCGATCAAGACGGCGGTTGAACTGTCGTCGCGCTACATCCACGACCGCAAGCTGCCCGACAAGGCGATCGACGTTATCGACGAGGCCGGGGCGGCCCAGCACCTCGTGTCCGACAGCAAGCGGCGCAAGACCATCAGCCCGAAAGAGATCGAGGCCGTGGTGGCCAAGATCGCGCGCATCCCACCCAAGAACGTCTCCAAAGACGATGCAGAGGTGCTGCGCGATCTGGAAAAGACGCTCAAGCGCGTCGTCTTCGGCCAGGATCCGGCGATCGAGGCGCTGTCCTCGGCGATCAAGCTGGCGCGTGCCGGCCTGCGCGAGCCGGAGAAGCCCATCGGCAACTACCTCTTTGCCGGTCCCACGGGCGTCGGCAAGACCGAGGTCGCCAAGCAGCTCGCCAACACCCTTGGCGTGGAACTGCTGCGCTTCGACATGTCGGAATACATGGAGAAGCACGCGGTCAGCCGACTGATCGGTGCGCCGCCGGGCTATGTCGGCTTCGATCAGGGCGGCCTGCTCACCGACGGCGTGGACCAGCATCCGCATTGCGTGCTGCTGCTGGACGAGATCGAAAAGGCGCACCCGGATGTCTACAACATCCTGCTGCAGGTGATGGACCACGGCAAGCTGACCGACCACAATGGCCGGCAGGTCGACTTCCGCAATGTGATCCTGATCATGACCTCGAACGCTGGCGCGTCGGAACTGGCGAAATCTGCCATCGGCTTCGGCCGCGACCGGCGGACGGGAGAGGATACGGCGGCCATCGAACGGACCTTCACTCCGGAGTTCCGCAACCGTCTGGACGCGATCATCAGCTTCGGCGCGCTGCCCAAGGATACCATCCTGCAGGTTGTCGAGAAGTTCGTCCTCCAGCTGGAGGCGCAACTGATCGACCGTGGTGTGCATATCGAACTGACGCCGGCCGCTGCCGAATGGCTGGCGGACAAGGGCTACGACGACAAGATGGGCGCCCGCCCGCTGGCCCGCGTCATCCAGGAGCACATCAAGAAGCCACTGGCCGAGGAGTTGCTGTTCGGCAAGCTCGCCAAGGGCGGCCTTGTGCGCGTGGGCGTCAAGGACGGCGCCATCGACCTGGAGATTTCCGAGCCGTCGAAGCCCCGTCTGTCGGGCAACAAGCCGCCGCTGCTGACCGCCGACTGACGGTCACGGGCCGAAACACATACGGGGGGGCCGCGCCATTGCGCGGCCCCTTTTTCATGTTGCAAGCATGGCCAACGGCGTGAAATCGGTTGCGATCAGGTTAACAAAAACCACGAAATCTTTCGATTTCAAAGACTTGAGATTCTGCTCACGCGTGAGCAGTCACCCCTATCTCTCGGTCAGCTTCAGCTCGATCCGCCGGTTCTGCGCCCGCGCCGCCGGGCTGTCCCCATCGGCCACGGGGCGGTATTCGCCAAACCCGGTGGCGGCCAGACGGTCGGGCGGGAACCCAAGACTCTCGATCATGTACCGCACCACCGACAGCGCCCGCGCCTGGCTCAGTTCCCAGTTGTCCGCAAACTCGCCCAGACCCGAAAGCGGCACGTTGTCGGTATGCCCGTCCACCCGCAGCACCCAGTCGATGTTCGGCGGAATATCCTCGGCGACATCGCGCAGAATCCGCGCCACCCCCGCGATCTGCGCCCGCCCCTCGGCCGCGAGATCCGCGCTGCCCGGCTCGAACAGTACCTCGGACGAAAAGACGAAGCGGTCGCCTACGATCCGCACGCCTTCACGCCCCGCCAGCAGATCGCGCAGCTGCCCGAAGAACTCCGAACTGAACCGCTCCAGCCGCTGCGCCTCGGCCTCCAGTCGCCGCCGCTCGGCTTCCTCCAGCTCCGCCCGCCGCCGCTGCTCGGCCGCGACCTGCGCCAGCGCGGTGTTCAGCTGGCTGCCCAGCGCCTCGATCTGCACCTGCGCGGCCGTATCGCGCGCCTGCGCCTCATCCAGAACCGCCTGCAGCGATCCCAGCTGTGCCCGCAGCTGCGCGATCTGCTCGTTCAGCAAAGCCATGCGCCGTTGATCCTCGACGCTGCGCTGCTCCTCCTCGGCCAGGCGCGCCTCGGCCAGCGCCAGCATCGCCGCCCGCGCCTCGGCCTCGGACAACTGCTCGGCCAACTCCGCGCGGTCGGCCACCTCGGCCTCCAGATCGCGGCGCGCGGCTTCGGCGGCGGCCAGCAGGGTCAGCGTCTCCTCGGCCTGGCGCCGCTGCTCCTCCAGCGCCAGTGTCATGGCCGTCAATTCGTCCGTCGCCCCGGCAAGCCGTTCGCGCAACGCCGCAGCCGCCGCCGCCTCGGCAAGCCGGGCCTGCTCCTCCTCGGTCAGCGCGGTCTGCGTCTCGGACAGTTCAACCCGCACCGAGGCCAGTTCGCCCTCGGTTTCGGCCGCCCGCGCGCGCAGGTCGGCCAGCAACGCCTCAACCGCCTCGGCCCGCGCCGCGGCCAGCCGCGCTGCCTCGGCCTCGGCATCTGTTTCGGCGCGTGCCTGCGCCAGCGCCAACTCCAGCGCGGACCGTGCATCGGTCAGCGCATCGCGCGCGGCCTCGGCCTCGGCCAGTTCCCCCGCCAGCGCCTCGCCGCGCGCGACCGCAGCCTCCCGCTCGGACAGCAGGGCTGCCACCTGCGCCTCGAAGGCGGTGATGCGCATCTGCCGGTCTTCCAGCGCCTCCTGCTGTTCGTCCACCTGGCTGCGCAGCGCCGAGATCAGCGCCGCCTGCGCCTGAGTCTCGCTGATGGCAGAACTCAGGTCGCTGCCCAGTTGAGCTACCTCGCCCTCCAGTCGTCGGGTCTCCTGCCGCTCCAGCCCCAAGGCGTCGGAAAGGCGCAGCACCTGGTCGGTCAGGATGTCCAGTTCGGTGTCCTGAAAGCTGATCGTCTCGCGCAGCACCATCTGCACGATCATGAAGATCGACAGCACGAAGAACAGCACCAGCAGCAACGCCGTCATCGCATCGACGAACCCCGGCCAGATCGCGGCCGAGACGCGCTGGGTGGAGCGCCGTGTCAGCGCCACCGCCCTATTCTCCCGCCGCGCCGCCGCGGGTCCGCGACAGTTGCCGCACCGCGGCCGTCAGGCTGGCAAGTTCGGCGCGCAGGTCGGTCACGGTTTCCTGCCGTCCGACCGAAAGCTCTTCCAGGATCCGCAGCAGTTGCACATCGATCGACCGCAGGCGCATCCGCTGTTCGGCGTCGCTGCCTGCGGGGGTATCCGGGCTGCCAGCCTGCGCCTGAAGTGCGGCGATCACCCGCTCCTGCCCCTCGGCAATACGCTCCAGCACCGGCGCGGTGCCGGTGTCGGACTCGATCCGGTCCGACAGCCTGTCAAGCGCCCCACCAAGTTCCGCCAGCCGGGTATCCAGTGCCCGCCGCCCGATCTCGGACTGTGACAGCATCGCCTGCAGCGCATCGACTTGCTCGCCGATGGCATCCACTACCGGCCCAAGCGCGCCGCCGCCGGCCCCTTCGCCCTCGGCATCGGCGCCGGCGACGCCCAGCCGGGTGATCGTGGACAGCCATTCCTCCAGTTCGCGGAAAAACCGGTTCTGGCCGTGGCCCGCAAACAACTCCAGCAGCCCGACGATCAGCGAGCCGGCCAACCCCAGCAGCGACGAGGAGAAGGCGGTGCCCATCCCGCCCAGTTGTTCCTCCAGCCCCTGCATCAGCCGGTCGAAGACCACGACCCCCGGCTCGTCCGGGTTGGGGGCGAGCGAACGGATGGTTTCCACCACCGCCGGCACTGTCGTCGCCAGACCGAAGAAGGTGCCCAGAAGGCCAAGAAACACCAACAGGTTGACGATGTAGCGGGTGATATCGCGCGCCTCGTCGATGCGGGCCGCGACGGAATCGAGGATCGACCGTGCAGATGTCGCGGTGATCTGGCGCCGGGTGTCGCGGGTGCGCAGAAGGGCGGCCAGCGGCGCCAGCATCCGCGGCGCATGGGTCAGCTGGTGGCCGGGCGTCTCGGCCGCGAAGCCCTCGATCCAGTTGACCGACGAGATCAGGCTGAAAACCTGCAGGAAGCAGGCCAGCACGCCGATCACGAACACCATGAAGATGAAGCCGTTCAGCCAGACGTTGGCCAGAAACACGGCGGAAACCCGCGGCCAGGCGAAATAGGCCCCGATCAGGCACAGCCCCAGGATCGACAGCATGATCACGATCTGCCGAACCGGCTGCGAGAACTGCGGCCCTGCCCTGTGAAGGGGTCTTCTCATTCTGCTCCGACCTCGTGGCCCGTTGCGGCCCGTTGTTGCCCGACCTTATGCGGCAGCCCCACCGCTGCCAACCGCCTATCGCGAGACAAGATCGCGCACGCGGCTTGCGAGCCACCTAAGATCGGTATCGTGAATGCCCAGTTCATGCAGGTGGTCCACAGTGTTCCACAGGTAGTCCGTGTTGGGCCCGCGCCCGCCCACGGCCGCAGCGATGATGCCTGCCTGTTCCTCCAGGTCGAGCATCCCGCAATATTGCACATGATCGGGATCGACGATGAAGGTGACCGCCTCCACCACCGCGCCATCGTCCAGGTTCAGGGGCAGCCGCGCCTCGATATAGGCCGAGGAGATCAACTCGCGTTCGCGCAGCGCCTCCAGCACCACCGGCGCCTCGGCGTTCGGCACCGCAAAGGCGAGCCCGTCGCAGACAGCGCCCCGTCTCGCATCCAGCGCCAGCACCAGGCCGGGACGTTCCGGCGTGCCGCGATGGTGAACGGAGCGCATGCAGAAGCAACGGTGAAATCCGGTCAGCCGCGCCAACCGCCGCTGGGTGAAATCGAAGCCCGGATTCCACATCAGCGACCCGTAGCCGAAGACCCACATCACGCCTGCGTCACCCATGCCCATCCATATGGTTCTTGTCCTGCGCCCCCTGTAAACAGCATCGCGGGCGGCGCGAAAAGGGGGGCTGCAATGCGGTGGCTACTGGCCCTGATCCTTGGGGCGGCGGTTCTTTGGGGGGGCTACTGGTTCATCGGCGCGCGCGCGGTCGAGCGTGGGGCGACCGCCTGGTTCGCGCAATCGGGCGGCACCGCGCAGGCCGGGGCGATCTCGGTCGCCGGTTTTCCCAACCGGTTCGACCTGACGGTGACGGCACCCGAAGTATTCGATCCGCGCACGGGCCTTGGCTGGCAGGCGCCTTTCCTGCAAATCTTCGCGCTCATCTACCGGCCGCATCACCTGATCGCCGTCTGGCCCGAGACACAGACAATCCAGACGCCGATGGAGACGCTTCAGATCGCCTCGGACCGGATGCGGGCCAGCGTCGTGCTGGAACCCGGCCGGGCGCTGCAGCTTGACCGGGCCGCACTGGCGGCCGAAGGTTTGGAAATCAACGTGACCCCGGCCTTGACCGACGGCTTCGCACCCTGGAGCGTTGCGGCGACAGAGATGCGACTGGCCGGGCGGCAGGTGGCCGGGCGGCCCAACCAGCACGACCTGGGGCTGGAGATCACCGGGCTGGCGCCCGCCCCCGGCCTGATCGACGCGGCCGACCTGCCCGGTGCGATGGATCAGCTTCTGGTCGAGGCGCGCGTGACGCTGGATCGGTCCGTTCGCCTGACCGATACAACCCCACCGCGCCCCGAGGTCGTCGAGGTGCGCAACCTCTTCGCGCGCTGGGGCAGCGCGGAATTGCACGGCAACGGCACACTGACGGTCGAGGACGACGGCACCCTGACCGGCCGGATCGACCTGCGCGCCGACGACTGGCGCCAGATCCTGTCGATCGCGGTGGCGCTGCGACTGATCCGGCCCGAGGTTGCGCCGACATGGGAAGCGGGCCTGCAGATGCTGGCGCAACAGAACGAGCCCGAAAGCCGGATCACACTGCCGCTGGTGTTCAATCGCGGCGCGGTCAGCCTCGGCCCCCTCCCGCTGGGTGCCGGGCCGCGACTGGCGCGGCCGCGGGGCTGAGGGCGCGCCTCAGCCCTCCGCCTTTCCCCGGCCGAAATCGGGGGCATCGGTATCCTGCCCGGCCTCGATGATGCCGCGACGGATGGCGCGGGTACGGGTGAAATAGGCGTGCAGGTGGTCGCCGTCGCCGCGCCGGATCGCGCGTTGTAGGGCGAACAGTTCCTCGGTGAAACGTCCAAGGATCTCCAGAGTGGCGTCCCTGTTGGTCAGGAATACGTCGCGCCACATTGTCGGATCGCTGGCGGCGATGCGGGTAAAGTCGCGGAAGCCGGCGGCGGAATACTTGATCACCTCGGAATTCGTCACCCGGCGCAGGTCGTCCGCCACGCCCACCATCGTATAAGCGATCAGGTGGGGCGTGTGGCTTGTCACTGCAAGCACCAGGTCATGGTGCGCGGCGTCCATCTCATCGACCTTCGACCCCATCGCTTCCCACAGGCCGCGCAGACGGGCCACGGCCTCCGGGTCGGTACCCTCAGCGGGGACCAGCAGGCACCACCGATTTCGGAAAAGCGTTGCAAAGCCTGACCTTGGGCCAGAATGCTCAGTCCCCGCCAACGGGTGGCCGGGGATGAAATGCACGCCTTCGGGCATGTGCGGGCCAACGGCGTCGATCACCGCCTGCTTCACCGAGCCCACATCGGTCACGGTAGCCCCCGACTTCAGATGCGGCGCGATTTCCTCGGCCACCGCGCCCATCACGCCGACCGGCGTGGCGAGCACGACAAGGTCCGCGTCCTTCACCGCCTCGGCCGCGGTCTCGTGCACGCTGTGGCACAGGCCGAGTTCCCGCGCCACGGCGCGGGTCTCGGCACTGCGGGCATGGCCCGCGATCTCGCGCACCAGGCCCAGTTGCCGCATCGCATGGCTCATGGAACTGGCGATCAGCCCCAGCCCGATCAGCGCCACCTTGTCGTAGATCGGCGCGGTCATCTCTGCCCTCGGAACTGGGCGATGGCATGGGCCACCCGGCGACAGGCGGATTCGTCGCCCACCGTGATCCGCAGGCAGTTCGGTAGCTTGTAGCCGCCCACCCGCCGCACGATCAGGCCCTGCCCCTTCAGGAAGGCATCGCAGGCCTCGGCCTCGGCGCTGTTGTCGAACCGGGCAAGGACGAAATTCGCGTGCGGCACGTCGCAGGGCACGCCGATCTCGTTCAGCGCATCGGCCAGCCAAGCGCGCATCCGGGCGTTCTCGGACCGGCAGCGATCGGTGTGGGCGCGGTCGCGCACCGCGGCCTCGGCCGTTTCCAGTTGCGTGGTCGACAGGTTGAACGGCCCGCGCACCCGGTTCAGCACGTCGATCACCGCCTGCGGGCCATAACCCCAGCCGACGCGCAACCCGCCCAGACCGTAGATCTTCGAAAAGGTTCGCGTCATCACGACGTTCTCGCGCGCCTCCACTAGGGCAGCGCCCCCATCGTAACCCTCAACGTACTCCGCATAGGCCCCGTCCAGCACCAGCAGCGCCTGCGGGGGCAATCCCTCGACCAGCCGCTGCACTTCCGCGACAGGGATCATCGTGCCGGTGGGGTTGTTGGGGTTGGCCACGAACACCAGCCGCGTGCGATCGGTGCAGGCGGTCAGCAGCGCATCCACGTCCGTCTTGCGCTGCCGCTCCTGCGCCTCGACCGGGGTCGCGCCGGCGGCCAGCGCCGAGATGCGGTACATCAGGAAGCCGTGCTCGGTATAAAGCACCTCGTCCCCCGGCCCGGCATAGGCCTGACAAAGGAAGGTGATGATCTCGTCAGATCCGACACCGCAGATGATCCGCGCGGGATCCAGACCATAGACCTCGGCGATCGCGCGGCGCAGGGCGGCATGGTCGGTGTTCGGGTAGCGGTGCAGCGTGCGCGCGGTGCGGCGGAACGCCTCCACCGCCGCCTCGGATGGGCCGAAGGGATTTTCGTTCGACGACAGCTTCACCACGTCGGCCACACCCGGAACATGCGCCTCGCCGCCCTGATAGAGCGCGATGTCCAGGATGCCGGGCTGCGGGCGAATGGCGGTCATGTCTGCACCTTGCAAGCGGATTTTTGCCGCTTCTAGCCGCACGACCCTGCGGTGACCAGACCCGTTGCGCTCAGGATGCCAGCACGTTGCGGAACTGCCAGGGATCGCTCTCGTCGATATCCTCGTCGAACTGGGTCCAGCGGTTGGTAAGCGGGGTCCAGTCGGTGTAGTGTGCCTCCATCGCGCCAAGGTAGGGGCGCTGCACCTCAAGGCAACGGGCGTGGTCCATCTCGTCTGCCTCGACGATGCCGGCTTGCGGGTTTTCCAGCGCCCAGACCATGCCGGCCAGCACCGCCGACGACACCTGCAGCCCGGTCGCGTTCTGGAACGGCGCCAGATCGCGCGCTTCCTCGATCGTCAGTCGCGAGCCATACCAGAGCGCGTTTTTCGCATGGCCATACAGCAGCACTCCCAGCTCGTCGCGCCCCTCGAGGATCTCGTTCTCGTCTAGGATATGCATCTTCGGCTGCACCTGCCCCGAGCCGAAGGTTTCGTGCAAGCTGAGCACCGCGTCGTCGCAGGGATGGTAGGCGTAGTGGCAAGTCGGGCGATACTCCGGCGTGTCGCCCCGCCCCACGGTGTAGTAATCGGAAATCGAAATCGCCTCGTTATGGGTCACCAGAAAGCCGTATTGCGGGCCCGGCGTCGGGCACCAGGTGTGGACCTTGGTGATCGCGCCCGGGCGGTTCATCCAGATCGCGGCCTTGCAGCCGCGGTCGTGGCGGTGGCCGTCCTCGGGGAACCAGGTTTCGTGCGTGCCCCAGCCCAGTTCGGCGGGCTGAAAGCCCTCGGCCACGAAGCCTTCGACCGACCAGGTGTTGACAAAGGTGCCGATCCGCTTGGGGCGGGCGGATTTCTGGGTGTCGCGTTCGGCGATGTGCACGCCCTTCACGCCCAGCGACTGCATCAGACGCGCCCAGCCTACGCGGCTTGTGGGCGGCGTGGCATCCGCGCCGGTGTCGCGGGCCAGCGTCAGCAGCGCCTCCTTCACGAACCAGGACACCATGCCGGGGTTCGCGCCGCAGCACGACACCGCGGTGGTGCCGCCGGGGTTCGCCGCCTTTTCGTCCCGCATCGCCTGGCGCAGGGCGTAGTTGGTGCGCTCGGCATTGCTGAGCGACTTGTCGAAGTAATGGCCCGCCCAGGGCTCGTTCACCGTGTCGATGTAGGGCACCCGCAGCTCCCGGCAGAGCCGGATCAGTTCGAGCGAGGACGTATCCACCGAAAGGTTGACCACGAACCCGCGCCCCGGCTCCAGCAGCCCGCCCAGAAGGTCGCGATAGTTTTCCCGCGTGACCGCCTGGGCCACATGGGTGATGCCGCGCTGCACCAGAAATGTGTGATGCGCGTTCGACGGTTCGATCACGACAAACCGCTTCTGGTCGAACTCGAAATGCCGCTCGATCAGCGGCAGCGTCCCCCGCCCGATGGAGCCGAAGCCGATCATCACGATGGTGCCGTCGATGCGGCCATAGGTGGGATGAATGGTCATGGGGCGGCCCCTCTTGCGCGTCTCGATCCTCCCCGTCTAACGCTGCGCCCGCGACAAGGAAAGCCGTCCAGACCCCTTCCGAAGCAGCAGGCGCCGCGGACCAAGCATCGCCAGGAAATCGAATCGATTCGCCTTGGATTTGGGCTCAATCCCCGGTTTCGCCAATCCCGGCGCCCGGTCGGGCGACGGGGCCGCAAAACGGGAAAACACTCTCTGATTGAGCATGTCGCAAACCAAACGGGCCGCACCCTTCGGTGCGGCCCGTCGATCCGGCGTGCTCCGCCAGGGATCAGTTCTTGGCGTAGTATTCCACCACCAGGTTCGGTTCCATCTGCACGGCATAAGGGATATCGCCCAGCGACGGGGTGCGAACGAAAGTTGCGGTCATCTTGGAATGATCGACCTCGATGTAGTCGGGCACGTCCCGCTCGGCCAGGCTCACGGCCTCGAGCACGATGGCGAGCTGCTTCGACTTGTCGCGCACGGCAACCACGTCGCCCTCTTTCACCCGGTAGCTGGCTATGTTCACCCGCTTGCCGTTCACGGTGACATGGCCGTGGTTGACGAACTGGCGTGCGGCAAAGACGGTCGGCACGAACTTGGCGCGGTAGACCACGGCGTCCAGGCGGCGCTCCAGCAAGCCCACCAGCATCTCGCCGGTGTCGCCCTTCACGCGGGCGGCCTCGCCGTAGATGCGCTTGAACTGCTTCTCGGTCAGGTCGCCGTAATAGCCTTTCAGCTTCTGCTTGGCCTTCAGCTGGGTGCCGAAGTCCGACAGCTTCTGCTTGCGGCGCTGGCCGTGCTGGCCGGGGCCGTATTCGCGGCGGTTGACCGGGGATTTCGGGCGGCCCCAGATGTTCTCGCCCATGCGGCGGTCGATCTTGTACTTGGCAGACGTGCGTTTGGTCACGGCTGATCTCCTTCCAACGATGTGAAGGGCGTTGTCCTTTGACCCGGGGGTCCGACAGGCATCCCCTTGCGGGGGCCACCAACACCAATGATTGCGACCCGACCGTTCCGCCGGGAAGCGCGCCTTATACAGCCGCCGTCCGGGGTGTCAAGCAATCGCGCCCGGGTTGTGGACCGGCGCGCCGCTGCCACAGCGGCGGCGGTCACGCAAAGGAACGGGTTGGCAATGACGCGCGCATGGCGCAAGATTCATGCTTGCCGGACCATTAACGAATAGTGGCCAGGAAGGGCCGCAGGGGTCGGCGGCACCGGGCGGACCGGGCGTGCAGTGGGGTCCGGGGAGCCGGGAATGACGGAGCGGGACAGCGCCCCCGAGGGCACCGAGGCACAGGCGGTCGCCGCGCCATGGGCGCGGCTGGCAGAGCTTGGGCGCGGCCATGGCCGGTTCGAGACGCTAGGCCCCGATCACGCCGCGCTGTTCGTCGAGGATGGCCCGCGTCTGCTGGTCAGTTTCGAGCCGCTGCGCCGCAACAGCGACAGCCTGCCGCTGGGCCTGCAGTTCGCGCAGCGCCGCGGCTGGTCGGCGCTGATCTTGCTGGCCCGCGCGCCCCGCTGGTTCCGCGACCGTCAGGTGCAGGACCACTTCGACCACCTGGCCGACACCAGCTTCTTCGACGATTACGACCGGGTGCTGTTCTACGGCGCCGGCATGGGCGGTTACGCGGCCGCCGCCTACAGCCTGGCCGCACCGGGCGCGCGGGTGCTGGCGCTCTCGCCGCAGGCGACGCTGGAACCCGCGCGCGCGGGCTGGGACGGCCGCTTCCGCTTTGCCCGGCGGCTGTCCTTCACCGACCGCTACGGCTTTGCCCCCGACATGGCCGAGGCGGCCGAGTGCGTCTTCATCCTGCACGACCCGTGGGAGCTGGCCGACGCGATCCATGCCGCGATGTTCGCGCGCCCGCACATGGTGCAACTGCGCGCCCCCGGCCTCGGCCCGGCGCCCGAGACGGTGCTGACCCAGATGGACCTGCTGCGCCCGCTGGTCGAGGCGGCAATGACCGATGCCCTGACACCCGCCGCCTTCGCCCGGCTCTACCGCGCGCGCCGCAGCCACGCCCCCTACCTGACCGCACTTGTGGACCGGACAGAGGCGCTGTCGCGCCCCCGCCTGACCGCCCGCATCGCCCGCTGGCTGATCCGCCGCCTGCCCCCAGCGGGGGGCGCTCAGTAGAGGACCACGCTGCGGATCGACTCGCCCGCGTTCATCAGGTCGAACCCCTTGTTGATCTCGTCCAGGGACATCGTGTGGGTGATCATCGGGTCGATCTCGATCTTGCCGTCCATGTACCAGTCCACGATCCGCGGCACGTCGGTCCGCCCCCGCGCGCCGCCGAACGCCGTGCCCTTCCAGACCCGCCCGGTGACCAGCTGGAAGGGGCGCGTGGCAATCTCGGCCCCCGCCGGCGCCACCCCGATGATGATGCTCTGCCCCCAGCCGCGGTGGGTGCATTCCAGCGCGTCGCGCATCACCTTCACGTTGCCGGTGCAGTCGAACGAGTAATCCGCCCCGCCGATCTGATCAAAAGGCGTCTTCGTCAGGTTGACGATCTCGGCCACGATGTTGTCGACCTCTTTCGGGTTCAGGAAGTGGGTCATCCCGAACCTCTCGGCCATCGGCACCTTGGCGGGGTTGATGTCCACGCCGATGATCATGTCCGCGCCCGCGAGCCTCAGCCCCTGGATCACGTTCAGCCCGATGCCGCCCAGCCCGAACACCACCGCCTTCGCGCCGATCTCCACCTTGGCGGTGTTGATCACCGCCCCGATCCCCGTGGTCACGCCGCAGCCGATGTAGCAGATCTTGTCGAAGGGCGCGTCCTCGCGCACCTTGGCCACCGCGATCTCGGGCATGACGGTGAAGTTCGAGAACGTCGAACACCCCATGTAATGCAGGATCGGGTCGCCATCGAGCGTGGTGAACCGGCTGGTCCCGTCCGGCATCAGCCCTTGGCCTTGCGTCGCGCGAATGGAGGTGCAGAGGTTCGTCTTCTGGCTCAGGCACGACGGGCAGGCCCGGCACTCGGGGGTGTAGAGCGGGATCACGTGATCCCCCGGCTTCACCGAGGTGACGCCCGCGCCCACCTCGACCACCACGCCCGCGCCCTCGTGCCCCAGGATCGCTGGGAACAGCCCCTCGGGATCGGCACCGGACAGGGTGAATTCATCCGTATGGCAGATGCCGGTGGCCTTGATCTCCACCATCACCTCGCCGGGCTTCGGCCCGGCCAGGTTCACCTCCATGATCTCCAGCGGTTTTCCGGCCTGAACGGCCACGGCGGCGCGGGTGCGCATGATGTCCTCCTCCACGTTGCTTGCCCGGAACGGTGCGGCGAAGGGCGGGCCGGGTCAAGAGCGAGCAGTCCCGCCCCGCAGACGCGGCCTTCCAGTGGAAGGCCGCGCGGGCGCGTTGCCCGAAGGCGCGAGCCGCAGGGCAAGGGGCGTGCCACTGGCCCCAAACGCTCGCAATCGGGCCGCGCCTGCCCTGGCGGGGGCGTGAAACGCGCCCGCCGCCAGGAGGGCGGGCGCGGCCCGATTTGTCACGGGCCAAATCGGGCAGATGCGCGGGGCAACCGGCGCGCCCCACCGCATACAGCATTCCCTTGAACCGACGGCACTTTTCATGCTCCGATGAGATGCGTTGCACGAAAGCCCCTTATGCCTGACCGTCCATTCTTCGCCCTCGCCTTTCCGCCCTCGCCGGGCGACCTGCTCGCACTCGGCACCCTGCTGGCGCTTCTGGCCCTTGTCATCGCCCTCTGGGCCACGCAATCCACCGGAAAGCGCACCGATGCCTGGACAGCGCTGCGCACCCGCGCTCGCTCGCCCGCCTTGCTGCGCGTGGTGCTCTTTGTCTTCGCCCTGCTCCTGCTGCTCGCCATCCCCGCCACCGTCTGGACGCTGCTGACCACCCTGCCCCTCGGCCTGACGTCGGATACGCCCGGCCCCACCCTCGGCACCGGCGCACTTCTGGTCGCGCTCCTCGGCGCGCCCTTCCTGATCTGGCGCAGCATCGTCGCCCAACGCACCGTCGATCTGGCGGCAGAGACCCTGCTGAACGACAAGCTGAACGCCGCCGCCACCGACCTCGCCGCCCGCCGTCAAGTGACGCGCGCGGTCGAGCAGGACGACAAGGAGGTGATCCTGACCGAATGGCAGGACGACCTGGTGACCCGCGCCGCCACGATCGACCGGCTGGAGGGGCTGGCGAACGAACACCCGGAGGTCGCGCCGAGGGTTGCAAGCTTGCTGTCGGTGTATGTGCGGGAATTGTCTCGTGAGTTTCCAGCCGGAGACCCTCCAGATTGGGACGACAACCCCGGACAGGCGGATGATTGGTGGATATTCCTCGAACCAGCGCGGCCAGATATGGAAAAGGCGGCCCAAACCCTTGGCCGACTTCGGCGAATCAGAAGTGTGGACCTGACGCGCCTGCACATCGACCTGCGCAGCGCAAACCTACAAGGTTTCAGCTTGCAGGCGCTCGATTTCGAGAAAGCTGACTTTAGCTATGCGCGCATGGAGGGGACCAAACTCTGGAAGGCCCGACTTCGCAACTCGACCCTCTCTAGTGCGAACTTGAGGAATGCTAGCCTTTGGGGAGCCTCGCTTGAAGGTGCTCGACTGGACAATGCGAATCTGGAGGACGCCAAATTATGGAACGCCGTGCTTTTTGGGGCGGACCTATTCGCTGCGAATCTTCACGGAGCTCACATGCAAGGGGCAAACTTACGAAAAGCAAACGTCAGCTTCGCGCAACTGATCGAAGCTGATCTGATTGAAGCACGAATGGAGGGGGCGATTCTGAAAGGCATTCAGATGGAGGGGACAGAACTGACAGGTGTGACTCTCGGCGGTGCTGCACTGTCATGTCTGTCGCTTTCAAATGTCCCCATGTCGCAGGATCAGGTGAATGTAACCTTCGGTGACGCTAGCGTCACCCTGCCCGTCGGCTTCTCCCGTCCCGCCCACTGGCCCCGCCGCGAACTCAGCCCGAGCGACTTCGAAACCGAATGGCGCAAGTGGCAAGCCAACCCCGCCACCTACACCCCGCCCGACTGACCCCCTCCCTGTCATCCCCGCGAACGCCGGGATCTCCGCTCTCACGCAAACCGCGCAGCAGCGTCCGCGCGCAGCCGGGCCCGAGGACATACCCGATCCGGTATATACCATCTCAAGTATATACCTTATTAGGTATATACCTAAAACGGTATGCCCTTCACCCACCGCACACGCCGCCGAAACCCCAAGCCCTTGAAATCGCTGCACCCAGCCGTTCCGCCCTTCAAAACCGCCCGCCAACGTATGCACGTGGTATGCACGGCAGATGCACGTGAATCATACGTTGTGTGCACACCGGTTTGGCGGGCCGCGCCGCCGATCCGGCCTTGACCTTCGCCGCCCGCGGCGGTCTGTTGCGCGGCGATTTTTGACCCAGCCGGAGTGTCCCATGTCCCGCCTCACCGAAGCCGCCGCCGGCGTCTATGTCATCGCCGTCACCCCCTTCCTGCCCGACGGCGCGATCGACTTTGACAGCTGCGACCGGATGGTGGATTTCTACCTCGACGCCGGCGCGACGGGCCTGACGATCCTCGGCATCATGGGCGAGGCGCCGAAGCTGACATTCGAGGAATCTCAACAGGTTGTATCCCACATCCTGAAGCGGGTGGCGGACCGGGTGCCGGTGGTGGTGGGCGTGTCCTCGCCGGGCTTCGCGCAGCTTGCGGGCCTGTCGCGCGCGGCGATGGACGCAGGTGCTGCGGGCGTCATGATCGCGCCCCCGGCCACCCTGCGCACCGACGACCAGATCGTCGCCTACTACCATCAGGCGGCCGAATTCATCGGCGACACGCCCTTTGTCCTGCAGGATTTTCCGCTGGCGACCGGCGTGCAGATCTCCGTCCCCGTGATCGCCCGCATCACCCGCGACATCCCCACCATGGTCTGTCTGAAACACGAAGACTGGCCCGGCCTCGACAAGATCACCGCCCTGCGGAAAGACGGCACGCTAAATCGCCGGATTTCAATACTTTGCGGCAACGGCGGGGTGTTCCTGCCCGAAGAGGTCGCCCGCGGCGCCGACGGCGCGATGACCGGATTCGCCTACCCCGAGATGATGGTGGACGTGGTGCGCCATGTGCAGGCGGGCGACCATGACCGGGCGCAGGACATCTTCGATGCCTACCTGCCGCTTGCGCGCTACGAACAGCAGCCAGGTCAAGGGCTTGCGGTGCGCAAGTATGTCATGGCGAAGCGCGGCATCATCGCCCACGACGCCCAACGCCGCCCCGGCGGAGCCCTTAGCCCTGAGACGCAGGCCGAGGTGGACCGGCTGATGGCCCGGCAGGACCTGCGCCTGAAGGAACTTGGCGCCGACACGCGCTAACGCCTCGCCGGGCGGCTCAACGACAGCGCGACGCCGCCCAGCACGACCCCCGCCGCCATCAGCAGCGGCAGCGTGACTGCCTCGCCCATCACCAGCGCCCCACCGGCCATGGCGATGACCGGCACCGTCAGTTGCGCCACCGCCGCGGCCGAGGCCTGCAGACGCGGCAGCACCGCATACCACAGCGCATAGCCCAGGCCCGAGGTCACCGCCCCCGACAGCACCGCCAGCCCCGCCCCGCGCGCGCCGATCCCGCCCGCGTCCGGAAGCAACATGAAGACCAGCAGTGTAACCGGAAACGCATAAAGAAAATTCGCCGCCGTCGAGGCGAGCGGCTTGGCCGAACCGCGCCCCGCCAGCGAATAGACCCCCCAGCCAACCGCCGCAGCTGCCATCAGCCCTGCGCCCAGCGGGTCTGGCGCCACCTCGCCGCCCGGCCACATCAGCCACACGAGCCCGGCCAACGCGACCCCAGCCCCCAGCCAACGTCGGATCGTCGGGCGCTCTCCTGCCCACAACCCGCCCGCGAACATCGTCACCTGCACGCCCCCGAACAGGATGAGCGCCCCAAGCCCGGCATCCAGGCTGAGGTAAGCGAAGGAAAACCCGACCATATACAGCGCCAGCGTCCCTGCCCCGATCAAGCGGCTCCGCCAGCCGGCCGCGGGCAAACGCCCGCCCCGTACAAGGACCAGCGCCAGCAGCATCGCCGCGCCCGCCGCCACCCGGATCGCCGCAAACTCGGCCGGCCCGATGTCACCCCCTGTCAGCGCCAGCCGGTTGAGAACCGAATTGGCCGCGAACGCGATCATGGTCAGGGATGTGAGCAGAAACAGCCGCATGCGCACAGTCTGCGCCGCAGACGCACCCAAGAAAAGTGCAAAACAGGCCTCCGCCTCTCACGCCAATTGATAGATGACTCCTATCGTTTGACGAAAGATCATACTTGAAAACGGGCGCAACCTGCGGCACCGAACCGGCAAGTCAGGGCACGGGGAGGCAGGCATGGCGCTGGACGGGAAACCCGGCATCTGGAAATCTGGACGCGGCAAGGGCCGCCCGACGCCAAAGGGCCGGCAGGTGGAGCCCGCCGCGCTGGCGGCAGTCACCGCGCTTCTCGGCGACCGCCCGCGCCGGCGCGACCTGCTGATAGAATTCCTGCACCTGATCCAGGATGCCCACGGCCACCTGTCCGCTCCGCATCTGCGCGCGCTGGCCTATGAGATGCGCCTGTCGATGGCCGAGGTCTGGGAGGTCGCGACCTTCTACGCGCATTTCGACCCCGTGCGCGAGGATGAGGCGCCCCCGCCCGACCTGACGATCCGGGTCTGCGACTCGCTGTCCTGCGAGTTGGCGGGGTCCGAGGCGCTGCTGGCCGCGCTGGAATCCGGGCACGACCCCGCCCGCGTCCGCGTGCTGCGTGCGCCCTGCATGGGTCGCTGCGACACCGCCCCGGTGGCCGAGGTCGGCCATCGCCATGTCGATCACGCCACTCCGAAAACCATCGCCGCAACCATCGCAGCGGGCGATTTCCACCCGCAGATCCCAGGTTACCAATGCTTTGACGCCTATCGCGCCGCAGGCGGCTACGACCAGCTTCTTTCCCTCCGCAAAGCCGGCGACTGGGAAAAGGTGCAGGAGATGGTTCTTGCCTCTGGCCTGCGCGGCCTGGGGGGGGCCGGTTTCCCCTCGGGCAAGAAATGGGGCTTCGTGCGCGCCAACCCCGGCCCGCGTTACCTGACCGTCAACGGGGATGAGGGCGAGCCGGGAACCTTCAAGGACCGCTACTACTTGGAGCGCGAACCTCACCTGATGCTCGAGGGCATGCTGATCGCCGCCTGGGCGGTCGAGGCGGATCGCTGCTACATCTACATGCGCGACGAATACCCCGCCGTGCTGGAGATCCTTCGGCGCGAAATAACCGCGCTAGAAGCCGCCGGTATCGTCGCCCCCGGCTACATCGACCTGCGCCGCGGCGCCGGCGCCTACATCTGCGGCGAGGAATCCGCGATGCTGGAATCGATCGAGGGCAAGCGCGGCCTGCCCCGGCACCGTCCCCCTTACGTTGCACAGGTGGGCCTCTGGGGCCGCCCGACGCTGGTGCATAACGTCGAGACGCTGCACTGGATCGCCCGCGTGCTCCGCGAGGGGCCGGAGATCCTGTCAACCGTCGAAAAGAACGGGCGCAAGGGACTGCGGAGTTACTCCGTGTCCGGTCGGGTCGCGAAACCCGGCGTCTACTTGCTGCCCGCCGGCTCCACGATCCGCGACGTCATCGCCGCCGCCGGCGGCATGGCCGAGGGGCATACGCTGAAAGCCTACCAGCCGGGCGGGCCGTCATCGGGTCTGCTGCCCGCTACGCTCGACGATGTGCCGCTGGATTTCGACACTCTGCAGCCGCACAGGTCGTTCATCGGCTCGGCCGCCGTCGTCGTCCTGTCCGACAAGGACTCCGCCCGCGACGCCGCGCTGAACATGCTGCGGTTCTTCGAGGATGAAAGCTGCGGCCAGTGCACCCCCTGCCGTGTCGGCTGCGAAAAGGCGGTGAAGCTGATGCAGGCTGAAAGCTGGAACACCGACCTGCTGGAAGAACTCTGCCAGGCGATGGCCGACGCCTCTATCTGCGGCTTGGGCCAAGCCGCGCCCAACCCGATCCGCCTGACGATGAAGCATTTCCCGGAGGAGATCGAATGAGCATCACCTTCACCCTGAATGGCCAGACCGTCACCGCCGAACCCGGCGAAACCATCTGGGAGGTGGCGAACGGCCGCGGCCTGAAGATACCGCACCTCTGCCACAAGCCCGCCCCCGGCTATCGGCCCGACGGCAATTGCCGCGCCTGCATGGTCGAGATCGAGGGCGAGCGCGTGCTGGCCGCCAGCTGCATCCGCGAACCGGCCGAGGGCATGGTCGTGCGCACCGACACCGCCCGCGCGGCCTCCGCGCGCAAGATGGTGGTCGAAATGCTGGCCGCCGACCAGCCAGGGCGCGCTGCGGCCCACGACCGCTCCAGCCATTTCTGGGACATGGCCAATGCCGTGGGCGTTACAACCAGCCGCCTGCCGACGCTGGAGGCCGACCGCATCCCGCTGCTCGACGACAGCCACGTCGCGATGCGCGTGAACCTGGATGCCTGCATCCAGTGCGGCCTCTGCGTGCGCGCCTGCCGCGAGGTGCAGGTGAACGACGTCATCGGCATGGCCGGGCGCGGCCACGACGCCTACCCCGTGTTCGACTTCGCCGACCCGATGGGCGAGTCCACCTGCGTCGCCTGCGGCGAGTGCGTGCAGGCCTGCCCCACCGGGGCACTCATGGAGGCTGCGGTGCTGGACGACGTCCAACAGGGCGACAGCGCCGATTTCGACAGCGAAACCCGGTCGGTCTGCCCGTTCTGCGGCGTCGGCTGCCAGGTCTCGCTCAAGGTCAGGGACGGGCGGGTGACGTCCGTGGATGGCCTCAACGGCCCCGCGAACGAGGGGCGGCTTTGCGTCAAGGGCCGCTTCGGCTTCGACTACATCCATCACCCGCACCGGCTGACCAAACCACTGATCCGGCGCGAAGGCATTGAAAAGGGCCTGAACGTCGACCCCGCCAACCCGCTGACCCACTTCCGCGAGGCCACGTGGGACGAGGCGCTGGACGCCGCCGCCGGGGGCATGGCCCGCCTGCGCGACACCCACGGCGGCCGCGCCCTCGCCGGCTTCGGCAGCGCGAAATGCACCAACGAAGAGGCCTATCTGTTCCAGAAGCTGATCCGCCAGGGCTTCGGGCACAACAACGTCGACCACTGCACCCGGCTTTGCCACGCGTCATCGGTCGCCGCGCTGATGGAAAACGTCGGCTCGGGCGCGGTGACGGCCACGTTCAACGAGATCGAGAATGCCGACGTCGCCATCGTGATCGGCGCGAATCCGACCGAGAACCACCCGGTTGCCGCCACCTTCTTCAAGCAGTTCGCCAAGCGCGGCGGCAAGCTGATCGTGATGGACCCGCGCGGCCAGGCGCTCCGTCGCCACGCCACCCACATGCTGCAGTTCAAGCCGGGCACCGATGTCGCGATGCTGAACGCGATCATGGCGACGATCGTTGAGGAAGGGCTCTACGACCGCCAGTACATCGCCGCGATGGCCGAGAACTGGGAGGCGCAGAAGACCCACTTGGCCGATTTCGCGCCCGAGAAGATGGCAGAGATCTGCGGCATCCCGGCCGAAACCCTGCGCGCCGTCGCCCGCGATTTCGCGCGCGGCCGGGCCGGGATGATCTTCTGGGGCATGGGCATCAGCCAGCACACCCACGGCACCGACAATTCCCGCTGCCTGATCTCGCTAGCGCTGATGTGCGGCCATGTTGGCCGTCCCGGCACCGGGCTGCACCCCTTGCGCGGTCAGAACAACGTGCAGGGCGCCTCCGACGCCGGCCTGATCCCGATGTTCCTGCCCGACTACCAGTCGGTCACCGACGCAGGAATCCGCCAGAGCTTCGCCGACCTCTGGGGGTTTGAACCCGCCGCCGAAAAGGGCCTGACCGTCACCGAGATCCTGGATGCCGTCCACGCAGGCCAGATCCGCGGCATGTACATCCTGGGCGAAAACCCGGCCATGTCCGACCCCGACGTGACCCATGCGCGCGAAGCCCTCGCCGCGCTCGACCACCTGGTGGTGCAGGATATTTTCCTGACCGAAACCGCGAACTACGCCGACGCAATCCTGCCCGCCGCGGCGTTCTACGAGAAGACCGGCACCGTCACCAACACCAACCGGCAGGTGCAGATGGGCCGTCCCGCCGTCCCCCCGCCCGGTCAGGCGCGCGAGGATTGGGCGATCACCGTCGATCTTGCCCGTCGCCTGGGCCTCGACTGGACCTACACCCACCCGCGCGAGATCTACGCAGAGATGGCGCAAACGATGCCGTCGCTCAATTACATAACCTGGGACCGGCTGGAGGGTGAGGGCGCGGTCACGTACCCCAGCCTCTCGCCCACCGACCCCGGCCAGGCCATCGTCTTTGCCGACCGCTTCCCCCGCGCGGGCGGCCGGGCGCGCTTCACGCCTGCGTCGATCCTGCCGCCGGACGAGGTCCCCGATGCCGACTACCCGATGGTGCTGACCACCGGGCGGCAGCTGGAACACTGGCACACCGGCTCGATGACCCGGCGCGCCAAGGTGCTGGACGCGATGGAGCCAGAAGCGAACTGCTCGCTTCATCCCGCCACGCTGGCCCGGCTGGGCGTGCCCGCCGGCGGAACGGTGCGCCTGACCACCCGGCGCGGGCAGATCGAGCTGATGGCGCGGGCCGACCCGGCGGTGGCCGAGAACATGGTCTTCGTCCCCTTCGCCTTTGTCGAGGCGGCGGCGAACCTGCTGACAAATCCTGCGCTGGATCCCTACGGCAAGATCCCCGAATTCAAGTTCGCCGCCGTGCGGGTGGAACCAGCAACCGAGCCAGTCGCGGCCGAGTAGGGGCTTTCCCCCGCCCTGCCGCCCTGCCATTCTGCCCGCCGGTCACGCATGCGACACGGGGGGCAGAATGGGCGGACGGCTTCAGGACAAGATGGCAATCGTCACCGGCGGCGGATCCGGGTTTGGCGCAGGCATCGCCCGGCGCTTCGCAGCCGAGGGCGCGCGCGTCATGGTGGCCGACATCAACGCCGCCGCCGCACAGGCCATCGCCGACGAGATCGGCGGGCTTTCGCAAGCGGTGGACGTCTCATCAAACGACAGCGTGGCCGCCATGGCAGCCGCCGCGCGCGACGCCTTCGGCACCCCCGACATTCTGGTCAACAACGCCGGCATCACCCACCTGCCCCAGCCGATGGAAGACGTGGCCGAGGAAGAATTCGACCGCGTGCTGGCGGTGAACGCGAAATCCGTCTACCTGACCGCGCGCCATTTTGTCCCCGCGATGAAAGCCACAGGGCGCGGCGCGATCCTCAACATCGCCTCCACCGCGGGCGTCTCGCCCCGGCCCCGGCTGAACTGGTACAACGCGTCCAAGGGCTGGATGATCACCGCGACCAAGGCGATGGCGGTGGAACTCGCCCCCCACGGCATCCGCGTGAACGCGCTGAACCCGGTGGCGGGCGAAACCCCGCTGCTGAAATCCTTCATGGGCGAGGACACGCCCGAGATCCGCGCGAAGTTCCTGTCCACCATCCCCCTGGGCCGCTTCTCCACGCCCGAGGATATCGCCGCCGCCGCCCTGTTCCTGTGCTCGGACGAGGCCGGCATGATTACCGGCGTGGCGATGGAAGTCGACGGCGGGCGCTGCATATGAGGGCCGGGCCGCGCAACCTGATCACCGATGTGCCCGGCCTGCGCGTCGGTCAGGCGCACGATGAAACCATCCGCACCGGCGTCAGCGTGCTGGTGGGCGACCGCCCGTTTGTGGCCGGGGTGAACGTAATGGGCGGCGCGCCGGGCACGCGGGAAACTGACCTGCTGGCCCCCGACAAGCTGGTGCAAGAAGTGGATGCGCTGGTGCTGTCCGGCGGCTCTGCCTTTGGCCTCGATGCCGCCTCGGGCGTGATGGAGGGCCTGCGCGCGATGGGGCGCGGCTTTGCCGTCGGCGACATGCGCGTGCCCATCGTTCCCGCCGCGATCCTGTTCGACCTGCTGAACGGCGGGGCAAAGGACTGGGCCGCGAACCCCTATCCGGACTTGGGGCACGCGGCGCTGGATGCGGCGGGGCCGGATTTTGCGCTTGGAACCGCCGGGGCCGGCTATGGCGCGACCACACGCAGCCTGAAAGGCGGGATCGGCTCCGCCTCGGTCGTGCTGGACAACGGCGTGACTGTCGGCGCGTTGGTCGCGGTCAACTCGCTGGGCTCGGTCGTCGTGCCCGGCACGCGGCAGTTCTGGGCCGCCCCGTGGGAGATGGGCGAGGAGTTCGGTGGCCTCGGCCTGCCCCCCCGTTTCGACCCCTCGGACGAACCCACGCCCACCAAAAGCGCGGGCGAGGCCACGACCATCGCCATCGTCGCCACCGACGCGGCGCTGACCCAGGCCGAGGCGACGCGGCTCGCCACCGCCGCGCACGACGGCTTCGCCCGCGCCATCGTGCCCAGCCACACGCCGCTGGACGGCGATCTGGTCTTTGCCGCGGCCACCGGCGCGCACCCCCTGCCCGACGCGCTGGCCGACCGCTTCCGCCTTGGACACGCGGCCGCCGTCTGCGTCGCCCGCGCCATCGCGCGGGCGGTCTTTCACGCCACGCCTATGCCCGGCGACCCACTGCCAGCCTGGCGCGACCTGCAAGGCTGATCCGCCGCGAGGGCGTGCACAGCGGTTAAGGGCAGGTAAACAAAATTCTCGATTTCTTTTTGGATCAAGGGCTTGGCATTTTGTGCACGCGTGCACAACGGCCCGTCAGGCCCGGATCAGCCCCATCGCCTCAAGCTTCAGAAGCACCTGATGGGCGCAGTGATCCACGTCCACATTCTGGGTATCGACCCGCAGTTCCGGCTTCTCGGGCTCCTCATAAGGGTCCGATATCCCGGTAAACTCCTTGATCTTCCCCTCCCGCGCCAGCTTGTAAAGCCCCTTCCGATCCCGCCGCTCACACTCCTCCAGCGGGGTCGCAACATGGACCTCACAGAACGCCCCGAACGCCTCGATCATCTCCCGCACTCCCCGCCGGGTGGCCGTATAGGGCGCGATCGGCGCACAGATCGCGATGCCCCCGTTCTTGGTGATCTCGGATGCCACATACCCGATCCGCCGGATGTTGATGTCACGATGCTCCTTGCTGAACCCCAGCTCGCTCGAGAGGTGCTTGCGCACGACATCCCCATCCAGCAGAGTGACCGGCCGCCCCCCCATCTCCATCAGCTTCACCATCAGCGCGTTGGCGATGGTGGACTTGCCCGACCCCGAAAGCCCGGTGAAGAACACCGTGAACCCCTGCTGGTGCCGCGGCGGATAGCGGCGGCGCAACTGTTCCACCACCTCGGGGAAAGAGAACCAGTCAGGGATCTCGATCCCCTCGCGCAACCGGCGCCGCAGCTCGGTCCCCGAGATGTCCAGGATCGTAGCCCCCTCTTCCACTTCGTCGCGGGGCTCGTACTGTGCCCGTTCCTGCACGAAGACCATCTGTTTGAAATCGACCATCTCGATGCCGATCTCGTCCTGATGCTGGCGCACGAGATCCTGCGCGGCATAAGGATCGTAGAAATCCGCGCCCGCGCTGTTCTTTCCCGGCCCGGCATGGTCGCGCCCCACGATCATGTGTGTGCAGCCGTGGTTCTTGCGGATGATCGCATGCCACAGCGCCTCACGCGGGCCGCCCATCCGCATCGCCAGATTCAGCAGGCTCAGATGCGTGGTGGCCGCCGGATACTGGTCCAGCACCGCCTCGTAGCAGCGCACGCGGGTGAAGTGGTCCACGTCGCCCGGCTTGGTCATGCCGACGACCGGATGGATCAGCAGGTTCGCCTGCGCCTCGCGCGCGGCGCGAAAGGTCAGTTCCTGATGCGCCCGGTGCAGCGGGTTGCGGGTCTGGAACGCCACGATCCGCCGCCAGCCCATCTTGCGGAAAAAGGCGCGCAACTCGTTCGGCGTGTCACGACGCATCTTGAAGTCGTAATGAACCGGCGGCTGGATGCCGGTGATCTGCCCACCCAGATAAACCGGGCCAGCCACATGGTGCAGATAGTTCACCGCCGGATGCGCCAAGTCGTCGGCCCCGAAGACCCGTTCGGCCTCGCGCGCCTTGTCGGGCGTCCACTTGTCGGTGACCGACAGGATCGCCAGGATCACGCCCTCGGCGTCGCGAAGCGCAATGTCCTGCCCCGGTTCCACGCCCTCCGCAAACGTCTCGCTGACGTCCAGCGTCACCGGAACGGGCCACAGCGTCCCGTCAGCCAGCCGCATCTCCTCGACCACGCGGTCATAGTCGGCCTGAGTCAGGAACCCCTTCAGCGGGTGGAAGCCGCCGTTCATCAGCAATTCCAGATCGCAGATCTGCCGCGGGTTGAGATCCCAGGACGGCAAATCGCCCGCGTCCAGCTTCAGCTTCTGCGCGCTGTCGTATGAGACGTAGAGTTCCGGAATGGGGGCAAGGTTCGGCAAGGTCATCGCACGGGCTTTCCAAAAACGCACCGGGCGGCCCTGCCCGGCGCCAGTGCTTTGGACCGTCGCGGGAAGAAGTTCAACCCATCGGCCGCACAGCTCTGCCGAAAGGGAAAACCGCCCGACCAGTGATCATGGATCGTGGATCATGGATCATGGATCATGGATCAGAAAAATCACCCGTCCTGCGCGGCAAGGAAACGCTCAGCGTCCAGTGCCGCCATGCAACCCATTCCTGCGCTGGTGACGGCCTGCCGGTAAACATGGTCGGTCAGGTCGCCGGCGGCAAAGACCCCGGGAATCGAGGTCTCGGTCGTGCCGAGCTTTACCTTCACGTAGCCGCCGTGGTGCATTTCCAGTTGATCCTTGACCAGTTCCGACGCCGGGGCATGGCCGATGGCCACGAAGAAGCCCGCGCATGGGATCTCTGTTACCGCCCCGGTCTCGACGTGCCGCGCCTTCACCGCCGTCACGCCGAGCGGATCATCGTGGCCCACCACTTCTTCCACCGTGTGTTTCCACAGAACCTCGATCTTCGGATGCTTGAACAGGCGGTCCTGCATGATCTTCTCGGCGCGCAGGCTGTCGCGCCTGTGGATCAGTGTGACCTTGGTGGCAAAGTTGGTCAGGAACAGCGCCTCTTCGACCGCAGTATTGCCGCCGCCGATCACCACCACCTCCTTGCCGCGATAGAAGAACCCGTCACAGGTGGCGCAGGCCGAGACGCCGAAGCCCTTGAACTTCTCCTCCGACGGCAGGCCCAGCCACTTGGCCTGCGCCCCCGTGGCAAGGATCACCGCATCCGCGGCAAAGGTCGTGCCGCTGTCCGCTTCGGCAACGAACGGCCGCCGCGACAGATCGAGCGACGAGATATGGTCGGACACGACCTCGGCCCCCATCGCCTTGGCATGCTCCTCCATCCGCACCATGAGGTCAGGCCCCATGACCATCGTGTCGCCGGGCCAGTTCTCGACCTCGGTGGTGATCGTCAACTGACCGCCGGGCTGGATGCCCTGCACCAACACAGGGTTCAGCATTGCCCGCGCGGCGTAAACCGCTGCCGTATACCCCGCCGGCCCCGAGCCGATGATCAGAACCCGTGTGTGCCGTGTCTCGCCCATGTTCAGCCCTTTCGATACTCGGCCCCCGTTCTATGGGCCGGTGCGGGGAATGCAATGCCGCGCGGATACGAGACATTCCCGATTCCGATTACTTCGAATCTCCGCCAGACGGGATGTTGCGCGATCGCGAAACAATATTGCGCATCTCGACCACAGCGCGTAAGTTCCGCCAAAATCAGGAGGACCCATGGCGGGCTCGAAAATTGACCCCATCGACAGGATGATTCTGGCCGAATTGCAGGCCGATGGGCGCATGACGAACGTGGAACTCGCGCGGCGCGTTGGCATTTCCGCCCCGCCCTGCCTGCGCCGGGTCCGCGCGCTGGAAGAGGCGGGCTACATTCGCGGCTACCATGCCGACGTGAACCCGCGCGAGTTGGGATTCGAGGTGGCGGTGTTTGCCATGGTGCGTCTTCACAGCCAGGCCGAGGCCGACCTCAGCGCCTTTGAAGATCGCTGCCGCGCCTGGCCGCTGGTGCGCGAGTGTCACATGCTGAACGGAGAGATCGACTTCATCCTGAAGTGCGTAGCCCCCGACCTGTCCACCTTTCAGAATTTTCTGACCGAGCAACTGACAGCGGCCGACAATGTGGCCAGCGTCAAGACCAGCCTGGTGATCCGCTGCGCCAAGGACGAGCCCGGCCTGCCCTTCGACGTCCTGGAAGAACGGCTGAAGCGGTCGGCTTGAGCCGTCAGCGCCCGACCATGACGGTGGCGATCACCGCCAGGCAATCTCCGGTGCCGATGAGGCCGGGGAAGTGTCGCGCCGCCAGAATGCCCGCGCGCTGCGCATGGTATTCTAGGGGCATGACGCCGGTGCGGTCGGCGGGCCAGATCCGCGCAATCATAGCGCCCTTGTCGACGGCCTCTCCCAGATCGACGACAGGCTCGAACAGACCCTCGGACGTGGCGAAGTGGTAGCAGTCGTCTGCCGGCATATCGAGCATGACGGTCACCTCGCGTTCCGGCTCTCCACGAAGGATGCCTGCATGAATCAGCACGTTGCGCGCCCCCTTGCGCGCGATACGGGCCGAGCGCGCGGTGGCCGAGCCCCCGCCACCCAACTCGGTGGTGACGAAGATCTTGCCCTGCGCTTCGACCGCGGTGTCGTACATGCCGACGTTGTCGATCTCGCGCAGCATCAGCGTGTAGGGCGCGTTGAAGGCGGTGACGGCGGCAACGCAGGCGTCCTGCTGGCTGACAGAGTCAAGATAATGCGCGCAGGCGAAAGGCAGGAAATCCAGCGTCTTGCCGCCGGAATGATAGTCCAGAACCACGTCCGCCATCGGAACCAGCACGTCGTTGAAGTAGTTCGCGATCTTCTGCGTCGCAGTGCCGTCAGGGGCGCCAGGAAAAGACCGGTTGAGGTTGACGTTGTCGATTGGTGAGACGCGGGTTGCGGCGCGGAATGCGGGATAGTTCATGTAGGGCACGATGATGACCCGGCCCGAGATCTGGTCCGGCTGCAGTTCGTGCGCCAACGCCTGCAACGCAATCGGCCCTTCGTATTCGTCGCCGTGGTTGGCCCCGGTCAGAAGCGCCGTCGGCCCGTCGCCGTTCCGCACCACTGTGACCGGGATCATGATCGCCCCCCAGGCGCTTTCGTTGCGCGAATGCGGCAGGCGAAGGAAGCCGTGGTGCTTTCCGTCGCGGTCAAAGGGAATGGTCGGGGTGATCGGGTTGGTGCTCATCATCGGTCCTTGGGGCCATGCGGGTGACGGCGGGCGCGCGGGTTCCTCATTCACCGATCCGGAGACCAAAGAAAAGAGGCGCGCGCCCTCGACCGAGCACGCAGCGTCATGTCGTGATCTCGACGCCGCGCCCCGAGGCCTTCGACAGCGCGAAACTGGCGATCGCGGTGTCCTGCACGCCGGTGCCGGTAAGATCCGCGATCGTGATCTGATCCGATCCCGTCCGCCCCCGCGCCGTTCCCGACAGGACCGCGCCGAGTTCGGCAAAGTCGGCATCAGGCGCCACCGTGCCCGCCGCGATGGCCGCGCGCAGTTCACCGATGACGCGCGCCTGCGACAGGCGGTCGGGCGCATACAGGTCGGCGCGGGTCAGGCAATCGGGAGCAAGCTCGGTCTTGCCATGCTGGTCCGCGCCCATCGCGGTGACATGCTGTCCGGGGCGCAGCCACTCGGCCCGCAGGATTGGCGCGGTGGCGGGCGTCGTCGTGACGATCACATCGGCCGCAGCGACAGCCTGGGCACGATCCTGCGCGGCCGTGACCTCGATCCCCATCATCCCCGACATCTGGACTGCCATCGCCTCTGCGCGCGCCGCGTCGCGCGCCCAGACAACCGCGCGGCGAATGGGCAGCACGAGGGTCAGCGCCTGAAGCTGCAGCCGCGCCTGCAGCCCTGCACCAAGGATGCAGGCGTTGCTTGCGTCCGGCCGCGCAAGGGCGCGGGCAGCGACGGCGCCCGCCGCCGCGGTGCGCAGGTCGGTCAGATAGCCATTGTCCAACAGGACTGCCTGAACCTGCCCAGTCGTCGCCGACAGCACCACCATAAGGCCTGAAGTGGACGGCAGGCCGATCCGGGGATTTTCGAAGAATCCCGGGCTGACCTTGATCGCAAAACCCTCCAGGCCGGGGACATAGGCGGTTTTCACGTCCACCTCTCCGTTGCGATCGGGGATTGCCATGGACATCACCGGCGGCATCTCTACCCCGCCATCGGCCAGCCGGCGAAAGGCTGCGTCGATGCAATCGACCAGCTCAAGATTGAGTGGCAAGAAGGCGCGCAGGTCGGTTTCGGTCAGTATGCGGACGGTCGGCATCTCATCCCCCTGTGGGTGGCGGCACCTCGCCCGCGATGATCCGCGCGTGCAGGTCCATGTCGATGTTGGCGCCCGTCAGCGGCAGCACGATCGGCCCGCGCGGGCGCAGCTTGCCTGCCAGCAGGGCGGCCACGCCAACGGCACCCGCCCCTTCCACCACCTGGCGTTCGTGGCGGTAGAGGTGGCGGATCCCGGCTGCGATCTCGGCCTCGGTCAGCAGGACCAGGTCGTCGATCAGGTCTCGGACCATCGCGAAGCTGTGCCGGTTCTCCAGCCCGACGCCACCGCCGAGGGAGTCGGCGAGTGTCGGCAGTTCCCGAACCGCAACAGGGCGCCCCTCTGCCAGGCTTTCCGCCATCGCCGCGCCCCGCTCCATCGAAACGCCCACGATCCGCACGTCGGGCTTCAAACCCCTCAGCGCCGCCGCCACACCCGCCAGCAGCCCTCCGCCCGACATCGGGATCGCGGCCGCGACAAGATCTGGCACGTCCTCGGCCATTTCCAGCCCGAGGGTTCCCTGCCCTGCAATCACGCGCGGATCATCGAAGGGCGGGATCGCGACAAGGCCCTCTTTGGCGGCCAGCCTTTCGGCCTCCTCCTGCGCCTCATCCTGGGATGTCCCGACGATGCGCGCCTCGGCCTCCAGCGCGCGCACCGCGGCCAGCTTGTTCTCGGGCACCAGGGTCGACATGCAGATCACTGCGCGCAGGCCCCGTGCCTGTGCTGCATGGGCAAGAGCGCGGCCGTGGTTCCCGGTGGACGCTGTCGTCACTCCGGGCACGTCCCCAAGGGTGGATAGCGCATTGGTCGCCCCGCGCAGCTTGAACGAACCCGTGAGTTGCTGATGCTCGCATTTCAGCCAGACCGGAACGCCCGTCAGGTCCGAAAGGGCGGGCGAGAGATCACAGAAGGTATGCCTTACTTTGCCCTTCAGTCGCCCCTGCGCGGCGCGGATATCCTCCAACGTCACCGACACTTTGCGATCGCTTCCGAGCCCATCGGCACGCGACCCCGCTGCGTGCCCGAGCATGCCACCGGGTCAGACGACCAGTACCGGACATTTAGCAAGGCCAGTCACCTTGTGCGAAACGGATCCAAGCAGATACTCCTCAAGCGACCCGAGACCCCGGCTGCCAAGCACGATCAGGTCGATCCCCTTTTCCTTCGCCCAAGCGACGATGGTGCGCGCCGGCTGGCCGGCCTTCGTGAACGCCCGCACCTTTTCGTGGCCCGCGTCTCGCACCAGTTTCTTGGCGTGCTCGGCCACTTCCTTGGCATGGTTCCGCATCACGGCGTCGATATTCTCTGGCTCGGACGGCCGCATCATCGAGAAGGACGCCTCCAGCATCGAGTGGTGCCGATAGACGGTCAGGATGCTGATCTCGGAATCCGTCAGCTTGGCCAGTTCGATCGCTTTCTGCAGCGCCTGTTCGGCGTTGATCGAGCCGTCGAAGGGAACGAGGATCTTGTCGAACATCTGGTCCTCCCTAGCGGAACGCAAGGTCGCGCAGGAACAGCGCGATCTGCGGGAAGAAGATCAGCAGCACAGACACCGACAACAGGATCAGAATGAACGGCGGTGTTCCGCGCACGACATCTGCATAGGGCCGCTTGAAGACCGCGATGGCGGTGAAGATGTCGCACCCAAACGGTGGCGTTGCCGATCCGATGGCCACCTGCAGCACGATGATCGTACCGACATGCACCGGATCGAGGCCCACGGCGTCCACCACCGGCGCGAAGATCGGCACCAGCACCAGGATCACCACGATCGGATCGACGAACATGCAGCCGATGAAGAAGGCGATGGAGATCACGAACAGAACGCCGATCGGGCCCATCTCGTCGATGCCGATGGCACCCAGAACCTCTTGCGGTACTTGCGCGAAAGAGATCACCCAGGAAAACGCCGCGCCGGCCCCGACGAGGATGAAAACGACCGCCGTGATCAGCCCGGTGGAGCGGGCGGTCGCCACGAGCGTCTTCAGGTCGATCGTCCGGAACACGATCATCTCCAGGATCAGCGCGTAAAGCACGCAGGCGGCGGCGGCCTCGGTCGGGCTGAAGATCCCGCCATAGATACCGCCGATGATGATGACCGGAAAACCCATCGGCCAGAGCGCGCGCGCAACGGCGCGCATCCGGTCTGGCCAGGGCGTCACCGGTTCCGTCGGCACCCCCATGCGGACTGCATAGATCCAGCAGTAGATCGAGAAGAGCAGCAGGATCAGCAGGCCCGGCCCGATGCCGGCTATGAACAACTCGGCGATCGAGGTGTTCGAGATCACGCCATAGATGATCATGCCGATGGAGGGCGGGATCAGAAAGGCGATGTCGGAGGCGTTGATGATCAGGGCCAGCGTGAAGCTGTCCTTGTAACCCGCATCCAGCATCCGTGGCCGCAACGGGCCGCCGATCGCCACCACGGTGGCCTGGGTGGAGCCGGACACCGCGCCGAACATGGTGCAGGCCGCGGCGGTCGAGATGGCAAGGCCACCACGCTTGTGACCGACGAAGCTCATCACCAGGTCGATCAACCTTTGGGCCGACTGGCCCCTCGTCATGATGTCGGCGGCGAAGATGAACATCGGGACGGCGATCAGCGCCGCAGGCCGGATGCCCGCCATGAATTGCTGGATCATCGTCTCCATCTGACCGAAGCCGCCGAACATGGTGTAGAAGCCCACGCCTGCGGCCGCGATCAGCGGGATCATCATCGGAAAACCGAGGCAGAGCAGAATGATCATGATGGAAAGGATCGTCACGGCCATGTCGCGTCAGACCTCCTGCTCGTCGTCGGCATATCCCTCGAGAACCGAGGTCGAGAGGTAGATGTCGGGGGCTATGATATTCTTGATCGTAGTCAGGAGGTACTGCAGGCCGGTCATGAAGAAGCCCACCGGCACCCAGACCACCGTCATCCAGACAGGTATCTGAAGCGACGGCAAGACGCGTCCCCGTGACAACTGGGTCATCATGAAGCCCCAGGAATACCAGGCCAGCGCGAACATGAAGCCCGCGGTGACAAGGGCAATCACGATCATCAGCAGCTTGCGCATCCGCCCCGGCATCATGTCGAAGAAGGCCGTCATCCGGATGTGCCGGCCATGGCGCGCCGCATACGAAATGCCGGCAAATGTGATCAGGATGATCAGGATCTGGTTCACCTCTTCGGTGAACTGGATCGATTGGCCCAGAAAATAACGGCCGATAACGTTTGCGACGCTGTTGCCCGCCATCAGAAGCACGCCGGCGGCAAGCAGAAAACCCTCGAGCCGGGCGATGCCGTTGTCGATCCATCCAAGCGGACCCGGCAGATCGGAACGATAGGCCGACGGCGCGACGTCGTCGATCGCACCGGCGGCAGCCAAGGCTTCGGCGCTGGGCACCCCTTCCGTTGAGAGGGATGCACCGCCGGTTTTGCGGTCTTCCGGCTGCTGTTCGCTCACAACGCCTGCCCCCTTGCGTTGGTGGGAAAAGGCGGGCGCGGCACCTTCCGCGCCCGCAGCCCGGTCAGTTGCTTTTCAGCGCCTCGAGGTCGGCCTTCATCTGCTCCAGGATCTCCGCCCCGGTTTCCCCGGTCATGTTCAGGAACTCCTCCTCCACGCTGGCGGCGGCATCCATGAACGCCTGACGCTCTTCTTCAGTCAGGCGGGTGACGGTCATCGAGGGTTTGGCCTCGAGGATCTTTTCGAGCGAGGCTGCGGTCAGTCCATCCTGATATTCAAGGATATGTTCGAACGCGACATCGACCGCATCGCGGATCATCTGCTGATCCTCTTCGCTCAACCCGTCGAAGAAATCCTTGTTCGCCATGAACGCGGTAGTGAAGTTGTTGTGGCCGGTGAAGGTGATGTGATCCGTCACCTCATACATGCGGGTCGATTCCACGAAGAACATGGGGTTTTCCTGCCCCTGGATCATGTTTGTCTGCAGCGCCCCATAAACCTCGCCCCACGGCAATGGTGTCGGCACGGCACCAAACGCACGGTAGCTTTCCACCAGCAGCGGGTTGGTCATGACGCGCACGTTCTGCTCGTTCAGGTCCTCGGGGCTGCGGACCGGGTTCTTGGTGGTGATCACCACCTCCCCCTCGGGATACATGGTCAGAAGCTCCAGCCCGTGTTCGGCATAGATTTCCGGGAACATCTCGTTGATCGCGACGGAGGTCTTGAAGAAATCGTGCAACTGGTCCTGATCCGTGGGAAGCAGATAGGGCACGAAGAAGACCTGCGCGGCCGGGATCAGAGCGCCGGTAAAGCCGGGCGACTGGATCACGAACTGCAGGATCCCGGCCTGCGTCTGCTCCATGATGTCGTCCGACTCGCCCAGCGTGCCGAACGGGAACAACTGGACGGTGTTGTCGGAATTCGCCTCGATGTATTCCTTGAATTGCGTGGCGAAGACACCCTGAACCTCGTCGATCGCTTCTTCGAAGGCAAAGCGCCAAGTTTCCTGAGCCTGGGCAGCGGTTGTCGTCAGCAGCGCCGCAACGCCTGCGCCAATAAGCATTTTCGTGACGGTCATGCGTGTCTCCCCTTGTTTTTTCTGCGGCGGTTCGCGCCACGTCGTTCGCCCGGCTCCGGCCAGCAAACGAAGGTTGTCCGCACCGGCGCACAAAGGCACCGACAGCGAGACGGCGGGTCGCGAAACCTCGCTTCCGCCCGAGCATCCACGTCACCTGTATCATGTCAATTCGAAAATTGCACCACTACAATCGCAGAAAACTGTCACCGCGCGACGGGCAGTCAGATCGTCAGGAAATCCGGCTCGGGTCGGTTGCGGGTCAGGCGGGCGATGGTGCGCAGTCCCTCCTCCAGCGCCTCTTCCGAGGGCGCACCGAGGCAGATTCGCACCCCAAGCTCCGGGGGTTGGTCCATGGCGATGTCGAAGGCGCTGCCCGGTGCAACCGCCACGCCCCGCTGCCGGGCGGCATTGACGAAGGCCTGCTCCTGCCACCCCTCTGGCAACCGCAGCCAGCGATGAAGCCCGTAGCTGCCGCCGCGAACCGGCAACCCGGCCAGCAGCGTCACCGCCAACCGGTTGCGGCGGGCAAGCACGCGTCTTTGCCATTGCAGCAGATTGTCGGCCGTGCCATCGGCGATCCAGCGCGAGGCGACCTCTGCCACCATACCCGTGGCCATCCAGTTGGTCACCATATGGCGCCCAAGGGCCGAAGTGAACTGATCTTCCGGCACCACCAGATAGGCGATGCGCAATCCGGGCAGCAGGGACTTCGTGAAGCCGGTGAAATAGAATGTGCGCTCTGGCGCCAGCGCGGCAATCGGTGACGGGCGGCCCGGCTCCAGCGGCCCCCAGGCGTCGTTCTCGATGATGGCGACGTCATGCCGGCGCGCGATTCCGACCAGGGCAGCGCGGCGCTCAGGCCCCATGACGCAGGCACGGGGACCATTGCCTGCAGGCAGAACGTAGAGAATCCGCGCGGATTTCCGCACACAGGCGTCGTCGAATGCTTCCGGAACGATCCCCTCATCGTCGCAACGCAACCCGACGATCCGCAACCCCAGATAGCGTGTCTGCGCCTTCAGCGTGTGATGGCTCTTTGCCTCGGTGACGACCAGATCACCTGGGTTGGCGGCAGTCATCAGGGCGATCGTCATGGCGGGCGTGTTGCCGTTCGTCGGCAGCACCAGGTCAGGTCGGGTGCGCAGACCGCAATTCGCCAGCCACTCCGCCCCGCGTTCCGCATGCCGCTCCATCGTCAGCCTTGGGCGAAACGAATACAGCGCCTCAGCCGGCATGTCGGCTGCCATTTTGGCAAGTGTCTCGGCAAAGGCGCGCTCGTGCAACTCCCCGATCACGGGCGTGAGCATCGAGCAATCGATGATCGGTTCGTCGCGGTCGATGCGCTGGTAGGGGGGCGGGCGTCCCTCGGGTTGCATCGGCTTGACGAAGGTGCCCCGGCCAACCTCGCCCGAGATGACGTCGGCGCGGATCAAGGCATCATAGGCGCGGCTGACCGTCTGGACCGAAACGCCAAGCTGAAAGGCCAGATCACGATGGGTCGGCAAGCGGTCGCCCGGCCGCAATTCGCCAGCGGCGATGGCACCGCTGATGATCTGTGCAAGCGATCGATATGCCGGGCGGCCCAGCATTTCCGGTCGTGGGGGCCAGATTGTCATGCTCGGCACCATGCCAGCATCAGTTCAATTCGCAAGCCCCAAGAGCGATTGACAACCCGATCCCGCCATCGAAGATGGCCGCATGACACGCCTTCGGCTCGATGATCGGGACATCGCGATCCTGTCGGTCCTGACCCGCGAGGGCCGGATTTCCAAGGCTGACCTGGCACGGCGCGTGAACCTTTCGGCGACACCGTGCTGGCAACGGATGAAGCGGCTGGAACAGGCGGGCCTGATCACCGGCTATCACGCCGACGTGGCGCTTGCGCGCATTGCGCCCCACGTCACCGTCTTCGTCACCATCGAACTGGAAAGCCACAGGCCCGAGAGCTTCCAGCAGTTCGAACGCGCCATCGGCCGATTGGAGGAAGTGGTGAGCTGCTGGTCGCTTGGCGGTGGCTACGATTACCTGATGCAGGTCATCACCCGCGACGTGGCCGCCTATCAGACGCTCATGGACGGCCTCTTGGAAAGCCGTACCGGGGTGAAGCGATACTTCAGCTACGTCGTCACGAAGAGCGTGAAGACGGGCGCGGCGCCGCCACTTTCGACGCTGTTGGACGAATCCTCCTGAACGGTGGCGTTGAAAAGACGATTCCTCTTCCCAACCGCCGGGTTCCGGAGACTCCCCTTCGCATCGCCAGCTTAGAACCCGTTTGAGAACAGGATATCCAACGATGGGAGTTGAGAATGACGGCACAGGCCATGCGGGCATCGAAAACGGACGCCACGCCCATCGAGAGGATATCCGATCGCAATCTGTTTCGCACTCAGGGACACATTGCGGGTTGGGTCGACGCAGTGGACAAATTTGACGTCACCGACCCGGCGACGGGAGAAGTGGTCGCCTCTGTGGCGCGGATGGACGCAGCGCAGGCACGGGCGGCCGTCGATGCGGCGCAGGCGGCCTTTGGCGACTGGTCCGTCGCCCTTCCCCAGGAACGCGGTCAGGCCCTGCGGCGCTGGTTCGATCTGATCGTGCAGCACCGCGAGGATCTGGCGCTGATCATGGTCGCCGAACAGGGCAAGCCGTTGTCGGAAGCGCGGGGCGAGATCGACTATGCCGCTAGCTTCGTCGAATTTTATGCCGAGGAAGCCAAGCGCCCCAACATCGAGGGCGTCACCTCTCACCTGCCGGATGCCGAGGTTGAAGTCTGGCGCGAGCCGGTCGGCGTGGCAGCCCTGATCACGCCGTGGAACTTTCCCTGCGCCATGATCACCCGCAAGGCGGCGGCGGCGCTGGCAGCCGGCTGCACCTGCGTCGTCCACCCTTCGGCCGAAACCCCGCTTTCAGCGCTCGCTCTGGCCGAACTGGCCCAGCGTGCGGGCCTGCCGGCCGGCGTGTTCAACGTGGTGACCGGTGACGCGCCCGAAATCGTTGGGGAGTGGGTGACCGATCCGCGCGTCCGGGCGCTGTCCTTCACCGGTTCGACCGAGGTTGGGCGGCTGCTCTATCGCCAGTCGGCAGAGACGGTGAAGCGGTTGGTGCTCGAACTTGGCGGCCACGCGCCGTTCATTGTCTTCGCCGATGCAGATCTGGATCAGGCCGTGGATGAGGCGATCAAGGCGAAGTTCGCCACCACCGGGCAGGACTGCCTTGGCGCCAACCGGTTCTTCGTGGAGCGCCCGGTCTATGCCGCGTTCTGCGAGCGGTTCGCCAAGCGCATCGCCGCGCTGACCCTTGGCCCCGGCATGGATGACCGCGACCTTGGACCGCTGATGAATGAAAAGGCGGTGGCCAAACAGGAAGCGCACGTGGCCGATGCCGTCGGGCGTGGGGCGCGCTGTCTTGTTGGCGGCGCACGTGATGCGCAGGGCACGCTGTTCTACAAGCCGACGCTGCTTGTCGATGTTCCCGCCGATGCAGCGATCATGCACGAGGAAACCTTTGGGCCCGTCGCCGCCGTCGCCCCCTTCGACACCGAGGCCGAGGTGATCGCGCGGGCAAACGATACCGAATACGGGCTGGTCGCCTATATTCACACGCTGGAGCCGCGCCGGATCTACCGTGTCTCGCGCGCGCTGCAGTTCGGCATGGTGGCGGTGAACCGCACCAAGGTCACGGGCGCACCGATCCCCTTCGGTGGCATGAAGCAATCGGGCCTTGCACGCGAGGGGGCGCGCTTTGGGCTCGAAGCTTTCACCGATATCAAATACGTATGCCGCGACTGGGGTTGAGTCCCGCAGCGCCAAGAAAGGACATCCGATGCTGACCAACGATCAACTAGCCCAATGGGACCGCGAGAATTTCTTTCACCCCTCGACGCATCTGGCGCAGTTTGCGCGCGGCGAAGCACCGCAGCGCATCGTGACCGGCGGCGAGGGCTCGACCATCGTCGACCGTGACGGCAACCACCTGCTCGACGCCTTTGCAGGACTTTACTGCGTGAACGTGGGCTACGGACGCAAGGAAATCGCGGACGCCATCTCCGAACAGGCGCACGAGCTGGCCTACTACCACGCCTATGCCGGCCACGGCACCGAAGCCTCGATCACCCTGTCCAAGATGATCATGGACCGCGCGCCGGAACACATGTCCAGGGTCTATTTCGGCCTTGGCGGATCGGACGCGAACGAGACCAACGTGAAGCTTGTCTGGTACTACAACAACATCCTAGGGCGGCCTGAGAAAAAGAAAATCATTTCGCGCCAGCGCGGCTATCACGGGTCGGGCCTGATGACCGGTTCGTTGACCGGGTTGGAGCTGTTCCACAAGAAGTTCGACCTGCCGCTTGACCGGGTGCTGCATACCGCGTCGCCCTATTACTACCGCCGGCCCGAGAACGACATGTCCGAGGCCGCGTTCACCGACTGGCTGATCGCGGATCTGGAGGCGCTGATCGCGCGCGAAGGCGCCGATACCATCGCGGCCTTCATCGGCGAGCCGGTGCTGGGCACAGGCGGCATTGTGCCCCCGCCCGCCGGTTACTGGGAAAAGGTGCAGGAAGTTCTGGCGCGCCACGACATACTGCTGATCGCGGATGAAGTGGTCACGGGCTTCGGCCGGATCGGCGCGATGTTCGGGTCGGATCACTACAACCTGAAGCCGGATCTCATCACCATCGCCAAGGGCCTCACCTCGGCCTACGCGCCGCTGTCGGGGTCCATCGTGTCTGAAAGGATGTGGAAGGTTCTGGAACAGGGCACCGACGAATTCGGTGTGATCGGCCACGGCTGGACCTATTCCGCCCATCCGATCGGTGCCGCCGCCGGCATCGCCAACCTGAAGCTGATCGACAGCCTTGGCCTGGTGGAGAACGCGGGCACCGTCGGGGCCTACCTGACCAAGGTGCTGACCGAGGCCGTGGGCGATCACCCGAACGTGGGCGAGGTGCGCGGCGTCGGCATGCTCAGTGCCGTCGAACTGGTCGAGGATCGGGACGCGCGGCGCTTCTTCGACCCCAAGGCCGGCACCTGCGCCAAGGTCGTGGGCGCGATGATGCGCCGGGGCGTGATCGGCCGGGCGATGCCACAGGGCGACATCATCGGCTACGCCCCGCCGCTCTGCCTGACGACCGACGAGGCCGACCGCATCGCCGCCGTGACGGCCGAGGCGATCGCCGAGGTTCTGGGCTGAACTTGACGCGGCATCGGCTTCCTGCTCTGGCTTCGCCAAGACGGAAGCGGGGGGATCGATGCCGCGCAAGACCCTGTTCATCATCCTTGACCAGATGCGTGCCGATTGCCTCTTCGGCGCGCTCGGTAATGCCGTACCCCTGCCCCGTCTTCGCGGCCTGGCGGCGCAGGGTGTCTCCTTCCGACGGCACTATTCGGTCGCCAATCCCTGCGGCCCGGCGCGCACGAGCCTGCTGACGGGTCTTTACCCGATGACGCATCGCTCGGTGCGCAACGGTACGCCATTGGCCGCGCATCACACCAATATCGCGCTGGAGGCGCGCAAGGCCGGGGTCCGGCCGATGCTGTTCGGCTACACGGATACCACCCGCGACCCGCGTCAGTTCCACCCCGCCGACCCGATCCTGGCGACCTACGAACAGGTGCTGCCAGGGTTCGACGAGGTGCTGGAAATGCGGTTCGAGGAAAGCTGGCCGTGGCGCGCGCACCTGAAGGCGCGCGGCTACGACCTTCCCGATTTCGCCGATTTCTACGTGCCCGTCAGCCCGGACCCGGCCCGCCCCCCCCGGATCACCGACCCCGCCTTCTACCAGGCCGAGGATAGCGATACAGCGTTTCTGACTGACCGGTTCCTGGAGCACATGGCCGTGCGCGAAGATCAGGATTGGTTCGCAATGCTCACCTTCATCCGGCCGCACCCGCCATTCGTCGCTCCCGCGCCCTACAACACCCTAGTCTCAGCCGCGGAGGTGCCCCCGCCCCTGCGCCGCGGTGCGCCCGAAGAAGAGGCATCTCTGCACCCGTTCTTCGCCGCCAGCCTGGACGAGGCACCGCCCGGCCGGATGGCCAAAGGCGTGCCCGGCATCGGCCATGTTCTGGACAGCGTTCAGGCGCTGCGTGCCGTATACCTCGGGCTTGCGGCCGAGGTCGATCACCACGTCGGACGCATCCTCGACTGGCTGGCCGCGACGGGGCAGGACGAGGAGACTCTGGTCATCCTGACATCGGATCACGCCGAGATGCTGGGCGACCACCATGCCTGGGGCAAAATGCACAGTCACGAAGCCGCATGGCACGTGCCGCTGATCCTGCGGACACCTGCATGTGCGATGACGCGCGCCGGTAAAGCGGTCGACTCCTTCACCGAGTCAATTGACCTGGCGCCGACCGTTCTCGACTGGCTGGGCGTGCCGGTCCCGGCGGCGATGGACGGTCGCTCACTCTTGCCGTTCCTTTCCGGTTCCACGCCCGATGGCTGGCGCGACCATGTCTACGCCGAACTTGACCTTGGCGACCCCGAAGCGCCGACACCGTGGCAGACGCGCATGGGCCTGCCGCTGCGTGAGGCGAACATGACGATCCTGCGGGAAGCGCGCTGGAAGCTGGTGCATTTCAACGGCGGGCACGCGCCGCTGTTGTTCGATCTGGAAGCCGACCCCGGCGAGATGGAAACTCTTGCCGGGGACCCGACGCATGCGGCGACGCTGCTTCGGTTGACGCGAAAACTGCTGGACCACCGCATGCGCCACGCCGATCACGCGATCTCGGACGTCAAGATCGACGAGGGGCGAATGGTGAATTTCTAGCCCTTCGGCCGGGATCGGGTGAAATCGAACTCTTCCGCAAAATGGCAGGCGACGAAATGATCTGCCTCGATCTCGCGCCAGTCCGGCGCCTCCGACCGGCAGCGGTCGCGGGCAAAGGGGCAGCGCGTATGAAATCGGCATCCCGTGGGCACCGACAGGGGGTTCGGGATCTCGCCCTCCAGCCGGATGGGGTTGAACTCGGCATCCGGGTCGGTCTGCGGGATCGCCGAGAGCAGCGCATGGGTATAAGGGTGGCGCGGATGGAAGAACAGCCGCTCCACCGGCGCGTATTCCATGAAGCGGCCCACATACATCACCGCGACTCGGTGGCTGATCCGGGCCACAACTGCCAGATCATGGGCGATGAACAGGAACGCCACGCCCATCTCCCGTTGCAGGTCGCGTAGCAGGTTCACGATTTCGGCCTGAATCGAGACATCCAGTGCCGAAACGCTTTCGTCGCAGACGACGAAATCAGGCTTTGCCACCAATGCCCGCGCGATACAGATGCGCTGCCTCTGCCCACCCGAGAAGGCATGCGGGAATCGGCGCAAGTGCTCGAGGTTCAGCTTGCACCGCGCCGCAATCTCGCGCACCCGCGCGTCGATCTGTTGGCGGTCGCGCATCAGACCTGCGGCCACCAAGGGTTCGGCGATGATGTCACGCACTGTCATGCGCGGGTTCAAGCTGGAATAGGGATCCTGAAAGACAAGGCTCATCCTGGGGCGAAATCGGCGCAGCTTCTCGCCCTTCAGCGCGACGAGGTCGACTTCCTCGCCATTCGCCAGATAGGTGACACGCCCGCCTGTCGGGTCGATGGCGCGCAGGATCGCCCGACCGACCGTCGTCTTTCCGGACCCGGACTCGCCCACCAGCCCCACGGTTTCCCCACGGTTGATGTCGAAGCTGACCCGATCGACGGCCCGCACAGGCTCGGGCAGCGACCCGAACAGCCCCTTGCGCGGTTGCGGAAACGCGACCTCCAGATCGCGGATGGTGATCAGCGGGCTGCTCATGCGACGACTCGCGCAGCCTGTACGAGGTGGCAACTGACACTGTGGCCGGGCGAGACCTCGCGCACAGTGGGCGCCAGACGGTCGCACTCGCCCGCACGCATGATCGGACAGCGGGTGTGGAAGGGGCAGCCCGTGGGCCGTTCCGAGGGCGACGGAATGTCGCCCGGCACCGGAATCAGTGGTGCATCCAGCGTATCGATCCGGGGGATCGATTGCAGCAGCCCGCGCGTGTAGGGATGCTGGGGGTTGCGGATGACTTGCCGCACCGGCCCGGTTTCGACCACGGTGCCCAGATACATCACCACCACATCGTCGGCGATCTGGTTGATGACGCCCAGGTCATGGCTGATGAAGATGATCGCCATGCCCAACTCGTCGCGCAGTGACCGCATCAGGTCCAGCACCTGCGCCTGGATCGTCACGTCCAGAGCGGTCGTCGGCTCGTCGGCGATCAGCAGGCTCGGCCCCACCGACAGCGCCATGGCGATCATCGCACGCTGGCGCATGCCGCCAGAAAGTTCGTGCGGGTACTGGTCGACCCGATGACCGGGATTCGACAGGCCGACCTTGGCCAGCATCTCAACCGCCAGTTCACGCGCCTGCCGGCGGCTCAGCGGCTTGTGCAGGCGGATCATCTCGATCATCTGATTACCAATCGTGTAGACCGGTGAGAACGAGGCCATCGGCTCCTGAAAGATCATTCCGATTTCGCCGCCGCGCATCCGGCGCAACGCCCGCGCGGTGGGAGAGAGCGTCTGAACATCAACCATCTCGCCGCCCCTCATCCGGTAGCGGATGCGCGATCCCGGCAGGATCGTGGCGGATCCCGGCAGCAGCCTGATGATCGCCTTTGTTGTCACCGACTTGCCCGAGCCGGATTCCCCCACGATGCCCAAGGTGCGTCCGGCGTCGAGTCCAAAGGACACCTGATGCACCGGCGTCACCGGCCCCTCGTCGGTCGCAAAGCGGATCGACAGGTTCTCAATCTCCAGCAGACGTTCAGCCATCACCGCCGCTCCGAATAGGGGTCGGCCGCGTCGCGCAGCCCGTCACCGATCAGGGTGAAGGCCAGCACGGCGGTGACGACGAAGGCAGCCGGAATGAACAGCCACGGGGTCTGTTCGATGGCGCGTACGGACTGGGCATCCTGCAGCATCACGCCCCAACTGACGGCGGGCGGCCGCAGACCGAGACCGATGAACGACAGCGCCGTTTCCGACAGGATCATGTAGGGAAACGAGATCACCAGATCGACGATGATGAAGCTGGTGAAGCTGGGCAGCATATGGTTGGCGATGATCCGCCGGGGGCGCGCACCCGACAACTTCGCCGCCACGACGTAGTCCTCGTTCCGGATCGACAGAAGCTGGCTGCGGATCCGTCGCGCGAGCGTGGGCCAGCCGACCGCCCCCAGAATGACGGTCATGGCGAAATAGACCTGCGTCGTTGACCATTCACGCGGCATCGCGGCGGCAAGGCCCATGTAAAGCGGGATCACCGGGATCACCCGTATGATCTCGGTAAATCGCTGGATCAGATAGTCGATCCAGCCGCTGAAATAACCGGCGATCCCGCCGATCGTCAGGGCAAGGAAGAACGAGATCAGAACCCCGAAGACCCCGATCGAAAGCGAGGTGCGGGTGGCATAGATCGTGCGGCTGAATACGTCACGGCCCAGGCTGTCCGTGCCCCACAGGTGCAGCCGACCGTCTTCAAGGCCAAAAAGACGGGTAGAGTTCGGGATGAAGCCGAGAAGCCGTCCCGGCTCACCCGGAACGAAGAACTGCACATACCGGCGCAGTTCGGGATCCAGCACCGAGCGGGCGCGCAGCGTGACCGGATCACGCTCTGTCCTCGTGCCATGGACAAAGGGGCGCAGCGAACACCCGTTCTGGTCACAGAACATCGGCACCTGCGGCGGGCCGCTCAGGTAACTGGAACTGCGCGCAGTTGGGCCATAGGGCGCGAAGAATTCGGCGAAGAGCCCGAGGAACGCCATCAGCAGCAGCACCGTGGCGCCGACCATCGCCAGCTTGTGACGGCGAAAGCGCCACCAGATCAGCGTCCACTGACTGGCGGAATAGTATTTCTCGCGCGCCTTCTGCTCGCGCAACTGTTCATCCGACGGGGGCATGTCCTGAACCGCCATCGCTCAGCGCCCCATCTTTATGCGCGGATCAAGCCACGCAAGAAGCAGGTCGGAGAAGAAATTCATCACCACGATCGTGAAGGTCAGGATCAGCAGGATCGCGCCCGCGACATTCATGTCGAGGTCCAGATAGGCACGCAGCAGTAGCTCCCCCAGTTCCGTCAGCCCCAGCACTGCGGCGACGATGGGAAGCTCCGAGAATATGCGGTTCACGTCGAACCCCATGGTCGAGACGACAGGGTTCACCGCCAGCCGCGCCGGATACTTAATCAGAAGCCTGCCCTCGGGCACGCCGCGCGCCCGCGCCGCGACCACCGAGAGCTTGTTCAACTCATCCGACATGGTCGCCCGCACGGTCTGGATCTGGTAGGCCAGCGCCGACCACGCGAGCACCAGCGCCGGCAACCAGAGGTGGGTGATCAGATCCCAGACCTTCGCTGCAGACCACGCGGCCCGCTCCATCCCGGGAGAGAACAGCCCCCCGATCGCAGTCCCGAAATAGCGGCTGGCAAAATAGAGGAGTACCAACGCCAAAAGAAAGTTCGGCAGCGCAAGGCCGAGGTAGGAAAACACCGTGAGCCCATAGTCGGCCACCCCACCGCGGCGCACCGCGGCGTAGATGCCGACCGGGATGGCGATGAGGTAGGTCAGCAGCAGCGTGGCGAACAGCAGGCCCAGAGTGAGAAACCCCTTGTCGCCGATCACCCGCGTCACCGGCGTCTCGAAGGCGTAAGCCATGCCGAAATCGCCACGCAACACGATGTTGCCGATCCAGTCCCAGTAACGCACCCAGGCCGGACGATCGAGGCCCAGTTCCACCCGGATCGCCTGGATGTCGGCCTCGGTTACCGTCAGGCCGAGGCCCGAGAACTTGCGGAACGCGAAGCGATCGGCGTAATCGCCAGGCGGCAGTTCCATGATGAAAAAGACCATGATCGACACGAAGAACAACGTGACGAGCATGCCCAGAAAGCGCTCTATGACGAAACGGGCCATATGCCTTCCAGTGCTGGAGGTGAGTGCGGCGCGACCCTCGCGGGCCGCGCCGCCGATCCATGCGTCAATGGATCATTCCTGAACGAACCACTGCTGCGCGCGATAGGGGTAAACCCAGTAGTAGTCGTAGGTCTTGGCCGTCAGCGGCTGCACGTTCTGGATCGTGTTGTGATACAGGAACGGCTCCACCACGTCGCCCACGGTTCCGATCCGGATCATGTTTTCCAGGTGGATCTCGACGATCTCGGTCCCGATGGCATCGCTTTCCGGGCTGCCCAGCGGCAGCTGGATCAGTTGGTCGGCCAGATCCCAAAGTTTGGCCATCTCGGCCGGCGGCTCGATGCCCTGGGCACCGTTGGTGTTGCGCCACTGCGACCAGGCGACGCCGGGGCCCGGATTGAAGAAATCACCGAAGGGCGGATAGACGGCCCGCGGATCCTGGCTGAAGGCCGGAGCCGAGATACCGTCGTTCTTCCAGGTCAGGATGTCGAGTTCGTTGTTGTTGCCGCCGGCGCGATATTCGTCCGACGTCACCTCGCGCAGATCGACACGCACGCCCACTGCGCCCCAGTAGTCGCGCACCAGTTCGTGCAACTGCACCGGCCCGCCCTGGCTCGCATAGGTCAGCCGCAGGATCAGCTGACGCCCGTCCGAAAGGCGGCGGATACCATCCGATCCCATGGTCAGGCCCATCTCGTCCAGAAGCGCGTTGGCACGGTCGGGGTAATATTCGGTGTATCGCGTGCGCTGATCCTCGGTGACGAAACCCACGGTCACCGGCTCCACCGGCAGTGCGGTCGAGGGTTTGCCCTGACCGAGGTAGACGATCTCGTTGATCTCGTCCCGATCCATCGCATGGCTCATCGCGATGGAAAAGCGCGCGTCGTTGAACACCTCGCGCAGGACGGGGTCGGTGTGGCCGCGGTTGAACGCGTAATAGGTGTTCGATCCCAGCGCGGGCGCAAGTTCGATGGTATAGTTGCCGCGTCCCTCGTTCTCCTTCAGCAGCGGGAAGTCATCAAGGAAGACCGCCTGCTGCTTCCAGCTCACCTGCCCGTCCATGATGCGCAGGTTGTTGACCTCGCGCTCGGGCACATAGGTCTCCACGATCTCGGGGATGTAGGGAAGCTGCTGCCCCTGGGTGTCGACCATGTGGAAATAGGGGTTCACAACCATGCGCCGCCCTTCCGAGGTCTCTTCGACCACGATATGGCTTTCCAGCGTGGGCACCACGCCGCGGCCGATGGCATTGGCCTTGGCCGCGTCCTTCATCAGGGCCGAAGGCACGTCCTTCCAGTCGGACGCGCCGTAGTAGAAGTTCACCGCCTCGGCCTCTGACACGAAGCCGTGCTGTTCGCGCAGCGCGGCGGCGTCGGGATTGTGACGGTCCATGAACTGGCCAAGGAAATGCTTCGGCTGGAACGGCTGGCCGTAGTCCACCGCAAAGCGGTTCAGCAGGCCTGGCGCCGGCACCGGGAAGGTGAAGGTCACGGTGGTGTCGTCCACCGCCTCGACCTTGGCGGGCTCGCCCGAGAACAGCCAGCGCGCCGGCGTGGTGGGATAGACGTCGGTGTTCAGGATGATGTCGTTGTGCCAGAATGCAACGTCTTCCGCCGTGAAGGGCGCGCCGTCAGACCAGCGATGGCCCGCACGCAAACGCACCGTCAGCACGGTGAAGTCGTCGTTCCACTCCCAGTCGCGCGCGACGTTCGGCACGATCGTCTGCAGATCATCGGTGTAGCGGACCAGGTTCACATGGCGAACCGACAGCAGATCCGACGTGCCCGACTCGGTCCCGCGCGACGTGCCGTTGATGACGCCGCCATACTGGCCGATGGCGTTGTAGGGCGCGACGACCAAGGGCTCGGCCGGCAGGCGCTCCGACAGATCCGGAAGTGAGTCGCTGCCGAGAATCCGGCCATTGAAGTCGTCAATCGCCGGGTTGGTCGAGAAGCTCAACTCGCACTCGGCCAGCGACTGGAATTCCTCAAGCTCGAACTGCTGGGGAAAGGCACCTGCGGCGACACCCATCGTGTCGGCAACCGTCACGGGCGGGCACTCCGCCGCAGCGGCGGCGGTCAGTGCGACCGTGGCCACACCTGAAAGCAGAAATCTCTTCATTGGTTTCGGACCCTCTCTGTTGCGACATCGTGTCGTCTGATCGGCGGTTTCAGTGCCTTGACCGCTCTGGTTTTACGGATGCTGCCTGACCCTCTGCCAACCCGCATCCGGCACGTGACGGCCAACGCCTGCGCCTTAGCGCGCGCATGTGACAGTACAGTGTCGGCTCACCCATTCCCGCGCCTGTCCATGACATTCGTTGACATCTCCACCCCGTCAGTATTGGCAGGCGGGTTTGATAAGAACAATCTTTAATTCTTATGAAAGGATAGGCTTACCCTATCCTCTACTGATCCTCAGATCAGCGCGATCAACCCGATGCCGCAGGCCACGATCGCCGCTGCCAGAAGCCGGGGCTTCCACGGCCGCTCGCCGAACCAGATGACCCCGATCCCGGCCGCGATCACGACCGAGGTTTCGCGCAACGCCGAAACCAGGCCGACCGGCGCCAGCGTTTTGGCGTGGATCGCCAGGCCATAGGCCGTGGCCGAGGCCGCCCCGCCGGCAAGACCGATCATCAAGCCACGCCGTCCCATGCGCAGAAAATCCAACGGCCGCCGCGACACCAGCCAGATGACCACGCAGCCCTCCAGCAGGAACAGCCAGGCGATGTAGCTGAGCGACCCGCCACTGAGGCGCACGCCCGCACCGTCCACCACCGAATAGGCCGCGATCGTCGCGCCCGTCGCCAGCGCGATCAGGACAGAGGGCGCCGAGGCGCGGCTGAACATCGCATGCCACGAGACCAGCACCACCCCCATCGAGACCGCGAACACCCCGGCCCAGGCCTGCCCCGGCAAAACCTCGCCCAGCCAGAACGCACCGCCCAGACCGACCAGCACCGGCGCGATCCCGCGCGAGATCGGGTAGACGAGGCTGAGGTCCGCCATCCGGTAGGCGTGGAAGATCAGGAAGTAGTAGAGCCAGTGGATGATCGTCGAAGCGACGATGTAGGGCCACGAGGCAGGCTCGGGCAGCGGCAGGAACAGCGCGGCAATGCCGCCGAGGATGACATGGCCCGTCGCGATCAGCGCAAGGATCATCCCCCGGTCGCCCGCCGCCTTGACCAGCGCGTTCCACAGCGCGTGAAGCACCGCCGCGCTCATCACGATGGCAAAGGCGGTGGCGCTCATGGCGCCCCGGGCAGGGGGAGAGGTGTCAGCCCCACATCACGGCCAGGGAAGCGAGAAGGTCTTGACGTTCGTGTAGCTTTTCATCGCCTCGATCACGCCTTCCTTGTAGCCGTTGCCGCTGTCCTTGATGCCGCCAAAGGGCGACATCTCGATCCGGTAACCCGGCACCTCCCAGATGTTCACGGTGCCCACCCGCAGCCCGGTGATGTAGCGCTGCATCCGGCGGAAGTCGTTGGTGCAGACACCCGACGACAGGCCGAAGGCGGTGGAGTTCGACAGCGCGATGACCCGGTCGTCGTCGTCCGACACCCGCAGGATCGGGATGACGGGGCCAAAGGTCTCCTCCACCACCAGGTCGGCGTCGTGCGGTACGCGGTCGACCACGATGGGCGGCAACAGCGCCCCCTGCCGTCCAGGATTGTACAGAACTTCCGCCCCCGCTTCGGCCGCACGCAGCACCCGCGCCTCGAACATCTCGGCCGCTTGGGCGTGGATGACTGTGCCCAGATCGGTCGCCTTGTCCATCGGATCGCCGAATATCAGACGCTTCGCACGCTCCAGCACCAGCGGCACGAACCGGTCGGCGACGCTCTCCTGGCACAGGATCCGCTTCACCGCCGTGCAGCGCTGACCCGAATTCTTCGTGGCCCCCGCCACCGCCTGATCTGCCGCCAGCGCAAGGTCGGCATCCGACAGGTCGTTGCAGACGATCAGCGGATCGTTCCCGCCCAGTTCCAGCACCGTGCGCCGGTAGCCGGCGGTATTCGCGATCAGCTTGCCCACCGCCACGCCGCCGGTGAAGGTGACAAGCTCGGCATGCGGGTTCGTAATCATCTCTGCCCCGATGTCGGCCGGCCAGCCGGTCACGACCGAGAACATCTCGGGCGGTAGCCCCGCCTCGTACAGGATGTCGGCCAGCGTCAGCGCGGTGAGCGGTGTCAGTTCGGTGGGCTTGCAGACCACGCAGTTGTTCGTGGCAATCGCCGGCGCCACCTTGTGCGCCACCATGTTCAGCGGGTGGTTGAACGGCGTGATGGCCGAGATCGCTGTCAGCGGCTCGCGAAGGGTGAAGATCTTGCGCGCCTTACCGTGGGGCGTCAGGTCGCAGGAAAAGATCTCGCCGTCATCCAGGGTGCAAAGCTGCCCGGCCAGGGTGAAGACGTCATAGGCCCGCCCAACTTCATAGTCGGAATCCTTGCGCGAGATTCCCAGCTCCAGCGTCAGCCACTTGCCGATCTCGTCGCGCCGGGCGACCAGAAGATCGGCCGCGCGAAACAGGATCTGCTGGCGTTCGTAGCGGGTCAGCTTCGACCGATAGGCCGCCGCGATCTCGAATGCCTGTCGGGCATGCTCGGCCCGGCCGGCTGGCACAGTGCCCACCACCTCGTCGGTATAAGGGTAGCGCACCTCGATAATGCCGTCCGCGTCAACCTTGCGCCCGGCAATGCGCATCGGCTCGTGCCGGATCGTCATGCGGTCACCATGGACGCCGCGCGGGTGGCGACCTGAAACGCGTCGAAGTTCCGCAGCTCGGGCGCGGCGGGCAGGTCGATCTTGCGGTTGACGATAAACGGCACCGCCTGTTCCGTCAGCCCCCCGTGCGAGCGCAAGGGCTCTTTCAGCGCTGCAAGGTCATGACGATGGGCCGAGGTGCCGATCGTCATGTTCTCGGTCGAGGTCAGGACGATGTCGCCGATCCGGTCGGCGGGCAGTTCGAACCGCGCCACCGCCTCGGCACGGTCCAGCACCACGTCGATGCCGGGCACCGCCTGCAACTTCGCAATGATCGCTGCCTCATCGGCGCCAGCGGGAAGATAGGCGGTCGCGAACGAGCCCAGCGCGCCGTGATGCACCACATACGGGTCGGTGATCGGCAGGATCACCCGCGCGGCCTCCTTGCCCAGCCAGTCGTCCAGCATATCCTGAACATAGACCACCGCCGGGGAACCGTCGGCCAGATGCTTCGGCTTCATCCCGTGATCCGCCGTGACGACGATGGCCGCGCCCGCAGCGTCCAATTGCGCTAGATACCGGTCGAACATGGCGTAGAAATCATTCGCCACAGGATCGCCCGGCGCGTGCTTGTGCTGGATGTAATCGGTCGTGGTCAGATACATCACGTCTGGGCGGAACTCGGCCAGCAGCTTCACGCCGGCGGCGAAGATGAATTCCGACAGTTCGGCCGAATAGACCTCGGGCACCGGACGCCCCAGCCATTGGCTGGCGTTGTCGATGCCATGCTCGGCCTTCGTCGTGGTGTCGGATTTCTCCGAAGAGAAGCAGATCGCGCGGCCGGTGGAGAAATCCAGCCCCGCCGCCAGAAGCGCGCGCAGCTTGTCCTTGGCCGTCACGATGGCGACGCGGGCGCCGGCGTCGTGAAAGCCACTGAAGATCGTCGGCGCGCGCAGGAAGCGCACGTCGTTCATCATCACCTCCTGCCCCGTTTCGGGCTCATACAGATAGTTGCCGCAGATCCCGTGCACTGCGGGCGGGCGGCCAGTCGCGATGGACATGTTGTTGGGGTTGGTGAAGGACGGGATCACCGAATGGGATATCCGGTCCGTCCCCTCGGCCCGAATTCGCGCCAGCGTCGGCATCAGGCCGCGGGCGATGGCTTCGTCCAGATATGCCGGCTCGCAGCCGTCCAGGCAGATCACGATCGCGGGCACCGCAGGCGCCGCATAGTCGCGGCCGTTCACGGTGACGGGGGTGGTGAGGGAGGTCATCGAAGTCCTTTCAGAGGGTCGATCAGGCGGCCAGCCGGGCACGCTCGGCCAGCGCCGCGGCGGGCGGGCGGGCATCGGTTACGCCCATTTCCACAAGCGCTTCGCGCGCGGCCTGCACGACGGCCTGCATCACGCGTGTATCAAGATGGCCGATGCAGCCAAGGCGGAAACTGTCCACCGCGGTCAGCTTGCCGGGATAGATGATGAAGCCGCGCGCCTTCATCGCCTCGTAGAAGGCAGGGAACGAGAACGCCGGATCGGCGGGGCAGAAGAAGGTCACGATGATCGGCGACAGCCAGCGTGCGTCCAGCAGCGTCTCGAACCCCGCCGCGCGCATGCCCGCCACCAAGGCATCGCGGTTTGCCGCATAGCGTGCCCCGCGTGCCGGGACACCTCCCTCGGCCTCATGCTCATGTAGCGCCTGCAAGAAGGCCGTGACCACATGGGTCGGCGGGGTGTAGCGCCACTGTCCGGTTTTCTCCATGTAGTCCCATTGGGCGTGCAGATCGAGGCTGAGGGAATGGCTGTGCCCTTTGGCCGCCGCCAGGCTGTCCTTCCGGCAGATCACGAAGCCGAAGCCCGGCACGCCCTGGATGCACTTGTTGGCCGACGACACCAGCGCCTCGCAGGCGATCTCGCGCACTTCCAGCGGCACCGCACCAAGGGCCGACATGGAATCGATCAGCAGCTTGCGCCCGGCTTTCGCGGTGGCCTCGGCAATCTCTTCCAGCGGGTTCAGGATGCCCGAGGAGGTTTCGCAGTGGATCGCGACGACATGCGTGATGGCCGGATCGGCCGCCAGCGCGGCGGCAACCTCGGCCCCGCGCGGGGGCAGGTAATCGCCCTTGTCGATCACCGTATGGGCGCGGCCCAGATAGCCCAGCGTCTGCGCGGCGCGCAGCCCATAGGCGCCGTTGGCCAGCACCAACGCCTTGCCATCGCGCGGGATGAACGCTGCCAGCATCGCCTCTACGCAGAAGCTGCCGCTGCCCTGCATCGGCACGCAGGTCCAGTCGTCGCCCGCCCCCGCCAGAGCCAGCAGGCGCGCCCGGATTTCCGCCGTGACCGCGCGGAAATCGGCGTCCCACGACCCCCAGTCGCGCAGCATCGCCGCCTTGACTGTGGCCGATGTCGTCAGGGGGCCGGGGGTGAGCAGATAGGGTTCCCCCTGCGCGGGGGGCTGGATCGTGACGTGGCCGCTGGTCATGGGGCGCCTGCTGTTCAAAGCTGCTGCATTCGCGGGTACATCATCATTTCCTTCGCCATTTGTAAAAACGATAATTGATATCTATTCATAAACCTGACCTATTCTTGGCTTGCCACAAATCGGAGCCTGCGATGCGTTACGTCCAGCTGCGCGCCTTTCACTACGTCGCAATCGAGGGAGGCTTTTCTCGCGCGGCCGAGGCGTTGCGGCTGACCCAACCCGCGATCTCGGACCAGGTGCGGCGCCTGGAACTGGAATACGACGTGCTGCTGTTCCACCGCCACAAACGCCGGGTGGATCTGACCGAGGATGGGCGCCGCCTGCTGGAGATCACCAACCGCCTGTTCGAGGTCGAGGCGCAGGCGCATGACTTCCTGTCGGAATCCCGCGCCCTGCGGGCCGGGCGGCTGCGCATCATCGCCGACAGCGCGATCCACCTGACCGAGATCCTGACCGCCTTTCGCGCCCGATATCCCAATGTCCAGATCAGCCTGCGCAGCGGCAATTCCGAAGAGGTAATCCGGGCGCTCTACGACTACAGCGCCGAACTGGGCGTGCTGGGCAACATCCCCGAGGCGCGCGACCTGACGGTGATCGGCTTCGGCGCCACCCCCATCGTGGCCTTTGCGGGGCTAACCACCCCCTGGGCCGATCTTGCCGCGTTCGACCTGGCCGCGGCGAACGACTTCCCCCTCGTGCTGCGCGAGCCCGGGTCCAAGACACGTCAGAAGGTCGAGGAGGCCGCCGCCGCCGGCCTTGGCGTCACGCTGACCCCCGCAATCGAGGCCGAAGGGCGCGAGGCGGTGCGCGAGATCGTCGCCGCGGGCGGGGGCATCGGGTTTGTCTCGCAGGCCGAATTCCGCCCCGACCCGCGCATCCGCAGCTTCCCCATCGCCGGCCCCCCGATCCAGATGGACGAGGCGCTGGTCTACCTGACCGAACGCGGCGAGGGACGGCTGATCAAGGCTTTCGCCTCCCTTGCCTCGGGCTGAGCGTCAGACGGTGTCCAGAACCTGCCCCATGATCCGGGCGGTATCGGTCCAGGTTGGCAGATCGCGCGCGGCCATCAGCCCGCCCTCGGACAGCATCGCCTGCAACGCCTTGTCCTTCAGCACCCGGCGCAATGCATCGGCCAGCGCGTCGGGATCGTCGGGCGCGACCAGCAGCCCCGCGCTTTCGGGCACCGTGTCGGGGACCGCGCCCGCACGGGTGGTGACGATGGGCAGGCCGTGGCACAGCGCCTCGCTGAACACCATGCCATAGCCCTCGTATCGGGTGGCGAGGGTGAACAGGGTCGCGCTGCGATAGCGCGCCTGCAGCTCCGCCTCCTCCAGCAGGCCAACGAAAGCGACCCGATCCGACAGGCCGAGTGACGCCTGAAGGCGGCGCAGGTCCGCCGCGACGGCCGCGTCATGGGTTCCGCCCACGATCTCGGCCCGCCACTCAAGGTCGGTCAGCTGCGCCAGCGCCCGCAGCAGCACGTCATGCCCCTTGCGCGCCGCCAGCAACCCCACGGACAGGATCAACGGCGGGCTTACCGGCGCGCGCCCGCCCTCTGCTTTCGCGAACCCCGGCAGCGCGATGCTGATGCGGTCGGATGCGACACCGAAGTCCGCCGTCAGGATCTGCGCGGTGTGCGGGCTCGGCACGACCACATGGGCGGCCAGCGCAAGATTATCCGCCTCGCGCCGCAAAAGCTCCGACGCGCGGGCGGGCGGCAGGCCGGTTTCCAGTCCTACGGGGTGGTGCGTCATCGCCACGACGGGCATCGGCAGCGCGGCAAGCCCTGCGGTTTCGATGGCGGCAAAGACCAGCCCGTCCAGGATCAGCGGCTCATCGGCAGCCAAGGCCGACAAGGCCGCCAGCGTCTCGGCCATTTCGGCGTCCGTGGGATGCGGGAACCCGGCCGGCAGTTCCACATGCCGCACCGCCCTGCCCCCGGCGCGCAAGGCCAGCAGCAGGCTTTTCTCGTAGATGTAGCCGCCGGTCTTCTGGTTCAGATCGCCCGGTATGGCAAAGGCCGCCGCTCTCATCCTGGCCCCTGTTCAGCGTGCAAGCTGTTCGCTGGCATAGACCGACAGCACCGCGCGTTCCACCCAGCCCACCGCCACATAGCCAAGGCTTGCCGTCACCGACAGCAGCACGATCGCGCTCCACAGCATGTCGTAGCCCGAGGTGGAGGCGGTCAGCGCCATCAGGCTGCCAATGCCGGTGCCGGTCGCCAGCCACTCTGCCGTCGTGGCCGCCAGAAACGCCGCCGGCACCGCCATCCGGGCCGAGGCGAAGAACGCGGGAAGCATCGCCGGAATCTGGGCAAAGATCAGCCGCTGCCAGCGCCCAGCCGCATAGCTGTCGAACACATCCATTACCTGCCCCGGCGTCTGGCGCAGACCCTGCAGGCAGGCAACCAGCGTCGGAAAGAAGATCATCACCGCCACGATGGTCACCGTCCCCGTCGCCCCCCGCCCCAGCGCCAGCACGATCAGCGGCGCGGTGGTGACGATCGGCACCGAACGCAGCGCCACCGCAACCGGCAGGACCGAGGTTGCCAGCCCTGGAAACACGACGATGGCCGCCGCCAGCCCCGCGCCCAGCGCGAGGCCCGCGAAATACCCCGGCACCGTAAAGCCAAGGGTCTGCCCAAAGGCCGCGAACAGCACCGCGCGATTGGCCGCCGTCCCCTCGCCCGCGATCAGGAAGTGCCACACATCCCCCGGCCGCTTGGCGAAGAAGCGGTTCAGCCCGAACCCCTCCATCGCGCCCCACCAAAGGGCAAGGACCACCAGCGTCACCGCGCCGCCCAGCACCACCGCCCCCACCGGCCCGCGCCAGCGCCCCCCGGCCTGTGCCTGCGGCGGTGGGGCCAGCAGCATGGCCGGCGGCGCGACGGTCAGCCGCCGGCCCAGCCAGCCAAGGCCCGCATAGGCGATCATCGCGACGGCCGAGGCGACCGTGGCCAGCGCCCATGTCGCCGGCACGTCCAGGCTGCGCATCGCCCGGATCACCAGCACGCCCATCCCGCGCTCGGCCCCCGTGAACTCGCCCACCAGCGCACCCAGAAACGCGGCGGGGGCGGCGATCTGCAGCCCGGCGATGAAATAGGGCAGCGCCGCGCGCGAACGCACCCGCCATAACTCGGTCAGCCGGCCCCGGCCATAGGTGCGCACCAGGTCGAACCAGCTGGCCGGGGCCGCGCGCAGGCCGACCATCAGCGGCAGAAAGGTGGTGTAGTAGACGCTCAGCGCCGCCAGCGTGACCTGCGGCCCGGTCCCGGTGCCATAGAGTACCCGCAGGATCGGCCCCGTCGCCACCAGCGGCAGGCAGAAGCACAGAAGCGCCAGCGCCGACACCATCCGCTCTGCCCGCGGCAGCAGCACGCAGATGACCGCCAGCACCACGGCAGCCAGATTACCGTACAGGAACCCCAGCGCGGCAGCGTGCAGAGTGATGCCCAGCGCCCGGCTCATCAGCCCGAAATTGGCCCAGAGATGCGCCACGATCTCGCTGGGTCCGGCCAGGATGAACGACCCCGCCGTGGCACGCGCCAGCCCCTCCCACAGCAGCAGGGGCAGCAGGACGCCCAGCGCCAGACCCGGAAAGGCGGCCCCCAGAGCCGCCGGAAAAGGTTTCGTCCAGGTTAACAAAAATCGTGATCCCATGGATTTTCAATGACTTAGAATTCTGCTCACGCGTGAGCAACACCTCATTCCGCCGCCAGAGCATCCGGCCCAGCCGCTGAAAGCGCCGCCGAAACCTCGTCCGTCAGATCCCGAAACGCCTCCCTCCGCCGCAACCCCCGGTCCCGCGGCCGGTCGAAAGGAACGGCGATATCCGCGATGACACTGGCAGGCCGCGCCGAGAACACGATCACCCGATCCGCCAGCAAAACCGCCTCGCTGACCGAATGCGTCACCAGAATCGTCGTCGTCCCCCGCGCCTCCCACAACGCCGGCAGATCCTCGTTCAGCCGCGCCCGCGTCAGCTCATCCACCGCGCCGAAGGGTTCATCCAGCAGCAACAACCCCGGCTCCGCCACCAGACAGCGGGCAATGGCCACCCGCTGCCGCATCCCCCCGGACAGTTCCGCCGGACGCCGGTCGGCGAAGCCGTCCAGCCCCACCAGCCCGATCAGCCGGTCCACCGCCGCGTTATCCTCCGGCAACCGCGCCAGCGTGCGTGCCAGTGCGATGTTCCCCCGCGCCGTCCGCCAGGGCAGAAGCGAGGCATCCTGAAACGCCATCGCCAGCCCCGCCCGCTCGCAGACCTGCCGCGGTGTTTCGCCCCCGATCCGAACCTCGCCCTCGCTCGGCTCCTCCAGCCCCGCGACCAGGCGCAGAAGGGTTGATTTCCCGCAACCGGAGGGGCCGACCAGCGCCGTCGTGCGGCCCGCCGCAAAGGTCAGATCGACGGAGGCAAGCGCCTCCACCGGCCGCCCCGCGCCACCAAAGGTCTTGGACAGCCCTTGGCAGATCACCTCGGGCGGGGCGCTATGGGCGCGGTCAGGCACCGTGCACTTCTTCCAGGATCGACCGATACCACATATCGGCCGAGACATCGCGGCCCAGCAGCCTCAGCGTCTCGATGTTCGCCGCGACCGTTTCTTCGGTGAACCAGCCGAAGCCGTGTTCCTCTGTCAGATCCGAGAACATCAGCGGCACCTGCCGTTCGGCCTGCATCACCTGGGTGGGCAGGTCGAGCCCCTGATCGGGAAACATCTCAATCGTCAGCGCGGCGGCGGCGGCCGGGTCGGCAAGGTAGTCGGTCCAGCCCATCACCTCGCCCTTCAGCAACGTCACCAGATCGGCGCGGCGGCTGGCGATGCTTTCGTCGGTTGCGATGTAGGTCTGCGAATGCACCGCATAGCCGAAATCTGCCATCAACATGGTCACGCTGTCGATGCCCTGCATCGCCATGGCGACCGGCAGATCGGTTTCCCAGCACAGCAGGCAGTCGACCTGGCCCGACACCAGCGGCGCGGCATCGTACTGCGTCGGCACCACCTCTATCGCGTCGATATCCACGCCATTGATCGTGCAGAGCGCCTGCAGCACCGGCATGTTGGCCAGCGCCATGCCGATCCGCTTGCCCGCCATGTCGGCAGGCTCGTTGACCGGGTTGCCGGGAAGCGATGCGATGACGAAGGGGTTCTTCTGCATCGCCACCGCCAGAATACGGAACGGCGCGCCCTGCTCGACCGCGGCGGCCGTGTAGTCGGCGGCCGAGATCCCGACCAGCGCCTGACCCGAGACAACCGGCGGCTCCACCGGTGCGTTGGGACCGCCTGAGTTCAATGCGACGTTGAGGCCCATGTCTTCCCAGTAGCCGCGCGACCGGGCGATGTAGCTGCCGCCGAACTGGACCGAGTGCAACCACGACAATTGCAGCGCAACATCGGTCGCGGCGGCTGCCGGACGGATCGGCAAGCCTACCGCGCCGAAACTTGTGGCGGCAAGTCCGGTCATCATGAAGCGGCGGCGCGAAAACGGATAGATCATCTCTGTCTCCCTATTGTTCTTCGAACCTAGCGGCACGGTCGCCTAGCGCAACCTCGGCAACGTTATTCCCCTTCAACGCGCGACCGCGGTCCTAGGATCCAAAGCGCGCCGGGCAGACTGGAGATCAGCAGCACCAGCCCGAAGGCGATGCTGGCCGCCAGCCCCGCGCCGCTACCCGCCCCGATCAGCGGGAACAGACCCGCCGCCGCGCCCTCGCGCCAGCCCCAGCCGCCGATGCTGACCGGCAGCAACATCGCCGCCAGGATCAGCGGGATCAGCGTCACCACCGCCTCGATCGGCACGACGGTGCCGGTGGCGCGGGCGCAGAAGACGAATATCGCAAGGTTGCAGGCCACGATGGCCAGCCCAAGGGCGACCTGTCGCTGCCAGACGCCCGGCGCCAGCACCGCCGCCCGCAAGATCGGCCCCAGTCGCCACAGGACCGGAAACTCAGCCAGCCGCGCGCGCGACAGAACCACACCCGCCACGGCAACGACCGTCCCGGCAACAGCCCATCCCGCCGGGTCCGGCCAGGCGATGCCGCCCCGAAAGCTCAGCGCCAGTGCAAAGCCCGACAGCGTCACCGCGACCAGCGCGGCCTGCCCCAGCAGACGCTCGACCACCACCGCCTGACCGGCGCGCATCAGCGTCGCGCCATGGCGGCTGCGGACCGCGCGGGCCGCATCACCGACCACGCCGCCCGGCACCGTCTGGTTGACCAGCTGCGAAACGTAGTATTCCCGCACCGCCTGCCCAAATGCCAGCGGCACGCCAAGGGTCCGCGCGACCAGCCGCCAGCGCAGCGCCGACAGCACAGTCTGCAGGTTCGCAGTCAGAATGGCGCCGACGAGCCAGCCAACCTCGACCCCGCGCAGCCGGGCCAGGGCGTCGTCGCTGTCCACAATCGCCCAGATCGCCGCGATCAGAACCAGCGGTACAGCCAGGCGCAGCAGCGACCGCAGCCATCGCGGCAGGTGCGTCCGCTGCGGTGAGGTGCCGGAGACTACCGTTTCGGTCATGACGGCCCGTCGCCCGCCGCAGATGCCAGCGACGGAGAGGTTGCCCGCAGGAACGCATCCCGGAACGCCGCCATCGGCCAGGCGGTCAGGTCATTTTCGGGGATCATCCCCGGCGTCCAGTCCCAGCCGTCGAACAGGGCCACCACCTCGGGCGGGCCGATCAGGTGGGCGGCCACGTCAAGGCTTTCGCCCTGCGCCACGAAGCCCGCTGCCTGGTGGTCCCCAAGGACGATCATCAGCGGCGCCCCCGCGCCCTCCCGCTCGCCGCGCCGCGCGACGTAGCCAAAGGCCGCCTGCAGCGCATAATCCACCGACTGCCGGTATTGGTCGCGCACGCGGTCGCGGTCGCGCCAGACCACCTCGGGCGGGTCGCCGGACAGCGCCCACTGGTCGAAGATCGTACCGTCGCCCACTGCGTCCCAGTCGATCATTTCGGGCACCGGCACCCAGGGCGCGTGCGAGGAGATCAGCGCGATCTGAACGAAGCGCGGGGCCTCTGCGGGCGGCAGAAGATCGCCGTAGCGCGCCAGCGTGAACTGGTCTGGCATCGTCACCCAGTTGAACGGCTGACCGCGATAGCCCATGTCGCCCGCCGCCAGCACGGTATCGAAGCCCAGCAGGTCCGCCTCGGGCCAGGGCATGGTGATCGCGGGCATCACCGCCGCGGTGCTGTAGCCGGACTGCGCGGCAAGATGGAACAGCGTCCGCCGCGCGCTGCCCAGCATCGCTGCGTAACGCACCTGATCCCCGGTCGTCAGGCCCGAGGCGACGGTGCCATGGGCCAGCCAGCTTTGCCCGCCCGACATCGGCGCCGTCATCCAGCCCGAGCGCATCGCCAGGCCGCTTTCCGCGATCTCCGCCTCTGCCGCGCGCAGGGTCGCGGTGTGGGTCGAGGCGTACAGCGGGTTGTCGAAGCTCGCGCGGCCGTAGCTTTCGACGAAGACGATCAGCACGTCACGGCCCTCAAGCGCCGCGAACAATCCCGGGGCGCCGTCGAACGGATCGCTTGCGGCCGCGCGTCGGAATGCGGCCAGTTCGGTCAGCGCGGTTCGGTAGGTGCGGGCGCGTTCGACCGCCACGCGGGCCGTGAAGGCCGCGCCGGGAGGGGTCGCCGGAAGCGCCCAGGCGCGCATCGCCTGCCCGATCTCGGCCACCGCAACCACCCCCGCCAGCGCCGCCGCGACTCCGGCCCCGATCCGCCAGCCGCGTGCCGGTGTCACGCCCTGCCACTGCCCGAGCGCCCACCACAGCGCAAGGCCCAGCGCGCCCAGCCCCAGCATAATGCCGACCACCACCAGCGCGGCCAACGGCGACCCGATCGATCCGGAACCGAGGTTCCAGGCCGCGGCCACCAGATGCAGATCGATCACCGGGTTGAAGGCGCGGTTGAACGCGGTAAAGGTGCCATAGTCGGCCAGTTTCAGGACCACCAGCAAAAGCAACGCCGCGACCAGCCCCCAGCGCAGCGCCGTGGCCCCAGTTCCGGGTCGCAGCGCGATCATGCCCAGCAGGATCACCGGCAGTTCCAGCGGAAACAGCAGCAGCGCCGCCGGCGTCATCGCCGCGGGGTGGTTCGGCTGGATGAGCACCAGATGCAGCAGGACTGCGGCCAGCAGAAGCGACGCCGCGACCCTCATCCCCGTTCTCCACGGTTCTGCCACAGCCAGAGGATGTCCAGCGCGAAGGACCAGACCAGCACCGCAAGCGCCGCGCCTGCAAGCATGGCCGACGCCGGCGGCTGCACCACCGGGGCCAGCAGCGCGATCAGGGTGCCGATCTGGATCACGCAAACCACCTTGCGCCGGAACCGCTCGGGCAACGCGGCCCGCATCCAGGGCAGCGCCCAGCCGGCGGCGACAAAGGCGTAACGCATGGCGCCGAGCGCCAGCACCCACCAACCCGCCTGCCCGCCACTCAGCGCGATCAAGGCCAGCAGCGCGGCCAAGAGCGCGTCCACCTCCATGTCGAAGCGCGCGCCGAAGGCAGAGGTCAGGCCCGATTGCCGCGCCAACCAGCCGTCGATCCCGTCCATCAGGAAGGCCACCAGCGCAACCCCGAAGACACCCCATGCAGCGCCACCGCCCGCCAGCAGGTCGGGCACCAGCAACGGCAGTGCCAGGAGCGAGACCAGGCCCGCGCGGATCAGCGTCACCAGATTGCAGGCGCCCACGCGGTCGTGCGGGTAGTGCGCCCACAGACCCCACGCGGCGACAGCTGCGATCACTGCGAACAGGCCCGGCGGAGCGATGAGCAGGAATACGGTCTCGGGCGCCAGCGCCCGTGCCAGAACCCAGACGCCTAGCAGCACCACGACCGAAGCCGCCAGAAACCCCGGCAACGCCGCGCCGCGCCGCGACGAAGCCGGGCTATGACGGATCGCGCCTTCCAGTGTAAGATCGGGGCCTGACATGCATGTAGCAGGTAGGCTTGTTACCAGACTGTCAAGAAGGCGTTGATCGGCCAGCCCCGAGGACTAGCTGATCTGACGTAACAGTGACCCCCGGCACGTGGAAGGCGCCCATGACTTCAGCACCGGTCTACCGTCCCGCCGCGCGATGGCTGCACTGGCTGATCGCGCTTCTGCTGCTGGCGACGATCCCGATCGGCGGCACCATGACCGGCGAGGGGTTGGCGCGCAGCACGCAGGATTCAATGTTCATCTTCCACAAGAACGTGGGCGTTCTCATCCTTCTGCTGATGATCGGGCGGCTGGCGTATCGCCTGGCTGTGCCGCCTCCTCCCCTGCCGGCCAGTGTGCCCGACTGGCAACGGCGGGTGGCGGGACTCACTCACGGGCTGCTCTATCTTCTGGTCTTCGTCATGGCGATCTCGGGCTACATCCGCGTCGTGGCCGGCGGATTTCCGCTCGAATCCCTCGACGCGCTTGGCGTACCGCGCCTCGCGCCCCGATCCGACGAGTTGGCCGAAACGGCCAAGGCGGTGCATGCCACAACTCGGTTCATCCTGATTCCCCTGATCCTGCTGCACATCGGCGCGGGGCTGTTTCACGGCGTGGTGAAGCGCGACGGCGTGTTGTCGCGCATGATTCCCGCCCTGTCGCGCGGCAGATAGGCGGCGCGACAGGCCGTCATTGCAATTGCTGTGCCCCGGACAATATCAAGCCGGGGAAACAAGGGGCCTGAAGGGGGCAAACCTGTGCCGGTCGAAACCACCGACAACCGAACCGCCCTACGCCCGACGCGTCGCGGCGCGCTGCGGCTGGGCGCCGCGGCCGGTCTGGCGGCGGCGGCGCTGCCCGATTTTCCGGGCGCGGCATCGGCACAAGAGACGATGCCGTTTTCATTCGACCTGCTGACCGAGGAGATGCGCGACCGCGCAGGCCGAGCCCACCGCGCGCCCCGGCCGGTGGAGCTGCCGCTCGGGCAACTCGGCTACGACGACTGGCGGCTGATCCGCTTCCGCGGCGATCGGGCCCGCTGGACGGATGGCGGCGCGGGCTTCCGTCTGCAGGCGTTCCACCCTGGCTGGCTTTTCCCCGACCCGGTCGGTCTCTACGAGGTGACAGAGGGCACCGCCCGGCCGATGGCCTTCGGGACCGATGATTTCGAGTATCTGAACGAACTGGCCGACCGCGCGCCTGCAGGCGCCGACCTGCCCGGCGTGGCGGGCTTCCGGCTGACACACCCGCTGCACCGGGCGGGAACGTGGGACGAGGTGGTTGCGTTTCTGGGCGCCAGCTACTTCCGCGCGCTGGGGCGCGGCAGCGTCTACGGCATGAGCGCGCGTGGTCTTGCGATCAACACTGCCCTGCCGCAGGGAGAAGAGTTTCCGCGCTTCACCCGCTTCTACCTAGACCGACCCGAACCCGGTGCCGACCGGATCACGCTTTCGGCCGCGTTGGAGGGCGAAAGCGTGACCGGCGCCTACCGCTTCGTCATCCACCCCGGCGACCCCACGGCGATGGAGGTGACGGCGCGGCTGTTCTTCCGCGCCGACATCGCGCAGCTGGGCGTGGCGCCGCTGACGTCGATGTTCCTGTTCGATGCCAAGAACCGCGCCCGGTTCGACGACTACCGCCCGCAGGTGCACGACAGCAACGGCCTGGCGATCCACCGTGCGGATGGCGCGCGGCTCTGGCGGCCGCTGAACAATCCGCCCGTCCTGGCCAATTCCTATTTCGCCGAAACCGCGCCCCGCGCCTTCGGCCTTCACCAGCGCGGGCGCGACTTCGCCGCCTATCAGGACGCGGAGGCCCGATACGACCGCCGGCCTTCTCTGCGGGTGGTACCGCTGGACGATTGGGGGCCGGGCTGGGTGCGTCTGATCGAGATCCCCACCGAGCTGGAAACCAACGACAACATCGTCGCCTTCTGGGTACCCGAGGCGCCCGCGCGAGCAGGTGAGGCGCGCGAATACCGCTATCGGCTGGACTGGGGCGACCTGAGCGACGATGCCGGAGGTCTTGCCCGCGTCGTGAGCATGCGCGCGGGCGCGGGGGGCGTCTCGGGCGTGGCGGCGGCGCCGGGCACCCGCAAGTTCGTCCTGGATTTCGCCGGCGGCGCGCTCGACCCGCTGGCCGCCGATGCGCCTGTCACCGCCACCCTGTCCGCCCGCGATGCCGCTATCTCCGGACACACCCTGGAACGGATCGGCGCCACCGGTGTCTGGCGGCTGGTGATCGACGCCGCCATCGCCCCCGGGGCGGTCGCGGAACTCTCTGCGCACCTTGGCATGCCCATGGGCCAGCTGACCGAAGACTGGCGCTACCAATGGATCGCCCCGTGACCCGGCCCGCCCCAGACCCGACCGAGTTGCCAGACGCGCCACTACAGATGCCCGCGCAGCCGCTCAGCGGCGCTGGGCACTGGCCCGCGCGCCGGCCCGCGGGCGCGGCGACTATCGCCGCCCGGCACGTTGGCGCGGGCCTTGGCGCGACGGCGGCAGTGCTGGCGGGGTATTTTTACCTGACCTTCGCCGCCCCCGCCGGCATCGGCGCGCCCGACGTGCTGCGCGCCGGCCTGATCGTGGTGCTGACCGGGTGGCTCGGCTGGGGGGCGGCGCTGGCTCTGCTGGGCCTCTTCGCGCCGCCGCCCCCAACGCCTGTGCGCACAGACCAAATTACCGGGCGCACGGTGATCCTTATCCCGGTTCACAATGAGGATGCAGAGGCCGTCATGGCGCGGGTCGCGGCCATCGACACCTCTCTGACCGCCACGGCCGAGGGCGCGGGGGTCGACATCGCCATCCTGTCCGACACCACCGCCCCCCACCTGCAGGGGGCCGAAGAGGCGGCGCTCGCCCGCCTGCGCCGGCTGCGACCCGGCCGCCGCATCCTTTATCGCCGCCGGGCCGAGAATACCGGGCGCAAGGCCGGCAACATCGCCGATTTCCTTCGCCACTCGGGCGGAGCTTACGAGTTCGGCGTCGTGCTGGACGCCGACAGTCTGATGACTGGCGGCACGCTGGTCGAGATGATGCGGCGGATCGCGGCCGATCCCGGGCTGAGCCTTCTGCAGACGCTGCCCGTCGTCACCAGCGCGCAGACGCGATTTGGCCGATTGATGCAGTTCGCCGCCGCTCTGTATTCCCCGGTCTATGTCCGAGGGCTGGCGGCGATGCAGGGGCGCGCCGGCACCTATTGGGGGCACAACGCGATCTTTCGCGTCCGCGCCTTTGCCGACAGTTGCGGCCTGCCTGCCCTGCCCGGCCGGCCGCCGCTGGGCGGGTCGATCCTGAGCCACGACATCGTCGAGGCGGCCCTGCTGGTCCGCAACGGCTGGAAGGTCCGCATCGACCCCGATCTGGGCGGGTCGTTCGAGCAGACGCCCGCGACGCTGGTCGATCATGCCGCGCGCGACCGGCGATGGTGCCAGGGCAACCTGCAGCACCTGCGCCTGCTGGCTGCATCGGGCCTCGCCCCTTGGAACCGTCTGATGCTGACGTTCGGCGTCGTCACCTATCTGGCCCCGCTGATGTGGGGCGGGTTCATCGCACTCTGCCTGCTGGCCCCGATGACCGCGCCCGCGCCGCTTCAGGGGCCGTTCTTCGAGCCGGCGAACTCGGTTCCGGTGTTCACCGCCGTCACCCCGCCGATGGGCTTTGGCCTGCTGCTCAGCATCTTCGGGCTGCTGATCCTGCCCAAGCTGATGATCGCGGGGGCGGCCATGCTGGACGGGCGGGCGGAGGGCTTCGGCGGGCGGCTGGCATTGATGCGGTCGGTTGTGGCCGAGATCGCGCTGTCCACCCTGATGGCGCCTATCCTGCTGGCCTGGCAGGCACGGTCGGTGATCGAGGTGGTGCTGGGCCGCGATTTCGGCTGGCCGGTGCAGCGGCGCGATGCCGGTCGGCTGACCCTGGGACAGGCGTGGCAGACCAGCCACTGGGTCGTTTCCACCGGGCTGCTGACCCTCGTCCTGGCAGCGCTGCTGGTGCCGGGGCTTGCGCCCTGGCTGGCGCCGGTGGCGATGCCGATGATCGCGGCGCCGGGGCTGATCGCGTGGAGTTCCGGCCCTGGGGGCCACCTATTCGCCACCCCTGCCGACACCCGGCCCGATGCGGTGCTGACCACTCAGGCGCGGATCCTGGCGGATTGGCGCGATGCCCCCTTGCCCTTGCCCAATGATGCGGCCGAGACTGGCCCGGAACGGCAAGTCGGCGCGCTGGCGCCGCTGGGCGGCTGAGGGGCAGATTTGGACACGGCGTTTCTGATCACGGCCTTCGTGACGCTGCTGGTGGTGGTGGACCCGATCGGGCTCGCGCCGCTGTTCATCGCGCTGACCCGGGGGATGGATGCGGCGCACCGGCGGGCGGTGGGGCTGCGGGCCTGCGTGATCGCCGCGCTGTTGCTGACCGTCTTTGGGCTGTTCGGAGAAGAGGTGCTGGGCTTTGTCGGCATCTCGATGCCCGCGTTCCGCATCGCGGGGGGGATCCTTCTGTTCCTGACCGCGCTGGACATGCTGTTCGAACGCCGGACCCAGCGGCGTGAGGGGCAGACGGTGCCAGCGGACGATCCTTCGGTCTTTCCGCTGGCGATGCCGCTGATCGCGGGGCCAGGGGCGATGGCCACCATGATCCTGCTGGTGGGTCAGTCGGGTCCGGGCTGGGAGGGGGTGCTGGCGGTGCATCTGGTGATGCTGGCCGTCGTGTCGCTGTGCTTTCTGGGCTTCATGCTGGCCGGGCCGATCGAGCGGGCGCTGGGGCGGACCGGGACGGTGGTGATCACCCGGCTGCTGGGGATGCTGCTGGCCGCGCTTTCGGTGCAGTTCGTGATCGACGGGGTGCGGGGGACCGGGTTGATCGGATAGGGTGTGCACGCGTGCACAAAATCTCAAACCATTGAAAAGACGAAATTTCCGATTTTTTCTTTACCGGATTTTAACCGTGCACGGGCCGCGGTCTACCCCGGCGCGGGGCGCGGTGCGCGGTTGATCAGCACGATTCCCACCGCCACCAGCGCGCAGGCGGCCAGCAGGGTCGGCCCCACCTCTTCGCCCAGCACCTGCCAGCCCAGCGTCAGGCTGACGATGGGGATCAGGAAGGAAAAGCTGGCGACGCTGGAGGCCGGATAGACCGACAGGAGCCACAGCCAGCCGATGAAGCCCATCGTCACCACCACGACGATCTGGAACGTCAGCGCCGCTACATGCACGGCCGTCAGATCGCGCAGAAACGGGCCGAAGGCGGGGGCGAGCAGCAGCAACACCGGGGCCGAGACCAGCACCTGCCACATCAGTTGCATCTCTGGCCGCACCCGGCTGATGGCGCTGACCCGGGCGCAAAGCGCCAGCGCCGCCCAGCCGACTGCGCCCCCCAGCGCCAGCACATCGCCGGCCAGACTGTGCCCGGCCCCGTTCGCCCCGCGGTCGGCAAAGGCCAGGGCCACGCCCGAAAACGCCACCGCCAGCCCCAGCGCCTTGCGCGGGGTGATCCGGTCGCCGGGGATCAGCAGGTGCGCGCCCAGCGCCAGCCAGATCGGCATGGAGTAGAAGATGACAGAGCTGCGCGCGACGGTGGTCAGGTCCAGCGCGAGGAACAGGCAGACGAATTCGAACGAGAACAGCAGGCCCAGAAGCAACCCGGCGGCCCGCGTGCCCGGTTCGAACTGCACCCGGCGACCGTTCCACGCCATCCACGCCCAGATGCAGGGGATCGCGCCGAGCGAGCGCAGCCCCGCCGCGAAGATCGGCTGCAACCCGTCGTTGACCAGCTTGATGATCACCTGATTGCCGCCAAACAGGAGGGCGAAGGCTATGAGCGCCGCCGCGCCGAACGCGTCCATGTTGTCCTTGCGCGGCATCGCGGTTCCTCGGGGTAGTGCGATCCCCGCATCGCCCGGCCGCGCACCCGCGTCAACCCGCGTGACCGTCGCTGCTTGCCCGGGCCAGAGGGGCGGTCGGGGCTTTCCCTTGCGCAAGGGTTTGTCGTAGAAGCCGTGCCAGACGATCGGGGATCGCCATGAGCGACAGTATCATCGCCCGCTGCGAGGCCAGGGGCCTGCGGATGACCGACCAGCGGCGCACCATCGCGGCGGCGCTGCAATCGTCGGACGACCACCCGGATGTCGAGGTGCTGTATGCCCGCGCCTCGGCCATCGACCCGCGAATCTCGTTGGCCACGGTCTATCGGACGGTGAAGCTGTTCGAGGAAGCGGGGATACTGGACAAGCTGGAATTCGGCGACGGGCGCGCACGCTACGAGGATGCCGAGCGCGACCACCACGACCACCTGATCGACCTGACGACAGGCGAGGTGATCGAGTTCTGCGACCCCGACATCGAGGAATTGCAGGACCGGATCGCACGGCGACTGGGCTATCGGCTGAAGGGACACCGGCTGGAACTCTACGGCGTTCCGCTGAAAAGAAGGGAACCATCATGAGCACGATCATCGACATCACCGCGCGGGAGATCCTGGACAGCCGGGGCAACCCGACCGTCGAGGTGGATGTGACGCTGGACGACGGCACCATGGGGCGCGCGGCCGTGCCATCCGGCGCGTCCACCGGCGCCCACGAGGCGGTTGAGAAGCGCGACGGGGATACCGCGCGCTACAAGGGCAAGGGCGTGCTGCAGGCGGTGGCGAGCGTCAACGGCGAGATCGCCGAGGCGCTGGCGGGCATGGACGCGACCGAGCAGGTGGCGATCGACCAACTGATGATCGAGATGGACGGCACGCCGAACAAGGCCCGTCTGGGCGCAAACGCGATCTTGGGCGTCAGCCTGGCCGTGGCCAAGGCCGCGGCCGATTTCACCATGCAGCCGCTTTACCGCTACATCGGCGGGACCAATGCCCGCATGCTGCCGGTGCCGATGATGAACATCATCAACGGCGGAGAACACGCCGACAACCCGATCGACATCCAGGAATTCATGATAATGCCGGTGGCCGCCGACAATATCCGCGAGGCGGTGCGGATGGGCTCGGAGGTTTTCCACACGCTGAAGAAGGAACTGTCGGCGGCCGGCCTGTCCACCAGCGTCGGCGATGAGGGGGGATTCGCGCCCAACCTGTCCAGCACCCGCGCGGCACTGGATTTCATCCTGAAGGCCATCGAGACGGCGGGTTTCAAGCCGGGCGAGGAGATCTATCTGGCGCTCGATTGCGCGGCGACCGAATATTACCGCGACGGCAAGTATCACATGGCCGGCGAAGGCGCGGTGATGACCCGCGACGAGAACGCAGCCTATCTGATGGGGTTGGTCAAGGACTATCCGATCATCTCGATCGAGGATGGCATGGCCGAGGACGACTGGGACGGCTGGGCAAAGCTGACCACCCTGATGGGCGAGACCTGCCAACTGGTCGGCGACGATCTGTTCGTGACCAACCCGGTGCGGCTGCAGCGGGGAATCACCGAGGGCTGCGCCAACAGCCTCTTGGTGAAGGTGAACCAGATCGGCACGCTGACCGAGACGCTGGATGCGGTGCGGATGGCGGACCGGGCGCGCTATACAAGCGTGATGAGCCACCGGTCGGGCGAGACCGAGGACGCCACCATCGCCGATCTGGCGGTGGCCACGAACTGCGGGCAGATCAAGACCGGGAGCCTTGCGCGGTCGGACCGGCTGGCGAAGTACAACCAGTTGATCCGCATCGAAGAGATGCTGGGCGAGACGGCTCAATATGCCGGGCGGTCGATTCTGAAGGCATGAGAACGTCTTGGCAACATTTCAGCGCACGGTGGAACAGGCCGTTTTTTACGCTTTCCTAAGATAGTGGACCCCAGCCGAAGAAAGCGGGGGATGCCATGTCACGGGTACGGGAGATTGCCGAAGAGATCGTCGGGCGCGAGGGCGGCTACGTCAACGACCCCGACGATCCGGGCGGCGCGACCAACCACGGCGTGACGATTCACACCATGCGCCGGCTGGGTCTGGACCTGAACGGCGACGGGCGGGTCGATACCGCCGACGTGCGCCTGCTGAGCCGGGCGCAGGCGGTGGAAATCTATCTGGATCACTACTTCCACCGGCCGCGGATCGGCGAGTTGCCGGAACCTCTGCAGGCGTCGGTCTTCGACATGTACGTGAACGCCGGCACTAACGGCGTGCGCATCCTGCAGCGGCTGCTGGCGCGGATGGGCTATGACATCCGCGCCGACGGCGTGGTCGGGGCGCAGACGATCCGGATCGCCCATGACGCGATGGCCCGCGCACCAGCGCATCTGGTCGACGCCTACGGGATCGAGCGGCGGAACTACTACTACCGCCTGGCCGACGGGCGGGCCGCCAGTCGGAAATACGCCCGCCGCCGCGATGGCGGCAAGGGCGGCTGGATCGTGCGCGCGGAGGAATTCATCGCGCCGCGCTTTCACCTCACCCCGGCAGAACATCGCGAAAGGACCAGCACATGGGCATGATGGGCACGATCGGAACGCTGGGACAGGCCGTCAGGATCGCCCGCGCCATGGGCGTCACCCCGGACATCGTGACCTCGGCCCTGCCAGAGCGGGCGCGCGGCGTCGCAGGGGTTGTCGCCCCCCGGCTGAGGGCCCGACTGGCCGGATCGCGCAAGGTCGACGGGGCGGCGTTACACGAGGCCTTGCTGGCCCAGCTTGCCGCGGAAGCCACCCCACGCACCCCGGCCGGTTTCGACCGGATGGTGGACGGACTGAATCGGCTGCCGCGCCCGCTGATGATGTTGGGCTCCCTTGCGCTGTTTGGTTATGGCGTCGCCGACCCCGCCGCTTTCGCCCGGCGCATGGAGGGGCTGAACCAGATGCCCGACCAGATGTGGTGGCTGCTCGGGGCCGTCGTTTCCCTGTTTTTCGGCGCGCGCGAGGCGCATCACTTCCGGCTGAAGAAGGCGCTGGAGGTGCTGTTTCCGGACGATCCCGCGACCGAAAACGCCGCGATAGAACCGAAAAAGGCAGGGGCAGAGAACCCCATCGCGGCGACTACCCTTCCGTTCCCGGCGCCGATCGTGCCCCGGCCCGTCGCGCCGCCCCCGGCAGCGGCGACGGAAGCGCGCGCCACGCTGCCATCGGCGGCCAGCGTGGCGGACAACCCGGCCCTGGCGGAGTGGATGCGGCTTGAGGCCGTGCGCGGCTGACACGCGGCCCGGAACGGACGACCACGGCCCCGGCATCTGCCGGGGCCGTTTGCGTTTTTCGCGATCACACGCGCGACAACACAGCGCAGAGGCATTGGCGTTTCCCGCGGCCCCGCATATGATCCGCGGCATGATCGTAGAACTCGGACATTTCGCCCTGATCCTCGCCTTCACCGTGGCGATCGTTCAGACCATCGTGCCCATGATTGGAGCGCATTACGGCTGGCGTGGCTGGATGGCACTTGCGGAACCCGCCGCGACGGCGCAGTTCGTGCTGACAGGGTTCGCCTTTGCCGCGCTGACGTGGGCCTTCGTGACCTCCGACTTCTCGGTGCAGCTTGTGTACCAGAACTCGCATACGCTGAAGCCGTTGATCTACAAGGTCACCGGCGTCTGGGGGAACCACGAGGGGTCGCTGCTGCTATGGGTGCTGATCCTGACGCTGTTCGGCGCCTGCGCTGCTTGGTTCGGGGGCAATCTGCCGCCGCGGCTGAAGGCGCGGGTGCTGGCGGTCCAATCCTCGATCGCGGTGGCGTTCTTCGCCTTCATCCTGTTCACCTCGAACCCGTTCCTGCGGACCGACATGCCCCCGATGGACGGGCGCGACCTGAACCCACTGTTGCAGGATCCCGGACTCGCCTTCCATCCGCCGTTTCTCTACCTGGGCTATGTCGGGTTGAGCATGGCATTCAGCTTTGCCGTCGCGGCGCTGATCGAGGGGCGCGTCGATGCTGCCTGGGGGCGCTGGGTGCGGCCCTGGACGCTGGCGGCCTGGGTGTTTCTGACCATCGGCATCGCACTGGGATCGTGGTGGGCCTATTACGAACTGGGTTGGGGCGGGTTCTGGTTCTGGGATCCGGTGGAGAATGCCAGCTTCATGCCTTGGCTGATAGCCGCCGCCTTGCTGCATTCGGCCATCGTGGTGGAAAAGCGTGAGGCGCTGAAAAGCTGGACGATCCTCTTGGCGATCATGGCGTTCGGCTTCTCGCTGATCGGCACGTTCATCGTCCGGTCTGGCGTGCTGACGTCCGTCCATGCCTTTGCCAACGATCCGGAGCGCGGCGTGTTCATCCTGATGATCATCGCGCTGTTCATGGGCGGCGCGCTCACGCTTTACGCCGCACGCGCCAGCGCGATGGAGGCGAAGGGCGTCTTTTCCACCGTCAGCCGCGAGGCAGCGCTTGTGGCCAACAACGTGCTGCTGGCGGTGTCGTGCTTCGTGGTCTTCATCGGCACCATCTGGCCGCTGGTGGCCGAGATGTTCTTTGACCGCAAGCTGTCGGTCGGCCCGCCCTTCTTCGACATGGCCTTTACCCCCTTTGTGATCGCGCTGGCGATCCTGTTGCCGATCGGGTCGATGCTGCCGTGGAAGCGCGGCACGCTGTCCAGGGCGATGCGCCCGTTGATGCCGGCCCTGGTGCTCGCGGTGGCGCTGATGGCGCTGGCCTGGGCGATGCAGACGGGGAATTCGGCACTGGGGCCGCTGGGCCTGATGCTGGGCGCTTGGGTCGTTTCCGGTGCGCTGATCGACCTGTGGCAGCGCGGCGGGCGCGAAGGGCTGGGCCTGCGGTTGCGCCGCATTTCGCGGCTGCCCCGGGCCGACTGGGGCAAGGCGGTGGCGCATGCGGGCTTCGGGATCACCGTCTTCGCGGTGGCAGGGCTGACCGCATGGCAGAGCGAGGACATTCGCGTCGTCCAGATCGGCGAAAGCTTCGAGCATCGCGGCTACGACATCACCCTGACCGACGTCCAGCGGATCGAGGGGCCGAACTACACCTCGACGATGGGTTTCATGGATGTCAGCCGGGATGGGCGCTTCATCGCCACGCTGACGCCCGAAAAGCGCAACTACTTCATCGCGCAGATGCCGACGACCGAGGCCGCGATCCAGTACCGGTTCTGGCGCGACATCTATCTGGTGCTGGGCGATCCGCAGGACGGCGGCGGCTGGGCGGTGCGCACCTACATCAAGCCGTTTGCCAACTGGCTGTGGGCGGGCTGCATCATCATGGCGCTGGGTGGCGTGCTGAGCCTGACCGACCGGCGGTTCCGGGTGGCGGCGGGGGCGCGGCGCACGGCACCGGACGCCGTGCCCGCGGAATGACCGCCGCCACGCTGATCCGGGCCGCGGCCTTGGCCTGCGCGCTGGCATTGCCGGTGTCGGGTCCGGCGCTGGCCGTGCAACCCGACGAGGTGCTGGACGATCCGGTTCTGGAATCGCGGGCGCGCGAGATCTCGCGCGGGCTGCGGTGTCTGGTCTGCCGGAACGAGGCCATCGACGAATCGAACGCCGATCTGGCGCGCGACATGCGTCTGCTGGTGCGCGAGCGTCTGGTCGAGGGCGACAGCGACGAAGAGGTCGTGGCCTTCATCGTGGACCGCTACGGCGAATACGTGCTGTTGCAGCCGACGATGACGGGATCGAACCTGGCGCTTTGGCTGGCAGCCCCGGCGATGCTGCTGGTGGGCGGCGGGATCGCGGTGGTCTACCTGCGCCGCCGCAAGGCGCGGCCCGAGCCAGAGGCGACGCTGACGCCGGAAGAACAGGCGCGGCTGAAGGACCTGCTGGGCGACTGACGCCGCGTTCCGGCTGTTCCGCGCCCCGATTGCCGCGCTATGGTCGGGCCATCAGGCAGGGGGGCGGCGATGGATTATCAGGCAATCACGTATGACGAAACCGAGGGTTTGGGCGTCATCACGCTGAACCGGCCCGAGGTGATGAACGCGCTCAACACCCAGATGCGGGCGGAACTGACCCATGCAGTGCGGGCGGCGGGCGGGACTGCGCGGGCGATCGTGCTGACGGGCGCGGGGCGGGCGTTCTGCTCGGGTCAGGATCTGGGCGACCGGGCCAGCATCGCCAGCATCGATCTGGAACGGACCCTGCGCGAGGAATACGAGCCGATGCTGCGGGCGATCATGGAGTGCCCGGTGCCGACCATCGCGGCGGTGAACGGCGCCGCCGCCGGGGCCGGGGCCAATCTGGCGCTGGCGGCGGACGTGGTGATCGCGGCGGAAAGCGCGGCCTTCATCCAGGCCTTCACCCGGATCGGGCTGATCCCCGACGCGGGCGGAACCTGGTGGTTGCCGCGCCAGATGGGGGCGGCGCGGGCGATGGGGGCGGCGCTGTTCGCCGAGAAGATCACGGCGCGGCAGGCGGCCGACTGGGGCATGATCTGGGAGGCGGTTCCGGACGAGGGGTTCGAGGCCCACTGGCGCGGCCGGGCGGCACATCTGGCCGCCGGGCCGACGGTGGCCTATGGCGCGCTGAAGCAGGCGCTGCGGGCCAGTTGGGACAACGGGCTGGAGGATCAGCTGGCGCTGGAGGCGCAGTTGCAGGGGCGCTGCGGACAGACCCGCGATTTCCGCGAGGGGGTGGTGGCGTTCCAGGAAAAGCGCCCTGCCCGGTTCGAGGGGCGGTAGGGACGGATTTGGCGCCTTGCTCACGCGTGAGCAGAATCTCAAGCCGTTGAAATTCCATCAAATCTCATTTTTTGTTAACCGTGTCGCAACCATTTGGGGCGGTCCGACGCGCGCCGCAGACAGGGCAGACCGGCGCGAAATGGGCATTGGCCCGTCCCAAGGCGGCGCTAGATTGACTTCAGTGGCATAGTCTCAAGGCTTGCTGCCATGAACCGGGGACGATGCGGCCCTTGGCCAGGTCGGACCAGAGCAACGCCGTGGCCCGAACCGCGCGGCTTGACAGGGAGCGACACCAGCGATGGGACTATTGCAGGTCATCTACTCGTCCCAGCCCTTTGGCTATGACGATGCGATCCTTGGCACCGTGCTGATGGATGCGCGGCGCTGCAACAAGCGCGACGGCATCACCGGCGCGCTGATCTGCCGGGCCGACATCTACCTGCAACTGCTGGAGGGGCCAGAGCAGCGTGTCCAGGCCGCGCTGGACCGGATCCGGGGCGACGACCGCCATGTGAACGTCAGGCTGCACCTGTCCGAGTCGGTATCCGAGCGGATGTTCGGGGGATGGGACATGCTGCACGATCCGGCGCGATCCTGGATCTGGTCGCAAAGCGAGATCGAAGATGGCGCGCTGGATCGGGCAACGCCCGACGACATCAGGTCGGTGTTCACGCGGCTGGCCGACCGGAAGCGGACAGACCACGCCGACTGAGCGGGCCTGTCCTGTGCGGCGGCGTCAGCTTTGCGGTTCGACGTAGACGCCCTGTTCCTTCAGCGCGTCGATGACCTCTTTCGGCATGTAGGTCTCGTCATGGCGTGCGAGGATTTCGTGCGCGACGAAGGTGCCGTCGACCAGACGGCCGGTCCCGACCATGCCCTCGTTCTCGCCGAAGAGATCGGGCAGCACGCCCTTGTAGGCCACGGGGATCGAGGCGCCGCCGTCGGTGACCATGAAGCGCACGGTTTCACCCTGCCCGCGCACCAACGTTCCGACCTCGACCAGCCCGCCGATGCGGAAGGTCTGGTTCGGCGCAGGCGGTTCGGTCGCAACCTGACTGGGCGAGAGGAAGAAATTGATCCCGTCGCGCATGCCGTAGCCGATCAGCGCGGTGGACAGCGCCAGCGCCACCGCGGCAACCGCGATGATCTGGATCCGGCGCTTCTTTTTCAGTCCCTTCATCGTTCCCTCACCCCTTCACGGGAAGACAGGCGCGAGCATCAGGCCCGCCGTCTCCTCGGCCCCGAGCATCAGGTTCGCGTTCTGGATCGCCTGCCCCGAAGACCCCTTGGTCAGGTTGTCCAGCACCGCCACCACTACCGCCCGGTCGGGGATGCGGTCGCCCACCACCCCGATATGGCAATAATTGGACCCGCGCACGTCGCGTGTCGAGGGGAGTGCGCCAAAAGGCAGCACCTTCACGAAGGGTTCATCAGAATAGCGTGCAGCAAGCGTGTCATAGACCGCCGTCAGGTCACCGCGGACATAGACGGTTGCCAGGATGCCCCGGTTCATCGGCAGCAGGTGCGGCGTGAACTGCACCATCACCGGGCGGCCCGCGATCTTGCTGAACTCCTGATCGAATTCGCCCAGGTGCCGGTGCGTGCCACCGGCGGAATAGGCATGGGTGCCTTCCGACAGTTCGGCGTGCAGCAGGTTTTCCTTCAGGCTGCGACCGGCGCCCGAGACGCCGGCCTTCAGGTCGATCACGATCTCGTCGGGGTCGATCACGCCCGCCTCCAGCAGCGGGCGGAGGGCGTATTGCCCGGTCGCGGCATTGCAGCCGGTGCCCGCCACCAGGCGCGCGGGCTCGATCTCGTTGCGGTAGAATTCGGTCAGGCCATAGACGGCTTCAGCCTGCAGTTCGGGCGCGGCATGAGGCTTGCCATACCATTTCCGATACGCCTCGGGGTCGCGGAGCCGGAAGTCGGCGGAGAGGTCCACGATCTTCAGCGTGCGCGGCAAATCCTTGATCACCGCCTGGCTGGTGGCGTGCGGCAGCGCGCAGAAGGCCAGTTCGACGCCGTCGAAATCCAGGTCCTCGATCCGGGTCAGGACGGGCAGGTCCATGTGGCGCAGGAAGGGAAACACATCTGCCATCTGCATCCCGGCCTTTCGGTCGCCGGTCAGTGCGGCGATTTCCATGGTCGGATGGGTGGCGATCAGGCGGACCAGTTCCGCCCCGGTGTAGCCACTGGCCCCCAGCACGGCAATTCGATGCGTCGTCATGTGAAAAATCCTCGTCTTCTGCGCAGGTTCTAGGCGGTTTGAAAACCGCGTGCAATCGGGCTGCGGGCGACGGGCTTCCGGGGTGGCGCTGATTCTGGTATCATTTAACGTAACGCCGGCCTTCCCGGCTGGCCTCCCTTTCCGACGATCCGTGGATTTTCGTCATAGAAAGGAGGGTATCATGTCTAAGATTTTCAGGCGCACGTGTTCCGTTCTGCTGGCTGGCCTGATGGCCCTGTCTCTCCCCGCCGCAGCGCAGGCTGCAGATCACGGGCCCCCAGACGGCCAGCAGGGTCATGGCCATCAGGGGCATCAGGGGCATCAGGGGCATCATCGACCGTACCACGGTCAGGGCAAGTCTGGTGGCACCGATCCGGCAGAGGTGATCGTCTGCCTTGGCCGCGGCGGCGCGGAGGCGCCGGGCCGGGCATGCTACCGGCCCAAGGACGCAAGCCTGCGGATTGCGGCCGGGCGCCCCGGAGCGGCGCTGCGCGGAGAGTTGACGATGTCGCTGCGCGTCGATCAGATCGACCCGTTCCGCCGGATGCTCGCAGCCGGGGACGATGGCTCGACGCAGGAAGATGTACAGGTCTGCATCATCAACGGCGCGAACATCTGCTTCGAGGTGCCGATGGAATTCGTCTGGATCTGCATCACCACAGGCATGCTCGCCGGGACAGAATGCCCGCCGCCCCCGGAACCGAACATGGTCGCGGCCATTGTCTCCCTCGCCGGGCCGATCCGGCCGTGAGAGGTTTTCAGGCTGGCTGAAACCGGATCGGGCGGCGCAGGAACTGGGTGGCGCGGGACGAGACCGCGGCGGGGTCACCGGTGGTCAGGAATTTCGACTCGGTCCCCGAGCCGCGAAACTCCGGCCGGCGGTCCAGATAGTCGGCGAGGCTTTCGGCGACCAGGTTGGCCTGGGAATAGACCGTGACATTGGGGCCCAGCGCGGCTTGGAACGCCTCTTCCAGCAGGGGGTAGTGGGTGCAGCCCAGAACGGCGGCCTGCGGGTGCGGCATCCGGCGTTTCAGCGCGGCGACATGGGCCGCGACCAGGGTCTCCGCCAGTTCCCGGTCGCCCTGTTCGATGGCATCGACCACGCCGCCGCAGGGCTGCGCCTCGACATCGACGCCGATGGCGCGGAACGCCAGTTCGCGCTGAAAGGCGCGGCTTTGCACCGTGGCGGGCGTGGCGAAAAGCGCCACATGCTTCACCGCGACCTCGCGCGGCGGGGAGTTGTCGCCCCATTGCCGTTCGGTCAGCGCCTCGATCAGCGGGACAAAGACACCGAGGACGCGCTTGCCCTCGGGCACCCAGGTTTCCTGCATGCGCCGCAGGGCGGCGGCGCTGGCGGTGTTGCAGGCCAGGATCACCAGATCGCACCCCTCGTCCCACAGCCGTTCGACGCCGGCGCAGGTCAGCGCGAAGATGTCGTCGGCATCGCGGACGCCGTAGGGCGCGTGCAGGTTGTCGCCGAAATAGACGAAGGGCATATCGGGCAGCCGGCGCGCCACCGCGTCATAGACCGTCAGGCCGCCCAGACCTGAATCGAAGATGCCGACCGCCATGCCCGTTCTCCCGGTTGTGGTGGGCGGGATCACGACAGATTCGACCCAGGCCCCCTGATCTTCTACGGGGCCGCAGGGGCAAAATCCATCGCGGCGCGGGGCTACTCGGCCGCCTGCCGGAGCGGCGCGCCGCCGGCACGGATCGTGGCCAGCAACTCCTTCCGTCGTTTCGCGGCCGCTTCCTCGTTCTTCTGCTTCACCGGGCCGAAGCCACGGATCGTGAGCGGCAGTTCGGCGAGCGCGATGGCGGCATCGCGCGTCTCGGGCGTCAGCTTGCCCAGCACCTCGGCCATGTCGGCCTCGTACTGGCGAATCAGCGCACGCTCCATCCTTCGTTCCGCGGTATACCCGAAGGGATCGAGCGGCGTGCCGCGCAGGGGCTTCAGCCGCGCCAGCACGCCGAAGGCGCGCAGGATCCACGGGCCGAACTTTCGCTTCTTTGGCCGCCCGTCAGAGCCCATGCGCGAGAGCAGCGGCGGGGCGAGGTGGAAGGCGGGCATCAGGTCGCCATCGAATTCGGCACGGACCTTTTCCATGGTCTGCAGGTGCAGGCGGGCGACCTCGTATTCGTCCTTGTAGGCGAGAGTCTTGTGATAGCCTTTTGCTACCGCTTCCTTCAGCTTCGGGTCGGCGATGGGGTCCACCAGCTTGCGGTAGCGGCGGGCAAGGCGGGCGGACTGATAGGCGGACAGGTGCTCGGCGCGGAAGGCGATCTTTTCTTCCAGCGTCTTCGGCTTTGCCACAACCTTTGGCGTGATCGCGGCGGTGGCCTGGTCGGGATGAAGGACGGCCCAGCGCCCCAGTTCGAACGCGCGCTTGTTGCCCTCGACCGCCGCCTTGTTCAGCTCGATCGCCCGCATGATCGCGTCTTGGTTGAGCGGCACCAGCCCGCGCTGCCACGCCGCGCCGAACACCATCATGTTGGAATAGATCGAGTCGCCCAGCAGCACGCGGGCGAGTTCGGTGGCGTCGAACAGCGTCAGGCGATCCTTCAGCCGTGCCTGAAGGGCGACCTCCAACCGATCGTGCGGGATGCGGAATTCGGGATTGCGGGTGAATTCGCCGGTGACAATCTCATGGCTGTTCACCACCGCGCCGGTGCGGCCCGTTCGCATCAGCGCCTGGGTCTTTGCGCCGGCGGTCACGACCAGATCGCCGCCGATGACGCAGTCGGCCTCTCCCACCGCGACGCGGATCGCGCTGATGTCGCTGGGCTTTTCGGCGATGCGGCAGTGGATGTGGACCGCGCCGCCCTTCTGCGCGAGGCCCGCCATCTCCATCATCCCCGCGCCCTTGCCGTCGATATGGGCGGCCATCGCCATGATCGCACCGGTGGTGACGACGCCGGTGCCGCCGACGCCGGTGATGATGACATTGTGGGTGCCCTTGATCGCGGGCAGTTGCGGGTCCGGCAGGTCGGGCAGGTCAACCTGCGCGGTCGCGGCCTTTTTCACCTTTGCGCCGGTCAGCGTGACAAAGCTGGGGCAGAAGCCCTTGAGACAACTGTAATCCTTGTTGCAGGAGGACTGGTCGATGGCGCGCTTGCGGCCCAGTTCGGTTTCCACCGGCACGATGGAGACGCAGTTCGACTGCACGCCGCAATCGCCGCAGCCCTCACACACGTCGGTGTTGATGAAGACGCGGGTGTCGGGGTCGGGAAACTCGCCGCGTTTGCGGCGGCGGCGCTTTTCGGCGGCGCAGGTCTGAATGTAAAGAATGACTGACACGCCCTTGATCTCGCAAAACTTTTTCTGCACCGCATCGAAGTCCGCGCGCTCATGCTTCTCGATCCCCTGAGGGAACAGGCTGAAGTCTGGCTTTTCCTTGTCGTCGTAGACCACGGCGAGGTGCTGCACGCCCATCGCCAGCACTTCGCGCGCGATGCGGTCGGGGCTGAGGCCGCCCTCGTTCTTCTGACCACCAGTCATGGCGACGGCGTCGTTATAGAGGATCTTGTAGGTGATGTTGGTTCCAGCCGCCAAAGCCGCGCGGATCGCCAGGATGCCGGAGTGGTTGTAGGTGCCGTCGCCGAGGTTCTGGAACACATGGGCGGTGTTGGAAAACGGCGCCTCGCCGATCCAGTTCGCGCCCTCGCCCCCCATCTGGGTGAAGCCGGTGGTGCTGCGGTCCATCCACTGCACCATGTAGTGACAGCCGATCCCGGCATAGGCGCGCGAGCCCTCGGGCACCTTGGTCGAGGTATTGTGCGGGCAGCCCGAGCAGTAATAGGGAAGCCGGGCCGCCAGATCCTGGGCGTTGTCGGCGCGCCGCGCCTCGGCCAGCATCGAAAGGCCCGCCTTGACGCTGTCGGTGCCGCGCCCTTCTTCGATCAGGATCTCTCCCAGCCGTTCGGCGATCAGGATCGGGTCGAGCGCGTAGCGGGTGGGGAACAGTTCCACCTGCCGGCCGTGTTCCCACGTGTCGCCCTTGTGCCAGCCGTAGACGCGGCGGCCGCGACGGTCGTCAAAGATCGCCTCCTTGACCTGCACCTCGATCAGCTTGCGCTTTTCCTCGACCACGACGATCAGCTCCAGCCCCTCGGCCCAGTCGTGGAAACCTTGCATATCGAGCGGGAAGGTCTGGCCGAGCTTGTATGTGGTGATCCCCAGCCGTTCGGCCTCGGCCGCGTCGATGCCCAGCAGGTGCAGCGCGTGGGTCAGGTCCAGCCAGTTCTTGCCGGCGGCGACAAGCCCGATCTTGGCGCCGGGCTTGCCCCAGACCCGGCGGTCCATGCCGTTGGCGCGGCTGAACGCCTCGGCCGCGAAGCGCTTGTAGTCGATCATCCGCGCTTCCTGCGCCTGCGGGGTGTCGATCAGGCGGATGTTCAGGCCACCCTCGGGCATCTTGAAATCGGGCATTACGAATGACAGGCGATGCGGGTCGCCATCGACCACCGCCGTCGCCTCGACCGTGTCCTTCATCGTCTTCAGGCCGACCCAGACGCCCGCGAAGCGCGACAGCGCCCAGCCATAAAGGCCGAAATCCATCAGCTCCTGCACGCCCGCTGGGCTGACCACCGGCATGTAGGCATCGACCATCGCCCAGTCGGACTGGTGCAGGGTGGTCGAGGATTCGCCGGTGTGGTCGTCGCCCATCGCCATCAGCACGCCGCCGTGGGGCGAGGTGCCGGCCATGTTGGCATGCCGCATCACGTCGCCCGACCGGTCTACGCCCGGCCCCTTGCCATACCACAGGCCGAAGACGCCGTCGTATTTCCCCTCGCCCCGCAGTTCGGCCTGCTGGCTGCCCCAGAGCGCGGTGGCGGCGAGATCCTCGTTCAGCCCCTCCTGGAACCGAACGTTGGCCTCGTCCAGCAGCTTTCGTGCGCGGGCCATCTGCAGATCGACCGCACCCAGGGGCGAGCCGCGATACCCGGTCACATAGCCCGCCGTGCTGAGCCCCGCCGCCCGGTCGCGCGCCGCCTGCATCAGCATCAACCGCACCAGCGCCTGCGTGCCGTTCAGCAGCACCGGCGATTTCGTCAGATCGAACCGGTCCGAAAGGCTGACATCCTGCCTGCTCATCGTGACCTCCCCCTTCACATTGGCTTGGTGCGATTATAGGTCAAACTGCCTGACCTACAAAGCGGTTTTCCCCGACCCGCTTTTCTTTGCACCCGTGGAAACAGTCCTTTAGGTTGCGTTGCGCGGCAGGGGTCTATTTGGAAAGATGGTTGCGATGATGGATTGGGACAAGCTCAGAATATTCCACGCCGTTGCGGATGCGGGCTCCCTGACCCATGCGGGCGAGGCCCTGCACCTGTCGCAATCCGCCGTGAGCCGGCAGATCCGCGCGTTGGAGGAGAGCTTGGACGCGACGCTGTTCCACCGCCATGCGCGGGGACTGATTCTCACCGAACAGGGGGAACTGCTGTTCGAAACGACGACCGCCATGTCGAAGCGGCTGGAAACCACGGCCGCCCGCATCCGCGACAGCGAGGATGAGGTCTTTGGCGAGTTGCGCGTCACCACCACCACGGGGTTCGGCACGCTGTGGCTGGCGCCGCGCCTGAAGGCGCTTTACGCGAAATATCCGGACCTGTGCATCGACCTGATGCTGGAGGAACGGGTGCTGGATCTGCCGATGCGCGAGGCCGACGTGGCGATCCGCATGAAGGAACCCAGCCAGGCCGACCTGATCCGCAAGCGGCTGATGAGCGTGAACATGCGCCTCTACGCGACACCTGAATATCTGGCTGACCGCGGCACGCCCCAGCGGATGGAGGATCTGGGCGACCACCGCCTGATCTGCCAGAGCCTGACCGCAGCGCAGGTCACGGCGGGCGCGCTGCTGGTGCGGCAACTTCTCAGTTTCGACATCCGATCCACCCTGACGGTCAACAACTATTTCGGTGTGCTCCAGGGGGTGCTGAATCACCTCGGGATCGGGGTTCTGCCCGATTACGTGATCGAGGATTTCCCCTCGATCGTGCGCGTTCTGCCCGAGGTTGAATCGAACGAGGTGCCCGTCTACCTCGCCTATCCAGAGGAACTGCGCCATTCCAAGCGGATCGCCGCGTTCCGCGATTTCGTGACCGAAGAGATCATGGCCCATCGTCGAAAATTGCGCGACGGCAGCGAAATCTGATGCTCTGCACGTTGCATGAGCGGAAACTGAGACATTCGCACAACGCATAGCCGGAATGTGTATGGCGCAGTACCATTTAACTTGAACAGAATCGAAGCGCACCCTATCTGCCTGCTTGAGGCGGCGCAGAGCTTCTGCGTGCCTCTTACCTCCCTGTTGGACTTGGCCGAGCTTCGTGCTCGGCCTTTTTTTCGTTCGGGCCTTTCGCGCTCAGGGAGAGTGCGCCCGCCGCCCCTTTTCCCGGCCCCTGCCCTGTCGTAAAGACGCCCCGACAGCAAAGGACAGCGCGCAATGCAGGAACCCGAGATCACCCGCGACCTGATCGAGGCCCACGGGCTGAAGCCGGACGAATATGACCGCATCCTGCAGATCATCGGGCGCGACCCGACATTCACGGAACTCGGCATCTTCTCGGCCATGTGGAACGAGCACTGTTCCTACAAGTCGTCGAAGAAATGGCTGCGCACGCTGCCGACCACCGGCCCGCAGGTGATCTGCGGACCCGGAGAGAACGCGGGCGTCGTGGACATCGGCGACGGACAGGCCGTGATCTTCAAGATGGAGAGCCACAACCACCCCAGCTACATCGAGCCGTATCAGGGCGCGGCGACCGGCGTGGGCGGCATCCTGCGCGACGTCTTCACCATGGGCGCGCGCCCCATCGCGGCAATGAATGCGCTGAGCTTCGGTGAGCCCATGCATCCCAAGACGAAGCAGCTGGTCAACGGCGTGGTGGCAGGCATCGGCGGCTACGGCAACTGCTTCGGCGTGCCCAATGTGGGTGGCGAGGTGCGATTTCACCGCTCCTATAACGGCAACTGCCTGGTCAACGCCTTTGCCGCCGGCCTCGCCGATGCCGACAAGATCTTCTATTCGGCCGCCAGCGGCGTCGGCATGCCCGTGGTCTACCTCGGCGCCAAGACCGGCCGCGACGGCGTCGGCGGCGCGACGATGGCCAGCGCCGAGTTCGACGACACCATCGAAGAGAAGCGCCCCACCGTTCAGGTGGGCGACCCCTTCACCGAAAAGCGATTGCTTGAGGCGTGTCTGGAACTGATGGCCTCGGGCGCGGTCATTTCCATTCAGGACATGGGCGCGGCGGGGCTGACCTGTTCGGCGGTCGAAATGGGCGACAAGGGCGAGCTGGGCATCCGGCTGGACCTTGACCGCGTGCCCTGCCGAGAGCCGAACATGACAGCCTATGAGATGATGCTGTCGGAAAGCCAGGAACGCATGCTGATGGTCCTGCGCCCCGAGAAGGAGGAGGAGGCGCGAGAGATCTTCCGCAAGTGGGATCTGGATTTTGCCATCGTGGGCGAGACCATCCCCGAAGATCGTTTCCTGATCCTGCATGGCAACGAGACAAAGGCGGACCTGCCGCTGCGCGCCCTTTCCGGCAATGCCCCGGAATACGACCGGCCGTGGGTCGAGCCCCCGGCCCCCGCACCACTGGGCGAGATCCCTGCCATCGACCCCCTCGACGGCCTGCGCGCACTGATCGGCAGCCCGAACCACGCCCACAAGGGCTGGGTCTGGGAACAGTACGACCACATGGTCATGGCCGACACGATCCGCGCGCCCGGCCTTGGCGCGGGCGTGGTGCGTGTGCACGGCACGAAAAAGGCGCTGGCCTTCACCAGCGACGTGACCCCCCGCTACGTCAAGGCCAGCCCGGTCGAGGGAGGCAAGCAGGCGGTGGCCGAGGCCTATCGCAACCTGATCGCCGTCGGCGCCCGGCCACTGGCTACCACCGACAACCTGAATTTCGGCAACCCGGAGAAGCCGGAGATCATGGGCCAGCTCGTCGGCGCGATCAAGGGTATCGCCGCTGCGTGCCAGGCGCTGGACATGCCCATCGTGTCGGGCAACGTATCGCTTTACAACGAAACCGACGGCCAGCCGATCCTGCCCACACCGACCATCGGCGCGGTGGGTCTGATTGCGGACGTCGCCGACCTGATCGCCGGCCTGCCGGCGGACGGCATGGTCGCGGTGCTGGTCGGCAATCCGGGCAGCCATCTGGGTCAATCGGCACTTCTGGCCGAGGCCGCGGGAATCGAGGCGGGCGACGCCCCCGCGGTCGATCTGGACGCCGAGCGGCGGCATGGCGATTTCATCCTGGCCAACCGCGCGCACATCGTGGCAGCGACCGATCTGTCGGATGGTGGCTTGGCGCTTGCAGCGTTCGAGATGGCGGCGAATGCCGGCGTTGGTGTCACGCTGGACCCTGCCGAAACGGCAGAACTGTTCGGTGAGGATCAGGCCCGCTACCTCGTCGCCTGCGCGCCAGAGGATGCGGACGTGCTGGTCGCTGCAGGCAAGGCAGCAGGCGTCCCGGTAGCGGCCGTAGGCCGGTTCGGCGGCAACGCCGTGCGCCTGGGATCGTCCGAGGCACCGCTATCCGACCTGACGGCGGTGTGGCGGGGCACCTATTCGCGGCTCTTCGACTAGGCGGGCCCGGGCCGACCTTGCAGCCGGCGGATCCGGGTTCTACATTTCAGACGCAAGACGGGGGTGACACGATGCCGATGCAGGCACAGGAGATCGAGCGGCTGCTGCGGGAAAGCTTCCCGCAGGCAAAGATCACGATCACCGACCTTGCCGGCGACGGCAATCACTACGCGGCCGAGGTCGTGGACGAAAGCTTTCGCGGCCTGAACAGGGTGCAGCAGCAGCGTGCCGTCTACGCCGCGCTGAAGGACAAGATGGCGGGCAGCCACGGCGAGTTGCATGCGCTGGCGCTGACCACGCGGGTGCCCGAATGATGGCAAGCCGATGATCCATCTGGCACTGGTGCTGCTGATCGTGGTGGCGGTTGCGATGCTGATGTCCCGCCTGCGCGCGCAGGCGCCGCAAGACGATCAGGACGACGATGATGACAATGACCCGGACGGCCGGCGCACGGTGCGCGTGCGCGTTCGGGCTGACAGAAGGAAGTGACGACAATGGCCGACGTGGCAGACCGGATCCGCGACACTGTGACCGCCAACGACGTGGTCCTGTTCATGAAGGGCACCAAGGCGATGCCGCAATGCGGCTTTTCCAGCCGCGTCGCGGGCGTGCTGAACTTCATGGGCGTCGACTTCGCCGACGTGAACGTGCTGGCGGATGAGGACATTCGCCAGGGGATCAAGGATTTCTCCGACTGGCCGACGATCCCGCAGCTTTACGTGAAGGGCGAATTCGTCGGCGGCTGCGACATCATCACCGAGATGACGCTGTCGGGCGAACTGGACCAATTGTTCGAGCAAAAGGGCGTCGCCTATGACAAGGGCGCCGCAGACAAGATCCGCGAAGCGAACGCCTGACGAATTTATCAGCCGGGCGCTATTGCGCCCGGCAGCCGCCGATACCTTCGGTTTCGGTCGTCGGCACGGTGCCGCGCCATAACAACACGGCGCCGTCCTGCATGTACCAGAGATCCTGACACCAGCACGAGGGCCAGCGATGGCGGGCGACCGGACGCGGCAGCTAAGGTCGTGATCGCGTCACGCCCGGCGCCGTTGATCCAGCCGGTCGGCCAGCGCCTCGGCGCGGGCGGCGATTTCAGCCATGCTTTCGTTTACTTCGACCGGGATCACCGGCACCTCTACCCGCTCGGGTGCGGGCTTTGGCTGGTACTTGAGCCGCTCCAGTTCCGCCTGCGCGACACGCAACTGATCCTCCAGCGCGGCGGTGCGATCGGCGAGCATCAGCCCCGCCATCAGCAGCATCCGCGCCTCGGGCAGCCGGCCGGTCTGCTCCAGCAGCACGCTCGCCTCCGCATCCAGCATCGCGGCGGCGGCATGCAGGAAGTCCTCTTCCCCCTCCTGGCAAGCCACTTCGAAATGCTTCGCCCCGATCATCACAGTCAGTTCAGGCATCGGCAGCCTCTCCGATCAGCGGTTTCAGTTCGGCAAGGATCTCGTCCATCTCGGCGATCTCGGTCAGACGTTCTGCGCGCAAAGCCTCGACCTCGGCCTGCAGGGCGCGGTTGATCGCACCGGCGTCGGCGATGCCGGTTTCGGTCGCCTGGCGAAGGGCACGCAGCGTCTCGGTCAGCTGGGCGTTGGTCTTCTTAAGCCGCTGAAGCTCCAACCCCTGCACGTCCAACTGGCTGGTCAGCCGCTCGATCTTGCGCTGAAGCTGCGCCGCATTGCCGCCGCCTTCGCGCGGGGCGGCACGCAGCTTCTCGGCCAGTTGCGCGGTGCGCGCCTTTTCGGCCTTCAGCGCGGCCTGCAGGGTGGCAAGCTCCTCGCCCCCGGCCTCTGTCGTCGGGGCCGCGCCCTCTCCAGCCGGGACCCGTTCGATCCCCTGCGCAATCCGGTCGAGGGCGTGGTTGATCCGCCGTTCGAGCTCGGCCAATTCCTTCATGCTGCCTGTCCTCTCGCCTTCTCTGGGGCGCCAAGCGCTGCCGCGCGAATCGCCCGGGGCCTCGTTCAGGCAATCTTATCGAAACAAGAAGGGCTTTGCGCCCCCTTTTGAGCTATCCGGGGCCGCGACGAGCGGTGCGCTGCTTGCGCTCGCGCCCAACGCTGGTATCTAGCCGCAAGGCCGAAGCCAACAGCGAAGGAAGTGCCCCGTGGACATCGAGACCCTGCGCGCCCAACACCCCGACCACTGGATGAAGGCCTGCGCGATCCGCGCGCTGGCGATGGATGCGGTGCAGGCGGCAAATTCCGGCCATCCGGGAATGCCTATGGGCATGGCCGACGTGGCGACCGTTCTGTTCGAGAAACACCTGAAGTTCGACGCCTCAAACCCCGACTGGCCCGACCGCGACCGCTTCATCCTGTCGGCAGGCCACGGGTCCATGCTGCTATATGCGCTGCTGCATCTGACCGGATATGAGGACATGACGCTGGAGCAGCTGAAGAACTTCCGTCAGTGGGGCGCGATCACCGCCGGCCATCCCGAATACGGCCACGCCAAAGGGATCGAGACGACGACCGGCCCGCTCGGCCAAGGCCTGGGCAACGGCGTGGGCTTCGCGATCGCCGAGGAGTCGTTGCGCGCCCGCTTCGGTGCGAAGATCGTCGATCACCGCACCTGGGTCATCGCCGGCGACGGCTGCCTGATGGAGGGCATCAGCCACGAGGCGATCGGCCTTGCGGGCATGCAGAAGCTGTCAAAGCTGATCGTGCTTTGGGACAACAACAACATCTCCATCGACGGCAAGATCGCGCTTTCCGACGTGACCGACCAGCGCGCGCGCTTCGCCGCCGCTGGCTGGACGGTTCTGTCGTGCGACGGCCACGACCCCGCCGACATAGACCGCGCGATGACCGAGGCGAAAACCTCGGACCGCCCCGTCATGATCGACTGCAAGACCCACATCGGCTTCGGCAGCCCCAAGAAGCAGGATACCGCCGGGGCCCACGGCTCGCCCCTGGGCGAGGACGAGATCGCAAAGGTACGCGAGATCTACGGCTGGCCGCACCCTGCCTTCCACATTCCAGAAGACATCCTGAAGGACTGGCGTGCCATCGGCGCCCGTGGCGCGGCTGCGCGCAAGGAGTGGGAGGGCCGTCTCTCCACGCTGTCTGCCGGGCGACGCGCGAACTTCGAACGCCAACTCTCTGGTGAGGCGCCGAAAAGACTCGCTCCCACGGTCCGCGCCCTGAAGAAGCAGGTGAGCGAGGGCAAGCCCAAGGTCGCCACGCGAAAGGCGTCCGAGATGGTGCTTGAGGTGGTCAACCCGATCATGCCCGAAACGCTCGGCGGCTCGGGCGACCTGACCGGATCGAACAACACCAGGACCGCCGACTTGGGCATCTTCAACCCGGAAAACCGCAAGGGCCGCTACATCCACTACGGCATCCGGGAACACGGCATGGCGGCGGCGATGAACGGCATGGCGCTGCACGGCGGCGTGCGCCCCTATGGCGGCACCTTCCTGTGCTTCACCGACTATGCCCGCGGCGCGATGCGGCTGTCGTCGCTGATGAAACAACCGGTGGTCTACGTGATGACCCACGACTCCATCGGACTGGGCGAGGATGGGCCGACGCACCAGCCCGTCGAGCATCTGGCGATGCTGCGCGCCACGCCCAACGTCCACGTCTTCCGCCCTGCTGACACCGTGGAAACGGCCGAGGCCTGGGAACTGGCGCTGACGTCGCAGACCACTCCTTCGGTCCTGGCGCTGTCCCGGCAGAATCTAGCCACCGTCCGCACGACCCACACCAACCGCAACCTGACCGCCCAGGGCGGCTATGTCCTGGCCGAGGCCGAGGGCAAGCGTCGCGCGATCCTGCTGGCCACCGGCTCGGAAGTGGAAATCGCGCTGAAGGCCCGTGACCTGTTGCAGGCGGAAGACATCGGGACACGCGTCGTCTCGATGCCCTGCTGGGAGTTGTTCGAGGAACAGCCCAACGCCTATCGGCGCCGCGTGCTGCCCCCCGGCCCCGTCCGCGTGGCGGTCGAGGCCGCGATCCGCTTCGGCTGGGACCGCTGGCTGTTCGGCGAGGGCGGCAAGCGCGAGAAATCGGGCTTCGTCGGCATGCACGACTTCGGCGCCTCGGCCCCGGCGGATCGGCTGTACGCCGAACTGGGCATCACCGCCGAGGCCGTGGCCGAAAAGGTGAAGGCGCTGCTGGGCTGACACCGGCGATTCGGGGCGTGGGGCGGCGGCGCTGCTCCTGCCCGGCCCGCTTGTTCGCGCTAACGTCGCATACCACGGCATACGTTTGCGCTAACACACTGGAAAACTTCGACTTTCACCCTTCCCGGACCGCATCGGACAGCCTATAACCACCGACGGTGGTTGGAAATGGGGGTCGCGATGACGGTCACGGTGGGCATCAATGGTTTCGGGCGGATCGGGCGCTGCACCCTGTCTCACATCGCCGAGGCGGCAAGGAACGACGTGCAGGTCGTAGCGATCAACGCGACCGGGCCGATCGAGACGAACGCCCACCTGCTGAAATACGACAGCGTGCATGGCCGCTTCCCGGGCCAGATCCGGGTTTCTGGTGACACGCTGGACCTGGGCCGCGGGCCGATCCGCGTGATGTCGTCCTATGATCCCGAAACGCTGGACTGGGAGGGCTGCGATGTCGTCCTGGAATGCACCGGCAAGTTCAACGACCGCGACAAGGCCGCCGTCCACCTGACCCGCGGCGCGCGCCGCGTACTGGTCTCGGCCCCTGCCAAGCGCGCCGACAAGACCGTGGTCTATGGCGTCAACCACCGCGAGTTGCGAGCGGAACACCACATCGTCTCCAACGGCTCCTGCACCACCAACTGTCTTGCCCCGCTGGCCAAGGTGCTGAACGACGCCATAGGCATCGAACGCGGCATGATGACCACGATCCACAGCTACACCGGCGACCAGCCGACGCTGGACCGGCGGCACAAGGATCTGTATCGCGCCCGCGCCGCCGCCATGGCGATGATCCCCACCACCACCGGCGCCGCCAAGGCATTGGGAGAGGTGCTGCCGGAACTGGCTGGAAAGCTGGACGGCACGGCGCTGCGCGTGCCCACCCCCAACGTCAGCGCCGTCGACCTGACCTTCGAGGCGTCGCGCTCCGTCACCGTGGACGAGGTGAACGAGATCGTGCGCGAGGCAGCGGCGGGTTACATGGGCATGGTGCTGGCTTATGACCCCGAACCCAAGGTCTCGATCGATTTCAACCACACCCCGCAATCGTCGATCTTTGCGCCCGACCAGACCCGCGTGGTCGGCGGCCGTACCGTGCGCGTGCTGGCGTGGTACGACAACGAATGGGGCTTCTCCTGCCGGATGGCCGACGTTGCGGGCGCGATGGGCCGGCTGCTGAACTGATATTTCTTCTGCGAAGGCTGCGGGCCCTGCCATCCGTGGCGGGGTCGTTGCCGTTTCGCGGGCGCCAAGAGACTTAACAAAAGCTTAACCCCGCTGTCATGTGGCCGACCCATAAGCGATGGGCCGCCGCGCGCTTCGGCGCGGCCTCATCACAGGGACACCACATGACACAGTTCTGGAAACTTCCGGCAACCACGCTCGTCGCGCTCAGCTTCGGCGCCACCCTCGCGCAGGCCGATTGCATTCCGGGTACCGATGCACTCGGCGCCCCAACGCTGACCTGCACCGGCCCGGACAATGCCGCGCTGACCGAGGGCACAGACGGAACAAGCATCCTCATCGCTCCGGACGGCGTCATCAGCCCGCTGAGCGGCCGGGCGCTGACGCTGATGGGCGACGATCAGAGCGTGCTGAACGAGGGGCTGATCGAAAGCCTGGATGACGAGGCGGTGCGCACCAGCGGCGCGCGCCTGACCATCGACAATGCGGGTACGATCCGCGCGACGGAAGATCGGGGTATCCGGTTGCAGGCCGGTGCAGATGACGCGACCGTCATAAACCGCGCAGGTGCGCTGATCCTGTCCAGGGACCAGACCATCCGCGCCGACAATGACGACAACATCGCCAACCTTCGGGTTGAGAACGCCGGCACGATCCAGAGCACGGACGGCCGCGCCATCCAGGCCCGCGGACCCGGCACCACCGTGATCAACACCGGCAACCTGTTCGGCGGCGAGGAAGTGATCGAGGCGCGCACCGATTTCAGGTTGGAGAACTTCGGCACCATCCGGATCAATGACGGGGTCGAGGATGAGGACGGCGTGCAGTTCGCCAGCGGCCGCGTGGACAATCACGGCCTGATCCAGGGCAGCGACGACGGCATCGACGTGGACGAAGGGATCATCGTTAACCATGCCGGCGGCGTGATCCGTGTCGTGCCGCCCGCCGGCGCGCCCGGCGGCAACGGCATCGACGCCGACGAGGTGCTGCAGGCACCGGGCGGCGACCTGCCCGCCGGCCTGCTGACAATCGTGAACGCCGGACTCATTGAGGGGCCAAAGGCGATCGGGGTGGACGAGAACCGCACCGCTGCCATCGACGTGATCAACTCGGGCACCTTGCGCGGGTATTCGGGCGTCGCCATGGGCTTCGCCCCCGGCATGACAGACAGCAGCCTGACGCTGACCGGCGCCAGCCGCATTTCCGGCGATGTGCTGTTCGGTGGCGGCGATGACCGCCTCACCCTCGGTGCACTGACCGGCGGCACCTTTCTCGACGGCATCGTGGACGGCGGCGCGGGCGACAACACGGTGGATCTCGCCGGTTACAAGCTCTGGCAGATCAAGGGTTTCGACCTGGCCCAGGATCAGGTGCGCCTTACCCTGTCACTGGCCGAGGGGCTGTTCCGCACCACGGTCCGCAACTTCGACACCTGGGTCGTGGACGGGCGCAGCTATGCCACCACCGATCTGGCGCAGGTGGCCCCGATCCCGCTTCCGGCGGCGCTGCCGCTGCTTCTGACCGCGCTGGCGGGCCTCGGTCTGGCCGCCCGCCGCCGCAGGGTTGCGTGAGACGGCCGGGGGCCGGGAGTTGACCCCGGCCCCTGCTTCATGGTCTAACCCGCCTGTTAGCGTTAACATCTTTCCAAGACGGCGCTCTGCCGTCAGGCTGCAGGGCAGCGACGACCAGCAAGGGGGCGGACATGACAGTCACGGTTGCAATCAACGGCTTCGGCCGCATCGGCCGCAACATCCTGCGCGCCATCATCGAATCCGGCCGCACGGATATCGAAGTGGTGGCGATCAACGACCTTGGCCCGGTGGAAACCAACGCCCATCTGCTGCGATTCGATTCCGTCCACGGCCGCTTTCCGGCCGAGGTGACGACGACCGAGGACTCGATCGACGTGGGCCGCGGCCCGATCCGGGTGACCGCGTTGCGCGACCCGGCCGACCTGCCCTGGTCGGATGTCGATGTCGTGCTGGAATGCACCGGCATCTTCACCGACCGCGACAAGGCGAAGATCCACCTCGAAAACGGTGCCAGCCGCGTGCTCGTCTCGGCCCCGTCCAAGGGCGCGGACAAGACAATCGTCTACGGCGTCAACCACGACGTGCTGACGGCGAACGATCTGGTCGTCTCCAACGCGTCTTGCACCACCAATTGCCTGGCCCCGGTGGCCAAGGTGCTGAACGACGCAATCGGCATCCGCCGCGGCTTCATGACCACGATCCACAGCTACACCGGCGACCAGCCGACGCTGGACACGATGCACAAGGATCTCTACCGCGCCCGCGCGGCGGCGCTGTCGATGATCCCCACCTCCACCGGCGCGGCCAAGGCCGTGGGCCTCGTGCTGCCGGAACTGAACGGCAAGCTCGACGGCGTGGCGATCCGCGTGCCCACGCCCAACGTCAGCGCCGTGGACCTGACGTTCGAGGCTGCGCGGGACACAACCGTGGACGAGATCAACGCCGCCATCCGGGCCGCCGCCGACGGCCCGCTGAAGGGTATCCTCGGCTATACCGACCGGCCCAACGTTAGCGCCGATTTCAACCATGACCCGCATTCCTCGGTCTTCCATCTGGACCAGACCAAGGTCATGGACGGCAACTTCGTCCGCGTGCTGTCGTGGTATGATAACGAATGGGGCTTTTCGAATCGCATGGCCGACACGGCCGTGGCGATGGGCAAGCTGATCTGACACGACCGTCTTGGCAGCCCGGTCCAGTGGACCGGGCGGGTCGAGTCCCGACCATCCCGCCCTCCCCCTTTCCCATTTGTGCCTGCGGGGCCCTTGCCCTAACCTCGCGCCGAAATCCTGAAGGGGGGACACCATGACCGACCGCACCTACGGCTTCGACACGCTCCAAATCCATGCGGGCGCCCGGCCCGACCCGGCCACCGGCGCGCGCCAGACGCCGATCTACCAGACCACGGCTTATGTCTTCCGCGACGCCGAGCACGCCGCAGCGCTCTTCAACCTGCAAGAGGTCGGCTACATCTATTCGCGCCTGACCAACCCCACCGTGGCCGTCCTGCAGGAACGCATGGCGACACTGGAGGGCGGGGCGGGCGCTGTCTGCTGCTCCTCGGGCCACGCGGCGCAGATCATGGCGCTGTTTCCGCTGATGGGGCCGGGGCGGAACGTCATCGCCTCCACCCGGCTTTACGGCGGCACGGTCACGCAGTTCAGCCACACCATCCGCCGCTTCGGCTGGTCGGCAAAGTTCGTCGATTTCGACGACCTTGATGCCGTGAAGGCCGCCATCGACGACGACACACGCGCTATCTTCTGCGAATCGATCGCCAACCCCGGCGGTTACATCACCGACCTGGACGCCATCGCAGGTGTGGCCGATTCTGCGGGCCTGCCGCTGATCGTCGACAACACTTCGGCGACCCCTTATCTCTGCCGCCCGATCGACCACGGCGCAACGCTCGTCGTCCATTCCATGACCAAGTTCCTGACCGGCAACGGCACCGTGACCGGCGGCTGCATCGTGGATTCGGGGCGATTCGACTGGTCGGCCAGCGACAAGTTCCCCAGCCTGTCCGCGCCCGAGCCCGCGTATCACGGCCTGAAGTTCCATGAGACCTTTGGCCCTCTGGCCTTCACCTTCCACGGCATCGCCATCGGCCTGCGCGATCTGGGCATGACGCTGAACCCCCAGGCCGCGCACTACACCCTCATGGGGATCGAAACCCTGAGCCTCCGGATGGAGCGGCACTGCGCCAACGCCCGCAAGGTCGCCGAATGGCTGGAGAACGACCCGCGGGTGGAGTTCGTCACCTACGCCGGCCTGCCATCATCGCCCTATTACGACCGGGTGGAAAAGATCTGCCCGAAGGGCGCGGGCGGCCTGTTCACCTTTGCCATCAAGGGCGGCTACGAGGCTTGCGTGAAGCTGGTGGACGCGGTGGAGATCTTCAGCCACGTCGCCAACCTGGGCGACACCCGCTCGCTCATCATCCACTCCGCCTCCACCACCCACCGCCAGTTAACCGAGGAACAGCAAAAGGCTGCGGGTGCCGCGCCCAACGTCGTGCGCCTGTCCATCGGGATCGAGGATGCGGATGACCTGATCGCCGACCTCGACCAGGCGCTGGCCCAGGCAACCGCCTGACCGGGCGGGACGGCTGCCAGATCTTTCTGCGACGCTCCGGCCCCCGCGCCGGGGCCTCGCCCCGCCCCGCCACGCTGTCATCCAGGCGCTCGCTGTCATCCCGGCGAAAGCCGGGATCTGGCCGCCTGTGCGGCGGCAGCTGTTGCGCGAAACCACCCAGCAGCGAACGCCGGTGCCACCGCTCTGGTGGCAGGGTGGTGGCAGGTTGCTGGCGCCATGCTGGCACCCGATTTCAGCCGTACTGCGCCAGCATCGCCTTCAGATCGTCCAGCGTGTTGACCTCGGCCACCGGCTTGTCCCGCCGCCAGCGGAGCATTCTGGGGAACCGCAGCGCAACGCCTGACTTATGCCGCGGGCTGGCCTGGATCCCCTCGAACCCGATCTCGAAGACCAGTTCCGGCGCGACCCGCCGGACCGGGCCAAAGCGTTCAAGGGTATTCTTGCGAATCCAACGGGTTATCTCGTTGAATTCGGTATCCGTCAGGCCCGAATAGGCCTTGGTGAAGGGCACCCAGTCAGCCCCGTCGCGCACCGCGAAGGTGTAGTCGGTATATAGCGTTGCCCGCCGCCCATGCCCCGCCTGGGCATATACCATCACCGCGTCGATGGTCAGCGGATCCAGCTTCCACTTCCACCAGTCCCCCCGCCGCCGGCCGCCCCTATAGGGCGCCGCCAGCCGCTTCAGCATCACCCCCTCAGCCCCCCGCTCCCGCGCCGCCGCACGCACCTGCGCCAGCGCCCCCCAGTCGTCAAAACCAATGCCGGGAGAAAGCCCTATCGGAGCAGTTTCTGGAATATCTTTCAGTGCCGTCCGCAGGATATCTCGGCGCTCGGAAAAGCGCCTGTCGCGAATGTCCTGACCGTCCCACTCCAACAGATCGTAGGCCAACATCCGCACCGGCGCCTCGGCCAGAAGCTTCTTCGGAACGGTCTTGCGGCCCATTCGTTTCTGAAGCATCGCAAAGGGTTGCGGCGCATCATTCATCCACACCAAAACCTCGCCGTCGATCACCGTGCCCTCCGACACCCAATCCCGCACGGCTGCAAGTTCGGGAAAGCGGTCGGTCATCAGTTCCTCGCCCCGGCTCCAGAGGTGGTGGGCGCCGCCGCGCAGGATCAATTGCCCACGGATTCCGTCCCACTTCCACTCCGCCAGCCAATCTTCTGTATTTCCGAGGTATTCCGGCTCGGCATCGAGCCCATAGGCCAAGCTGAACGGATAGGGACGCGACAGATCCGTCGCCGGATCGTTCGACAGGATCAACCCCTCCCATGAGATATGCTCCGGCGACCAGTCGCCCATCAGCCGGTGCGCAAGCTCCGCCTCGTCCAGCCCCGTCGTCCGCGCCAGCGCCCGCGTCATCAGCCGCTGACTCACCCCCATCCGGAAGCCCCCCGTCAGCAGCTTGTTGAACAGGAACCGTTCCAGCGTGGGAAGATCCGCCCAACTTTCCAGAATCGTTTCCTTTTTCTCTGCTTCCTCCGCGCCAGACAGCCGCCGCAGGCGATCGATCCAGTGCGACAGTGAACGATCCTCGACCCGCTCGGCCGGCGGCAGGATCAGCGCGATCGTCTCGGCCAGATCCCCCACCACGGGATAGGATTCCTCGAACAACCAAAGCGGAATCCCGGCCTGCTCGGCCGCCCATTGCCGCAGTTGCGTCGTCGTCACCGCCCGCTTCGGCCGCCGCCCCGACAGCAGCGCCACCGTCCACAACCGGTCCTGTTCCGGCGCGTCGGCAAAATACGCTGCCAACGCCGCCACCTTGGCGTTCGTGCTCGTGGTGCCGTCCAGCGCCGCAAAAAGCCCGGCAAAGCGCTTCATTGCGGCGCCTCGCCCGCATCGACGCGCTCGGCGCTCTCTCCCTCGTACTCGGTTTCCAGGACGCCGGCCTCGTAGCCCTGATCGGCCAGCCAGCGGGCGAAAACAGACGTGTAGCCGTGGGTTACAAGGACACGCTCAGCTCCTGTCGCGGCAATCGCGGCGTTCAGGCCCGCCCAATCCGCGTGGTCGGAGATCACGAAGCCCCGTTCCATCCCCCGCCTGCGCCGCACCCCGCGCAGCGCCATCCAGCCGCTGGCAAAGGCGGTTGAAGTGGCCCCGAACCGCCGCAGCCAAGGGCCGCCGAGCGCCGATGGCGGCGCGATTACCAGCGCACCCTGATGCGCCTTCGGGTCCAGATCCGGATTCACTGCAATGGTCGCGGGCAAGGCGATCCCCTGCCCCCGCATCACCATGTTCGTCGCCTCGACCGCACCGTGGGTCAGGATCGGCCCGATGCCCGGATCGACCATCGTCAGCAGACGCTGCGCCTTGCCCAGCGCGTAGGCGCCCAGCACCGACACGCGGCCCTCGGCCCGGTTTTCCTGCCACCAAGAATTGATCTCTCGAGCAATTTTCGCCTGGGGCGCCCATCGATAGACCGGCAGGCCAAAGGTGCATTCGCTGATGAAGGTATGGCAGCACACGGGTTCGAACGCCTCCGACAGGCCGTCGTCCTGAACCTTGTAATCGCCCGAGACGACCCAGACCTCACCCGCCACCTCGACACGGATCTGCGCCGATCCGGGCACATGACCTGCCGGATGAAAAGACACGGTCGCCCCCCCGATCCGATGCCGTGTTCCGAACCCGGTCTCCTCGATCCGAATATCGCCAAGGCGATGCCGCATCACCGGTGCTGCGGCCGCCGTAGCCATGTAGGCCCGATGGCCGGGCCGGGCGTGGTCGGCGTGCCCGTGGGTGATGAGCGCACGCTCCACCGGCCGCCAAGGATCGATGTGAAATCCGCCCGCGGCGCAGTAAAGTCCCCTGTCCGTGTGTTCCAGAACCGCCATGGCACGGACTATAGCCGAAGGCCGTCGGCCGACCAGTGGCGCAGCACTGCCCATTCCCGCCGCAGGCAGTCCAAAAACCGGGCAGTTAGAGAAGCGCATTCGCCGCAAGTCAGAAGGCGCGCTTGTAACCCTGCACGGATTTTGGTCACATGCCCCGAAGAGCACAGGGGCAACCGTGACCGCATATTTCAACGAGATGTTCGATGGCGAGAGGGTCCGCCGCCCCTATCTCCAGTTGAGCGACTGGACCGAATCGATGCCGGCAGAGTTTCGAAGCCTCAAGCAGGCCGAGGCCGAGGCGTTATTCCGCCGCATCGGCATCACTTTCGCGGTCTATGGCGAAGGCGGCGATCCCGACCGTCTGATCCCGTTCGACATGTTTCCGCGGGTCTTCACCAATGACGAATGGCGCAAACTGGAACGCGGCATCAAGCAGCGCGCCCGCGCACTGAACGCCTTTCTGGCCGATGTCTACAACCGGGGGGAGATCGTTCGGGCGGGACGAATCCCCTCGCGGCTCGTCTATCGGAACGAAGCCTATGAAAAGGCCGCGGTCGGCTTCACTCCGCCGCGCGGCGTCTTTTCGCACATCGTCGGCATCGACATCGTGCGGACAGGGCCCAACGACTTCTTCGTGCTGGAAGACAACTGCCGCACCCCTTCGGGCGTCAGCTACATGCTGGAAAGCCGGGAGATCATGATGCGGATGTTCCCGGCACTGTTCCGCGAAAACCGCATCGCCCCGGTCGACGGCTACTCCGAGGCGCTGCGCCGCACGCTTGCATCGGTCGCGCCCGCGAAATGCGACCGCGACCCGACGGTGGTGATCCTGACCCCCGGCCATTACAATTCGGCCTACTACGAACACTCGCTGCTGGCCGACCTCATGGGTTTGGAGCTTGTCGAGGGGCAGGACCTGTTCGTCGAGGGCGAGTTCGTCTGGATGCGCACGACAGAAGGCCCGCGGCGGGTCGATGTGATTTATCGTCGGCTCGACGACGCGTTCATCGATCCCTTGTGCTTCCGCCCCGACTCGATGCTGGGCATCGCCGGGTTGATGGATGTCTACCGCTCGGGCGGCGTCACGATCTGCTCTGCCCCCGGTGCGGGCGTGGCCGACGACAAGGCGGTCTATACCTATGTGCCCGAGATGATCCGGTTCTATCTGGGCGAGGAGCCGATCCTGTCGAACGTGCCGACATGGCAGTGCGGCCAGCCGGATGACCTGAGATACGTGCTGGAGAAGCTGCCCGAACTGGTGGTCAAGGAGGTGCACGGCTCTGGCGGTTACGGCATGCTCGTCGGGCCGAAAGCGACGAAAGACCAGATCGAGAGCTTCCGCGACCGGCTCATTCAGACACCCGACGCCTATATCGCGCAACCAACGCTGTCGCTGTCCACCTGCCCGACGTTCGTCGAGGAAGGCATCGCGCCGCGTCATGTCGATCTGCGGCCCTATTGCCTTGTGGGCGAAACCATCGAACTGATCCCCGGCGGGTTGACGCGGGTGGCGCTGACCGAGGGCAGCCTGGTGGTCAACTCCTCGCAGGGCGGTGGCGTCAAAGACACCTGGGTGCTGGCGGAGTGATGGGATGCTGAGCCGGACCGCCTCGAACCTTTACTGGCTGGCCCGCTACATGGAGCGGGCCGAAACCGCCGCGCGACTGCTGCAGGTGGGGTCGCGGATGTCGCTGATCCCGTCCGCCGGGCATGGGTATCGCAACGAATGGGAAAGCCTTCTCCGCGCCTCCGGCACGGCCGAAGGATTCGGACAGAAATACGGCGACCCGGTGCAGCGCAACATCGAGAGCTACCTGTTCTTTGACCGCGACAACCCCTCGTCCGTAGCCTCGTGCATCGTGCAGGCGCGCGAGAACGCGCGCATCGTGCGCACCGCGCTCACCACACAGATGTGGGACGCCCTGAACACCGCCTTTCAGGAACTGCGCCAACTGGAGCGTACCCCGCGGAGCGAGCTGGACCTGAACCACCTGACCGACTGGACGATGCGGCAGACCGCGCTCCTGCGCGGCTCGCTCGATGCCTCGCACCTGCGCAACGACGGCTACGACTTCATGAACCTCGGCTTCTTCATCGAACGGGCCGACAACACCGCCCGGCTGCTGGACGTGAAATACTACGTCCTGTTGCCAAGGATCGATTTCGTGGGATCGGGCCTCGACAACTACCAGTGGACCACGCTGTTGCGCGCGCTCTCGGCGCATCGTGCCTTCTACTGGGCCTATGGAGGCGAGGTGACGGCGGGCAAGATCGCGCATTTCCTGATCCTGAACCCGCAATGCCCCCGGTCGCTTCTGGCCTGCACGCAGGGGGCGGCCACCCACCTGGGGCGGCTCTCCCGCGGCTACGACCGCACGACGCCGGCCCAAAGTCAGGCTTGGGGTCTGCTGGGCGAGATCGCGGAACTGACAGTCGAGGATGTTTTCGACGAAGGACTGCACGAGTTCCTGACGCGCTTCATCCGCGCGATCTCGGATCTCGGCGCCGTCGTGCACGAGGTTTATCTGAGCGGGGACGTGCGATGATCCTGTCGGTCCATCATGTCACCACCTACAGCTACGACCAACCGGTGCGAGGCGTGGTCCAGAGCCATCGCCTGACGCCATCGGCATTCGAGGGGCAGCGCACAATCCGCTGGGCGGTGACGGTCTCGGATTCGATTTCGGGGGGAAGTTTTCGCGACGGGGCTGGCGATCTGGTTCATTCTCATTCGGTGCTTGGTCCGGTGGACCGGATCGTCGTCACCGTCGACGGCGAGGTGGAAACCCGCGATCTGGCCGGGGTGCTGCGCGGACACCGCGAACTGATCCCGCCCGAGGTCTATCTGCGCCACACCGCCCCGACGCGGCCGGATCTCGCGCTGAGCGAGATGGGGCGCGCCGCAGTTTCGGGTATCGTGGATGCGCTGGAAGCGGCGCATTCGCTGTCCAATCACGTGGCGGACGCCATCGCCTATCGGCCGGGCGCGACCCACGCCCACACCACGGCGGCCGAGGCGCTGGCGCTTGGTGAAGGTGTCTGTCAGGACCACGCCCACGCCCTGATCGCGGCCGCCCGAAGCCAGGACATCCCGGCGCGATACGTCTCTGGCTACCTCTATGCGACCGAAGACAGCACACCGCACGAGGCCGCTCACGCCTGGGCCGAGGTGCACGTGGCCGGTTTGGGGTGGGTCGGATTCGACCCGGCGAACCGTTGCTGCCCTGATGAGCGTTACATCCGGCTGGGATCGGGCTACGATTCCCGCGATGCCGCCCCGATCCGCGGCACCGCGCGCGGGCCCGGAACCGAAGAACTTGACGTTATCGTTGCGGTGCAGTCCGTGCAGCAATAGCTTCGACCTTTGGCGATTCTCGGGTGCGGGGCGAGATGCCACTCATGCAGGCGATACCCAAATGACCTACTGCGTCGGCCTTCTTCTGAACGACGGCATGGTGCTGCTGTCCGACAGCCGCACCAACGCCGGCCTCGACAACATCGCAATCTACCGCAAGACCTTCACCTTCGAGGAGCCGGGCGAACGCGTGATCGCGATCATGACGGCGGGCAGTCTGTCAGTCACGCAAACGACCATCGCGCGCCTGCGAGAGGCGATCGACGATCCGGATGCATCGGAACTGACCTCCATCATGAAGGCGCACACGCTGCTCAAGGTGGCCGAACTGGTCGGTCGAACGCTCGCCGACGTGACGCAGGACGTCGGGGACAAGCTGGCGCGGATGAAGCAGGCAGCAACCGCGTCGCTGATCGTGGCGGGTCAGCGGCGGGGCGGTGAAATGCGGCTGTTCCTCATCTACCCCGAGGGCAATTTCATCGAGGCGACCGAGGATACGCCCTTCCTGCAGATCGGAGAGCACAAGTACGGCAAGCCGATTCTGGATCGGGTGGTCAAGCCCTCGACCAGCCTGATCGACGCCCAGAAGGCGGTGCTGCTGTCCATGGATTCGACCCTGCGGTCGAACCTGTCGGTGGGAATGCCGCTTGATCTTACGGTGATCGAACGCGATGCCTGCCGGGTCACGCTCAGCCGCCGGATCGAGCCGGGGGACCCCCAGTTCGCCGCGATGTCGGACGCCTGGTCGACCGCGCTGCGCGATGGTTTTACCCGGATATCTCTTTCGTAGCGCTGGCCCCGAACCGCGTGGCCACCAGTTCGAATGCGCGGGCACGCGTCGCCGGTGCCTCCATCAGGATTTCATGCTCGGCTCCCGGAAAGACCTCGAGGTCGCCGTTCGGCCAGCGCGCCATCCGTTCCTCGATGGCCGCCGGGTCGACAACCTTCTCGCGCGAGCCAAGAAGGGTGAGCGCAGACAGATCCGGTGACGGGAGTCGACGGAGCGCCCGGGTTTCGCGCAGCGCCGCGTTGAGCCAGGCAAGCGTCGGGGCGCCAAGCGCAAGGTCCGGCACCGCTGTCACCTGCGCGCGCATCCAGTCGAAGCTTTCGCGATCCGTGGTCAGCACGTTGTCGTCGAACTCGGTCGCGGCGGGATAACTTTCCCTGCCCCCCACACCTGGCGTCAGCCGATGCCCCTGGCTCAACGCACGCGCGGCCAGCGACACGCCCCAAGCTGCGGGGCGCTGCAGGAGTGGCAGCAGAATTCCCCACATCGGCGCACTGAAGACGGCCGCCTCTGGCCGCAGAAGGCCACTGGTCAGCGCGCGCAGGGCGATGCACCCGCCCATCGAATGGGCCAGAACGAACAGCGGCTTGGGCATCGACAACTTGTCCATGACCCCCAGAGCGGCCCGCACATCGTGCTGATAATCGGCGAAGCTTTCGACGTGACCGGGCCGGGGATCGTCCATCAAGCGGTCCGACAGCCCCTGTCCGCGGAAATCCACGACGAGACATCCCAGCCCCATCGCCTCAAGCCTCGGCGCGACACGGGCGTATTTCTCCGCATATTCGGTGCGGCCTGTCAAGATCAGGACGCTCCCGCGCTGCCCGCGCGCCATCTGCACCAGCCGGATGCGGACCCCGTCATCGCAGCGCGCCCAGACGGCGCGGGCCTCTCGCCCGTCCGCGACCTCTGAATGAAACGGGGCGTCGTCCATATCGACGCTAGCCGAGAACCGATCCCAGCTTCATCGCCTGCCCCATGCTGCCATCCACGGAAAGCTTGCCTGTCATGAAGGCCATGGTCGGGTTCAGATCCCCGTCGAGGATCGCGCGAAAGGTGTCGGTGCTGGCGGTCATCGTCACATCGGCGTCGCCGTCCCCGGCGCGCGCGCCCTCGCCGTCGATCAGGATGCTTCCCTCGCCCTCGATCACGAACTTGGCCACCCCGTCGAAGCCTTCGCCGGCCAGACGCTTGTTCAGCGCCTCCACTGCAGACTGAATCACGTCGCTCATCGCCTCACCTCCGAAATGTGACCACGCAGCCTCTCGCCTTTCGGGGCTGCTGCGTTACACTTCGCACTATGCGCAGCGCATCTCAATTTCTCAAATGTGCCGTGGCGGCATTTCTGCTTAGTGCGGGGCCCGCTCTGGCAACCGATGCCCCGTCACGGGTCGACGAGTTGCTGCTGCAGTTGCGCGACCCCGATGTCGAGAACTGGCGCCGCGTGGAGCGCCAGATCCGCAACGAATGGTCCAAGTCGGGATCGGCAGCGATGGACCTGCTGTTGCAGAGGGGGCGCGATGCGCTGGCGCGGGACGACATGCAGGCGGCGATCGAGCATCTGACGGCCCTGACGGACCATGCTCCGGACTTCGCCGAAGGATGGTATATGCGGGCCACCGCCTTTTTTCAGATGGGAGAGTACGGACAGTCTGTCGAGGATCTGGGCCGCGCGCTGACGCTGAACCCGCAGCACTTTGCAGCGCTCGGCGGTCTGGCCACGATCCTGGAAGAGATTGGGAACCGCGAAAGCGCCCTGGAGGCGCTCCGCGCGACTCTGGCTATACATCCCCATCAACCCGACATAATAGAGGCGATCGAACGGCTGGAGCGACGGCTCGAGGGCCAGGATATCTGACAAAGGGCGGCTCATGCGCGCGCAGGCGAGGGTCACGGCAGTCCTCGGTCCCACAAATACCGGCAAGACCCATTACGCGATCGAACGGATGCTGGCCCATCGCACGGGCGTGATCGGCCTGCCGCTGCGCCTGCTTGCGCGCGAGGTCTATGATCGCATCGTCTCCGTCCGTGGCCCCTCGGTCGTGGCCCTGGTCACGGGCGAGGAACGCATCGTTCCCGAACGCACGCAATATTGGGTCTGCACGGTCGAGGCGATGCCGCTGGAGATCGGGGCCGACTTCGTTGCAATCGATGAAATCCAGCTTTGCGCAGACCCCGACCGCGGCCACGTTTTCACCGAACGCCTGTTGAACGCCCGCGGCCTGCACGAAACGCTTTTCCTCGGCTCCGACACGATGCGCGGGGCGATCGCCGCGCTGGAACCGAAGGCAAGCTTCATCTCGCGCCCCAGATTTTCGAAACTGACGTGGGCCGGGTCGAAAAAGATCAGCCGGATGCCTGCACGCTCGGCCATCGTGGGGTTCTCGGTCGAGAACGTCTATGCCATTGCCGAACTGATCCGGCGGCAAAAGGGCGGCTGCGCGGTTGTGATGGGCGCGCTGTCGCCGCGCACCCGCAATGCGCAGGTGGCGCTCTACCAGAACGGCGATGTGGACTACCTTGTCGCGACCGATGCGATCGGAATGGGTCTGAACCTCGACATCAACCATGTCGCCTTTTCCTCGACCTCCAAGTTCGACGGCCGCCGGATGCGCGCACTGATCCCCAACGAACTGGCCCAGATCGCTGGGCGCGCCGGGCGGCACATGAACGACGGCACCTTTGGCGTGACCGGAGAGGCCCGCCCCCTGCCCGAAGAAGTTATCGAGGCCATCGAGAACCACCGCTTCGCCCCGGTCAAGAAGCTGCAGTGGCGCAATGCCGCCCTGAATTTCGGCACGGTCGAGCGATTGCTGGCGAGCCTGGAGGCGCAGACCGACAACGACTGGCTGACGCGCGTGCGCGACAGCGACGATGTGGTCGCGCTGAAAACGCTGACAGAACTGGCCGAGATCCGTGACAGCGTTCGCAGCCCCGCCGACGTTCGCCTGCTGTGGGATGTCTGCCGCATCCCCGATTTCCGCGGAATCTCGCCGACCGAACATGCCGGACTTCTGGCGCGCATCTTCGGATTCCTGCGCGATGGCGTGGTGCCCGACGACTGGCTGGCGCGCAACATCGCGCGGATCGACCGTACCGACGGTGACATCGATGCGCTGTCCAAACGCCTCGCCTTCATCCGCACCTGGACATATGTCGCGCAGCGTCGCGGCTGGGTCGGCGATGAAACCCATTGGCGCGAGGCGACGCGCGCTGTAGAAGACCGCCTGTCGGATGCCCTGCACGAGCGTCTGACGCAGCGTTTTGTAGACCGGCGCACCTCTGTGCTCATGCGCCGCCTGAAGCAGAAGGAGAGCCTCGTGGCCGAGGTGAACGACAAGGGCGAGGTGACCGTCGAAGGGCACGTCGTCGGCCGTCTGGACGGCTTCCGCTTTCATCAGGACCAGAGCGCAAGCTCGGAAGAGGCCAAGACGCTGCGGCAGGCCAGCCTGCAGGCGCTGAAGCCCGAGTTCCACCTGCGGGCGGACCGGTTCTACAACGCCCCCGACACCGAGATGGATTTCACCGAACAGGGCGGCCTGATGTGGGGCAGCCTGGCCATCGGCAAGCTGGTGACCGGACCCGATCCGCTGCGCCCCCAGGTCGAAGCCTTCGTGGATGAGGAAGCCGGACCCGAGATCGCCGAGAAGGTGCGCCGCCGGTTGCAGCACTTCATCGACCGCAAGGTGGCGACGCTGTTCGAGCCGCTGCTGAACCTGCAGCGTGACGAAACGCTGACCGGCCTTGCCCGCGGGTTTGCCTTCCGCATGGTCGAGGCGATGGGCATCCTGCCGCGCGAGGACGTGGCCGCCGAGGTCAAGGATCTGGATCAGGACGCCCGCGCCAGCCTGCGCAAGCACGGGCTGCGGTTCGGACAGTTTACGATCTTCCAGCATCCGCTGCTGAAGCCTGCGCCGACGCGGCTGCGGCTGGTGCTGTGGTCGCTGGCGCAGGGGCTGGACGAGTTTCCCGAAAGCCCGCCGCCGGGTCTGGTCACGATCCCGAACATCGCCGAGGTGCCGCGCAGCCATTATCTGATGGCCGGGTATCGCCCTGCCGGCGCCCGCGCGATCCGGATCGACATGCTGGAACGGCTGGCCGATCTTGTCCGCGCCAAGGACAGCCGCGCGGGCTTCGAGGCGACGCCCGACATGCTGTCGATCACCGGGATGACGCTGGAACAGTTCGCCGACCTGATGCAGGGCCTCGGCTATCAGGCGGTCCGGGGGGAACGCCCCAAGGCGGCGCCCGCTGCGGAAGGCGCAGTGGCGGCACCGGCCGAGGCCGAGGCTGCGCCGGCGCAAACGGAGGCTTCACCATCGGCTGAACCTGAAACCGGGGCCAAAGCCGAGGTCGGGGAACCAGCAGAGGCGGATGTCCCGGCGCCGCAATCCGATGGGACCGCAGACGCCGCCCCGGCTGCTGAACCGGAAGCGGCGCCCGAGGCGGAGCTTGAGGTCTTCTATACCTTCACCTGGGCGCCCCGACCGCGTGGCACCGCGAAACAGGGGCAGCCACGGCGCGAAGGTGCCGGAGGCAAGCCGAAGCGGCATGCCGCGCCCGAGGGGGCGAAACGCCACGGCAAGCCCGAGGGATCGAAGCCCGAGAGCGGCAAGCGCAAGGGCGGAAAACCCAAGGAAACCGGCCCGCGCAGTTTCGAAGCCCGTCCGCAGCGGGAAAAGCGCATCGATCCCGACAACCCCTTCGCGGTTCTGGCCGCCCTGAAGAACCGGACCTGAGGCTTGGTCAGACGGCCCGAGGTTCCGCCTGCCACTGGGGCGGACCGGCTGCGCATCGACAAGTGGCTCTGGCACGCCCGCTTCTTCAAGACCCGCGGACTGGCGGCCGAGCTCGTTGCCGCCGGCCGCCTGCGCCGCAACGGCGCCCGCCTCACCAAACCCGGCACGCAGGTCGGCCCCGGTGACACGCTGACCTTTCCGCAGGGTGGCCATATCCGTGTCGTGCGCGTGCTTGCGACCGGCACCCGCCGCGGCCCCCCGGCCGAGGCGCAAGCGCTCTACGACGATCTTGCGCCGCGGACCGACGATGGCGCGGCGCCCGCGCCTTGAATGATCACGCAAAGGGGTCTAACTCCCCGTTGGAAAGACCGATCAGAGGCCCGCATGACCTACGTAGTGACCGACAACTGCATCGCCTGCAAATACACCGACTGCGTCGAGGTCTGCCCGGTTGACTGTTTCTACGAAGGCGAGAACATGTTGGTCATCCACCCGGACGAATGCATCGACTGCGGCGTTTGCGAGCCCGAGTGTCCCGCCGACGCGATCCGCCCGGACACCGAACCCGACATGGAAAAGTGGGTGGAATTCAATCGGAAGTACTCCGAGGCGTGGCCGGTGATCATCACCAAGAAGGATCCCCTGCCCGAGGCCGAGGCGCGCGACGGCGAATCGGACAAGCTGGACAAATACTTTTCGGAAGCGCCGGGCGAAGGCGGCTGAGCACAGCTGTGGCCGGGTAGCCGTTCACACGTCAAATTTCCGTTCCACGGGGCTGAATCCGCACGTCCGCAGGGCGGTATCATGCGTCTGGCATGACCCGAAGCTATGAATCGGCCGATTCTTGTGGTATACAGTCACTAATGTGTAACAACCACTCTGCACGTCATCGGCAGGAAAAGCAGCCTGTGCGGTGAATTTTCATGCGATCGGACCCTGCTGTCGGGCAACGAATGTCCCGGGCGGTGTCTCTTTGACTGAAGTGCGGCATCCGACCGAGGAAGCAACAGAATGAGCAAGACCAAGAAAGCTGATTTCCGCCCCAACGAATATGTCGTCTACCCGGCGCATGGTGTTGGCCAGATCATCTCGATCGAACAGCAAGAGATCGCGGGGCTGCAACTCGAACTGTTCGTCATCTCGTTCGAGAAGGACAAGATGACGCTGCGCGTGCCCACGAACCGCGCAACCGAGATCGGCATGCGGTCGCTGTCCAGTCCCGACGTCGTGTCCAAGGCGCTGGACACCCTGAAGGGCAAGGCCCGCGTGAAGCGCGCAATGTGGTCCCGCCGGGCGCAGGAGTACGAACAGAAGATCAATTCGGGCGATCTGCTCTCCATCGCCGAGGTGGTGCGCGACCTGCACCGCACCGACGACCAGCGCGAGCAGTCCTATTCCGAGCGCCAGCTTTATGAAGCGGCGCTGGAGCGTCTGACCCGCGAAGTCGCGGCTGTGTCCGGAACCGACGAGGTTTCGGCGCAGAAGAAGGTCGACGACGTGCTGGTGTCCCGCGCCGCCTGATCGGACCCAACTTCAACTCTTCGGAAACCGCGGTGTCTTTCGCCGCGGTTTTTTCTTGCTGCGCCAGACCCGAAAGGCCGGTGCCTGCCCGCCCCAGCGGCACGACGTCGCAAGCGTCTGACAAGCACGCTGCTGTCGACAGCGAGATCACCCCCTCCCACTCCTTTGCGCGCACCGAGAGGCCACCGCTTCGTGTTGACCCAGTCGATCGAGCTTCAGGTGGGCAGCGGCGCGTCGGCCTTCAACTGGTCCATGACGATCTGGCTCTGCACCCGCGCCACTCCGGATGCGGCAGCAACACCTCGTGAATCAGCCGGTTCAGCGCCGGCAGATCGCGGCACCAGATCCGCAGCAGGTAATCGGCACCGCCAGTCTGCGTCCAGGCGCTCATAAACGCTGATCGCAGCAAAGATTGCGCGCGATGCGCGACAGCCATGCGCTAGAATCGGAAAAATGCCTATTGCAGGAGGAGACGATGGGCCACTTCCCCCATGCCGCCCCGAAAGCCAAAATATCCGAGAAGAACCCCGCTGGCACCGACGGGTTCGAGTTCGTGGAGTTCGCCCATCCCGAACCCGAAAAGCTGCGCGAACTGTTCGGCCGCATGGGATACGCCCATGTCGCCACCCACAAGAGCAAGGCGATCGAACTGTGGCAGCAGGGCGACATCACCTATGTGCTGAATGCAGAACCCGGCACCCATGCCGCCGCCTTCATCGAAGAACACGGCCCTTGCGCGCCGTCGACGGCGTGGCGCATGGTCGACGCGCAGCACGCCTACGATCACGCAGTGGCCAAGGGCGCCACGCCCTTCGGCGGTCCCGGCAAGGGCTTGGACGTGCCCGCCACCGTTGGAATCGGCGGCAGCCTGATCTATTTCGTCGAACAATACGGCGAGGGGGCGAACCCCTACGCGGCCGAGTTCGACTTCTTCGCCGATTCGAAGCCTGCCGGTGTGGGCACTACCTCGATCACCTGACCCACAACGTCCACAAGGGCAACATGGATGTCTGGTTCCGCTTCTATGGCGAGATCTTCGGATTCAGGGAGATCCGGTTTTTCGACATAGAGGGCAAGTTTACCGGCCTGCTCAGCCGCGCGCTGACCAGCCCTTGCGGACGCATCCGCATCCCGATCAACGAGGACCGGTCCGAAAAGGGCCAGATCGTCGAATACCTGAAGCGCTACAATGGCGAGGGGATCCAGCACATCGCCGTCGGCGCGCAGGACATCTACGATGCCGTGTACGCGGTCGCCGAGCGCGGGCTGAAGTTCATGCCCAAGCCGCCCGAAGCCTACTACAAGCTGAGCCACGACCGCGTGATCGGCCATGACGAGCCGCTCGACCGGATGATGAAGCACGGCATCCTGATCGACGGCGAGGGCGCGGTCGATCGCGGCGAGACGAAAATCCTGCTGCAGATCTTCTCCAGAACCGTGATCGGGCCGATCTTCTTCGAGTTCATTCAGCGCAAGGGCGATGACGGGTTCGGCGAAGGCAACTTCCGCGTACAATTCGAGTCGATCGAACTGGACCAGATCAACCGCTGGGTGCTCGTCGCCGAGTGACGGCCAGGGCCGACGGGAGGGGGGACGGGGTGCGGACAGACGGTCGCGCCCCGTTCTCATCTGCCGGGGAAATTCGGGCGGTATTCAGCCCTGCGGAATGTCCAGCACGTGGGTGCGCCCGCTTTTCACATAGCGCAGCTGCCGCTCGCCGATGGCCGCGACCTGCCCGCCATCCAGCCGGTCGCCGACCTTCACCTGCACGACGCGGCCGTTCGACATCCGCACCAGCGCGCGGCGGTTGTTCGCGCTGCCCGCGACGCCAATCAGGTTCATCTGCCGCAGGTTGATCCCCCGCGTCACCGTCGCCGCCGCCGCCACGCTGGCGCGGGTCGGGATGCTGGGCACGGCAGAGGGCGTGATGTCCGGTTCGTTGTCCTCATCGACCTCGACCGGGGCGGCCGCCGTCCGGGCGATCTGCTGCGGCGCGGGCGCCGCCGCAAGCGCGGCGGCCAGCGCCTGTTCGACAGCGGCGTTGAAATTCGAGGGTCTTGACGCGGGCCGCACCGACGACGCGATCGCCAGGCCGCTTTCGGGCTCCGCCGGCTCCTCGACCACAGCTTCCGGCTCCGCCGCCGGTTCCACGGTCGGCGCGAGGGCTTCCGGGCGCGGCGCAGGCCGCAGCGCGGCAAGGCGCAGGTCGGCCGGGGCCACCTCCACCTCGGGCGCGGGCTCGACGGCCCCCTGCTCCTCCGCGGCGACCGGATCGGCTGCGGCATCCTCGGGCTGCTCGGGCCGCGCGCGCGGGCGGACTCCGGCCAGCGACGGGTCGGCGATCAACTGCACGCTGCCCTCGGCCGGAAGCTCTGCCGCCAGCGCCTCGAGGACGGCGTCGGTCACGTCAAGCTGCGGCGTCTCGGCGGGCGCCTCCGCCTCGGCAAAGGGGTTCGGGGGTGGCACGGTCTCAGGGCGTCCCTCGACCACCTCGATCTCGATCGGGTCCTCTTCCGCGACCACTGGGGCCTCGGGCGTTGCGGCTGCGGCGGGCGCCTCGGGGGCCGCTCCGGCGACCGCGGACTCCTCGGCGGCGGCCAGCGCCGCCAGAACCGCCTCAGCCGGGGCCGGATCCACTTGGGCAGACGGGGGATCGTCGATGGCGATCGCGTTCAGCGACGGCAACACGGGCAGCGTGCGCGAAGCCTCGGCCTCGGTGGCGGCGCCGGACTCTGCCGGGCGCTGCAGCGCCACCTCGGCCGGCCCCGGACCGCTGGCTGCCACCGCATCGGGCGACAACGCCGCCCCGCCCGGCGGCGGCAGGTCATCCACCGCACCGGCCGCGGTCTCTTCGCCCGGAATTTCCTCGCCGGGCTCGGTCACGAAGGGCGCATCCTCGGCCAGCAGCAGTTCCTCGGGGCCCGGCATCGGCGGGGCCGCGTCCTGCTCTCCTGCTTCAGTCACCTGCACCGCCTCGGGCGGGGTCACCTCGGTCGCGGGCAGGCTGCCGGTCTGGCTCTCCGGTTCGCCCATGAACAGGCTGGCCCAGACTGCAACAAGGCCCAGGAACAGCAGCAGGATCACCGTCAGGATCAGCCCCAGATGCCGCGGCTTGCCGCGCACCGGCGTCGTCGTCCGCGACCCGAACACGCCGGATCCGACGCCGGTCGCCGCCGGATCGGAGGCGGCGGGTTGCGAAACGGCCGGTATCGCCTCGGCCTCTGACCGTTCGGTCGGCGCGGGGGCTGGCGGCTCGGCCGCGCGCGCCTCTGCCGCCAGCGCGTCCCCGCCAAGGCCCACCCCCGATTTCACCGGCTCAACGGGCGGGCGCGGGGTGATTTCCACCCTTGGACGTGCCGCAGGCGTACCCACGCGCGGGAAAGCCGCAACGCCCTTGCGCCCGGCCTTGGCGCGCGGCGGTGCCGCCGCATCGGCCCGCAACGGCGGCTGGCCGACCGGCCGGGGCGACGGTGCCCCCGGCAGGCTGATCCGGCTGGGGATCGCCGCCAGCCGCGGCCCGCCGGCCGCGCCCTCGCCCGCCGCCGGCTCGACCGCCGCACGGCGGGTCGAGAAGGCGGGCCGGGGCTCGGCAGGTTCCTCCGCAGACGTCTCGGCGGCTTCAGGCGTCTTGGCAGCTTCTTCCGGCTCGCGCGTCTCCGGTTCCGCCGCCATCGGCTCGGCCGGTTGCTCCGGCTTTTCCGGCGGGAACGAAGGCTCGGCTTTAGCACCCGCCTCGGCAACCTCGGGCACCGACATGATCGGCTCTATCCGCTCTTCGGGCTCTGCCGGGGTCGGCTCGGAAAGCTCCGGCTCGGTTGCAACATCGACCGGCTGATCAGGCTCAAGCTCCGGCTCGGTCCACGCGGCCTCAGGTTCAGCGGTCACTTCGGGGGGTGTTTCCGGCCCGGCGATCTCGGGCTCCGCGGCGGCCGCACCGGGGCGCAGCGCCTCGGCGTCGTCGGGCGCCTCCGCGTCCACCGTCGGGGTGGATTCCTCGACAGCCTCCGCGACCTCCGATTCCTCCGCGTCCGGCTTGTCCGCTACGGGTCCCGGCTCGGACACATCGGGGGTCACAGCCAGCGGGCTCAGGGCAGAGCCGTCGGCCAGCCGCACGGCCTCCTGGTCGCGCTCCACCCGCTCTCCGGGCGGCAGCAGGCTGCTCGACAACCGCGTCGCGCCAAAGAACGCCTCGCCGGTGAACTGGTCCGGGTCGGGCACGGCCACGAAGCTGACCGGCGCCATGCGATGATCAGCGGCGAATTCCTCGGCCTCTTCAAGCGTCTCGCGCGCGACGACGGCGACGCGCACGCGGCCCTCGTCCAGCGGCGACCAGTCGAACACCAGTTCGTCCACCGAATAGGGCGTCATCCCGTCCAGTGCCGCCCGGATCTGCCGGCGGCGCGACGCAGAGTCGGGGCCGGGCGCGGCGATGTCGGCATAAAGGATTTGCGCGTTCGGGATGATCAGCTTGGTGGTCAGCCCCTGCGGCTCCAGCCCCAGCGCGGTCTTGCGCAGCGCGCCCAGCGTCTCGCCCAGTTTCGGGTCGTCCAGCGGCACGTCGCCCACCCGCTCCCAACCGTCGGGGGCGCGGTGCAGAAGACTGATGCCGTCAGGGGAAAGGTTTAGCGCAAAGCCTGGTTTCATGCTGGCCCGTCTATCATGGCGCGGCGCGCGGGCGGGAGTCCCGCGGCGAGGTTGGCAGACCCTACAGCAGGAAACCGCCGAGGGGAAGACTGCGGCACCGACCGCCCCTTACCTGCTCGCCCGTTTCCATTGCAATCGTGGGGGCTTGGCACCTGTCTTGCGGGCCGCCGCCCCACAATTCCGTGAAGGACAACCGCGCCGCCGCACGCTATGCTTGATGCCCGAAACCAGGCCGGAGGGCGATCCATGACAACCGAGTTCCTGAAATCCGGCCTCTTGGCCGCTGCGATGACCCTGCTGGCGGCCGCCCCGGCGCTGGCCGAAGACCCGGTGCCGCAGATCGTGGTGACCGGAGAAGGCCGGGTCGAGGCGCGCCCCGACATGGCCACGGTCAGCCTGGGCGTCACCACCGAGGCCGAAACCGCCGCCGCCGCGATGGAAGAGAATTCGTCCCGCATGGCCGAGGTTCTGGCCCGCCTGCGCGAGGCCGGGATCGAGGAGCGCGACCTGCAGACCAGCGGCCTCAGCCTCGGCCCGCGCTGGGATTACGGAAGTGGCGAGCGTGCTCCGCGTCTCGTCGGCTTCACGGCCTCGAACAGCCTGTCGGTGCGGGTCCGCGATCTGGACGCATTGGGCGGCATCCTGGACCAATCCGTGCGCGACGGCGCCAACACCTTCAACGGCCTGACCTTCGGCCTGATCGAGCCGCAGCCGGTGCTGGACGAGGCCCGCCGCCGCGCCGTGGCCGATGCCCGCCGCAAGGCAGAGCTTTATGCCGAGGCCGCGGGCGTGACCCTGGGGCCGATCCTGATGATGACAGAAAGCGGCGGCATGACCCCGCCGCAACCGATGATGCGGATGGCTTCGGCCGAGATGGCCGACGCGGTGCCGGTGGCACAGGGCGAGGTCAGCCTGACCGCAAACGTCTCGATCACCTGGCGGCTGGGCGACTGACGAGCTGTGCCAAGGGTTGCGATCAGGTTAACAAAAATCACGATACAACATGAAATCAATGGCTTGAAAAAGTGTCCACGCGTGGACACTTGTCCGCTTCACCCCTCGGGCGCGATCCTGACCCGCTGCCGCAACTCGCCCGAGGCCCGGTCGAAGATCAGTATCTCGTCCCCCTCGGTCACCACCGCGTACCAGCCGGCACCTTGGGTGAAAGCCGTGGCCCGCGCCCCGTCGGGCAGTTCGATGACCTCTGGCAGCGGCAGGACCGCAGGCGGCGTCTGAAGCCGGATGACAAGCAGCCCGACGATCGTTAGAACCCCGCCGATCATCACCAGGGTCAGCACCGTGACCAGCCGCTTCAGGAAGCGCAGGTCCGGCGGCAGCGGCTCCGGGGAGTCAGAGGGTTCAGACATGGAGCAGCGTCCTTCGCGCATCGTGACGGTGACGATCGCCGCCGATCCGCCGTCCCGCCTTGATAAGGCCCTTGCCCGCGACGTGCCAGAGGAAGCCGCCCTCTCGCGCTCGCGCCTTGCCCGCCTGATCGCCCAGGGCGCAGTCTTTCGCGGCACCGCGCCCCTGACCAACCCCCGCGCCAGTGTGACCCAGGGCGAGGAGCTGACCCTGCACCTCGGCCCGCCCGAGGTAGTGGAGACCCTGGCCCAGGCCATCCCTCTGTCGGTGGTGTTCGAGGATGACGACCTGATCGTGATCGACAAGCCCGCGGGCCTGGTCGTCCACCCCGGCGCCGGTAACACCGACGGCACGCTGGTCAACGCGCTGCTGCACCACTGCGGCGACAGCCTGTCGGGTGTGGGTGGCGAGCGCCGGCCGGGCATCGTCCACCGCATCGACAAGGACACCTCGGGCCTTCTCGTCGTGGCGAAATCCGACCGCGCGCACCACGGCCTAGCCGCCCAGTTCGAGGCGCACAGCGTCACCCGCCACTACCTTGCCCTGATCCACGGCCACCCGGATGCCGCCGACCCGCGCCTGCGCGGCCTGCCCGGCGTGGCGTTCGAAGCGGGCGGCGTGCTGCGCATTACCACCCAGATCGGCCGCCATCGCACCGACCGTCAGCGCCAGGCGGTCATCCGCGCGGGCGGTCGCCACGCAGTGACCCGCGCCCGGGTGGTCGAAACCTATGGCGCCCCGCCCGCCCTGTCGCTGACAGACTGCTGGCTGGAAACCGGGCGCACTCACCAGATCCGCGTCCATATGGCGCATGTCGGCCACCCGCTGGTGGGCGACGCCACTTATGGCGGCGGCCGCCGCGCCCCGGCGCGTCTGCCCGCCGCGGCCGATGTCGACGCCTTTCCCCGACAGGCGCTGCACGCCGCCACTTTGGGCTTCGACCACCCCGTGACCGGCGCGCGGCTGGAGTTCTCGTCCCCCCTGCCCGACGATCTGTCCCGACTGCTCACGAAACTTCGAGACGGGAACACTTCCGGGTGAGAGACGTTGCAACCAGATGGCCGGGCGACGGATACGGCTTCATTATCCGTTCAAGATCACAAGGCATGGTGCCTGGCGGCGCAAGAGCCGCCGAACGCAGGGGGACCGAATGAGCAGTTTCACCAATCTTCCAGCCCCCAGTCCGGAACAGGGGCTGAACCGCTACCTTCAGGAAATCCGCAAGTTCCCGATGCTGGAACCCGAAGAGGAATATATGCTGGCGAAGCGATGGGCCGACCATCAGGACAAGGAGGCGGCGCACAAGCTGGTCACCAGCCACCTGCGGTTGGCCGCCAAGATCGCCATGGGCTATCGCGGCTACGGCCTGCCCCAGGCCGAGGTGATATCCGAGGCCAACGTCGGCCTGATGCAGGCGGTCAAGCGGTTCGATCCGGAAAAGGGCTTTCGCCTGTCCACCTATGCGATGTGGTGGATCCGCGCGAGCATTCAGGAATACATCCTGCGGTCGTGGAGCCTGGTGAAGCTGGGTACCACCAGCGCCCAGAAAAAACTGTTCTTCAACCTGCGCAAGGCCAAATCCAAGATCGGCGCACTGGAAGATGGCGACCTGCGCCCCGAGAACGTGACTCGCATCGCCCATGACCTGTCCGTGACCGAGGACGAGGTGATCTCGATGAACCGGCGGTTGTCCGGCGGGGATGCGTCGCTGAACGCGACCGTGGGCATGGACGGCGACAGTTCCACCCAATGGCAGGATTGGCTGGAGGATGAAGACGCCGATCAGGCCGAGCAGTATGCCGAGCGCGACGAGTTGGAAACCCGCCGCTCCCTGCTGATGCAGGCCATGGACGTGCTGAACGACCGTGAAAAGGACATCCTGATCCAGCGTCGGCTTCAGGATACGCCCGTCACGCTGGAGGAACTGTCGTCGCAATACGACGTGAGCCGCGAGCGGATCCGGCAGATCGAGGTGCGGGCGTTCGAGAAGTTGCAGGACCGGATGCGGATTCTGGCGCGCGACAAGGGCATCACCGTCCCGGCATGACGCCAGGGCTTCCGCACGTGCCAACGCTGACCTAGTCTGCCCCCGATCAACGGAGGGGGCAGACCATGAGCGATGCGATCCGATGGGGCATTCTGGGTGCGGCCAAGATCGCCCGGACAGATGTCGCCCCCGCCATTCACCTTGCCGACGGCGCGCAGCTGACCGCACTGGCCAGCCGAACGCCAGATCGCGCTGAGGCCTTTGTGGCGCAGTCCGCTGGCCTGCGGGTGCTGGACAGCTATGAGGCGCTACTGGCCGATCCCACGGTCGATGCCGTCTACATTCCGCTACCGAACCATCTGCATGTGGAGTGGACCGAGCGCGCGCTGCGAGCCGGAAAACACGTGCTGTGTGAAAAGCCTATTGCCCTGAAATACCAGGATATCGACCGGTTGATTGTGGCGCGGGACGAGACCGGTCTGATGGCGGCCGAGGCGTTTATGGTGGTTCACCACCCACAGTGGCAGCGGGTGCGGGCGCTGCTGGCCGAGGGGGCGATCGGGGAACTGGTGGGGGTCGACGGGGTGTTTCATTACAACAACCCGGACCCCGCGAACATCCGCAACCGGGCCGAGACGGGAGGTGGTGGATTGTTCGACATCGGGGTCTATCCGTCGGTGGTGACGCGGTTCGTCACGGGGATGCAGCCGGGGGCGATTGCGGCGCGGGTGGACTGGGACGGCGGCGTCGATGTGATGGCGCGGGTCTGGGCTGAATTTCAGGGGTTTACGCTGTCATTCTCATGCGGGATGCGGCAGGCGCCGCGGCAGGAGATGACGTTTCATGGCACCGAGGGCTGGCTGCGTCTGCCCGCCCCGTTCAATGCCGGGCGTTACGGCGCCGCGCAGATTCATTGGCGTCGCAAGGACGGCACGGAAGTCATTGAAAGCTTTCACGAATCCAATCACTACCGCCTGATGGTCGAGGCCTTTGGCCGGGCGATCCGGGGCGAGGATTTCGCCTGCCCGCTGGAGTTTTCGCGCGGCAATCAGGTGATGATCGACCGGATTTTCGAGGCCGCCAAAGCCTGACTTCGGCAGTGTGTATCCACGTATGATTCACGTGCATCTCACGAGCATACGTTGCGCCGGCCAGGACCGGGAATGGCGCAACACCGCGCCGGAGACAGGGTGCCACCACCCTGCCACCAAGGCGCCACCACCCTGCCACCAAAGCGGTGGCACCACCGTGCGCTGGTCGCCGGATTGCGCAACACGACTCCCGCATAGATGCCCACAATGCGGATGCCCCCTGCACCGCCGTAGCTGAAGGTGCTAGACTGCAATCGGGAACCGAAACGGAGGCCAACAATGCCCAGTGACAGCACTGAGACCGAGGGGCGCAACCAGATCTGGCTACGCGGCCTGTTCATGCTGATCTTTGCGATTCTGTTCAACATCGCACAGGGGCTGCTCGTCGCCTGTGCCGTGGTGCAGTTCCTGTGGATGCTATTCGCCAAGGAACGGAACCGCGCCGTGGCCGATTTCGGCGAGGGGCTGGGCCGCTGGATGCAGGCGGTCGCGCGCTTCCAGTCCGGCGCGTCCGAGGACAAGCCGTTTCCCTGGGACGATCTGAAATAGTGGCCGCATCCCCGTGGCCCGAGGCCGTCATGCTGACCGGCACCCATGCGGTGCTGGTGCCGCTGTCGCAGGACCACGCCGCCGATCTGGCCGAGGCGGTGGCCGAGGGGGAATTGCACCGGCTGTGGTATACGTCGATTCCCGCCCCTGACCGGGTGCCCGAGGAGATCGAGAGGCGGCTCGCGCTGCGGGCGGCGGGCTCGATGCTGCCCTTTGCGGTGCTGGAGGCAGGCACGGGGCGCGCGGTGGGGATGACCACCTACATGAACATCGACGCGGCCAGCCCGCGGGTAGAGATCGGATCGACCTTCTATCGCCGGTCGGTGCAGCGCACGCCGCTGAACACCGAGTGCAAGCTGATGCTGCTGCGCCATGCCTTTGACGCGCTGGGCTGCATCGCGGTGGAGTTCCGCACCCATGCGATGAATTTCCAGAGCCGCCGGGCCATCGAACGGCTGGGGGCGAAGCTGGACGGGGTGCTGCGGTCGCACAGCGTGATGGCGAACGGCACGCTGCGCGACACGGCGGTCTATTCGATCACCGCTGCTGAATGGCCGACGGTACAGGCGAACCTGACCTGGCAGATGGAGCGGCCGCGCTGACGGGCGCAGACAGTCAACGCGAATAGTCGTGCGGATTGTCGCAGCGCAGTCGCATCATGAACAGGTTTGAGGGCATTTCGCCCACCCCGGTTTCCTCGACCCATTTCGCCTGCAACTCGTAGGCTTCGCGCTCTGCCTCGGCTGTGCAGAGGAAGTCCTTGTGGGTGAGATACTGGAAGTGGTGCACAAGCTCGTGGACAAGGGTCGTGGCGCAGATATCGGCTTCGATGTCCTCGGCTATGAACATGACATGGGGGAAATACAGCGCCTCGATGCAGGTCTGCCCCTGATAGCCGCCGACGAGCTGGTGGTAGAAGATGTAGTTCAGCGTGGGGCGCGGCAACGTCACGAATGCGGGCAGCGGCAGGTCGGCATCGTAGTCCGAATTCCGCACGATCCACTCGGCAGCGTCCTGCGCGCGCCGAAGGAAGGCATCGGACGGCATGGGATCGAAGCCCTCGAAGGTGTCGGACGGTGGCGCGGCGGGCGCGGGGCTGGTCTGCGCCGTGGCCGCGGTTACAAGTGTCACCGTGGCGAGTGTGGTTGCCAGACCTGTCAGCATCGGATCCCTTCGGCTTCGCCTGCCGGGCTCACATTCGATTGCCCGTATCTAATCCTAACAAGAAAACGACCCCAGCGGGTCGTTTTCATGCCAAACAGGGGAAATCGTCGCAGGTGAGAGGCACATCCGCCCCGTGCAGGCGGGCCAGCGGCAACCAAGTTCAGTCCTCCATCGCCTCCAGCTCGTCGATGAAGCCGGCGATCATGTTCAGCCCCTTGTCCCAGAAGGCTGGGTCGGAGGCGTCGAGGCCGAAGGGGGCGAGCAGGTCCTTGTGATGCTTGGACCCGCCGGCCTTCAGCATCTCGAAATATTTTTCCTGAAAGCCCGGCGTGCCCTCAGCGTAAACGGCGTAGAGCGCGTTCACGAGGCCGTCGCCGAAAGCATAGGCATAGACGTAGAACGGCGAGTGGACGAAGTGCGGGATGTAGGCCCAGAAGCGTTCGTAGCCGGGCATGAAATTGAACGCATCGCCAAGGGATTCGGCCTGTATGCTCATCCACAGCGCGTTGATGTCGTCGGGCGTCAGTTCGCCCTGTTCGCGGCGCGCGGCGTGCAGCTTTGACTCGAAGTCGTAGAAGGCGATCTGCCGGACGACGGTGTTGATCATGTCCTCGACCTTTCCGGCAAGCAGGGTCTTGCGCTCGGCGGGCGTCTTTGCGCGGTCCAGCAGCGCGCGGAAGGTCAGCATTTCGCCGAAGACCGATGCCGTTTCGGCCAGTGTCAGTGGGGTCGATGACAGAAGCTCGCCCTGCCCGGCCGCCAGCACCTGATGCACGCCGTGGCCCAGTTCGTGCGCCAGCGTCATCACGTCGCGCGGTTTGCCCATGTAGTTGAGCATCACGTAGGGGTGGACGGTGGTGACGGTGGGATGCGCGAAGGCGCCCGGTGCTTTGCCGGGTTTCACGCCCGCGTCGATCCAGCCCTTGGCGAAGAACGGCTCTGAAAGTTCAGCCATGCGGGGGTCGAAGCCGGCATAGGCGTCGGTCACGATCCTGCGCGCCTCGTCCCATTTCACGGTTTTCGGGGTGTCGATCGGCAGGGGGGCGTTGCGGTCCCAGACCTCCAGCTTGTCCAGCCCCATCCACTTCGCCTTCAGCCGGTAATAGCGGTGCGAGAGGCGCGGATAGGCGGCGACGACCGCGTCGCGCAGCGCCTGCACCACCTCTGGCTCCACATGGTTCGCGAGGTGGCGGGCGTGCTGGGGCGTGGGCATCTTGCGCCAGCGATCCTCGATCTCCTTTTCCTTGGCCAGCGTGTTGTGGACGCGGGCAAAGAGGCGCAGGCGCTTCTCGAACACCTCGGCCAGCGATTTCGCCGCATCCTCGCGCCGCGACCGGTCGGGGTCGGACAGCAGGTCGAGCGTGGCCTCCAGTCCGCGGCTTTCGCCCACGACCTGAAACTGCAGCTCGGCGAGCGTCTCGTCGAACAGGCGGTTCCACGCGGCGGCCCCCACCGTGGACTGGTCGTGCAGGAAGCGCTCCAGCTCGTCCGACAGCTGGTGCGGGCGCATCGCGCGCATCCGGTCGAAGACGGGGCGGTAGCGGGCAAGGTCGGCGTTGGCGGCGAGCAGTGCCTCGTAGGCGGCATCCTCGATCCGGTTGAATTCGAGGGAGAAGAATACCAGCGGGGTGGTGGCGTCGGTCACCTTGTCCTGGCAGTCGGCCATGAACTTGGCGCGCGCGCTGTCGGTGGTGATCTGGTAGTAGCGGAGGCCGGCGTAGGACATCAGGCGGCCAGCGATTTCATCGATCTTCTCGTACCGCTGCACGCAGGCGAGCATGGCGGCAGCGTCGAGGGCCGACAGCTTGCCCTGGTATGTCGCGGCAAAATCGGCGCATTCGGTGGTAAGCCAGTCCAGATCGCGCTTCACCTCTGGCGCGTCCGGGGCGGCGTAGAGGTCCGACAGATCCCATTCGGGCAGGTCGCCGAAGGTCTGGGCGGCGGCGGATTCGGCGTCATAGACGGGCGTGCGCATGATCTCTCCTGAAGCTTTCGCCCTAGATATGCGCCGGCAAAGGGGGGCCGCAACCCCCCAGTCAGGTCACGTCAGTTGAGATCCTTCAACAGACGCCCGTGGCGGCGCACCTCGGTCAGGACGTCACCGAAGGTGGTGAAGCCCCGCGCGCGCAGCATAGGCAGCAGTTTCAGGAAGGCGTCCGCCGTGGCGACCGTGTCGCCGATGGCGGTATGCCGCGCCTCGGCCGGGATGGTGATGCCAAGGCGGGCGGTCAATGCGTCGAGGCTGTGCGCTTCTTGCTGGCCGAAGACGACGGCGGACAGCAGCACGGTGTCGAGGATCGGATTGTCGAAGCGCGCGCCGATTGCGGCCTCATGCCGGCGCAGGAATTCCATGTCAAAGGGGGCGTTGTGGGCGATCAGCACCGCCCCTTGCGCAAAGCGATGGAACTGCGCGCCGGCCGCGCCGATGTCGGGGGCGCCGACGACCATGCTGTCGGTGATGCCGTGCACCTCGGTCGAGCCCGGCGGGATCGGGCGGCCGGGATCGACCAGCGTGTCGAACACCTCGCCTTCCACGCGGCGGCCGTTGACCAGACGCACGGCGGCGATTTGCACGATCTCGTCGGTGGACGGCGTGAGACCCGTGGTTTCGGTGTCGAAGACGACGTAGGTGAGGTCTTCCAGCCGGTTCTCGGCCACGCGGTCGTTGCGGGCCTTGGACAGAAGGTCGAAGTCGTAGACCACGGCGCGGGCGATGGGCGGCGGGCGACGGCCCGCGCGGCGCGCCTGACGAATCGGCATGCGGATCGCGGCGCGCCCGTCCGCCAGCTTCTCGGGCCAGGCCTCGGTCCCGTGGGTCTGCAGGACGGTGCGGCCGGTGACATCGGCCAGCCCCACCTCCAGCGGGTCGGTCAGCCAGCGGTCGAAATCGCCCACGTTCACCGGATCGCCCTGCCATTCCAGGTCGATCACCGCGCCTGGGCCATCCTCTTCCCAGATGTTCAGGCGGAAGTCGCGGGCCACGCCCTCGGCCGCGAGGCGTTCGCCCATCGCGGCGATCAGCGCCACGATCTCGAACCCGTCGCATTGCAGGATCAGGCCCGCGCCCTCGGTCTCCAGCGTCAGGCCCGCGGCCTCGAACCGGGCGCGCAGGCTGTCCAGAAGGTCGGCGCTGCGGGTCTGGGCGAGCGGCCACCAGTCGGTGCGCCCCTCGTCGTAGCGCGCGCCCAGTTCCGAGATGGCGACCGTCAGCGAGGCGATCTCTTCCATCAGGGCCGCGTTCAGCTTGCTGGCGGCGGGCATGTCGGCCTCTTCGGCCAAGACGCCGATCACCGTCTGCAGGTTCGCGGCGGGGCGGCGGACGCGGTCGAACACTTCGGACAGAAGTTGCTCGCGCTTGGCATGCGCCGCAAGGTCGCTGGTCACGTCGCGCAGTGTCAGCACATAGCCGGGCGCCGCCTGGCCCGGCTGACGCGCCAGAAGCCGCATCCGCGCGGCCAGAACGCGCGCATCGCCGCGCGTGGCGCAAAGCAGATCCGAGGCCGCATCGCTGTCCTCGGCCTCGATCAGGCGCTGGTGGGCGTGGCGGATCGGGCCTTCGCGCAGATAATCGAGCAGGTTTCGGTCCAGCCCCGGCGCATGGCCCGCGCCCAGCAGGTCGACCGCCTGGCCGTTGTAGAACACCAACTGATGATCGGGCGAACAGAGCAGGACGCCCACCGGCACGTCGGACAGAAGCGCCTCGAGCCGGGCCTTCTCTTCGGCGAGGCGCGCGGTTTCGCGCGCGACGGATTCGGCCAGCGCGTTACGCGTGTCGGCAAGTTCGCCGGTGACCGCCTTGGCAGCAGGCGCCAGATCGCCAAGGTAGCGGGCACGCTGTTCGTCGAATTCGGCGGCCACGTCGGCATGGGCGCGGGCGCGGATGGCCGCGGCCAATGCCTCGATCGCGCGGGCGACATGGGTGTCGAACAGCAGCCACACCCAGGCGGTCAGACCAAGGATCACGAAGCCCGCGATCAGGCCGCTTTGCACGAAAGCGGGGACGCTGGCGGGATCGGCATGTCGCGCCCCCTGCCAAAGGCCCAGCCCGATCGCCGCAAGACTGCCCAGCGCAAGGGCTGCGAAGAACAGGAAGATGCGTAGCCGCAGGCTGAGGCGCTCAAGCATTTCCGGCAGCCTCGACGCCCAGGATGCGACGCACCTCGGCCCGAAGCTCGGTGAGTTCAAAGGGCTTCGAGATGAAGCCATCCGCCCCCAGCGCCAGCCCCTTGCGCCGCTCCATTGCCGAGCCGCGCGCGGTCATCATGAGGATCTTCACGTCCGACAGCGCCGGGTCCATGCGGATTTCCTGACAGATCTCGTAGCCCGAAACCTCGGGCAGCATCACGTCCAGAAGCACCAGATCCGGGTGCATGGCGCGGATCCGCGCCATCGCCTCGGCCCCGTTGGCGATGCGGTCCTGCTCGTAGCCTTCGCGCGAGAGCAGATAGTCGAGTGCGATGGCGATATTGTCCTCGTCCTCGACGATCAGAACCCGCTTCCTCCCCCCTTCGGCCATGCTTATCCTCCGTCGCAGGCCGCTCTCAGCACCGGATCGTCCGGCGAGAGCGTAAACCATTCCACCCCGTCGGGCGCGCCATCCTCGGACAGCCGCGTACCTTGGGAGACATCCGCGCGCCGGTTCCCGGCGCAGTCGAAGATCGACGTGAAGCCGAAGGCTGGCGCCCAGCGTTCGCGCAGGATCACGCCGGTCAGCACCAGGTCCGGATGCGCCGGATGGCGCTGGGTCACGCGGTGGTCGATGGCGATCAGCCGGTTCGACACTGGCCAGATGTAGGACCAGGGCCGAAACCAGGCGCGATTTTCGTTGAAGCTGGCGATCACCGTGCCCTCGGGCATCGACGCGGCGGCCCGGCCGGACCAGGTGTATTCAAGATAGATCGCCATCAGCAGCATGCCCGCGCCAACACCGGCCGGCACGATCCAGTCCGGCAGAAACTTTCGCCCGGTCATCACGTCGGCCAGACGCGCCACGCCCCCCGCGCCGACGCCGGCAAAGATGATCGCGAGGAATTCAAGAAGCATCGTGCGGTCCTAGCTGAGCGCGCCGCGGCCCTGGCCGATGGCGGATTGCATCGTGCGCACGACGACGAAGGCGTCGCGCAGGTGGCTGCGTTCGAAATCCGAAAGATCGTGCGGGGCAAGGAAATTGTCGGGCTTGCGCCCCGACTTCACCAGTGCCGCCTGGTTTTCCAGCCGCATCGTGGCGATCAGGTCGTAGGCCTCGATCAGGTCGCGCGCGCCCGAGACGGAGATGACGCCCGCCTCTTCGGCCGACAGCAGCCGGGCGCGGGTATTCACCTCTTCCAGCCGGCCCTGCAGCGCGTAGACGCGGCCGAGGTCCACCACCGGGATCACGCCGCCCAGCTTCATGTCGACGTGGTTCTTGAATTCACCCGACCGGATCGTGGCGAACCCGCGCAGCAGCCCCAGTGGCGGCGTGTGCTTCAGCGAGTTCGAGATCATGTGCGCGACGAAGATCGTGTTTTTTGACGCCAGCCGCAGGGTGTCGGCCTGCAGGTCGCGGAACAGGTTGACCGCGCCGCCGATCGGGCGCAGGTCGAACATGACGCTTGCCAGCATCTGCGCCTCGGGGTTGGGGGTGTCGATCCAGTTGCGGAAGTAGCGCCGCCAGACCCGGACCGGCTGGCACCACTTCGGGTTGGTCGCCATCATGTCGCCGGGGCAATAGAAGTAGCCCGCCGCATTCAGCCCGTCCGAGACGAAGCGGGCGAGGCGGGCGTAATAGCCCATGTCATCGTCGGTGACGGAATCGTCGATGAAGATGCAGTTGTCCTGATCGGAAACGCCGGTCTGCTCCTGCCGACCCTGCGATCCGCAGGCGAGCCAGAGGTAGGGCACCGGGGGCGGGCCGAATTCGGCCTCGGCCATCTTCAGCAGCCGCCGCGTCACCGCGTCGCCGATGTCGGTGATCAGGCGGGTGACCACCTCGTGCGCGCTGCCGCCGCCGACCAGTTGCACCAGAAGCTGCGGGATGCGCTGGGTGATCGCCGCCATCTGCGCCACGTCGTCGGCCGTGGCCACGTCGCGGATCAGCTGGGCGGAGCTGACCGCCTGAAACCGGGTCAGGTCGGTCTGGGTGATAACGCCGACGAACTTGCCGCCCTCGACCACCGGCAGGTGGCCGATGCGGCGCTCCAGCATCACGTGCAGGATGTCCGAGCCCAGCGCATTGGGGGTCAAAGATACGGGATCGGGCGTCATCACCTCGGCCACAGGGACCGAGCCGTCGCGACCCTCGGCCAGAACGCGCTGCGTGAGGTCGCGGGTGGTGACGATGCCGACAAGCACGCCGTCCTTCACCACGCCCAGCGAAGAGACATGCGCATCGCGCATCTTTTGCGCGGCAATCTGCACCGTGTCGTCGGGCGCGCAAGACACCGGCTTGCGCGCCATCAGGTCGGCCACCTTCAGCGTCGTCAGGTCCGATCCGCGACTTTCGACCGCCCGCCCGCGGTTGAAGTACCGCTCGAAGGCCGGGAATTCGGCGATCAGCCGGCGGAACTCGGCCCCCGGCAGCATGAGCAGCACCGACTCCTCGGTCGCCTGGGCCGAGGTGACGGCCAGCCCGTCGCGCATCAAGCCGCGTTCGCCGAAGCTGTTGCGCGGCCCCAGCAGACTGACCAGCCCGCCGTTGCGGTCGGTGATCTCCACCGCGCCGCGCTTGACCAGATAGATGCCCTTCAGCGGCTCGCCAATGGCATAGACCTCGGCGTCCTTGGGGAAGATCCTGCGGCTGAAGGAGTTGGCGACGCGCACCAACTCGTCCCGAGGCAGGCTGTCATAGGGATGAACGGTCTCGAGGAAGCCCAGGATGCGGTCGATCTGATCGTCGTCCATGTCTGCCTCCGGGGGTGGGTGGCGCGCCCCCAGAGGGGACGCGCCGGTCGTACAGTCGGATCAGTGATCCACGGCCGTTCCGGCGCCGCGCGGCACACGGATCGATTCCACCAGTTCCTGGATCTCTTCCGGCGGCTCCTGCGTCATCGACGACACGATGTAGGCCGTGATGAAATTCAGAAGTGCGCCTACCGCGCCGAAGCTGAGCGGCGAGATCCCGAACAGCCAGTTATCGGCGGTGTTCGGAAGCATGTTGGTGCCGGGGATGAAGAACCAGCCCAGGTAGGTGAAGATGTAGAGGACGGTCGAACCAAGGCCGACCAGCATCCCCGCAATCGCCCCGGACGAGTTCATCCGCTTGGAGAAGATGCCAAGCATGATCGCCGGGAAGAGAGACGACGCCGCCAGACCGAAGGCCAGCGCAACCGTCTGGGCGGCAAAGCCCGGCGGGTTGAGGCCCAGATAGGTGGCAAGTGCGATAGCCACGGCCATCGAGAGGCGCGCGGCCAGCAGTTCACCCTTTTCCGAGATGTTCGGATTGAGCGTGGACTTGATCAGGTCGTGGCTGATGGCGGACGAAATCGCCAGTAGCAGACCCGCCGCCGTGGAAAGCGCCGCAGCCAGACCGCCGGCGGCGATCAGACCGATCACCCAGCCCGGAAGCTGCGCGATCTCGGGGTTGGCCAGCACCAGGATGTCCTGGTTGAAGGTCACCATCTCGTTGCCGGCCCAGCCGCGCTCGGTCGCGGTTGCGGCAAAGCCTTCGCTGTTCTCGTTGTAGTACTGGATCAGGCCGTCGCCGTTCTTGTCCTCGAACGCCAGAAGTCCGGTCTGTTCCCAGTTGAGCATCCAGTCGGGGCGCGAATCGTAGGCGATGGGCTGCTCGGCGGTGCCCTGCGGGTAGATCGTGGTGATGATGTTCAGACGCGCCATTGCACCGACGGCCGGGGCCACGGTGTAGAGCAGCGCGATGAACACCAGCGCCCAGCCCGCGGATTTCCGCGCGTCGGACACTTTCGGCACCGTGAAGAAGCGGATGATCACGTGCGGCAGACCGGCGGTGCCGATCATCAGCGACAGGGTGAACAGCACCATGTTCAGCGTCGATCCGTGGTTTCCAGTATAGTCGTTGAAGCCCAGTTCGACCAGCACCTCGTTCAACGTCGTCAGCAGCGGCTGACCGGTGCCGGCATGCGTGCCGAACAGACCCGTCTGCGGCAGGATGTGGCCGGTCAGTTGCAGCGAAATGAACACTGCCGGGATCGTGTAGGCGATGATCAGTACGACATACTGCGCCACCTGAGTATAGGTGATGCCCTTCATGCCGCCCAGAACCGCATAGACGAAGACCACGGCCGCCGCGATGAACAGGCCGGTCGAGGCTTCCACTTCCAGGAAACGCGCGAAGGCCACGCCTGCCCCGGTCATCTGCCCGATCACGTAGGTGATCGACATGACCAGCAGGGAGACCACGGCCACCATGCGCGCGGTCTGGCTGTAGAACCGGTCGCCGATGAAGTCGGGCACGGTGTAGCGGCCGAACTTCCGCAGGTAGGGCGCAAGCAGCATCGCCAGCAGCACGTATCCGCCGGTCCAGCCCATCAGGAAGGTCGAGTTGCCATAGCCCACAAAGGCGATAAGACCGGCCATCGAGATGAACGAGGCCGCCGACATCCAGTCGGCCGCCGTGGCCATGCCGTTCAGGATCGGGTTGACCCCGCGTCCGGCAGCATAGAATTCCGAAGTGGACCCGGCACGGGCCCAGATCGCGATGCCGATGTAGACCGCGAAGGACGCGCCAACAAACAGCAGGTTAAGGGTAAACTGATCCATGTTTGCCGCTCCTCAGATCTCGTCCACGCCGTGCTCGCGATCGAGACGGTTCATGTACCAGGTGTAGAAAAAGATCAGCACGATGAAGGTCAGTATCGACCCCTGCTGAGCGAACCAGAATCCGAGGTCGGTGCCGCCGATGGCGATCCCCGACAGCAGCGGACGCAGGATGATGCCGAACCCGAACGAGACGAGCGCCCAGATCACCATGCAGATGGTGATGATCCGGATGTTCGCCGCCCAGTAGGCATTGGACGATGACTTGTCAGACATGAGACCTTTCTCCCTTTGTGCCTCTGTTCCGGAAGCCCCGCGAAGGGGCTGCCAGCCTTCCCCTCAGCTCGTAACCCGGGCCACGATGCGGCCCAGTTCCTCGGCGATCTCGTCGATGGACCCCATCGCGTCGATCCGTTCCAGAACGCCCAGCTTCTCGTAATGGGCGATCAAGGGTGCCGTCTGCGCGTGATAGGCGCGCAGACGCTCGCCCACGGTTTCGGCATTGTCGTCGGCCCGGCGCTTGAACTCCGTGCCGCCGCATTTGTCGCAGACCCCGGCGACGGCCGGGGTCTTGAAGCTGTCGTGATAACCCTCGCCGCAGGTGGCGCAGGTGTAGCGGCCCGCCACACGCTCGACCATCGCGGCGTCGTCCACTTCCAGGCTGATGGCGGCAGTGACCCCCTGGCCGGTCTCGGCCAGAAGCCCGTCCAGCGCCTGGGCCTGGCCAGCAGTGCGCGGAAAGCCGTCAAGGATGATGCCCTTGGCCACGTCGGGCTCCGCCATCCGGTCCTTCAGCACCGCCAGAACGATGTCGTCGCTGACCAGTTGACCCGCCTCCATCACCGCCTTGGCCTTTTTGCCGGCCTCGGTTCCCGCCGCGACGGCGCCACGCAGCAGATCGCCGGTGGACAGCTGCACGAGGCCGAACTTCTCTTCCAGCATCCTCGCCTGGGTGCCCTTGCCGGCCCCGGGAGGGCCGAGCAGGATCAGCACCGCAGGCGTCGTCATCACCTCGGCCATGCCCTCACCCCCGGTTCATGCGGTTTTCGATCAGGTCGTCGACCACCGACGGATCGGCAAGTGTCGAGGTGTCGCCCAGGCTGCCATAGTCGTTCTCGGCGATCTTGCGCAGGATGCGGCGCATGATCTTGCCCGAGCGTGTCTTCGGCAGGCCCGGCGCCCACTGGATCAGGTCGGGGCTGGCGATCGGGCCGATCTCGGTCCGGACCCACTTGACCAGTTCCTTGCGCAGATCCTCTCCCGGTTCCACCCCGTTCATCAGGGTGACATAGGCGTAGATCCCCTGCCCCTTGATGTCGTGCGGGTAGCCCACCACTGCGGCCTCGGCGACCTTCGAGTGGGCGACGAGGGCCGATTCCACCTCGGCCGTGCCCATCCGGTGGCCCGAGACGTTGATCACGTCATCGACCCTGCCGGTGATCCAGTAGTCGCCGTCCTTGTCGCGGCGGCAGCCGTCGCCGGTGAAGTAGTAACCCTTGTACTGGGTGAAATAGGCTTCCTCGAAGCGCTCGTGATCGCCCCAAAGGGTGCGCATCTGCCCCGGCCAGCTGTCGGCGATGCACAGCACGCCCTCGGCCTCGGTCGTCTCGATCACCTTGCCGCTTTCCGCCTCCAGCACGACGGGCTTTACGCCGAAGAAGGGCTTGGTGGCCGATCCCGGCTTCTGCGGGATTGCACCCGGCAGGGGCGTGATCAGGTGGCCGCCGGTCTCGGTCTGCCAGAAGGTATCGACGATGGGGCATTTCCCCTTGCCGACATGGGTGTTGTACCAGTTCCATGCTTCCGGGTTGATCGGTTCGCCGACCGAACCCAGGAGCTTCAGGCTGGACAGGTCGTGCTTCTCCACCCACTCGGTCCCCTGCCCCATCAGCGCGCGGATCGCGGTGGGCGCCGTGTAGAACTGGTTGACCTTGTGCTTGGCGCAGACTTCCCAGAAGCGGCCGGCATCCGGATAGGTCGGCACGCCCTCGAACATCAGCGTCGTGGCGCCGTTCGCAAGCGGGCCGTAGATGATGTAGCTGTGCCCGGTCACCCAGCCCACGTCCGCGGTGCACCAGAAGATGTCGCCGTCGTGGTAGTCAAAGGTGTACTGATGCGTCATGGCGGCATAGACCAGATACCCGCCCGAGGTGTGCAGAACGCCCTTGGGCCGGCCGGTCGAGCCGCTGGTGTAGAGGATGAACAGCGGATCCTCGGCGCCCACTTCCACCGGGTCGCAGGTCGCCTCGGCCTCGGCCATCTCGGACCGCAGATCGAAATCGCGCCCCTCGGTCCAGGTGGTCTGGCCGCCGGTATGCTTGACCACCAGGCATCTGACGTGGTCGTCGCAATGCAGCAGCGCGGCATCGGCGTTCGACTTCAGCGGCGTCTTCCGCCCCCCGCGCGGCGCCTCGTCGGCGGTGATGACGATCCGCGCGCCGGAGTCGTTGATGCGATTGGACAGCGCGTCGGGCGAGAAGCCCGCAAACACGATCGAATGCACCGCCCCGATCCGGGCGCAGGCCAGCATCGCATAGGCGGCCTCGGGGATCATCGGCAGGTATAGCACTACCCGGTCGCCCTTCTTCACGCCATGCGCCTTCAGCACGTTCGCCATCCGGCAGACCTGTTCGTGCAGTTCGCGATAGGTGATGTGCTGGGCAGGGGTGTCGGGGTGGTCGGGTTCCCAGATGATCGCGGTCTGGTCGCCGCGCGTGTCCAGATGGCGGTCGGTGCAGTTCGCGGCCACGTTCAGCGTTCCGTCCTCGAACCACTTGATACTGACCTTGCCGAAATCGAACGTGGTGTCCTTCACCTTGGAATAGGGCTTGATCCAGTCGATCCGCTTGCCGTGTTCGCCCCAGAACTTCGCCGGATCGGCGATGGAGGCCGCGTACATCTCTTCGTATTTCGCGGCATCCACATGTGCCTTGGCGATGAAATCGGCCGACGCCTCGACGCGAGTGGGTGCGGCCGTGGCCGGTGCCTTGTCAGTCATGATGTCACTCCTCCTTGTGGCGCGCTGGCAGTGCGCGCCCGTCCGGCCCGATGACCGGAGCTCCAACCCGCGGGCAGTGTAACCCAACTGTCAATTTTTGTGTAACTCTTTTTGCAACAACGATTTTTCTGTCAATTTTTTCACTGACGTCATGCGTATTTTGTAAATTTCCAAGTCTGCGTTCCTAATTTCCACAGCGTGTTCAATCAGTTGCTTGTTCAGCCCCTACACGGCTTCGTGATCGCGAGCGATGACGCAGCGTCACAGTCGCCGCAGCGACCGCCTGTCGCGCTTCCGGCGGTTAGCGTTAACGACGATTCGGCTGATTCGACAGCTGTCGCCACGGTCTTGCGAGAGCCAGCGCGGCCCACCCTTGGCTGCCCCAGGCGTCATCTCCCTTGATTGCGCGGCATCGAACCGGCTAGGCACAGGCATGGCACGGCAGACCAATCCGATCCGACCGACGACCACCGAGGCACGCGCACTGGCCCGCGGGCTGATGGACCATGCGCGCTTCGGCGCGCTGGCGGTCCTGGACCCTGAAAGCGGCGTGCCCTACGTCGCACGCGTGGCCGTGGCGTCGGACGCCGCCGGGCCGGTCACACTGGTCTCGTCGCTCTCTGCCCACACCCGCGCGCTGCGCGCGGACCCGCGCGCCTCGCTTCTGCTGGGGGAACCCGGCGCGCGCGGTGATCCGCTGACCCATCCGCGCATCACGTTGCACGCCCGCGCCATCTTCGTCCGGCGCGAAGACCCCGATCACCATGCGCTGCGCACGCACTGGCTCTCCCGCCATCCAAAGGCAAAGCTTTATGTGGATTTCGCCGACTTCGGCTTCGTCCGCCTGATCGTCACTGCGGCCGCACTCAACGGCGGTTTCGGGCAGGCCTTTCTTCTGACGGCAGCCGACCTCGGCTTGCCGGAAACAGAACCCTGATGCGCGCGGCACGCCGCCTGCGCTGGCTGGTGCTTGCCCTGATCGGTCTGCCGCTGCTTTATCTGCTGATCGCGGGCACGGTACTGGCGCGCTTTGCAGGGGGCATCCTAACCCCCGGATCCCTCGGCGAGCTCAACGCCGAAGCGCCCTCCCCGACCGATCCGCTTGAACTCGGCTATCGCGGCGACCCCGCCAACGCGCTCGACCTGCCATTCGTAGCGCTGACGATCATGACCGATCTTGGCCCGGCGCCGGCCTGGTATGTGCCCGGCGATCAGCCGCTCGCGGCGATCTACGTCCACGGCATCGGCGGCGCACGCGAAGACGGCTACCGCCACCTGTCCATGCTGGCCGCCGCCGGGCACCCCACCCTGCTCATAACCTATCGCAACGACGCCGACGCGCCCGCGGACCCGCCGCACGCTTTCGGCCTTACCGAATGGCGCGATCTGCAGGCAGCGGTGGACGCGATGGCACTTCGCGGCCACGAGCGCCTCATCATCGTGGCCGAGTCGATGGGCGGGGCGATCGCCGGTCAATTCCTGCACCAGTCCGACCGGGCGGATCGCATCGTGGCGCTTGCGCTCGACAGTCCCGCCCTCAGCTTCAGGGAAACGCTGGCGCAGATCGGTCGGCTGATCGGGCTGCCCCTGCCCCGGCCGGTCGCTGTTGTCGCGCATCCGCTCCTGTCCCGCATGACCGGGCTCGATCTGGCCCGGGCCGAGGTGCTGGACGTCGTCGCCGGCTTCCGCGGCCCGGTCTTTCTGGCCCACGGCACGGGAGACAGGATCGTGCCCGTAAGCATCAGCGATGCATTGATCATGCGCCACGCCGGGCCGCTCGTTACCTTCCGCAATGACGGTGACCACCTTCAGACCTGGCACCGCGATCCGGCAGGCTATCGCGCGGCCTTTGGAGAATTCCTCGCCTCGCTTCCCGAATGACAGGTCGCTCAGGCGCCTACCTGCGCCCCGGTCAACAGGTCCACGCCGTTGATCTGCCAGCCTTCGCCCGCCTCGACCATGAAGTAATCCAGAAGGTGGATCGCGCCCGCCCGGTCGGTGATCATCACCCGCTGCACCTGCCGCCCGCCGACCTCTCGCAGTTCCAGGAACCGCACCGTATCGGGACGCCAGACCATCGGATAGCCCTGCCGCACCATCGTGCCGAAACGGTCGGGCGTGCCGAACATCCCCTTGATCCCGGGCGAGGCGAAGGTGAACGCGGTGGCGAAGTCGTCGGCCAGAAAGGCGTCGATCTGGCTCTGGATCGTCCCCTCGATCGCAGGGTTGCGTGGCCGCTCGGCCATCGCGGCCGTCGCCGTCAGGACGGATAGTCCAAGGGCAAGGATCAGTCGGCGCATGGGCGGATCTCCTGTCGAAGCATGCGATAGAAGGGTAGCGCGCCCTGCCCCTGCGTCAAAGGCAGGGGCGGTGGCACAGGTGCCACCGCCCTGGTGGCAGGGTGGTGGCAGGTTGGTGGCGCATTGGTGGCACCCGGTTTTCGCGTGTTTTCAGCGCCTTGCGCCCCGTCACGCCGCCGGGTGCTGCGCAAGTTCGCCCCGCAGCGCACGCTCGATCAGCGCAATGGTTTCGGCCACACCGTAAAGCGCGATGAAGCCCCCGAACCGCGGCCCCTCGGACGCCCCCAGGAGCACCTCGTACAGCGCCTTGAACCAGTCGCGCAGCGGCTCGAACCCGTGGTCCCGGCCCACCGCAAAGACCACCGACTGCAGCGCCTCGGGATCATGCACCCCGTCCCAGACCTTCAGCCGGGCGACCAGATCCTCCATCGCCGCGCGCTCCTTTTCGGTCGGCAGGCGGTAAACCCTTTTGGGCGCAACGAAATCCCGGAAATACCGCACCGCATACTCCGCCGCCGCATCCAGGTCCGGATGCGTCTCGGGCGAGGCGTACGGCGCATAATTGCGGATGTAGCCCCACAGCCCGGACTTGTCCGTCGCCCCCGCGACCGAAGCGAGGTTGAGCAGCATCGAGAACGGGACAACCATATGGCTTTCCGGCGGGTTTCCTGAATGGATATGCCAGACCGGGTTGTTGACCCGCGCCGCGACGTCCTGCCCCGGATAGGCGCGCAACTGCTGGTGATACTCGTCCACCGCCCGCGGGATCACGTCGAAATACATCCGCTTTGCCGTCTTGGGCTTCTGATACATGAAATACGACAGCGACTCGGTGCTGGCATAGGTCAGCCACTCGTCGATTGTCAGCCCGTTCCCCTTGGATTTGCTGATCTTTTCGCCGTTCTCATCCAGGAAAAGCTCATAGGTGAAATGCTCGGGCTTCCGCCCGCCCAGAATCTCGCAGATGCGGTCGTAGATCGGCGTGTTGGTGGAATGATCCTTGCCATACATCTCGAAATCGACGTCCAGCGCCGCCCAGCGCGCGCCGAAATCGGGCTTCCACTGCAGCTTGCACTGCCCGCCCGTGACCGGCAGCGTCCACTCCCGCCCGCTCTCGTCATCAAAGGTGACGGTGCCGTCCTTCGCATCCACATGCTTGATCGGCACATAGAGCACGCGGCCGGTTTCCGGGTGGATAGGCAGGAACACCGAATAGGTCTGCTGCCGCTCCTCACGCAGGGATGCCAGCATCACCTTCATCAGGTCGTCATAGCGCTCGGCCGCGCGCAGAAGGATCGTGTCGAACTGACCCGACTTGTAGAAGTCGGTCGCGCTGATGAATTCGTACTCGAACCCGAAGGTGTCCAGGAACCGCCGCAGCATGGCGTTGTTGTGGTGGCCGAAGCTTTCGAATTCCCCGAACGGATCGGGAACGCTGGTCAGCGGCCGCTGCAGATGCTCGCGCAGCATCTCGGGGTTCGGCACGTTGTCGGGGATCTTGCGCATCCCGTCCATGTCGTCGGAAAAGCACACCAGCCGCGTCGGAATGTCGCTGATCGACTCGAACGCCCGGCGGATCATTGTCGTGCGCGCCACCTCGCCAAAGGTCCCGATATGCGGCAGCCCGCTCGGCCCGTAGCCGGTCTCGAACAGCACATGCCCCTTTGCGGGCGGCGCCTTTTCGTAGCGTTTGACCAGCCGCCGCGCCTCTTCAAACGGCCAGGCCTTGGAATTCAGGGCAGCGTCGCGCAGGTCGGACATCGGGGGCACCAGGGGGTTCGAGGGGATCAACAAGCCGTGGTGTCCTATTGCCCACGCCCCTGCGCGTCAATATTCTGCCCGCCAACGCAAGTTTCAGGATGTAGCCAGTGGCACCCCCGACCCCGCTCCTCACCCCGCAGGACAGCCTGATCGCGATCATGATCGCGGTCTCGGCCTCGGACGAATCGATCCGCACCTCGGAACTGGTCGCGATCACCCGGATCGTGAACCACCTGCCGATCTTCGCCGAATATGACGCCGACCGGATCCGCCAGATCTCGCAAAGCGTCTTCGACCTGTTCGAGGAGGAGGACGGGCTCGACGCGCTGTTCGGCCTGGTCCGCGACGCGCTGCCCGAGCGGCTGTTCGAGACCGCTTATGCGCTGGCCTGCGACGTGGCGGCCGCCGACGGCGTTCTGCGCGAGACCGAGCTGCGCCTGCTTGAAGAAATACGCTACGAGTTGAACATCGACCGGCTGCATGCCGCCGCCATCGAACGCGGCGCGCGCGCACGCCACATGCGCCATCAGCCGTAAAGCGACGCCCAGCGCTGGATCAGCTGTTGCTGCAGATTGCGCGCGCGCCGCGTCCACTCGCGCCCGCCCTGCGGCCGCTCGTATTGTGCGCGGTGCAGCGAATCCCGCCGCGCCACATCGGCCGAGAAGATCGCGAACACCAGCTCCGTCCCGCCCGGCGCGGTGATGTAGCCGCCCAGGCCGCTGACGAAGTTCAGGGTGCCGGTCTTGGCCGCCACCTTGACCGGGTGGTTGCGCACCTCGTTCCCGTTCGCATCGCGCATCGGATAGTCGCGCATCAGCGCCTTGAGCGCCGGATCGGCCCGCACCAGCCCCTGCACCATGTCGGCCGCCGCGATGCGCGACGCGCCGCCGAGACCAGAATGATCGACGAACCGCGGCCCGCGCATCTGCAGCCGCGACCCCGCCCAGTTCGACATCAGCCGGCCGGAATCGACCAGCGACGAGGGCCGCGCCCCGCGTGCGCTGCTGGCCGCCAGCCCGACTGCCTCGGCCGTAAGGTTGGTGGACCAGCGCATCATCGTGCGCAAGATCGTGCGCAACTCGCCGCTCTGATGGGTGACGATCACCGTGCCAGCCGGCAAGCCTTTCGTCGCCGTGGGCGGCGGCAGGCTCACCCCTTGCGCCTGCGTCAGCGCCCGGAACACCTCGCCCGCATACAGATCGGGCCGGCGCACTGGCAACCAGCGGCTTCCTCCATTGCCCAGCGCGCCCTGCGCCACGGTCCAATTCTCGACCCCGCCGCTGTTGGCAAAGGTGTAAAGCGGGGCTGCGCGGTTGACCACCTGCATCCGCGCCATCGCGACCTGAGGGCGGAACCGCTCGCCGCGCGCGTCCATGGTGACCTGATAGCCCTGCCCCGCGCGCTTCCATTCAAAATGCACACGGTTGTAGTTCAGGTTCAGCCCGGCGATCGCCGGGTTGTAGCCGACATGGTCCGGCTGCGCGGTGTCGATCGCCCCGATCAGCGGCAGCGCGCCCCCCCAGACCAGGAAGCGGCCCGAAACCTCGGTCACGCCCGCCGCGCGCAACCGCGCCGCCAGTTCACCAAGATCGTCGGTGGACAGTTCCGGATCGCCGCCCCCCGCCAACACCAGATCGCCCTGCAACCTGCCGCCCTGCACCGGCCCCGTTGCGATCAGTCGGGTCGTGAAGCGATAGCCGGTGCCGAGTGACTCCAGCGCGTAAAGGCTGGTCATCGCCTTGCTGACGCTCGCCGGTGGCTGCGCCACACCCGCGCCCCGCAGCTCCAGCATCTGGCCGCTGCGGGCGTCGGCCACCGCATAGGTTACCTGCCCGCCCAGCCGCGCGGCCTCGACCAGGGCCTCGGCCGCCGGGCCGGTGCTGCGGGGCGCGGCGGCGACCGCACCCATGGCCGGTCGCGGGGTGGGACGCTTCGACACCTCGGGCGCACGTGCACAGGCGGGCGCCGCAGCCGTCGCCGCCAAAACGCCCAGAAGCCAGCGCCGCGAGATCCTGTCGATGCCATCAGTCATGGGGCGGAGTAAAGCGCGGGACGCGTTTTCAGACAAGTCTTTCCCGTCCAGGTTGTATCGAAAAAACAACCGCACCCCCCCCCCAGATCTCTAGCGCACCCAGGCCCCTCGCGCCCGCAGCGCGCTGGAGGAGATGTCGCGCTTCGGCACCTCCAGATAGATCCAGGCCGGCGGGCGGCGCTGCGCCAGTCCGCGCGCCGCATGGCCAGGGACGCGAGCACTTGCAAAGCGCTGCGCCGCCTTCGACCCCTGCGCCGCCAGCCCTGCCCCCGGCCGGGCCAGCACCGCGACCGGCACGCGGCCCATGATCGTCTCCCACCGATCCCAGCGATGGAACCCGGCCATGTTGTCCGCCCCCATCAGCCAGACAAAGCGCACGCCGGGATAGCGCGCCTGCAGCGCCGCCAGCGTCTGGGCCGTGTAGCGCGTGCCGATCCGCGCCTCGATACCGGTGATTATGACGCGCGGGTGCCGCATCACGGCGCGCGCCGCCGCCAGCCGCCGCTCCATCGCCGCCGGCCCTTCGCGCTTCAGCGGGTTGCCGGGGCTGACCAGCCACCAGACCGCATCCAGGCCCAGCCGCTTCAGCGCCTCGCGGGTGATATGGGCGTGGCCCTCATGCGCGGGGTCGAACGACCCGCCCAGCAGGCCCACCCGCATCCCCGCCCGCGCCACCGGAAATCCCTGCCGCACCCGCACCCCCAGCCCGATACGGCGCGCAGGTAGACCACCCCCCGATTGCCCTTGTCCAGCACATTCGATACACCACGCCCAACCGCGAAACCCCCAGACAGCCGAGGCATCGACATGGCATCCTATCAGTACGTCTATCACATGGATGGCGTCTCCAAGACCTATCCCGGCGGCAAGAAGTGTTTCGAGAACATCCGCCTGAATTTCCTGCCCGGCGTGAAGATCGGCGTCGTCGGCGTCAACGGCTCGGGCAAATCCACCCTGCTGCGCATCATGGCCGGCATGGACAAGGATTTCACCGGAGAGGCCTGGGCGGCCAAGGGCGCGACCGTCGGCTACCTGCCGCAAGAGCCGGAGCTTGACCCCGCGCTCACCGTCCGCGGCAACGTGATGGAAGGGGTGAAGGCCAAGCAGGCCAAGCTCGACCGCTACAACGAACTGGCGATGAACTACTCGGACGAAACCGCCGACGAGATGGCCAAGCTGCAGGACGAGATCGACGCCGAGAACCTGTGGGATCTGGACAGCCAGGTCGACGTCGCGATGGAGGCGCTGCGCTGCCCGCCCGACGACGCCCAGGTCGACAGCCTGTCAGGCGGCGAGAAGCGCCGCGTGGCGCTCTGTAAGCTTCTGCTCGAAGCGCCCGACATGCTGCTTCTCGACGAACCGACCAACCACCTCGATGCCGAAACCATCGCCTGGCTGCAGAAGCACCTGATCGAATACACCGGCACCATCCTTATCGTCACCCACGACCGCTACTTCCTCGACGATATCACCAGCTGGATCCTGGAATTGGACCGCGGCCGCGGCATCCCGTACGAGGGCAACTATTCTGCCTGGCTGGAACAGAAGGCCAAGCGCCTGCAGCAGGAAGCGCGCGAGGACAAGGCCAAGCAGAAGACGCTGGAGCGCGAGTTGGACTGGATCCGCCAGGGCGCCAAGGCCCGGCAGGCGAAATCCAAGGCCCGTATCCAGGCCTATGAGCAGATGGCCAACCAGTCCGAACGCGAACGCGTCGGCCGCGCCCAGATCATCATCCCGAACGGCCCGCGCCTGGGCTCCAAGGTGATCGAAGTGGAGGGGCTGTCGAAGCACCTGGGCGACAAGCAGCTGATCGAGGATCTCTCCTTCGCCCTGCCCCCCGGCGGCATCGTCGGCGTGATAGGCCCCAACGGCGCAGGGAAAACCACGCTGTTCCGCATGCTGACCGGGCAGGAACAGCCCGACACCGGCACCATCAGCTTCGGCGACACGGTGAAGCTGTCCTACGTCGACCAGTCGCGCGACGCGCTCGATCCCAACAAGAACGTATGGGAGGAGATCTCCGACGGCCTCGACATCGTCCCCTTGGGCGACGCCGAGGTGAACAGCCGCGCCTATGTCTCGTCCTTCAACTTCAAGGGCGGCGACCAGCAGAAGAAGGTGGGCCTGCTGTCAGGTGGCGAACGCAACCGCGTCCACATGGCGAAGCTGCTGAAATCCGGCGGCAACGTGCTCTTGCTCGACGAGCCGACCAACGACCTCGACGTCGAAACCCTCAGCGCGCTCGAGGATGCGCTGGACGATTTCGCTGGCTGCGCCGTGATCATCAGCCACGACCGCTTCTTCCTCGACCGGCTCTGCACCCACATCCTCGCCTTCGAGGGCGAGGCGCACGTGGAATGGTTCGAAGGCAACTTCGAAGCCTATGAGGAAGACAAGAAACGCCGCCTGGGCGCCGACGCGGTGGAGCCGAAGCGGATCAAGTACAAGAAGTTCACGAGGTGAAACGAATGGCCTCACCCCACTGTTTCTGCTTCATAACGCGGCGTTTTTCTTAGGTTTTGGACGCAGCATTTTGTACTATCGCAGCCAGAACCCTGCAAATTCGAGCTGCGATGTGAAGCCCAGGAAGCCGCCCCCGGAACAGGATGATCTGCTGCGCGCACGCCTGGTCGAGATGCTCGGCATGCGCCACGAACTGGTGAAGCTCGCCGACCTGATCGACTGG